>JBAVOQ010000174.1:0-96022 GCA_049692235.1 Acidobacteriaceae bacterium | reverse complement strand
CTACAACTTCGCCCGAAGACTCAAGACCCTCAAAGGACTTACACCCTACGAATACCTCTGCAAACCCTGGACTCAAACCCCAGACAGATTTACTCTCGATCCAATCCATCAAATGCCGGGACTAAACACCTAGTATGTGAAGTAATTCGATATCAAGAGGCTCCATCCAAAACAAGCAGGAACTCCGCTCTACTACCGGATTCAAATGCTCATTTATAAGCAGCCGTAGGAATTATCGACTAGCATTAACTCCGATCCACTGTCTAGAGTACTGGCATGACGAAAGTAATGGCCATATAGCTTCCCGTGCGCGTTTGGCACAGGGGAATCTGGGTGTATAAAAATTACATGCGCATGTAAAGTTTGCACGGCTGAGACCTTAATTCATGGTAGTGGCAATAGCTAACGGACCGTCACAACGCGCCGTTAAAGTGGGCAGGGGGGCCTCTTTGTGAACAGGTTGACATCTTTTGGCCCGATCCAAGCAAAGCAATACCTGCGTAAGATGCGCGGCGGCTCCCAAAGCTGTCTAGTCCGTGGTGAAGATGAAAACTTATATGTCATTAAGATGGTTGGCAATCCCCAGGGTTCCAAAGTCCTGCTAAATGAAGCTCTTGGAACGCAGTTAATGAGGGACATTGGCCTGCCAGTACCTGCATGGTCGCTGATCGAACTCACTGCAGACTTTATTGATTCAACTCCACAATTGTGGTTTGATATTGGCGCATCGCAGCGGAACGCCCCGAAATCTGGACTTCATTTTGGCTCGAAACTCGTCGTCGCGGATTCGACGGCTTATGAGTATCTTCCTGTCGAGTGGTTCGTTCAAGTTGTTAACCGATCAGATTTTATCGGTGCTCTGCTCTTCGATGTTTGGTGTTCACATGGGGATCGGCGACAAGCCGTTTTTATTCCCAACAGGGGTCGGAATCTCGAAGCCGTTTTTATTGACCAGGGAGCTTTGTTCTCCAATGCTAGAATTCCAACTCCGCGCACAAACCTGTGTGCAATGTACTGGGATCCTGAGATCTATGC
This sequence comes from Acidobacteriaceae bacterium, assembly GCA_049692235.1. Lineage (GTDB taxonomy): Bacteria > Acidobacteriota > Terriglobia > Terriglobales > Acidobacteriaceae > JAKAAZ01. The sequence goes on along the minus strand of JBAVOQ010000174.1, from coordinate 94,987 downwards.
TGGACTTGATGCCGGAGAACTCCTGCCGTTTTGGGAAAGCCGAATTCAAAACTTTGATCTCGTCCAATTTGAGAGAGAGTTCACCTTAATTGGCCTACCTTCCGAATGGTATACTCCGACCAATGCTACTGCAAACATCCTATCGAAACTCAAGCAAAGACAGAAATCGTTGGGGCGACTAAGTTCATCGGTCCGTGGGACTTTGAACAGCGAGATTCGTCGGATGTCGCAGGCGCGGGCGTGGAGCCAACGGCGTGAAGCGATACAAATATGCGATCCTCGGATGCAGCCCGACTGCAATGGGCGAGTCGACTGTGCCGCTCTTAGTCTTCGTTAGAGAGCTACCCGGGGATGCATCGTCTAAGCTATTTATAAGTACAAGTTGGAAATCGCAGACTCCGAAAGAACTCCATCGTTATCTCTCTGACACCATCTCCAGCGTCTCCGTCTTCTCGGCGGGGAAACTCGATCAATTTGTGGTTGAACTCAAAAAGCACTCCATAGGTCCATTGCGCGTCGTGTCTGAAGGAACGTGCAAAAGTGAAACAAAATTGCACAAGCGCCTGGAAGAGATCTTCCACCCATTCGGTTATTCCAATATCAAGCTGAAGCTAAAACGTCAGGGCGAAATAGCCCAGCGAAGAGTGTGATCTGACCGTGTTGTAGTGGATGCGCCAGCGTTCAGCCAGCACACGAAGTTCTTTCATTGAGTAGAAGAGTTCGCCGTTCAGGAACTCATCCCGCAGCTTCGAGTTGAAGCTTTCACAGCAGCCGTTCTCCCAGGGAGAGCCGGGTTCGATGTACAGTGTTTTGGCTCCTGTATCCGCAAGCCATTTGCGCAAATCCTTGGCGACGAACTCTGGACCATTATCTAAACGCAGATGCTCTGGCACTCCCTTCATCACCATGACATCGGCGAGAGCGCCGATCACTTTGGCCGAACTCCAGCGCCGCTCGGCACGGATCATCAGGCACTCCCGCGTGGATTCATCGATCAGGTTCAGCATGCGCACACTGCGGCCGTCGTGAGTTCGCGCACTCACGAGGTCATAGCTCCACACATAGTTGGGGTGCATCGGCCTGAGCCGTACACACGAGTCATCGTTGAGCCACAATCGTCCTCTCGGCTTCTGCCTCTTCGGTACCTTCAGCCCTTCACGACGCCAGATGCGTTCGACCCGGTCCTTGCCTGCCTGCCAGCCATCCTGCTGGAGCAGCGCCGTGATCCGACGATATCCAAGCTTGTGGAGAGCGGCAAGCGCAGAGGTTGAAAGACTCATCACATGGCCTTCATACTCCACCCTATTTCCGCTCACGACCGTGCGTGAAAATCTTCGCCCGTGGATAGAGTGAGCACGGCACCAGGCAGTATCCCTAGGAGAATGGATCTTGATCTGTCATTTCAGCGATTGAATCTCGTCACTCGGCGTCATTGTGGGGGCCCTGATCTCTCATCTCGCGTGATGCGATCATCTCCTGGGGCTCACTGCATTTGTGCACCCTTACGCCACCCCCAAGGGCCTCCTCCAGATCAACGTACTGTTTATGCCAATCTGGATTGCCTTGATGGGCCTCTACATCTTCCGGGCTGTAAAACGTCGCACAAACAGAGATGTTCGGCTGGTCCGCATATTGCCGAACCAGGCGACGCGCCCAGTCCAACCCTTCCTCCGGGCGAATCACGACATCGAGAAAGTCCACCCTGTGGTATTTTTCCCAACGACTAAAATCGAAAATTTCAATGCCACAGATCCCGGCGCCCGTCTCCTCGCAGCGATCGAGCACAATCTGGAAGTCCTCGGGCGAGACATGCGGGATCAGGGATGAATCGAAGCCAATATTCCTGTTCGTCAGACCGGCAAACAGGACGTCAAGAACGAACCGGTACTTTTCGTCAAGTTCCATCTTCCCAGCCTACCGGGTCTCCCACGCTCTTGTCCCGAAGGGGTCACGTCTTTCCGTCCGCCTTATCCGTTCCCATTCGACCCAATCCTGGGGACTGCGAACTGGCGGCAGGATTACAGTGATGGTCCTTGCGGATGTGAACCGTCTATGTCAGGCTCCAAAGATTGCCATTCAGAAGTTCGCCCTATTTCCTCGCTGACACGGCCGAGACCACGAGCTAATTGTCTCTGGCCTCAGCGCCTCAGATATCACTTCTGGCCCGTGGCCAATGACAATCCGCCACGGCGCCATTCGTTCCAACGGCAGTCGCTGCCGGACACGGACGAGGCACAGTGTCAGCAACGAGGAACACACTCGGCGAGGATGCTGGGATCAAGAGGCTTGATCCCACTCCGGCGTCAGCCCGCGATATTGTGAGATCCTCGCCGAGGTTTTCCACAGAAATATTTGCTGAACTTGTGGTGAAAAGCATGTCGCTTTGTCACTAATCAGGTAGGAGGCTCTGAAGATAACAAGCGTGATGGATCCAACAATCTAAGTTCTTACTCGGAGCGATAGTAAATCTGGAGTGTAGATTTCCAGAGCAAAATGTATTTTCTTCGATCGCGTCGATTTCCATATCTACCACCTGGGTAGCGGTGCGGTCTCTTTTTAGGGCCACTACAGCATCGGCAATAGCGTATAGAGTTGGATTGTTTGCGCAATAGCCGCCGTCTATCAGTTCCACCGTGTCACCCGCCGATGTCGTGATTCGCTTTCGTTGGAAAAATGGGTAGGCGGAGCAAGATGCCTCGACTGCCTCAGCGATAGTTACGCCGAACCCAGGAGTGAATGTCGACTTTCGACCGTATGCCTGCGAAACATTTCCTTTGAAAATCATGGGCCGTTCGGTCAGCCAGCGGGTCGTTACTATTCCTATCCCTGTTTTCACATCTTTGAACGTCTTGTCTCCGAAGACCTCGGTCGCGAGCCTAGAAAGCGCCTCGGTCTTGGCTGAGGGGTATCTCTTGGACATGACGGTGGGAACATGCCGCTTGTACAGATCGTGGATGTTGTCGACCGTATGGCCAAGTGCGATGAGGGCAGCGATTATCGCTCCGGTGCTGGTGCCAAAGACAATATCGAATTTCTCGCATAGAGAGGCCCCGAAAATCGCCTCTATTTCTTTGAGTACTCCGAGAGTATAAAAACCCTTTGCCCCGCCCCCATCTAGCGCGAGCACTCGGCATACGTCGTTCAGTCTAGGCTCGGCAATCTGGTCCGTTTTTGCCTGCTCATGCGACATAGCGACTTTCTCAATGCTCATGGAAAGCTGAGCGGCTGTCAGAAAGCTTGGACCGTAGCGGCGTAAACTCCAGTCTCACGTGAAGGAAAAGCAGTTCAGCTTTATGGGGTCCCGAATTCAGCCTTATGGGGTCCAAGTTCAGCCTTATGCGTAAACCCACACAAATTCAAAGTTTCTGCTGTGAGCGAGCTAGGAACAGCCACTGGTGCTGCCGCATTCTACGCATTTGTAACAGCTACCGTTACGAATCATGATGGCGCCGCAGGTGTGACATGTGGGCGCATCTCCCATATCGACAAATCCGCGCATGGCATCCGCAGCATGAACCAAACCGCGATCTTCCATGTGCAGACTGGTTTGGGTTTGACCGTGGCTGGCATGCATCTCCGGCAGAATTCCGCCCTGCGGCGCCGTTGTTGCTCCCATTCCGCGGGCAGGTTGATGCTGCTCTGGAACATAGGCCTTTTCAATTTCCGCAGCAGCCGCTTGCGCAGCTAGTCCAGCGAACAGCGGCAATTGTGTTCCAGAAAGGAATCGCAACTGCAGCCAGCGGAAAATGTAATCCATGATGGACTTGGCGAAGCCGATTTCCTCATTGCCGGTCCAGCCTGACGGCTCAAAGCGCAGATGCGAAAATTTCTCGCAGAGCACCTTCAGCGGCACGCCATGTTGCAGCGACAGAGAAATCGCGGTGGCGAACGCATCCATCAATCCGCTGACGGTCGAGCCTTCCTTCGCCATCTTGATAAAGATCTCTCCAGGCTGCCCATTCGGATAGAGCCCTACGGTGATGTAGCCTTCGTGTCCGGCGATGGAGAACTTGTGGGTCAATGACGGCCGTTCTTCCGGCAGACGATGGCGAACGGTGCGCGGTGGTGCGTTCGGGTCTTGCTGAGTCAACACCACACCGGAAACATTCTGCATGGTGGCGCGCGCCAGCGTTTCCAAACTGGACGCAGGCAGCTGCACCCGCTCCGTCGAATGCGCAGCGAGCTGCGCTACCAGCGGTTCGACAGCAGCATTATCCATTGGCAGCGTGGCGATGGATTGCAGCAATTTTTCCGCTACGGCATCCAGCGCCGAATTCCCTCCACTGGCGACAGAGTCAGTCACGTTCAATGGCTGCGTGCCCTTCGAGCCATCGCGATACACCGCGACGGCCTTCAATCCTTGACGCCAGGATTCAATGTAGGCCTCCGCAATGTCCTCCACGCTGGCATTGTTGGGCAGGTTCACCGTTTTCGAAATAGCGCCGGAAATAAATGGCTGAGTCGCGGCCATCATGCGGACGTGGCCCATGTAGTGAATGCTGCGCGTGCCCTTCGATGCCTTGAAACTGCAATCGAAGACCGGCAGATGCTCCGCCTTCAGCCCTGGTGCGCCTTCAATGGTTCCGGTCGCATCAATGTAGCTGACAATGGCGTCGACATCTTCGTTGCTATACCCCAGCTTGAATAGCGCCGCCGGAACGGTATTGTTCACAATCTTGATCATGCCGCCGCCAACCAGCTTCTTGTATTTGACCAGCGCCAGATCCGGCTCAACTCCGGTAGTGTCGCAGTCCATCATGAAGCCGATGGTTCCGGTAGGCGCCAGAACGGTGACCTGCGAATTGCGATAGCCGAACTTTTCGCCATGGGCCAGCGCCTTATCCCAGCAATCGCGGCTGGCTTCGATCAACTCATCCAACTGCGGAACGCTAAAGGGGTCCGAACCATTGTGCGACCGGCCGATCTTGTTTACTTCCGCGCGATGCATGCGGATGACGTCCAGAAACGGCTCGCGGTTCACATAGAAACCCGGGCAAGCACCCCCCTGACGTTCGATCGACTGGGTCAATGGAGTGGCGGCAGGAAGAGATGCGCATTGCTCCGCTACCCGAGACGATTGCAAATATGCCTGGCCGCACATGATGGCGGTGAGGCAGGCAGCGAAATCGCGACCCGCATCGGAATCGTAGGGCAGGCCGAAAGCCATTAACAGAGCGCCCAGGTTGGCGTATCCCAGTCCCAGCGGGCGATAGTCGTGGGAGTTGCGTCCGATTGCTTCCGTCGGATAGCCCGAGCTATCCACCAGAATATCCATGGCCGTGATCAAGATATCGACGGCGTGGCGATAGGAACTGATGTCAAATGTGCCTGCGGGAGTTACAAATTTCATCAAATTGAAACTGGCAAGGTTACATGCCGAATCATCCAGGAACATGTACTCCGAGCAAGGGTTGGAGGCGTTGATCCGGGCAGTGTTTTTCGACGTATGCCACTTGTTGATTGTGGTGTCGTATTGCATGCCGGGATCGCCGCAGTGCCAGGTATTCTCGGCGATCTTATGCATCAGATCGCGAGCCTTATACTTCTTGAATGGAGCGCCGTCCTTGACCGAGCGGGTCGAGAAATCGTCGTCATTAATGACAGCGCGCATGAATTCATCGTTGACGCGCACGGAATTGTTGGCGTTCTGAAAGAAGATGGACGTGAAGGCTTCTGAGTCCGGACCCGATCCGTCGTAGCCGGCGCGCATCAGCGTCCAGGCTTTGGCTTCTTCCTTCGACTTGCACTCGATGAAGTCGACGATATCCGGGTGATCGATATTCAGGATGACCATCTTGGCCGCCCTGCGAGTCTTGCCGCCGGACTTGATTACGCCCGCAAAGGCATCAAAGCCGCGCATAAAGCTCAACGGACCGCTGGCCACGCCACCACCGGACAAATTCTCCGTTGATCCGCGAATGGTGGACAGGTTGGTTCCTGTGCCCGAACCCCATTTGAATAACATGCCTTCTGTCTTGGCCAGCGTCAGGATGGAATCGAGCGAGTCCTTCACAGAATTGATGAAGCACGCCGAGCACTGCGGATTACGATAGCCCGTGGCGGAAAACTCGACCGCGCAGGTGTGTGGATTCCAGTGCCAGTTCTGCGCCTGGGAATCCGGCTCCAGCCGATCGCAGCCCACGTTGAACCACACCGGCGAGTTGAAGGCCACCTTCTGATGCAACAGCATGTGCACCAGCTCATCATGGAAGATGACGGCGTCTTCGGGAGTGCGGAAATAGCCGCCTGCAATACCCCAGTCGCGAATCGTCTCAGCAACCCGCGAGATCAGCTGACGCACGCCGGTTTCGCGCTGCGGAGTACCAACCTGGCCATGCAGGTACTTGCTGGCAACAATGTTGGTCGCGGTCATCGACCAGTCTGCGGGAACTTCTACATCCTTCTGCTCGAAGATGCTGTTCCCTTTCGAGTCCACGATGGACGCGGTGCGGAATTCCCACTGAATTTCGTCGTAGGGCGAAACATCCGGACGACTGAAAAAACGCTTACATTGCAGGCCAGTCCCGGTTCCAGCTGAACTGGATCCACTTCTGGAAATCGGGGCGGTTTCAACAGCCTTGGTGGCTGCAATGGGCGTTTGCGTCTTGGTTGTTTCGGCCATGTTGGCATCTCCTGGTTCTGAATTCTGCGCTGGTTTCGGCCTCTCCGGAATAGGATGCCGAACCTGCATTTTTCTGTCTCAAGCCTTCTTCTGGCTCCGCTGTTCAAGTGGTACGGGATAAATTCCTGACTTTTGCGGCGTGCATTCCGGAAAGACAAACTTCTGCATACTGCATCGATCTGAAATCGCTGAATCGATCCATCTAGCTTCGTTGGCTTCATGCGGTCATCCGCTCCGCTAAAAGCCCGTAGAGGGAAAGTACCGCTGTCCGTAGCGTCTGTCAAGCCAATACCGCTACTAATTGTGTTACCTTTGCAATTCGTTGCAACATCTACACTTGGAGGGTCGTAACTTTCGGGCTGGCGAGCATGACTCCGGGTCAAGGTTCGAGTCGCAGCGGACGGGGATTTACCAGACGGTTCAGTGTAGGATTCTGAGCCAAACGGGGCAAGCGCAGGATTGGTGCAGATTTGGAGATTGGCTGTGGAAGCGTGGATAAATGGGGACGGAACTGCGCTCGAACGAGGGCTTTGCATTAGCAGGTGGACTTCGGTTTTCGGTTCAGCTGAGGGATCGCCTCGCCATGTTCGGAGTGTCGGATCAAAGTATCCAACCTCTTCTGGCGCGTCTCCTCTTTCTTCGCGCTGATCACCCACCAGGTCGCTGTTTTCCGATACCAGGGAACCTGCGCTTGAAAGAATCTCCAAGCCACTCGATTGGCCTTGAACTTCCGCAACTGGGCATCCGTGAATTCTGCGCTCGACCGATTCTCATAGGCGTAGATCCCGCTCTTGGCTTTAGAGCGGCGTGCAAAGGCCTCCAAGTCCACAGGCTGCACCAGACCGAGAGCCGTCAATTCCTGGATACGGCGGATATTGACACTGCTCCATGTGCCGCCGGACGTTCGCGGAGTAAACCGAATGGCATAGGCGGTCGCATCGATGCTCTTCCGGACGCCATCGATCCAGCCGAAACATAGCGCCGCATCGACCGACTCCGGCCCAAGTCATGCTGGGCTTGCCGGAGCCCCGTTTGTAGAAACCTACCCAACATTCCTGGGCTGCTGGATGGTGTTTCTGCAGCCACGCGCGAAACCTTGCCGGCGAGGGAAAATACGTAGGGTTCATGTCGAGTGCCTTTGTCGTCGTGGAGATGGCGGCAAAAACAGGCATAGTCAACTGGAAACAAACGACATGCGCAGCAATGATCAATGAGCGCGACTGACCGGCTTTTTCTGCTTAGGCTTCACGCTTTTTTCCGGCGCGACTTCCAATCCGTGAGAGCTTTGAAGTTCCATCCAGTGATCCAGCAAAGACCGCTTGAAACGCCAGCGATTGCCCAGCTTGAATGCCGGAATCAGGCTCTCCGAGGCGTACTTGTAGAGGCTGTCAGAACTAATCCCCAGATAGTCAGCGGCCTGGCGTATATCCATCACCTCGCGCGCCTCCCAGGCAGGCGACATGGCATGCGAAAGAGTCAGTGCGGCGCGGCGCTGGTTGGCGCGGGGACCGTTGCCCGACACTGCCGCAGAACCGGAAGGTGAGATTTTCCTGTGGACTGAACCTGCCATACACTCTCCGAAATCCTCTGAGTCGCTGGGCTCGAAGCCAGCGTGGGACTTTGGTTATAGGCCGTTTTCTTACGGAATTCAACCCATTTCTTCGGGTCTTCGCCGGTGGAATGTCGGTGAAATGTTCCCCCTTGGCAATGATCGGGAAGAAAGCACAACTGGATGGGGCAACTACCCAATCCCCCGCTGCTGATTGGGTTGTGGCGGCGCTGATTCCCTGGCTCGCGTAAAGCCCCCGTGCAGCGCGCGAGAGCGCTTTGGCGGTGTTGGAAAACAAAAAACGACCAACCCATTGCAGGTTGGCCGTCTCTCTACCCGTAAAACGCTGCATGTGAATTACTTCTTGCTGACCGCCTGCAAGTCCGTCGCCAGCGCCAGCAGGTCATCGCTGACGGTGCGATTTTTCGCGATAGCGTCGGCCAGCGGAATATCCGTGATCTGGGTACCGTGCAGCACAACCAGGCGACCAAATTTCCCTTTGTGCACCAAGTCGATCGCAGCCGAACCGTAGCGGGTAGCGAGCATACGATCAAACGCCGTAGGGGTCCCACCGCGCTGTGTGTGGCCCAGGTTGACGGAGCGGGTCTCGAAGCCAGTGCGCTTCTCAATCTCATCCGCGACGTACTGGCCAATACCGAGCAGGCGGGCATGGCCGAATTCATCTACCACTTTGCCGTGTGTGGCCAATTCGCCTGTAGACGGCATCTTGGCGCCTTCCGCCACCACAACAATGCTGAAGAACTTCCCGCGAGCCCGGCGTTCTTTGATCACCTCGATCACCGAATCCAGGTCGATCGGCTTTTCCGGCACCAAAATCGCGTCCGCCCCGCCGGCGATTCCGCTATAAAGAGCGATCCAGCCAGCATCGCGGCCCATCACCTCACAAACAATCACGCGGCTGTGGGCTTCAGCGGTCGAGTGGAGCCGGTCGACGGCCTCGGTGGCAATACTGACCGCGGTATCGAAGCCGAAGCAGACGTCTGTGCCACTCAGGTCGTTATCAATGGTCTTGGGCACGCCAACGCAGGGGACACCCTTCTCGATGAGGGCGTTGGCCACGCCTTGGGTATCATCTCCGCCAATCGTGATCAGCGCGTCCAATCTGTTGCGCTGAATGGTGGCGATGCATTGCTCAATGCCGCCCGGCTTTTTCCGGACATTCGTACGGGAGGTACGCAGGATGGTGCCACCCAGCTGCAGGATTCCGGAGACGCTCTCAATGGTCAAAGACGTCGTCTTGTCCTCCAGAACGCCCCGCCAGCCTTCCAGGAAGCCGATAAACTCATCGCCGTAATGAAAAATGCCTTTGCGCACGGCTGCGCGAATCACAGCGTTCAGGCCGGGACAGTCCCCGCCACCCGTCAGAATTCCAACCCGCATGATGCTTTCTCCTTGAACACGATTTCAATGGGTAATTGGTTTATATCTTCAGATTGTACGTCGGAGATGGCGGTGAGGAATGCGAGGCAGTGCACCTGGAATAGCAGGCGGTGTCGTTACCGATGTAACGACACCTCTTCCCCGTAGAAGCGATCAATCTCCTGTGTATATCGCCGCACCACGACGGGGCGCTTCAGTTTCATGCTGGGCGTCATCTCGCCGGAATCGATTGTCCATTCGTCCGCAACGACATGGATGCGCTTCAGGGTTTCGAAACTGGCCAGCGAAGCGTTTACCCGATCGACAATTTGCTGATACAGTGCCATCACTTCAGGATGTGCAACCAATTGCTGGCGATTCTCAGCGGCAATTCCCTTCTCCTTCGCCCAGGCCTCGAGCACGGGAAAATTTGGAGAAATGATGACGGAAACGAATTTCTTCTTGTCGCCGACGACCGCAGCGTTGCCGACCAATGCGTCCGCCTTCAATTGATTTTCAATCGGCTGGGGTGCGATCAACTTGCCGCCGGAAGTTTTCAGCAAATCTTTTTTTCGGTCGGTAATGTAGAGAAAACCATCTTCGTCGAAACGACCCACGTCCCCGGTTAGAAACCATCCATCCGCATCGAAGCTTTCGGCGGTCGCCTCCGGCTTGTTCCAATAGCCTTGAAATACCGACGGGCCGCGCAACAACAATTCACCATCCGCAGCCAGCTTGGCTTGGATGTTTGGCAGCGGCTTTCCCACGCTCCCCATGCGACACGGCAAATGAGTGTTGAGCGCGACCACCGGCGAGGTCTCCGTCAGTCCGTAGCCTTCCTGGATGCGAATGCCGGCATCAAGAAACCATCCAGCCGTCTCGAGACCGAGGGGGGCACCTCCAGAAACAAACGTGCCCACGCGACCTCCAAATCCCTGCTGGATTTTGCGGAACACGAGGCGATTCGCGAGCTTCCAGGATGCTTTTTGCGGCGTCTTTCCGGCGAGCAATGCGACACGATTCTTGCCACCTCGTCGCAATGACCAATGCAGAATGGTCGAGGTCATACGCGAGCCGTGTGCGCGGCGCATCACCTCCTGGCGCACTTTCTCGTAGACGCGGGGTACTCCGACAAAAATCGTCGGTCGCACTTCTCCCATGGCCTGCTTCAACAAATCAAACGGTGAGCAATATGCGATGGTTGCGCCATGGCAGAGCAGGGCGTAATCCGCGTGCCGGGCGGTAATGTGCGACAGGGGAAGGTACGAGATGCAGAGATCCCGACGATCCCATTGAAATGCGGCGGTGGAAAAATTCAGGTTTGAGGCAATGTTTCCATGGGTGAGCATAACCCCCTTGGCCTCACCGGTTGTGCCGGAGGTGTACATGATGGTCGCCAAATCTTCCGGTTGAACATCGTAGGCGCGCCGGTCGAAATTGCTGTCTCGCTCAAAATTTCCGCCGTTCGCGCGAGGATCAGGCATGAAATCGCCAAACCAGACGGCTTGTGTCACTTCGGGAGCGTGATCCATGATGACAATGCGTTCAATTTGAGTCGTGTGTCGGAGCGCGGCAACTTTTTCATACTGCTGGGCGCTCGAAACCACCGCGATGCGCGCCCCGGAGTCCGCGAGGATCGCAGCCACCTGCTGCGCGGTCAGGCTGGGGTAAAGCGGCACATCCACGGCACCGAGCGCCATCACGGCAAAGTCGGTGACAGCCCACTCCCAACGGTTTTCCGCGAGCAGCGCGACCCGCTCGCCTTTTACGATGCCCCAGGCGGACAACGCGGCTGCAAACGCTAAGACTCGCTGATACAGTTCACGCCCGGTGATCGGCTGCCACTTCCCGGCAGCATCCCGCCACTGCATCACCCGCTCGTCCCCGGCACTGCAGGCACGAAAAAAAACATCATTCAGCGTTTTCAGGTCAAATGTCATGCAAGGCCCTTATATCAGACGGGGATGTCAGCTCTTAGAAGGATGAGACTCTCGTGGAAAATCTGGAGGCAGATCCCCGCCGCAATGCAGTTTAAGTTCCACCAGGAATCGCGCTCTGTCTGGCAGTTGGTTTGAGTGAATTATCTTCGTGCGATTGGTGCCGGTAATCGTCACGATGCGCGTCTTTTTACCAGTCTTGATTTCTACGATTTCTTCCCATCGAATATGTTTGTTTCTCGAAAACCAATAGACCTGTTGTAGGCCATCTGCTGTGATGATTATGGTACCCGGAACATAGGAAACGACTACGAGTACCAACAACGCAGGAGCCGCTGCTGAAAGCAAGTTCAAGATTTGACCTTGACTGTGCCTAAATGAATCAATCGTTCCTATCATTAGGCAGATGAAGATGACTGCCCAGGCCGCCAATTCCATTCGACTTGGAGCAAACTCAATCCGACCGCCGAGGTCGCGTGCGGATTTTGGTCTGCCGACACCGGCAAGGAGAATCAGGAAAGCCAACAAAGGTGCGATCCAAAGGAGCTTAGGAGCCACCCACGATAGCGCATTCCAAGTCATTGGACCATCCTAAATCCAAACCAATCTGAAGTATGCGATTTTGATCGTTGCATATTTATGCACAGGATTGTATTGTTATACACTAAGAAAAGCCGCGCTTTGCGGGGATTCGACCATGAAGAATGAACGTCACAATGCGATTCGTCAGTTGCTAAGCGAAGGCCCTGTCGTTAGCCAGGATCAACTGCGCCGCAAGCTGGTGCGGCGGGGATTTGACGTGACTCAGGCCACGCTTTCCCGCGATATTCACGATTTGCGTTTATATAAGGGACCGAATGGCTATGCTGTGCCCAACGGTTCTGCTGGGAATGACGATCTGCCGTCGCTGGATGATGTGTTCGCAAATTTTGGGCTGGCTGTTCGGCAGGCAACGAATCAGCTGGTACTTCGCACGACGACGGGCAGCGCTCAACCGGTCGCCGCTGCGCTCGATCATGAGCATATCCCGGAAGTGCTGGGCACCATCGCCGGAGATGACACGGTCCTGATTATTTGCCAGGACCAGAAACACGCCAGCAGCCTGCGCCAGCGCCTGGAGAATTTACTCGAAGCATGACTTCCCCTCAACACCAAACCGCAGTATTCGGCGTCGGTGGCTATGCCGGCGCAGAGTTGGCACGCCTGCTGCTGCATCATCCGCGGCTGCGCGGACACGCGCCATTCTTTTTCGGTCGCCCGGAAGAAGAAAAGGGCGCGCGCGTCGCCTTGACAGATCTGCATCCGCAACTTGCGGACAACAACGGGGCGCGCAATGTGACCGTGGAACCGTTTCATTGGGATGCGCTTGCCAAGCAGAGAATCAACGTCGTGTTCCTGGCAACGCCGCATGAGCAATCGCGGGCATGGGTGCCAAAGCTGTTGGAACACGGCGTGCGCGTCATCGACTTGAGCGGCGCGTGGCGACTGGACGAGGAAACGAATCGAGCTATTTATAAGCTTGAGGATCACGATCCCGCTGCAGCCGAGTCTATCCAGCAAGCGGCCGTGTACGGATTGCCGGAACTGCATCGTGACGAAATTGCAAAGGCGAAGCTGGTGGCCAATCCAGGATGTTATGCCACCTCCGTCATCCTGGCGCTGGCTCCGTTGGTTCGCGAAAAGCGGATCGATCTGGAACGCGGCATTGTGTGCGATTCGAAGTCGGGAGTGTCCGGAGCAGGAAAGACGCCGACCGCAAAAACGCATTTTATGCACGCCGCCGACAATCTATCGGCGTACTCCGTCTTCAACCATCGGCATACCGGGGAACTTTTGGAGCAGCTTGGATTGAAAGCGCAGGACATTATTTTTACTCCGCATCTACTGCCAATTCCCCGGGGAATTTTTTCCACGGTGTATGTGAACTTGAAGAAACATTCAACGCCGGAAGAGATTGATGCGTGTTTTCGGAGTTTCTATGCCGACTCCCCCATGGTGCGGTGGCATGGCACGCGTTTGCCGGAGATCCAATTTTCAGTGCGGACCAGCTATTGCGACCTGGGATTTGCCTTGGCAAGCGACGGAAAACGCCTGATCGTCGTCGCATGTTTAGACAATCTGCTGAAAGGTGCGGCAAGCCAGGCGGTGCAGAACATGAATCTGCTGTTCGGTTGGCCGGAGCAGGAGGGGCTGACATGAAATTTGTGATCAAACTCGGCGGAGCATCGCTGGAAAATCCGTCCACGCTGCGCGGCAGCACGCAGGCGATTGTCGACCTGGTGCGCGATGGTCATCAAGTCGCCGTGGTCCATGGTGGTGGAGCGGCCCTGACTCGCACGCTGGCACAACTTGGCAAGCAGAGTGAATTTATCGCGGGTCTGCGGATTACCGACGCGGAAACACGCGATGCGGCCTTGATGGTGCTCGCCGGCCGCGTGAACAAGCAATTAGTGGCAGCGATCGGCAAACACGGCCAAGCTGCGGTCGGACTTTCTGGCGGTGATGGGTTGGTATTCCGCGCTCGTAAGAAGCGCACTGCGCCTGACCTCGGCTATGTGGGGGAGATTGCGTCGTCGGATCCGCGTTGGCTGCTCGCGATCTGGCAGATGGGCGCCATCCCGGTTCTCTCCAGCGTGGCTCTCGGTTTCGACGGCGAATACTACAACGTCAACGCCGACGAGATGGCGGCGGCCTGCGCGATGACCTGCCATGCCGACGTACTCGTATTTTTGACCGATGTTCCGGGAGTTCGCGGAGCCGACGGCGAAGTGATGCGCTGGCTTACGTTGAAACAAATTCCAGAGCTGACGCGCACCGCCGTCGTCAGCGGTGGCATGCTGCCGAAACTGGGGGCATGTCGCGAGGCGTTGTTGGGTGGCGTGCAGCGGGTACGCATCTTTCCCGCCGATTCAGCAGCGTTATTGCCCGATATTTGCTCGGCAAGAACCCCACAAGGCACGGAGGTGATGGTGGCATGAAACTGAACGACATTCGCACCGCGGAATCGAAATTATTAGTCAGAACATACGATCGCACTCCAATCAGTTTTGTTGGCGGTGAAGGCGTTCATCTTCTGGATGAGAACGGTGTCCACTACCTTGACCTGCTGAGCGGTATCGGCGTGTGCGCGCTCGGTTATGGGCATCCCGCGATTCTGGCCGCCATCGACGAACAGAGTCGAAAGCTGATGCATACTTCCAACCTCTTTTACCATCCGGGGCAGGCAGAGCTTGCGTTGCGGCTGACGGAGATGACGGGACTGGATCGAGTGTTTTTCTGCAACAGCGGCACCGAGGCGTGGGAGGCTGCGTTGAAGTTGGCGCGTGCTCACGCGACGTTGCGCCGGTCAGAAGGCCATCGACTGGGAACGAAAATTCTGGCGTTGGAGCACAGCTTTCATGGCCGCACCATGGGCTCGGTCTCGACGACCCATAAGCCCAATTACCGCAAACCCTTTGAGCCGTTGCTGGCTGGCGTTGAGTTTGTGCGCTTCGACGACGTTGCGGATTTGGAAGCGAAGTTCTCCGACGAAGTTTGTGCGGTTTGTTTGGAGCCGGTGCAAGGGGAAGGCGGTATCCGCCCTGTGTCAAAAGAATTTTTCGCGGCGGCGCGACACTTGACTCAGCAAACGGGCGCGTTGTTGTTGGCCGATGAAATCCAAAGCGGGCTGGGCCGCACCGGTGAGTGGTGCGCGTATCAGCATTACGGCATCCTGCCGGATGTGACCACTCTGGCGAAGCCACTCGGCGGCGGAATTCCGATTGGCGCGATGCTGTGCACGGAAGAGGCTGCGCGCGCGCTTTCTCCTGGCATGCACGGCACCACATTTGGAGGCGGTCCACTCGCCTGCGCAGTCGCAATCGCAGTCATTGACACCATGCGTCGCGACAACCTTTTGGATCACATTCGCACCATGGGAAAATATTTTCTCGAACAATTGCACTCTCTAGCCAAGCGCCACTCCGCCGTTGTGGAAATACGCGGCAAGGGGCTGATGCTGGGGATGGAACTTGCGAATGCCGATCTGGCAAAGTATGTGGTCGCGCAAATGATGGAACGACACATTGTCATCAATCGAACCAGCGAGACAGTATTGCGGTTCTTACCGCCGTTCATCGTCCAGCCAGAACATATCGATCAGGCAGTACAAGCGCTGGATGAAATTTTGTCCAGCGCATCCGCTGCGAATCTTTCAGCCGCAGTGCAAGGAGCCCACGCATGACCCCGAAATCGTACACGATGAAGTCGACTGCACTCGCGCAGGACGATCCCATTTCCCTCTCCACTGCCAAGCGACCGAACACGCTTGCAGGACGGGACCTTTGTTCGATTCGCGATTTGAGCGCGGCGGAGGTGCGACTGATTCTGGACGCTGCCCACGCCGTGAAAGCGCAGCCGGAACTCTATCGGCAGGCGCTCGCAGCCAAGCAGTTGGTCATGTTCTTTGAAAAAGATTCGCTCCGCACTCGCCTTACGTTTGAAACCGGGATCAACACGCTCGGCGGCTCCGCAATTTTTATCGATCAAAAAGGTTCGCGCCTAGGCGAACGGGAAACGCTGGCCGACGTTGCTCACAACCTGGAGCGCTGGATCGATGTGATTGTGCTGCGCACCTTCAGTCACGAAACCATCACGGAAATGGCGCGGTTTGCCCGCGTTCCCGTGGTGAATGCGCTTAGCGATATCGAGCACCCCTGCCAGGCTCTTGCCGACATATTTACGCTGGAAGAGCGTTTCGGTGATCTACGCGGATTGCAGTTGGCCTATGTCGGCGACGGCAACAATGTTGCCAGCTCGCTGCTGCTGACATCGGTGCTGACCGGCGTGAACATCAAGCTCGCCTCGCCCAAAGGCTACGAGCCGAAGCCGGAGTTCCTCGCGGCAGCTGAAACGCTGGCCGCAAACGCTGCAGACGTTCCCGCGGGTACTGTCACCTGCGTGAACGAACCCAGCGAGGCTGTCTCTGGCGCGGATGCCATCTACACCGATCAGTGGGCCAGCATGGGACAGGAGAGCGAAGCGGATCTGCGTCAGCAGATTTTCGCCTCCTACCAGGTAAATAGTCAGATGATGTCGCTGGCAGCGCCGCACGCTGTGTTCATGCACTGTCTGCCTGCGCGCCGAGGCAACGAAGTCACCGACGAGGTAATGGACAGCGCGCAGTCCGTCGTTTTCGATCAGGCGGAGAATCGGATGCACGTGCAGAAAGCCATCCTTCTGCTGTTGCTGGACGCCGCACCGCTGACCGATGTGACGAGTTCGCACATTGAAGGCGTGCGGCCATTCACTCGCGTCCCGCGGAAGCGTTCGACACAATCGTCCTATTAACAAGATTTGAAAAAGGAGCTTCACATGGCAAAGAAAGTTGTGTTGGCATATTCCGGCGGCCTCGATACGTCCATCATTATTCCCTGGCTGAATGAAAACTACAGCATGGATGTCATCGCGATGATCGCCGATGTCGGTCAGGGAGAGGACCTGGACGCGGTGAAGGCGAAGGCCTATGCGACCGGCGCGAAGAAGGCCGTTGTGCTGGATTTGCGCGAAGAATTTTTGACGGATTATGTATTTCCGACGGTGCGCGCAGGTGCGGTGTACGAAGATAAATATTTGCTGGGCACCTCCATGGCGCGACCCGTCATTGCCAAGCATCAAGTCGAGGTGGCGCTTGCCGAGGGCGCAGATGCGCTTTCGCACGGCTCGACGGGAAAAGGCAACGATCAGGTGCGGTTTGAGCATGCCTACCAAGCCCTTGCGCCGGAGTTGGCGATCATTGCGCCGTGGCGCGAGTGGGATTTGAAGTCGCGTGAAGATTGCCTGGACTACGCCGAGGCGCATGGCATCCAAGTGGAACAAAGTCGCACCAAGATTCATTCGCGCGATCGCAATTTGTGGCATATCAGCCATGAAGGCGGCGAGTTGGAAGATGCGGGCAACGCACCGTTGGAGAGCACCTGGGTATGGACTCGTTCGCCGCAGGATGCGCCCGATCGCACGGAGACAGTGGAGATTGGATTCGAGCAAGGCACGCCTGTGTCGGTGAATGGCATGCGTCTCGAGCCGGTTCAGCTGCTTGAACTGCTGAACGAAATTGCTGCGCGCAATGCCGTTGGTCGGATTGATCTGGTTGAAAACCGTTTTGTCGGAATCAAGAGTCGCGGCATTTATGAAACACCCGGTGGCACGTTGATTATGGCTGCACATCGCGAGCTGGAGGCGATGACGCTGGAGCGTGAAGTGAAGCACTACAAACAACAGGTCGCGTTGAAGTATGCCGAGCTTGTCTATTTCGGACTGTGGTTTACGCCGCTGCGCGAAGCCCTGGATGGCTTCGTCGCAACGACTCAGAAGAGCGTGACCGGCACCGTGAAGCTCGCACTTTACAAAGGCAACGTCAGCATTGCAGGTCGCGCCAGTGAGTTCGCGCTCTACTCGCCGGAACTGTCGTCGTTCACCATGGGCGATAGCTACGACCAAAAAGATGCTGCCGGATTTATTCGCATTCTCGGCCTGCCTGCGCGAACCCTCACGCACTTGAAGAAGCACCTGGAGACTGTGCGGTGAAAATGTGGTCGGGCAGATTTCGTGAGCCCTTGGACGCAACGTTCGATGGCTGGCAACGCTCGTTTCGCTTCGACTGGCGGCTGATTCCGTACGAAGTGGTCGCCAGTAAGGCGCACGCGCGCGCGTTGGCGGAACTGCGCGTGGTATCGGAAGATGAGTTGCGCTCGATTCGCGATGGTCTGGACGGCATCCTGGCAGACTTTGAGGCGGGCGGTCCTGCCCGCGAGAAACATCCGGACGCCGAAGATGTGCACCATTTTGTTGAGCTGGAATTAAAACTGCGCATCGGGAATACCGCGCTGAAACTGCACACCGGCCGCAGCCGGAATGAACAGATTGCCACTGACCTGCGGTTGTACGTGCGCGACTCGATCGCAACCCTGCAGACCGATCTGCATCAGTGGATGCAGGCCTTCCTGGCACAGGCGAAATCCGCAGGCGAAGCAGCGATGCCAGCCTACACGCACATGCAGCGAGCCGAACCGGTGCTGGTCGCGCATTGGTTGTTGGCGTACGTATCCATGCTGCAGCGCGACCATTCTCGACTGGAAGATTGTGCGAAGCGGTTGAATGTTTGCCCGCTCGGTTCCGGCGCAGTTGCAGGAGCGACCTTGCCACTGAACCGCGCCATGATCGCCCACGAACTTGGATTCGATGCGCCGACGTCGAACAGCATGGACGCCACCAGCGATCGAGACTTTGTCCTGGAATATTTGCAGACGCTGGCGCAGATTGCATTGCATGTCAGCCGCTTCGCAGAGGAGGTCACTCTTTACGCGACAACGGAGTTTGGCTTTGTCGATTTGCCGGAGGCATTTTCGACAGGTTCCAGTGCCATGCCCCAAAAGAAAAATCCTGACCTGACGGAGCTAGCGCGGGCGAAGTCCGGTCGTATCATTGCGGCCTCCCACACCGTCGAGCTGCAATTGAAGGGCCTGCCCCTGGCCTACAACAAGGATATGCAGGAAACGCAGGAAGCGATTTTCGCAGCCACCGAAGAGTCGCACGCCATGCTTTCCCTGCTGGGCCGTTTCACATCTGCGCTTCAATTCCGTCCAGACAAAATGCTTGACGCCTCCACCCATGGTTTTCTGAACGCAATGGCTGCGGCAACCTACCTGGTGCATAAAGGCGTTGCCTTTCGTACCGCGCATGAAATCATCGGCAGTGCGGTGCGTCATTGCCTGGGCAAAGCGTGCGAATTGAACGGACTGACGCTGCAGGAATTGCGAGAATTTAGCCCGGCGTTTGAAGAGGACTTTTTTACGGCGATCACCCTGGAAGCAACGCTCGATTGCCACGACGTGATCGGCGGGACTGCACGCTCTCGCGTTCGTGAGGCATTGGCGCTCGCCGAATTTGGAGCATCGCAGTGGACGGAATCCGACGCCACTCTTCATGCGTCCAATGAACCTGCGGATGATTTAGGCGGTGCAACTGCTGTCGCGTTGCGGGGAGGAAAACATGCGGGCTCGTAAGGCGCGTTTGCCGGATGCAGACGCAATTCACGGTCTGATTCGCAGCCTCTCCTACGATGGCACGCTGTTGCCACGCAGCCCGGCAGAAATCTACGAAAACATTCGCGACTTCACCGTGGTGGAGACCGACGACGGCGAATTCCTCGGCAGCGGCGCGCTGCACCTCTATGGTCCACATCTTGCTGAGATCCGCTCGATCGCGGTCGGCGAAAAGGCCAAAGGCCGCGGAGCCGGCGGCTACCTGGTCGAAGCTCTGATTGAAGAAGCGGAAAGCCATAGCGTTCCCTGCGTTTGCCTGTTTACTCGCATTCCTGTTTTTTTTCAGCGCTTCGGGTTTGTGCCGGTCGATCGCACTGCGTTGCCGGATAAAATTTACAAGGACTGTTCGAATTGTCCGCGGCTGAACGCCTGTGATGAGTTTGCCATGGCCCGCGGCACGCTGCCGGACACAGCGGTCCTTGGTCCGGTGCGCATCAAGGAACACCTGGTTCCGTTACAGGTATAGAGTGGCCGTCCGAGGCAATCTACCAGGCATGATAGAAACCATTTCGCTCGGCCAGCTCCACTTCCACGCCAAACAGCTGCTGCAGGCGGTCAGCGGTCAACATCTCCGCCTTGGCTCCATCGCCGACGATTCGTCCCGCTCGCATCATCACCACTCGCTCGATTTCCGGCAAAATGTCGGAGAGATGATGGGTGATCAGCAAGATTCCTGTCCCCTGCTGCGCCAACCGCCGCATCGTATGCCGCAGCTCCCATTGCGCGGCCAGATCCAGCCCGTTGCTGGGCTCGTCCAGCAAAAGGATTTTTGGCCGATGCACAATGGCTCGCCCAATCAAAATTCTCTTTGTCTCTCCGGCCGACATCTGCCCCACTGGCTTGTTTCGAAGATGCTCGACTTCCAGCAGGCGAAGAATCTCATCCGCCCGCTTCCACATGGCTTCAGTCACGTGGAAGTGCGGCCACAAAGTAGAACTCGAAAAAAATCCCGATACCACTGCATCGCGACCCGTTGTATGCGGCGTACGCTCCCCGGGCAGCTCGGTCGCAACGGCGCCCAGGTGTCGACGCAGCTCGGTCAGGTCCCAGCGCTCTCGACCGAAGATTCGCAGGAACGAGTCTTCACGCACAAGAGGATAGCGCTGGCAGGTAAGGGTCTGGATCAACGTGGACTTTCCGCAGCCATTTGGACCCAGGATCGCAATGTGTTCCTGCTGCCCGACCCGCAGCGATATGTCGTGCAGCACGACGGCATCTCCGCGGGCCACTGAAATATTTTTCATCTCAATAAATAACTGGGAATCCAATTTCGCTTCCATTGATAAAAGGATAATGGCAATGTCGCACGAAGCCTTCGCACCTCCCATTTTCTCCTTCGCTCACACTCCGGCGGGCTTTCGCTTTGGCGCTGTACGGGCTGGCATCAAGCCAAGCGGCAAGCCGGACTTCGCCTGCATTTCCGCAGCGGAAGGCACAACCGCCGCGGCCGTGTTCACCAGCAATCGCATGGTGGCTGCGCCGGTTCTGGTCGACCGCGATCATTTACGCAGATCCGGGGGGCGGGCACGTTTCGTCGCAGTCAACGCGGGCAACGCGAACTGCGCCACCGGCGAACAGGGCATCGAAGCCTGCCTCACCGTGTGCAAGGCTGCCGCAAAAGAATTTTCCTGCCAGACGGAAGAGGTGATCCCCTCTTCCACTGGAATCATTGGCGTGCCGCTGCCCGCTGAAAAATTGGTCGCTGCACTTCCTGAGATAGCAAAGCAGCTCGGTGAAAGCTCCGCCCACGTGCAGCAATTTGCGGAGGCAATTTTAACCACCGATACGCGAGCGAAAATCGCCAGCCTTGAGATCAGCATCGGCGGCAAGCAGGTCCATTTGTTTGGAGTGGCCAAGGGAGCCGGCATGATCGCTCCCCAACTAGTTCCGCACGCAACCATGCTGGTGTACATCTTCACCGATGCAAAAGTGGAAACGGCGGATCTGCAGAAATTCTTGAATGAGGCAATCGAGCCCACATTCAACTGCATCTCGATCGACGGCGACACTTCAACTAACGATACGGTGCTGTTGTTGGCCAGCGGCTCCAGCGGCGCCACGGTTGCGCATGCTTCCCACGAGCAAGACTCCAAGGCATTCTCGCGAGCACTGCTGAAAATTTGCGGATCTCTGGCGCGACAAGTGATTGAAGATGGTGAAGGGGCCGGCCACGTGATCGAACTGGCGATCGAAGGCGCATCTTCTGCGGAGGACGCCAAGCGGATCGCGCGCAGCGTTGCGAATTCTCCGCTAGTGAAAACCGCGTTCGCCGGATGTGATCCAAATTGGGGCCGAATCCTCGCTGCCGCAGGTTATTCTGGCGCGCCGATGTATCCCGGTCGCGCATCGATCTGGATCGCAGGGCTGCCGGTTTGCCGCAATGGCCGCGCCGCGCAGGACTTCGACAAGGATAAAGTTCACGAAGCCATGCTGCAACGAACCGTCCATGTTCGGGTGGATCTAGGAATGGGACATGGAACCTGTGAATTCCTAACTTGCGATCTTACCGCGGAATATGTTCGGATCAATGCCGAATATTCCACCTGATGGCGGGTGAGCCGAATAGTTTTGGCAAAATCTCGCGCACCAACTGCGAAGCTCTTGACGAAAGAGAACTCGGGCTCACCGTCAGCCGCATCTGAAATTCAAATGGCCACGGGAATGGTGCAAACAGGTTGAAGCCCAGAAAAATAGAAGGGTTTCGTGCATCGGGGCCCCTGTTATTCACAGACTATTGCACATCAACGTGGAAATCGTCTCGGACAGAATCTCAGCTGCGAAGCCAGCACGTGCATGCGCTCCAAAGAAAATTTCTGCCAATCGCTGAGCTACACTATCGATATCGAGGATGACCTGAAGTATGGCGACAAAAGTGAGAGAACTGACCCCGGTCGCGACGCCGAACTCAAGCCACCCCAATCCGCTCATCAGCCATGAAAAGTTGCAGCAACTCTACAGCATGATGCTGAAATGCCGTCTGCTCGACGAGCGCGCGCGAATTCTAGAAAAGCAGGCAGGCTTCAAGAACGATCATTACTCCTCCGTGGGTCTGGAAGCCACGGCGGTAGGCGCTGCTATTGACTTGCTGCCGGCGGACACTTTGGCACCGTCACATCGCGATTTCATTTTGAGTTATCTCAAGGGCGTACCGCTCACCGCCATGTTCAGCCAACTCTACGGGCATAACACACGTCCGGAAAATGGGCGCTCGGCTCTTGATGATTGCGGATACGCGCCGTTGAACATCGTTCTTGCCGCCTCGACCGTCGCCGCGCAGTTGGACGTGTGTACCGATATCGCATTCGCCAACCAGCGGAAGAAAAATGACAACGTTGTGATGATTTTTTCCGACGAAGGCTCGATCCAGCTTAATGACTGGCATGACGCTCTGCGCTTTGCCGGTCAACGCAGCTTGCCCATTGTCTTTGTCCACCAGAGCCATCGATCGGCCGGATCGCTTTCAGTGAAACTTGAGAGCACAGGCGACGATACCAGTTCCGAAGCAGTCGGATATGGCTTCCCGGGGATTACGGTCGACGGCAACGATGCGGTCGCTGTGTATCGAGTTGCACAGGAGGCCACGGAGCGCGCTCGTTCCGGCGGAGGTCCAACGCTGATTGAAGCCCAGACCTTTCCTGAATATGTATCCAGTGATCCGATTGCTGCCATGGAGCGCTACCTGGCAGGCAAGGGCCTTTTCTCCGAGAGTTGGAAGAAAGGGATCATCGCTCTGTTCCAGCAGAAACTCGACGCCGCCGTTGACGTTGCTGAAAATGACAGATGCGGATGAGCTTTTGATTGCCTGCGGGCAATCCGGACAAAGTTGTCAAGAGGTTGCACAAGGTGTTGCAATATGAGTGGTCTCGCTCTCAATTTCATTTGATAAATATTCAGCAGCCAGCGCTCCTTTTGGTGGCATGTTGGTGTCTAACACAGTAGGATGGATCGCTGCGCGCACGAGCGATGGATTGGCGACCCGCTTCCTTTATCCCGCTAAGTAAGGATTGCTGCCCGATTGAAAGACAAGCACGTTACACGCCGCGATTTGATACGCCGAGTCGGGGCAAGCGCCGCTGCTGGGCTGGCGATGGGTCTGCCGGGAATGGCGCAGGCACCGGCTCCCGCACAACCGCAGGCCTCTCCCACGGAAGAGAAGACGCCGAAGCGGGAAAGTGAAGTTGCCAAGAAATATCCGCACCCTCCTGGGCAATTCATCAATCGCCCACTCACCCAGATCTCTACCGTCGTCGATGCCATGTTGGACGACATGGAAGGCCGCGGTGTGGCGTACTTCTACGAGCAGGCACATCCGACGACCGGTCTGGTGCGAGACCACGCGCCCGCGGTTGGCCGCTCTGAGAGCCGTGTCGCCAGCATCGCAGCCACAGGATTTGGCTTGAGCGCGCTGTGCATTGCAGCGCATCGCAAGTACATGCCGTCATCCATTTGCGAGCAGCGTGTTGAGATGACCCTGGCGTTCCTGCTGGAGCAATGCCCGCATGTTCACGGATTTCTGTATCACTTTCTGGACATTGAGAGTGGCGAGCGACTTTTCGGCTCGGAGCTATCCTCGATCGACACCTCTCTGCTGCTCTCCGGCATTCTGTTGTGTCGCCAGTATTTCAGCGGCAATCTCCGCATCCATGCGCTGGCAACCACTCTCTACAATCGCGTGGATTGGCAATGGATGTTGAACGGCAGCGACACATTGTCGATGGGCTGGCTGCCCGAAACAGGATTCATTAAATATCGTTGGGACGTCTACGCTGAAATGCTGACCATGCTGCTGATGGCAATCGGCGCTTCGCGAAATGCCATTCCGCCAACGGCGTGGAATGCAGTCACCCGCCCCATTATTGAGTTTGGCGGCATCGAATTTATCAGCGGTGTCGCCCCTCTGTTCGTCCATCAGTACGCGCACGCATGGTGCGATTTTCGACATTTGCGCGATGAGCACGCAAACTATTTCATCAATTCCGTCGCGGCGACGCGGGCACATCAGCTTTTTTGTCTCACCTTGGGGCGTCAGTTTCCGTGGATGGACCAGAACTTGTGGGGGATCACGGCCTCAGAGTCGCCGACCGGCTATCGCGTTTGGGGCGGACCGCCGCAGTTTGGCGGTATCGACGGAACCATTGTGCCCAGCGCAACCGCCGGCTCTTTGGTTTTCCTGCCCGCCGAATGCTCCCATGTGCTGTTGTCCATTCGTGAGAAATACGGCGAAAAAGCGTGGACCCGCTATGGATTTATCGACGCGTTCCAACCGCAATCCAATTGGTTCGCTGAAGATCAGCTTGGCATCGATTTAGGAATCAGCGTGTTAATGGCGGAGAATCTTCGGACAGGATTCTGTTGGAATTACTTTATGCGCAACAACGAAATCACCAACGCCATGCAGATGGTCGGATTCCAACCGGATCCCGGGACCTCCGAAGCGTTCTAGACGGAGCCACCGCATCCTCGTTGGATATCGGCGTTTGACAACTATGATTGATCGCCGATCAGCCACACCGCAGGCAAATTGTCCAGACTGTCTGCAACGTTCAGCCGCATCGCTCCAGTCACAACCTGGGCATCGACAGTCGCTCCGGTCAATACGTTCACAAATTTCATCGCTTGCGCGGAACTCGCCTTAATTCCCGGAATCTCGACGAATGTTTGTCGAAGGCTCTTTCTTAGATCTATCAACGCCATTGGTTCCGAGAGCAAAGTCGCGAACCATCTAGCCGCGATAGTCAGCAAAATCTTGCCACGATCTTCCCGAGCAAAGGCAATCACATGGTCAGAGTTCGGCCCTTCCACGTTCAATGGATGATAGCTGCCACGGAGGAGCAACTCCGGCTCCCTCTCTCGTAGCCGAAGCCCTTGCGCAACGTAGAGCATCTTCATATCGCCGCTCCACCAGGATTGGCAGATCGCTGCGACCGCCTTCGAGCGCTGCTCGGATGAGAGTTGCAGGTCAACAATATTTTCCGTGATTGCAGCCAGCCGCTGGCGCCGTATCTCGTAGTCCACAGGTCGACGATTGTCGGGATCGACCAGGTTGAGATCCCATAATTCCCCGCCCTGGTATGTGTCGATGACGCCAGGACTCATCAGCTTCAGCGCAATTTGAGACACCGACTCCCACGCCGACAAGATTGCGAGGCGCTCCGCAAACGGAGCGAATGAAGCGAGGAACGCGGTTGAAGACTTGCCGCGCAAGGTCTGTTGAACAAACTTTTCTACGGCGGCGTCGTACTCATTCGACGGATTGACCCAGCTGG
The DNA here is from genome assembly GCA_049692235.1 of Acidobacteriaceae bacterium. Classification (GTDB taxonomy): domain Bacteria; phylum Acidobacteriota; class Terriglobia; order Terriglobales; family Acidobacteriaceae; genus JAKAAZ01. The sequence continues at coordinate 69,152 of JBAVOQ010000174.1, read as the reverse complement.
TGTGAACCTTGGCTTCTCGCAGTGCTTTTTCCATGAAAGCCTGCATGCGGTTCACGGTGTCGTCATCCGGCGCCTTCTGCAAAGGAGGCCACATCCCCAGCAGGGTTTGGTAATACAGGTATTCATCGCCGCTATCGGGAGCGGGATGTCCATTCACCAACGTTTTTGCGCTTTCATTCAGATGGGACCATTGCAGCAAATTGGATCTCCACTTCTCGGGCAGCTCTGTCAAAACATGGATACGCATACGGGCGTCTTCGCCGCGTTTTGTGTCGTGGGTAGACGTCGTCAACATCGCATTCGGCCAGCGTTCCATGCGATGGATATTCGCATCGTGAAATTCCTGCGGCGTCGTTGCCCTTCGACCCGTTCCTGTCCCCACTTCGTTCAATGATGCCAGTGGACTGTAGCGGTAAAACACCGTGTCTTCCATGCCCTTGGCCTGCACCGGACTTGTGTACTGCTGAAACTTCATCGCAAAACGGAGACGTTCCGCAAAGTCTTCTTCCGATTCCTCCGGCTGCCGCACCGGGCAAATGTGATTTCGGATGAACTCGAAGATGGAATAGTCGATGCTCGGGTTCCGACGTCTTGCCTGTCCAATGGCCTCGTCGATGGCCATTTCGTCGGCGGTGCTGAAACCCTGAGCGGAAATGTAGGTGCGATAGACGGGAAAGCATGCGACAACTTCGCGTAACGCTTCTTGTAATCCGTCGAGGGTGAAGTCGCGGCTACGACGATTTTTTTCGGAGAGAAGATTGAGCTCGTGCGCCAGCACGTTCAATTCGCTTGCCATGGAGGAAGCTGTGATCAACTTCTTGGCGTGGTAAACAGCGTCGCGGTCGGGCTTTCTGCGTTCGCGAAAGTGCAGATAAATCTGATCGATCTCGTGGAGGTTGGGTTCATAGACCCACAAGCCGTTGAGTAGAGCGAGAAATTCATAGCCGGTGGAACCATCCACGGGCCATTCCGGGCTCAACCATTCCTGTCGAACCAAAATTTTTTCGACCACGAGATACATCGATCGCGCTGACTTTGCGGTCGCTGTGCGCAGCTGCAACAAGTACTGCTGCGGATCGAGCAGCCCGTCGATATGGTCCAGCCTCACACCGTCAATCGCGCCCTTCTCAGCCAACTCGATCAACTTGACGTGGGCCGCGCGAAACAACGGTTCATACTCCATGCGCAAGCCGATCAGATCATTAATGTCGAAGAATCGGCGGTAATTAATTTCCTGCATGGCCGTGCGCCAATACGACAACCGATAGGGTTGCTGTTCCAGCAATTCATGCAGCAGATCAAACGATTCCGGCTGTCCCGGTACGCCGTTGTACTCCTCAATGACGTGTTCTAAGTGACGCAGCAACGTCGGATTCTGCTGCATCACCTGCGTCAACCGATGGGTGGCGACAGCCGTCTCGCGCTCTCGGTCCGCGCGCGCCACCAAACCGACCTGTTGATAGCCCGGAATGTGGTCCAGATGGAACAAAATGCTTTCGAACTCCTGACGTGTTGCATCGTCAATGCCAGACGAGTCCGCAACCTCCCGCCAACGGTGGCGCAACAACACTTTCATCTGGCGCGGATTCAGAGGTAAGTTGTAATCGCCGTAGAGCAGGCAAAACTCCCCATCGTGGTATCCAATCCTCAGATCGCCCGATTCGAGCACATCGCCATACTGGCCGCCGAGAATTGCGAGCAGCACTTTGCCGTGCAAATTTGAGTTGACAGGATTCCAATCAACATCGAAATATTCCGACACGGGAGATGACGGGCCATTGGCCAACACGCTGCGCCACCACTTATTCCATTGCGGATGGGCGCTCATATGATTGGGAACGAAATCGATGATCAATCCCATTCCCTGGCGATGGAGCGCCGTCACCAACGAATTGAATCCTTCTTCTCCGCCAAGCTCAGGGTTGATTCGGGAAAAGTCACACGTATCGTAGCCACTTATACTTCCCGGCCGCGCTTCGAAAATCGGCGAAGCATAAATATGGCTGATGCCCAAGCTTCGAAGGTAAGGGATGATGGCTTCAGCATCGGCAAATCGAAATTTGTTGGTCAGTTGCAGACGATAGGTCGCACTGACATTTCTTCGATCCATCATTGTGTTCGTTCTTCCGCGAGGCCAACAAGGTCATCGCCAGCTAATAGCACGGCGCCTGCGCGTTCAAAGGATAGCGCACCTGTCTCCGATTCCCAGTTGGCGGGCCGAGGATCGTCGATGAATCGACTCTCTTCGCTGCTGAGCTCCATCGTCATGCTTCTCCACGACGGATCACTCACAGCCGTCGGCCCCTCCAATGCGACAACGGCGCGACAAATTCCACGCGAAGCTTGCCAACACACCTCGATGATTTGCCGATTCAATGCCCGAGCCGTCTGGAACGTTGTCCTCTCCACAAGCTGTTTCCGGATATGTAATAGCGTCTGATACCAACGATGACATTTCGCGTGTTCCTCATTTCGAAGAACCGCCCAATCCAGCTTGCTTTGTCGAAACGTCTCCGGTTTCTGGGGATCAGGAATACTCGCATGATTTGCATTATCGGAAAATGCTGAGAAATGCGAAAATTCCTTCCGTCTGCCTTCCGTCACAAGGCGGCCAAGCTCCTCGTTATGGTCAGTGAAAAACAGAAATGGTTCTGGCGCCGCCCATTCCTGCCCCATAAACAACAAGGGCACTTCTGGAGACAGCAACAATAGCGCGCTGGCGACGCACCACGCCGCATAGGAGATTTGTGTCGATAACCGTTCGCCAAAAGCGCGATTGCCAATCTGGTCGTGGTTCTGAATACAAAAAACCCGCGATTCCAGACTCAATCCTTCCGGGCTAGTCCCGCGACCATGCCCATGAAAGCTGGCGAATTGGCCGGTGAAAAACCAGCCATCTTGAATCGCTGTTGCGATGCTTTCGGTCGTCCCGTCGAAGTCGTGATAGTAGCCGTCACTATCGCCCGCCAGGCGATGACGCATATGATGATGGAAATCATCCGACCACACACTATCGAACCCGTGGCCGCCCTGCGCGACAGGAAGCACCACTTTGCGCTCGTTCCGCGCATCCTCCGCAATGAGAATTATGTTCTTTCCAATTGAACCGGCAGCTTGACGCACACGCTGCGTCAACTCAGTTAAGAAGTGCGGCTCGCTATCATCTCGGATGGTATCGGTTGCGTCCGCACGCAGTCCATCCACGTGATAGTCGTAAAGCCACGCCAGCGCGCTCTCAATAAAGTAGGCACGAACCTTGTCTCGGCTTTCATTATCAAAGTTCAGTCCGTCGCCCCAGAGTGTCTTATGTTTATTCGTGTAAAACTGAGGCGCAAACGCAGATTGATACGCGCCGTCTGGACCAAGATGGTTGTAGACCACATCGAGGTAGACGGCGATCTCTCTGGCATGGGCTTCATCGACGAATCGATGAAAGTCATCCGGCGTGCCGTAACTATGAGCAGGCGCATAGGGGGAGACACCGTCATAGCCCCAGTTATGCTCCCCAGCAAAATCTGCGATGGGCATCAGCTCGACCGCGTTGATTCCTAGGTCCCGTAAATAATCGAGTTTGTCGATCAGCGCGAGAAATGTTCCGGCGGGCGTGAATGTCCCAACATGCAGCTCGTAAATCACCAGATTTGGAAGCGATGGCGCTTGAAAGTCTTTCGCCTTCCACTGAAATTCGCCTGGCGCAACGATCTGCGATGGACCATGCACTCCCAGCGGCTGAAAGCGTGAGGCCGGATCAGGAAATGGACCGGCTCCGTCGATTTTGAACCAGTATCGCTTTCCGGGACCTGCGCCATCTACATGGGCTCGATAAATTCCGTCTTTATCTGAAGGCATGGCGATTGCAGGTCGGGGCGGATCGCCTTCAATCAGAAGTTCAATCTTCGCCCCGGGGCGCGCCCATAGCTGAAATAGACACCCATCTCGCTGAATGATAGGACCAAAGATGGGCTTCCACAACGTGTTATCGGCGCCGGAAACTCGTAATTCGGACGTATAGAGAATGACGTCTACCCCCGTAGCTTTTCGTCTAAATGCAGAGCAGCGCTTATAAGCCCGAGATGCGTAAATGCTTGTGGGAAGTTGCCAAGCGCGCTGCCGGTTGCACTGATCTCTTCAGAATAAAGACCAAGGTGATTCGCATAGCCCAACATCTTTTCGAAGATAAACCTGGCTTCTTCAAGACGCTTCGCGCGTGCCAATGCATCTACCAGCCAGAACGTACACATGCTGAAAGTGCCTTCATGCCCTGTCAAGCCATCTTTGGTTGCAAGTTTTCCATCCAGTTCATAGCGATGGACCAGACTGTCGGAGACAAGTTTTTCCATGGTGCGATCGATCGTGCTAAGCATGCGCGGGTCCCTGGGCGCAATGAACTTGACAATGGGCATCATCAAATTGCTGGCGTCCAGCGACTTGGAATCGAAGGATTGCGTAAAACATTGCTGCTGCTCGTCCCAGCCATTTTTCATAATGGACGCGAAGATGCGATCCCGTTCCGTCTCCAGTTTGACGCGGTCGAGTGGAAGACTGCGCTGACTGGCAAGACGAATACCGCGATCCAGCGCGACCCAGCACAGCAGTTTGGAATACACGAACTGCTGCCGTTCGCTGCGCACCTCCCACAGACCGTCGTCAGGCTGACTCCAATTCTCCGCAACCCAGATCAGCACCGCATGGATCCGCATCCACAGATCGTAGGAGATGGGAGACACGTGTTTGTCGTACAGATAAATCGCGTCCATCATCTCGCCGTAAATATCCAATTGCAGCTGACTCGAAGCAGCGTTGCCCACTCGAACCGGCCGCGAATTACGATACCCCTCCAGGTTGTCGAGCGTGAACTCTGGAAGATGGCTGACACCATCAATGCTGTACATCGTATTCAGTGGCCCTTGAGCACCCGCGTCTTCATGAATGCGTTTGCTGAGCCATTCAATAAAGGCAGTTGCCTCGTCAGGAAAACCCAGACGCACGAGCGAAAACACGGTGAATGCGGCATCGCGTACCCACGTGTATCGATAGTCCCAATTGCGAACGCCGCCGATCTCCTCCGGCAGGCTGCATGTCGGCGATGCGACGATCGCACCCGTTGGATGATGCGTCAATAACTTCAACGTCAGGGCGGAGCGCAGAACTGTTTCTCTCCAACGGCCTTCATATTTACAATGGGAGAGCCACTCCCGCCAAAAAGCGAGAGTCTCGTTCATCAGTCGGTTTCCGTCGATGGGCGCGTTGAGTCCGTCCGCGTTTTCTTTTGTGATGTAGCGCAGCGCGAACTCAGCCGACTGGCACGGCTGCAACGTGAAGTCCAGGATCGCCGCTCCATCCTGGATCCGCCAATCCCCAGGGCCAAGCAGCACCATCCGGTCTTCCGCAGTCTCAAACAAAACTCCGCCCTCGATCGCGGTAGCCTGGTGCGGAGAGCGGGCATAATTGAATGCCGGTGCGCACTCAAGTTGAAACCGGACTTCCCCTCGTATCGCCCTGGCAATTCGCACGATCTCATGCATCACCCATTCGCTCTGTTCTTCCTTGTTTCCGCGGACAGGCATAAAGTCGATCACCTCACCAACGCCCTCCGAGCGCAAAAAGCGGGTGAGCAGAACGTTGGTCTCCGGCATGTACATCTGGCGGTTGGTGCCGCCCTGTTCCGGCGCCAGCTTGAAATGACCGCCCTTCGATTCGTCCAGCAATGCAGCGAATATGCTGGGCGAGTCAAACTGGGGCATGCAGCACCAATCAATCGTGCCATCCATCGCTACCAGGGCCACTGTGTGCAGATCGCCAATCACGCCACAGGATTCAATCGGTCTTTGCGCCATATTGAGCAATCTTATGAGAATGTCTCCAAATTGAAGAAGACAAACAAAAAGCCAACTTCTTCATCTAAGCTGGAGGTATCGCAGTCCAAGCAACACATCATTCACAGTCCCGCTAACTATTAGTCGCGGCGTGACTGAAAACATTCCCGACTCTTTTAGATGCATCGCCGGCCAGAAGTGACGGAAACGACAACTAACAAATCGTACGGCGACACATGGCGATCGCGCCTCAGCGCGATGCGAAATATCCCTCCCGTGATGCGGATGGTATGGGAATGCGGGCCGAAGACGGTCATCTGGTCCATGGCTCTGCGCGTGGCGCTGGCGCTGATGCCAGTGGCGATCCTGGAGGTGTCCCGCTGGCTGATTAACGCCATTGTCCTGGTTCGGCACCAGCATATAGCGTTGCCGCAATTTTTCTGGTGGATCGTCGTTCTCGAATTCGCCCTGGCCTCCCTTGCCGCCCTTCTGAGCCGTGGCGTGGGGTTTTGCGACAGCCTTCTCGGCGATCTCTATCTGCAACACATCAGCGTTCGCGTCATCGAACACGCATCGAAACTCGACATCACCGCGTTCGAGAACCCCGATTTCTACGATCGGCTGGAACGGGCGAAGGCACAGGCGACGGACCGCATCGCCATGATCCAGATGGTTGGCACTCTGATCCAACTGGTGTTGACCACCATTTCTTTGTCGCTGTTAATCGCCAAATATTCTCCATGGCTGCTATTGCTGTTAATTGTTGGAACCATTCCAGCGTTGCTGGGTGAAAGCCATTTTGCATTCCTCGGATACGCCAAGAATTTTATGCAGACCCCGCTGCGGCGCAAGATGGATTATTTGCGAGACCTTGGCGGCAGCAAAGAAGCGGCGAAAGAGCTGAAGCTTTTCGGGCTGCGCGATTTTTTGATCGCGAGCTTCAGCGGCATGGCGAACACCATTTTCGATCAGAATGTCGATCTCTCCAAACGTAAGCTCGTTGCAGGAACGTTTCTGTCTTTGCTTGCCACTGCGGGATACTACAGCGCCTACGCTCTGGTGCTCTGGGACACGATTCGCGGGCGTTTTGAGATCGCTGTCCTGGTAATTTTGACGACGGCCATTCTACAAGTAAGCGCAAACCTGCAACAAATCTTTGTGAATGCGTCCGGCGTCGCGGATCAGGCTCTATTCTTGACGGATCTACTCGCCTTCTTTGCCATGGAGCCGACCGTCAAGTCGAAGCCGAACGCCATCAAAATTCCTCGGCCAATCCGGCACGGGGTCGAATTCAGGAATGTCTCATTCGCCTATCCAGGCACCACGCGACTGGTGCTGAAGAATTTCAATTTTCACCTTCGTCCCGGGGAACGTGTTGCCTTGATCGGAGAAAATGGCCAGGGCAAAACCACCATCGTAAAACTCATCACACGTTTGTATGACCCCACAGAGGGGCAGATTCTTATCGACGGCGTGGACCTGAGGGATTACGACATGGACGACCTTTGCCATGAAATTGGGGTGATTTTTCAGGATTTCATGCGCTATGAGATGACGGCGAGAGACAACATCGCGGTAGGACGCATTGAGGAGCGGGAGCGGCTCGACCGGATTCAAACGGCCGCGCAGATGAGCCTGGCGGACGAAGTGATCGATCGCCTCGCCGAAAAATATGACCAACAGCTAGGGCGACGCTTTGAAGGCGGAGTGGATTTGTCCGGCGGAGAGTGGCAAAGGATGGCATTGGCTCGTGCTTACCTACGAGATGCGCAATTGCTGATCCTGGACGAGCCCACGGCGGCGCTGGATGCGCGCAGCGAACAGGAAGTCTTTCAGCGTTTCGCTGAACTAACGAAAGGAAAGATGGCATTGCTGATTTCTCATCGCTTTTCTACAGTGAAAATGACGGATCGCATTGTTGTTCTCTCCCACGGGGTGCTGACAGAAGAGGGGACCCATGACGAACTGATTCGCCTGGGGGGTCTCTACGCGGAAATGTTTGAGATGCAGGCGGCGAGCTACCGATGAATTCTCCCATGATTCCTGGCCAAGATTTAAATGCTGAAGGACGCGCATTTGCAAACCGCCAGGCGATTTTGGTGCAACACTCGAGCGGGAAGCAATTTAAGGAACAGACTCTCCTGGCAGTAGCATCGGCATTTGCCCTGGCACGCTACACCGATGAGCAAGTCCGCGCAAAACGCCCGACACACGAGAAAACGCCCGGAATCCAGCGATTGGAAGGTGCCACGCGCCTGTTGCGATCCTCCGCGATCGAGATTCAAAGCGCGTTGCCTATCCTGGGGAAATTGCCGTTTGCCCGCAGCGTCACCGGGGTGGAGACGCCAAGAATTCTTGGTGTCGCGCAAGCCCTGTTGAACGCCGCAAAATATGAATGGAGTTTGTCTGGCCTGTCCAGTTTTTTGAAAGGGTTCCAAGCCGAGGAGCCGCTCAGCCTTCGCGAACTTTGGACCTTTCCGGTCGCGCTGAAACTGGCGCTTCTCGAAGAAATTCTGGCGCAGGCCCCCGGAGCCTACAGCAACCTGCCTGCCAGCGACGCAGCTCTCAACGCATCGTTGCTCTGCCTGCATGAAGTCAGCTTGCCGGTATGGGCGAATATTTTGGAGCCCTTGGTACCCTTCGAGGAAATTTTGCGCCAGGATCCTGCGAACACATATTCACACATGGATTTTGACAGCCGCGACATGTATCGTCTCGCAGTTGCGAGGGTAGCGGCGCGATCTCCCTTGAATGAAGTTGAGGTCGCCAAGATGGCGTTGACGCTGGCACGCGACGCGTCCCAGCAGCCTAGCGTAAACGAGCGGATTACAAAACGCCGTTCTCACATTGGCTATTACCTGGTCGATGAAGGTCTGAGCGAATTGCGAACGCGATGCCACTTCCACCCTCGCGTACTGGATCGTGTCCGCACCATTCTTCGAACGTACCCGGACGATTTCTATATCGGTGGAATTCAAACGATTGCCCTGCTGGTCATGTCTGCGATCATTCTTCCGCTGGTGCCCCTATACAATCCGCTGGGAAGTTTGGCCTTCGCGTTTCTTCTTCTACTGCTGCCCGTATCTCAAGGCGCGGTGGAATTGATGAATCACACCATCAGCGCAATTTTGAAACCGCAGGCATTGCCAAAGCTCGATTTCTCTGAAGGCATTTCCGACGATTGCAAAACTCTGGTCGCAGTTCCCACATTATTGTTGAACGAACGACAAGTGCGCGGTCTTGTGGATGAATTGGAAGTCCGCAGCCTGGCCAATCAGGATCCGAATGTTCACTACGCCCTGGTTACCGACCTGCCGGATTCCGTGGAAAAACCACTGGAGCGAGATATTGATCCCCTGGTGACGTTGGCTGGCCAGTTGGTTGACGATCTGAATCGGCGGTACGCAGGCACAGCGAGCGGCAGTTTCCTGATGCTGCATCGACATCGAGTGTTCAACCCAAGACAGAACGTTTGGATGGGCTGGGAGCGCAAACGCGGAAAATTGTTGGACCTGAATCGCCTGGTGATGGGCGGCATGGATTGCTTCCCGTACAAAGCTGGCGATCCCACCGTTCTGAATGGAATGCGATATGTTCTGACACTCGACTCCGACACGAAGCTACCACGCGATTCCGTACATCGCATGGTGGGGGCGATGGCGCATCCGCTGAACCGCGCCATTCTCGATCCGCAGAGACGCATCGTGACCCAGGGCTATGGTTTGATGCAGCCTCGGGTCGGTATCGCTGTGCATTCTGTCGCGCGCTCACGACTGGCTGCAATCTATTCTGGCCAGACAGGTTTTGATATTTACACGCGCGCTATTTCCGACGTCTATCAGGACCTGTACGGCGAAGGCATCTTCACCGGAAAGGGACTGTACGAGATTCAAATCCTGCACGAAGTCCTGGATCGTCGCTTCCCGCAAAATTCCCTGCTGAGCCACGACTTGATTGAAGGGGCCTACGCCCGCGTGGGTCTGCTGACAGATGTTGAGGTGATGGATGACTATCCTTCCCATTACAGCGCACAAAATCGGCGGAAACATCGCTGGGTTCGTGGGGACTGGCAGATTTTGCGATGGCTGCTGGGGCGTGTACCGAATGATTCAGGTCAGCTGGTACGAAACCCTACTTCTAACATTTCTCGATGGAAGATTTTCGACAATTTAAGACGCAGCCTGGTTGAGCCCGCGACCTTCCTGCTTCTGGTGGCCGGCTGGCTTTGGCTTCCTGGAAGCGCTCGTTACTGGACGCTGGCAACGCTGCTGATTGTCATCGTCCCAGTGGTCGTGCAATTTCTGTTCTCCCTGGTTCGAGCCAGCGTGGCGGAGCAGCGCGGATATGTTCGCCAAGCTGTTCGCGATTCCCTGGTATTGCTGTTTTCGACCGCCCTCAACTTCGCACTCCTGGCGCATCAAACTCTTCTGATGGTCGATGCCATCGTGCGATCCCTGGTTCGAAGCTTTGTCACGGGCAAACGCCTGCTGGAATGGGAGACCGCAGCCGAAGCCGAAACAGGAATGAGCAAGCGCACGCCCGTCGAGTTCACAATGGGCCTGGTTCCGCTGCTTTCTGCTGTCCTGCTGATTCTTGTCGTCTCAATTCGGCCATCGGCAATTCCGTGGGCGCTGCCGATTCTGATTCTGTGGTCGCTGGCCAAGCCGATCACCTGGTGGCTAAATCGATCGTCCCACCTGGAACTGAATCTTTCCGCCGCGGATACACGATTCCTGCGAAAGATTGCCTGGCGAACCTGGCGCTATTTTGCGCAATATGCCGCAGAGGGCAATCACGGATTGGTGCCGGACAATGTACAGGAAGAAGGAAATCGCGAGGCCTTGCGCATCTCGCCGACCAATGCCGGGTTGCAATTGAATGCGCGCCAGGCCGCCGTCATCCTTGGATATTTGACGTTCCCAGAATATGCGAAGCAGACGCTGACGAACTTGCAAACCCTCGACCGCATTCCCAAGTGGAGAGGGCATTTGCTGAATTGGTATACCACAACCACGCTTGAATCCATCCGCCCCTTCATTGCTTCCACGGTCGACAGTGGAAATTTTCTGGCGTCCCTTTGCAGTCTGCGAATGGGAACGCTCGAGTTGCTGGAGACCCCGATGTTGGCGGCGTTGCGGCAAGGCCTGCTCGACATCGTGATGGATACCAAGACGCCTTCGGCGGTCGAGACGAAAATAAAATCTACGCTGCGCGCGGATCGGAAAGCGCCCTCTGATGCATGGTTGGGTACGCTTCTGTCGCTTGAATTGCCCTCAACTGGGGAGAGCAGCGCGGCGACAACCCAGCTTCAAGCGATTCAGAAATTTGTTGCCGATTATCTGCCGTGGTTGCAGCCAAAGTTCTCTCAGCTACTGCAATCGCTGGAGAATTTCGAATTTCATCCCCTCGATTTCTACGCACCCGACAATGCGTTGCGGACTTGCCGCGAGCTACGTTCAACATTGTCTCGAAAAGCGCAGGACACCACCAGCCAAAACAAAGTTCTCGCCGACGAACTGTTGTCAGCTCTGGCAGAGAGTGAAACGCAGTTGACCACGCTCATCGACGACCTGAATTCCATTGCGACGATCAGCGATCGTATGTTCCAGGCGACGGATTACCAGGGACTGGTCGATCCATATCGTCGCCTGCTGACCATCGGCTATGACATCGAACACGAACGACGGCTGGATTCCTGCTATGACCTGTTGGCCTCCGAGGCCCGCACTGCCATGTTCCTCGCCATCGCCAAGGGCGATGTGCTGCAGGATAGCTGGTTCAGAGTCGGCCGCAAGACCATCATGATCGACGGTAACCCGGTGCTGCTGTCATGGTCCGGCACCATGTTTGAGTACATGATGCCGACGCTTTGGATGCAGACCTCTCCGGATACTCTGCTGGCACAATCGTTGCCCGGGGCGGTGCGTGCCCAGAGAGAATATGTTGCTCGCCAGCGTGTGCCGTGGGGAATTTCAGAAGCCAGCCACAGCCAACGCGATCCGGAGGGAAACTATCAATATCACGCGTTTGGCGTGCCCACGTTAGCGATCAACCCGCCGCCGGAAGGTTCGCTGGTCATTGCGCCATACGCCACTGTTTTGGCGCTGGAGGCCGACCCAGTGCACGCGCTGGCCAACTTGCACAGCATGGAAAAACTGGGCTGGCTAGGTGAGTTCGGTTTCTACGAGTCCGCAGACTATTCCGATAGCACTCCGCATGAGAAAGGGGCGCGATACACACTGGTGCGCTCCTGGATGGCACATCACCAGGGAATGTCGCTGCTGGCAATTACAAATCTGCTGGAGGACAAAGCCTTTCAACGGTGGTTCCACAGCGATCCTCGGGTGCGGGCGACCGAGTTGCTGTTGCACGAGAAGCCGGTTCAGACCGTGCCAACACAAGAAATACCTCGCGCGGGCAACGTCAATTTCCACCCAACGTTGGTCGACAGTTAGTCCTCGCGCGTAGGCGCCACGGCGTATCGTCGACCAGCGAAATCTACAACGACTCTGCGGGATTCTTCGCTTTGCCCGACTGCAGGGCGCGGACAAGTACGATCTCCAAAGCGCCCTTTTGTTTTTCGTATTCTTCAGGAGCGATACGACCTTCCAGTCGCTCGGTCTCGAGCGCAAACAGTTCTTCTTTCAGCGCCTCCATCAATTTGGAACGATGAGACTCCGTACCGGTCGCGCGCGCTCCGCCAGCGGCAAGAGGAGGTTTATAGCCCTCAGTCGGCCTCGTCGCCGATGGAACGTTTGCAAGCGGAACGGCAGGACCACCGACAGTAGCCGCGACAGGCTGGTTCTGCTTCATCAGAAATGCAGCGCCCACTGCCAGCAAGACCGCAGCCAGCGATAGAATCCACCACTTATATTTGTGCAACGGATCCGGCGTATCGATCGGAACCCCGAGTCCTATTCCAGGCCGCGTATTGCTGGCGGCTGCGGATTGCGCCGTTGCCTCCGGACCCATGGCGCCCTGATCTGCACCGGCGGTCGGCGCACCGTTCCCGCTGTCCGAACCCGCGGCATTCTCCTGCGGAAGCAATCCAGTACCGGAGACTGTAAATGCGAGCTTCGATTGCGGCGTGACGTTCCTGGCAAGATACGTCTGCACCTTTACGTCTTCATCGATCGGCTGAAACGCGCCGACCGGCGTGCCTACAAACTGTACACTCTTCGGCAGAATGATGGCGAGATTATCTACCGGCGCTGCCACTCGAGGATGGAACTGGAAGCTGCCTGTGTACGGAATTTGATAACTGACCTGGAAGCGTGTTTCTCCGGGACGCAGCGGATAAACGAAGGCGTAGTCACCCGGCGTCCCCAGGGGCGTGGGCGGTGTTTGTACCGGCATGCTGCCCGGGCCTTGCGCGGCGGCGGCAACGACCTGCGCGTTTTTCGGTAAATAGATTTCGTAGGCTCGCGGTCCGAACTGGGTCCGAGGAGGAGATGAAGCGTTCTTCACAAAGAAATTCTCAATCACGCTCAGACCGTTAGGACTGGCTTCGATCCGCGCCACATCGGCCTCCGTCGAAACACCTGCGACTTTTTCCGCGACATCGTACACATCCACATTCACCGTAGCGGTGCCGGCAGGTACGGGGCGAAAGTATGTCGCCTTGTCGTGAATCACGCGCAACAGATGCATTGGAGCGCCATCGGTAGCATCTAGCGTGAAATGCCCCTGGGCGTCGGTGGTGGTCTTGGCGGCAACTTCCATCCCAAGCCGCATCAGCTCGACGCTATCGCCGGCAGAGGGCTTTTTCGTGGTTTGATTCGTGACCGTACCGGATATGGGAGCCGCCATGACGGCGCGTGTGCCTGTCGTAAGTAAAACAACCGCGCACAAAAATGACAGGAGGACAGTGCGGACGCGAAAAAACGAAAACAAGAAGGAACGTTGCAATCTCATTGAGTCTCTTTCTGAGTTCAATTCATAGGAGTGATGAGTTCAGGCCGCATGCACGGTGGTTTCCAGGAACTCAATTTCTGCAAGAATTTGAGCCGCTTCATTTTCCATACCCGCCCGCTGCGCCAGGTAGTCTTCTTCCGGATATTTGCCGGCCCGATACTCAAAGTTCAAGTCGCGAAGATTTTCGTAAATCGTATCTTTACGCTCACGCAGAAACTCCAGGCGCGTCTTCTGCGTCTGCTCCTCTGTTTTGGACTGAGGATAGAAAACATATACGAAGATGCCAGCCAACAGCGCTGCGCAAGCCAGGAGTGTCATCAAGGTCATAAATCTTTCTCTTTCCCGTCCTGCGGAGGAGTGCCCTCCACAATCGGTTCCACAACCACATCTTTTTCGCGCGCCACGGGCTTGAGTTTCCACCAGGCCAGAAATGCAGCGCACGCCACCGCGATCATCATAGTTCGGTCTCCTTCCGGACCTTATCCAAAATCGCTGTCGTGTGCGGGTCTGTCGCGATCTCCGCAGGCATCGCGACCGTATGCAATTTCCATTTCCGAATCACCAACGCCGTGCCCAGCATGGCCAGCAGAAAGACCACGCCCGGCGCAATCCAGGCGACTAGATTAAAGCCGCTTTCCGGAGGCGCGGCGAGAACCGTGGGTCCGTACTTCTGCACAAAATTTTGCAGAATTAACTGATCGCTATCGCCGCGATCCAGCGCAGTCCGCAACTCCCCTTCTTCTTGTGTGGATACGGTGCAGCCGACGTGATTGCATTCCAGCAGCACTTGACCACAGCCGCAGGTACACATCAACTTATGGCCCAGTTGCTGATAACGATCGGGCGTGTTGCTGGCGCCCGCCATAAACAGCAGCAGCAGACACGCCACCGAAAGTTGCGCCCAGATCTTTAATAGAGAGCGATCGAAAATGCGTGTGTGTGGTCGAATCGCGCGCATGGATTAGTCCCCTGCCCCTGCGGAAAGCGCCACTTCTTCTTCCACCTGTTTGCGCGGCTTTGTCGCCTGTTCCGCGCTCATGTTTGGAACCAGTGCCAACAACGTACCGAATGCCATCACCACCACGCCAATCCAGATCCAGGCCACCAGCGGGTTCAGGATGACCTTGATGATGGGTTGATTGGTGTCCTGATTTCTGCCTTCGTAGACCACGTACAGATCGCGTTCCAAGGTGGAATGATTCGCCACCATGGTCTCGGTCTGCTGGCTGGCATGGTAGAAGCGCCGTTCCGGCGCCATCTGCGTCAGGAATTTTCCATTCTTGTACACGTTCAGCAATTCGTATTCGCTGTCATAGTTCGCATTCGAGTCCTGGGTATAGCTCTGGCAGACCAGCCGATATTGCCCAATTGTCATCGAGTCATGAAATCCCATTTCCTGCTCGTTCGACTGATTAAAGGCAGAACCCGCGAGCCCGATAAATACAATCACGACGCCGATGTGGACCAGGTGACCGCCGTAGCGACGGGTGTTGCGTCGCGTCAACTGTACCAGCGAAAGCAGCATGTTCTTGCCGGTGTGGCGTTGAATCACTCGAGCGCCGCGCCAGAATTCGCTGCCCACCGCAGTGATCACAAGCGCCGCCAGCGAGAAGGTCATCAAGGAGTACAGCGTGCCTATATCCTGCCATGGACGCATGCCGGCCGCCATCAGAACCAACGCCGTCACCACTCCCGCGATACACGGCCATAAGAAGTTTCGCTTAATGCTCTTGAAGGAAGTGCTACGCCAGGCCAGGATGGGACCAATGCCGGTGAGAAGCAATAGGAAAATTCCGATCGGCACAGCCACCCGGTTGTAGAACGGCGGACCGACCGTGACTTTCGAGCCTTCCACATATTCAGAAATGATCGGGAACAGCGTTCCCCACAGCACGGTAAAGCAGGCTGCCAGCAGGACAAGATTGTTGAACAGGAAACTCGATTCGCGCGATACCAGCGACTCCAGTTTGTGCTCCGATTGCAGATGGTTGCGCTGCAATATGTACGTGAAAAGGCAAACGCTGAGCACGATCAGCAGGAAGACCCAGAACCAGGTTCCGATCGACGACTCGGCAAATGCGTGCACGGAGCTGACCAGTCCGCTTCGCGTCAGCAGGGTGCCCAGAATCGACAGCATGAACGTGGTGAAGATCAGCCACACGTTCCAGGACTTCATCATGCCGCGCTTTTCCTGCATCATCACGGAGTGCAGAAATGCTGTGCCCGTCAGCCACGGCATCAGGGAAGCATTTTCGACCGGGTCCCAGCCCCAGTAGCCGCCCCAGCCCAGAACGGCATAGGCCCAATGCATACCGAGAAAAATGCCGCAGGTGAGAAATAGCCAAGTAACCATGGTCCAGCGACGGGTAATGTGGATCCACTTTTCACCCGGGTATCGCATCATCAGGGCACCCAGCGCAAAGGCGAAGGGAACGCTGAATCCGACATACCCCAGGTACAACATCGGCGGATGAATCACCATTTCCGGATATTGCAGCAGCGGATTCAAACCGAAGCCATCCGCCGGCACAGTTCCCTGCACCAGCGCAAACGGCGGCGCTGGAAACACGATCAATAGCGTGAAGAAGATCTGGACGGCGGCCAGGATAGTGGAGGCGTAGGCGGTCAGCTTGACGTCCACCTTGTGCCGAACACGCAGGACAAACCCATAGGCAGCCAGCAACCACGCCCATAGCAGCAGCGAACCTTCCTGCCCGGACCACAGCGCGGCAAACTTATACGGCCACGGCAATGCCCGGTTGGAATGGTGGAGGATGTAGGAAACTGAGAAATCGTTGGTAAACGCACAATAGATCAACGCAAAAGCGGCCGCACTTAGGGCAATAAAGCTTCCAATTCCGGCGCGTCGCGCAGACTCCGCCAGACGTTCCGGTCCGAAGCTGGCTTGTGGATGGACGGCGATCTGTCGCAGTGCGAAGGCGCCCACCACAAAGTTGTAGACGCACAAAACCAGACCGAGTAGGATTGCGAAACTGCCAAATGCCGCCATAGCGCCTGCTATACCCTGTCGCTTGTCGCCGAGCCAACGGACCTCGTGGATCGGCCCGGCAAGACGTGCTGCCCCGCTCGCCGGAAAGCCATCATTCTCTTTGGATTCTCTACAGTCTGAAGCTTAGGAGATATGGTGTCGCCGGCACAGTGACCACCATCACAATCATACAGATTTATCCCGAGTCAGCCTATCGCCGCACCTGCGACAGGACAGTCGAGACATCGATCCCAATCGGGCGATATCGTGCAAAAGCGCGCCTCTCCAGGCATGAAACGTCGAAGATCCGCGAGCGCGTCCCCGATTCAGACAAGATGACCGCGAACCCCCAGCACAGGGCACTCGGCACCGCGAATGATCTGCGACAGCGTCGACCAGGGAGAGTGATCCGCCAGCGTTGAACTCTCTCGGACGCCGACCACAATCAGGTTTGCCGCTTCCGCTTGCGCAACTCGCAGAACCTCTTCGCTGGCATTGCCTACCTCGACGCGCACCTTGGGCTCGCACCATTGCTCCGCATCCGGAGGTAGAAGCTGTCGCAATTCCTGCAACAGCAAACGATCCTCGCCGTTCGGGGAACTCCCCATCGCTTTGGGCCCGGGCTTTCTTACGTGCAGCAGCGTCAGCCGAGCGTTCATTTCCTCTGCGATTGAAGATGCGTACTGCGCCGGACGAAATGCACTCGTTTCCAGGTCCGTGGCGAAGACGATGGATCGAATGGTATCGAGGTTTTCGCGGCAATGTGGACCAATGACCAGCACCGGGCACGGCACCCTGCGAAGCACGCTTTCAGCGACCGATCCAAAGGCAAGTTTCTTCAAGCCATCGGCGCCATGGGAACCCACAATCACCAGGTCCGCATTCTGCGCCCGTGCAATCCCATCGATCAAGTCTGTCGGCTCGGCAAATTCAATGACAGTGCGATGGGGGATCGATCCGAGTTTCGCCTTGGAAACGACGACTTCCATCTGGGCGCGAGCGGTGTCCAGATCCGCCTCCAACAACTCTGGGGTGGCTCCGGGACCATACAGTACCGGAGGAACGGCATGCACAAGAAAAAGCGTGCCTCCAAACTGGTCCGCAAGAGATTTTGCAGCGTTCAGCGCGGTAACCACGGGTCCGGAAAAATCGACACCGAGAAGGATCGTTTTGAATTTTGCTTTGTAGGTTCCGAGCCGCAGTCCGGCACCGGTGGAAGAATCGGCTGGCACACGAAGTTGGTCCATAAACCCCTCCTGAAACGCGTATAGAAATACTCCCTCAAATCAGGCCGTTTTCAGTTCCGTCTGGAGCCTAACGAAAAGGCTGGCCCATTTCAGTGACCCGGGTCACGGTATCATCGCTCCCAGTCATGTATCCCCCCCATGGGTCGACTGGCGCAGGCCTGACGATCGATGCGTTCACCCATTCAATGGAACAAAATCCACAATCGTCCGGGCTCCGCTTCGTCCCGCGAAACGGCGCGTGCGACCCAGTGTGTTCTTATAAAAAAGACTAATATGTGCTGTTCGTCACGTTTTAGGAACCTGGGCCCATGCTAGGGTCGCCTTATGACACTGCTATCGCCGCTCAGCAGAGGCACGCCGTGGACGTAAAGCAGATAATTCCGGATGGCAGCATAGGACATCGAATGAGAAAGCTATTCGACATTCAAGAGGTACTTCCTGCACCCGGTAGGATTGAGGTTTGGCTTTTTTCGTGAAAACCGTCGCGACTCCCGCCCTTTCTCGAATCCCGACCCGCTGGCGACTTTTCCTGGCTGTGATGGGTCCCGGCATCGTTGTGATGCTTGCCGACACCGACGTCGGCAGCATCATTACCGCCGCGCAGAGCGGCGCCCAATGGGGCTACCGCCTGCTCCTGCTGCAGTTTCTTCTCATTCCTGTTCTCTTTGTCGTGCAGGATCTAACGGTGCGACTGGGCGTGTTCACGGGCAAGGGGCATGGGGAACTCATTCGGGAAAGATTTGGCTCTGGCTGGGCCTGGGTCTCCGTTATCGGGTTGGCGGTGGCCACCATTGGAGCGCTGCTGACCGAGTTTTCCGGCGTTGCCGCGGTAGGTCAGCTTTTCGGTGTGCCGCGGGGCTTCAGCGTAGCCCTGGCAGCCGCATTTCTGCTGCTCGTCGTATGGACCGGTTCGTACCGTCGCGTGGAGCGCGTAGCCATCGCCCTGGGTCTTTTTGAATTTGCATTTTTCTGGGTTGCCATTGCCGCCCACCCACACGGCCACGACTTGAAGGCCGGTCTGATGCACGCTCCGTTGTCCTCCCCGGCCTATCTTTATCTCGTCTCGGCCAATATTGGAGCCGTCATCATGCCGTGGATGATTTTTTATCAGCAGTCCGCCATCGCGGACAAAGGGCTTCGCCCCGAACACTATCGAGACGCACGGTGGGACACCGGAATCGGCGCAGTCGTCACTCAGTTGGTGATGGCGGCCGTCCTGGTAGCCACCGCGGCCACCATCGGAAAAGTAAATCCCAATGCGAGCCTGAATACCATTGGGGATATCACCCACGCGTTAACACCGTTTATGGGCGTGGCCATGGGGCGATTGCTGTTCAGCCTCGGCGTCCTCGGCGCCGCCATGATTTCTTCAGTCGTAGTTTCCCTGGCTGCCGCCTGGGGATTTGGCGAGGTAACCGGCTACAAACACTCGCTCGAACACAACCCGCTGGAGGCACCCTGGTTTTACGTGGTCTTCACAATCGGGGTGGTGGCCGGCGCCGTGATGGTGGCGACGATTCCGGATCTGGTGGCTCTCACCATATGGGTGGAAGTCATGAATGCCTTCCTACTTCCCATGGTGCTTGGTTTTCTGGTGGTTCTGTCCATGACGGCCCTGCCCGACCCTTACCGCCTGTCGGGAACCTATCGATGGATCGTGGTGGGTGTCACCGGTCTAACCTCGTGCCTGGCCGTATATGCCGGTTTGCGGGGTATGTAACCCCCCGAGCATTTCCATAAAATAATTGCTCCCTGGCGGCTGGCGCACTCTATGATGGAACAAATTTGCTTCTCTCCCTTACGGCCTGCCTATGCTGCGTTATTCCTCGATCCCTCACCTGATCGCATTCGCTGCGTTGGCGTTCGTCTTCTGGTCGATGCTGCGACACCATGCGCGAAGACAGGTAAATTCGTGGCTCCTCGCCTGGACGTTTGTCCTGCTGCATTTCACAGCGCAGCTTCTAAACTTCGGCGAAGGTTTCTGGGGAACCGTTCTCGCAACAATCTCCTTACTGGCGCTGGAACTGGCCGGCATCGCCTTCGTGCATGCCGCCTCTCGCATCGATTTGGCGCAGGCACAGCCGATCGCCATGCTGTCCTGGGCCGCCGCGCTCCTGACGTACGGCGGCCTGGTGGTCTGGGGCGTGGAAGCTGCGCTGCCCTACTATGTCGCCGTCGCGGTACTGGCCGTGAGCGTTTGCGTGGTGCATTTCAAAGTCCGAGCCGAGCGAACTTTGCCGGACAATATTTTTAGTTTTGCGTCCGGTCTACTGCTGGCGCTGCTGCTCGGTGTCCTTGTTCGTCAAGATCAGATGGGGTACGGGATCGACGCGACGCTTTCATGGCTCTATCTAGTGGCAGGTATCCGATACTGGCAGCGGTATGAGCGCAAGACGATTGGTGTACTTACGGCCGTCTCTGGTTTTCTCGCCGCATCGTTCATTTTTCCAATAGCACTGATGGTGCGAGAGACCTACGTTCCCCATTTAACCATTGGTCACACCATTCGGAACCTGCCGAAATTTATTATCGCCATCGGCATTCTGCTGACTTTTCTGGAAGAGGAGATTGGTCGAACAGAACACCTTGCCCTGCATGATGCACTGACAGGTCTGCCCAACCGGCGACTGCTCGAAGACCGCATGGCCAACATGCTGGAACGTGCAGAACGCAATCACATGCGGGCGGCAATCCTGGTGGTGGACCTCGACGGATTCAAGCAGATTAACGACACTCACGGACATGCGGTTGGCGATGAATTTTTGCGCGAGGTCGCATTGCGCCTGGGGAAAGTGGTGCGAAGAGCGGACACCCTGGCACGCTCTGGAGGCGATGAGTTTACGGTTCTAGTTTCAGATATTCTGCAGCCGAACGGCGCAAAGATTCTTGCCCAGAAACTTCAGATGGAACTCGATCGCCCCATTGCAGTTCGGAAATTGCAGTTGTGCGTTTCCGGCAGTATTGGCGTGGCGGTGTATCCGGAAGACGGCGAAACAGCGGACTCGCTGTGTGCCAGGGCGGACGCCGACATGTATCGAGTGAAGCGGCATTCAAAGACGTCGACCGAATCGCCGGCAAAAGAATCCGGGCCCGTCATCGTTTCGACTCAGTGATGTCCATTGAAAGCGCCGTCCGTTCGACCGGTGCGAATTATTTTTCCGCACTCAGAAATATGTACCGCCGCCCCGCGCTTCCGATCGCACGCCGTGCACCAATTTCTTCACCAGACTGATGGCCATTACCGCCGCATATCTCGCCTGTCTCTTTTGCTCCCTAAGGATCTCTGATCAAGTCTGCACGGCGGATTGAGCTTGGATAAAGTGGCAGCAGGAGCGGAGACGCGATGCGCCAGATAACTTTTGCCAGTCAGCCGAGCTTTGAGAAGTATGGTCGCAAGAGCCGCCGCGAAGAGTTTTTGAGGGCGATGGGCGCGATCATCCCCTGGTCTGAACTTGAAGCCTGGATCGCACCGCACTATGCGAAGGCGGGCAACGGACGTCAGCCTGTCGGTCTGGCGATCATGCTGCGCATCTACTTTCTGCAGCACTGGTTCAACCTCTCCGGTCCCGATCCGCGCAAGATGCACGCGGATAAGCGGCAGGCGCGTTACAGGGCATTGAACGCCCGCCCCAAGGTGGCCGTCATGGGATTGCTCGACCGCGAATTGCGTCAGGTACGTGCCAAAGTCATTCCCAACGTAAAACGCGAAGTGCTCCAAACCGAGATTCTCAACCACGTCTCTAAAGGCTCAACCGTCTACACCGACTCCGGTACCGGCTATGACCGGCGCGCTGCTCAGGAGTACGTTCACGAAACCGTCAACCACATGCTGGAATACGTGAGGGGCGAAGTCCACACCCAAGGCATTGAGAACTTCTGGAGCCTGCTCAAGCGCGGCCTGAAGGGTACATACGTCGCCGTCGAACCCTTCCACCTTGACCCCTATATCACTGAGCAAATCTTCCGCTACAATAACCGTGCAACACGGGATAACCCGCTCACCGACTCTGATCGCTTTGCGCTGGCAGTATCGCAGATAGTTGGCAAACGCCTTACCTATGCAGAACTGACCGGCAAGGTGCCGGAAAGCGCGTTCTAAATCCTCAGCACCTCGCCAAGGGCGCGGAAAGCGCCATCCACCATAATTGGATCGACTATGCCAGAGTGCGCCTTCTGTTCTCATTCGGGAACACTGACCGCAGAACACATAACAAGCAAATGGCTGCGTGAACTGTTCCCCGGCCCTAAAGCCGCGTGGTATAAGGAACGGCGATTCAATATGCCGGAGTTGGACTGGAAAGCCAAAGTGGTATGCGGTACATGCAACAACACTTGGATGAGCGAAATTGAGGGGAGCGCTCAGCCCATACTCACGCCGCTAATCACCGAAACGCGGAAGATCCCTCTCAGCCAAGATGACGCGCGATCCATCGCGCTTTTCACGATTATCAAAGCAATCGTCCTCGATCAAACGAGACGCGATGGTTCCCCCTTCTTTGCGCGTGAAGTCCGTCACGCTTTGCGGGAGAGACGCGAAGTTCCCTGCAACGTGCGAATGTGGCTCGGAGGATATGCAAGACACCGAACTGGCGGTGTCTTCAAGACCTTCTACGCCAAAGCAAATCTCCGCCTCCCCTACGATCTCAAGCTGTACATATGCACCTTTGCGATTGGATATTTCGTCATCCAGACCGTGGCCTTTGGGGCAAGAGGAATCGCGGGCTTTCAGTGTCCGTTGACATTCGAGCAAGTCGCCGTCCCGCTCTGGCCCGTTATTCGGGAGAACTTCGTCTGGCCGAATCAATTCAACATTTCGACGCGAGAACACTTCGAGGGCTTCGCCCGTCGCTGGGGAACACTGAAAATAGACTTCTGATTTCATAAGACAAACCTCTGCTATGATCTCTTCACGCAGAGTGTTTGAAGGGCTGGGGCTAGCACCCCGGCTTTTCTATGTGCTTGAGCGCGGAGTTCGATGTGCTTTCCGCAGACTCTGGCCGGCCGTCGATTGCGCCGGAGTACATTCTTCGGGCGCTGTTGTCGCAGGTGTTCTACTCGGTTCGCTCTGAGCGCCTGCTGGTCGAGCAGATCGATTACAACCTGCTGTTTCGCTGTTTGTAGGTCTGGGCATGGACGATGCGGTGTGGAATCACGCGGTGTTCTCGAAGAACCGCGACCGTTTGCTGACCAGCGATGTGGCGCAACAGTTCTTCGCGGAAGTGAACAAGCAGGCCAAGCGCTTTATGAGCGACGAGCACTTTACCGTGGACGGCACGCTGATTCAGGCGTGGGCTTCACAGAAGAGTTTCCGCTCCAGGGACGGTTCCGACGATGGCGAGGGCGGAGATTTCCACGGCCAGAAGCGCTCCAACAAGACGCACGAATCGACCACCGATGCCGACGCCCGGTTCTACAAGAAGAGCTACGGCAAGGAGTCGAAGCTGAGCTATCTGGGCCATGCCCTGGTGGAGGACCGCAACGGACGATACCGGTCTCTATACTCCGTTTTGCTTTCCCACCTACTTTGCTTTGCGCGCAACCCTCACGGGGAAATCGCCAACGGGTGACGAGCCCATGACCCGAGTGGAAAATGTGCAACGGCAGGATTGGCTCTATCCCCATCCTGAGCGGTTGGTGACGTTCCTCGGCAGCCAGACACCATGCGCTTTATGTCGGAACCCGGCGCACTGCAGCCCGAATGAAGCTGGATTTCGGCCTGCTGGCCACCATGCGCGGCATGCCGCAAATCTACTATGGCGATGAGATTGCAATGCCGGGCGGAAAAGACCCCGACAACCGACGTGATTTTCCGGGGGGATTTCCGGGCGACGTGAAGGATGCTTTCACCGCGGCGGGGCGCACCCTCGCACAGGATTCCATGCACGCCTGGGTTCAGGAGCTATTGCAGTTGCGCGCGCATCACCCGGTGCTGCAAACCGGTGGGCAGCAGGATCTGCTGGTCGACGATACCGGCATGGTCTTCGCGCGCGTGGAAGCTCCCCACCCGGGAAACCCATTCCTGCGATGGCGCAGGGGGATCTTGTGCTCGTGCTGTTGAATAAGGCGGCAACTCCGCGGACCCTTCACCTGGATTTTTCCGACACGGCTCTCGCGGGTGTCCATTCTTGGACTCCGCTGTGGAACGCGCAGCCTGCGGTTGTGACCGACAATCATTCCGATGTCACTGTGGGCGCCGACCAATTGATGGTGTTGGAAGCGCAACGGTAAATTCCCGTCGACCCTAAGCCCGGCGAAAGGTCGCGCCCACCGGCAGCCTTCTCTGGCTGTCGCTGGAAACCATGGATCCGGGTCAAAAAAAAGAGCCGACACCCGAATGTTTGAACTATGATGGGCAACATGACAAGACCTTCGTCAATTCTGCGCCGCTCCTTTCTAGTGATCTTGGCCTCATGGGTTGTCGGCTGCTTGCCAGTCGCTCAACTTGCCCGCGCGCAGGCAGCGACTCCCGCACAAACGAAGATTTTGTCGCCACAGGATGTCGGCACCGTGATGCCGCACTCCGTATTTTTTCGTGGGCAAACCGCCACGGTACAGTTGCGCAACACATTCGGCCTGCGCCTCGCAGGCGGCGCGATTGTGCTGGCGGGATTGGTGGACAATTCCGGATATGCGACCGGGATCCAGCAGAAATATCAAGGTTACCTGCTCAGCGAAACCGCATTGACGATCAATGGACAAACGCTGCCGGCAGGAGCCTACGGATTCGGGTTTGTAGCGAACGATGCCTTTATCGTTATGGACCTTGGGGCGCATGAAGTTTTAAAGGTCACATCCAAAACGGACTCGAGCATGTCCCATCCGCGCCCGCTACAGGTCGCGGCAGGCGCCCACCCGGGCAACTATCGCCTGTATGAAGGCCGCAGGTTTGTCTCCATCCACATAAAGTAGTTGCCGGCAAAGCATGGTTCATCTCTCTTCGTTGGCAGAGTTCGTGTGCCCGCTGGGTATTTCCGGCAGTCGCGAAACCCTTGAATGGTTCGTCTGTGTGTGCCGCGACGCACGGTAGGACGCGTTCGAAATCACCCGCTTACCTTGGCACATATACATCCATCGCGTGCGGCCAATCGCGTGCAGGGTCGTCTCTGGCGAGCGCTCCGGCGAAGGTATTAAAACGTTTCTATACTTCTCCGGACCGCATGGAGCAGACGGAGACCCCAGAGCAGTCAATCGATTTAATACTTGACTTTTGGATTCGCAAAAGAGTACAAGGGCTTGCAGTATCCAATTGTGCGGCTCGCAGCGGTTGAAATCGTGACGGGGGAACCGCATATGCTCGATCAATGTAGGCTCGCGGGCGACAAATGTT
Source organism: Acidobacteriaceae bacterium (assembly GCA_049692235.1). GTDB lineage: Bacteria > Acidobacteriota > Terriglobia > Terriglobales > Acidobacteriaceae > JAKAAZ01. The sequence goes on along the minus strand of JBAVOQ010000174.1, from coordinate 43,859 downwards.
CCGGGACATCCAACGGAGTCGGCCTTCGAGTATTGAAACAATTGAATAAACACGTGATATCTCTTACGAAACGCGCGAAACATCTGCTCCCGACTGCAATTTCGGGCTCAGCAAGACGGCGCCCAAGCCGTCCTCTTTTTCATCACGATTACAAAACCATTGAACTGTTTCTTCCTGGAGGCTCGTATGCGCAACTTCATGCGCTGTTCTATCGCGCTCGCAATTTTTCTATTGGGGAGTCTGGCGTTCGCACAAAATACAAACTCCGGTAACATTCGCGGCACAGTCATCGACGCGACAGGAGCCGTATTACCGGGCGTGACCGTTACCGTCCAAGATGTCGACAAGGGTGTCACCACCACATATGTGACTGACGGATCAGGCCTGTACGATACCGGCTCGATCGTCCCGGATCATTACACCCTCACCTTTACCAAAGACGGCTTCAGCACTTTCGTGCGTGGCCCCATCACTCTCCGGGTCCAAACCCTCACGGTCGATGGAAGCCTGAAGGTGGGCGCCACTACGCAGACGGTGCGCGTCACCACGGATGTTCCCCTGCTGCAGACGGAGACCGGGGCACAGTCGACAACTCTGCCGGAGAAAGAACTGAAGGATCTGCCGCAGGTGGGCGCGAGCTGGGAAAACTTTGTGATTCTGATGCCAGGCACTTCCGGTACTCCCACAGGCGGCGAGAGTAATTTGAACCCCGGTCAAACGGCATCGGTCAACGGCAATGCTGTCTTTTACAACGTATTGGGTGACGGCATCACCATGTCATTGCCATCGAACGGAAATTCCTTCGACTACAACTTTGACACGCTGGCTGAGGTCCAGATGGTGACCAACGCATTCTCTGCCCAGTATGAGAATGGCGGCGTCATCTACAACCAGATCAGCAAGGGTGGGTCCAATCGCTTCCATGGGGATGTCTTCGAATACTTCCAGAACAACGCTTTGAATGCGGCGCCCTATTCTTTCGGCCAGAATGCCTCCGTCCCTACCCTCCGTTCGAATTATTTTGGCGGTTCCGTCGGAGGCTTTGTGCCCGGACCACTGCGGCACAAACTGTTCTTCTTTTTCAACTATGACTATTCCCAGAGTTACGGCGGCAGTTCGAACGGATTTGAGACGGTCCCAACTACAGCGATGATGGGCGGCGATTTTACCGGTTTGACGTACGATTTGCCGAATGGGGGTGGAACGGCGCCACTGCTGATTTATGATCCGACGACTCAGACGGTGGACGCCAACGGAGTTGTGCACCGGCAAACTTTCGCCAGTGAATACGGAAACGGGAACAAGATTCCCACCAACCTGCTCGATCCCGTTGCGCAGAAGATACAAGCGTATTACCCTGCGCCGAACGTATCGAACCCCGCTGTAATCAATGGCGTGGCCACGAACAATGTATTCTACAATGTTCCGTCCAACAGCCCAAGTTGGTCGTATTTCTACCGCTTCGACTTCGACATCACGCCAACCAATCGGCTCACGGCAACGGAGTTCTATACCAAGGGCCAGTTCAACGAGTTGTCCAACGCCTGCCCGATCAACTGCACCACTGCGGGCGATAGCGCTATTACCGCACAAATCACTGACGTATGGACGTTCAGCCCCAATAACATCAACGAATTTCGAGCCGGACTGTCGACCCAGAACAATCTTTTCCTGCCTGAATCGATCGGCCAGGGCCTTCCAGTGAAGCTGGGACTGCAGTTTGCCAAAGCAGACGTTTTCCCGGAAGTCAACGTCAACGGCGAATATCCGCTGGGGCCGGGGACGAACGCCATTCAACACCAGATTATGTTCGAGCCTTCCGATGTCGTCACGCTAGTTCGAGGGAAGCATGTTCTCCACCTCGGCGGCGAGTTCCTGAACCAGGAAATTAATACCACACTCTGGGGCAACGTAGATGCTGGAAGTACGACGTATACAGGTCAATACACTGCGGCAGACCAACAATCAACCGCGATATCCGGGTTTTCCTATTCGGATTTCCTACTTGGACAGGCGCAATCGTGGAGCGCATCCAACACGCCCGAATTCTACCCCCGAACGAAGACTTTTCAGGCATTCGCTCAGGACGATATCAAACTGCGTCCCAACCTTACTCTCAACGTAGGTTTGCGCTGGGAAGGTTGGACTGGCATGAGTGAAGCTCATAACAATGAACGTTCCTGGGACCCGACCGTGGTCAATCCTGGCGTCGATCCCTTGGGGAACGCCAATACCCTGGGCGCGATGTGGTATGGAACCACGCAAGCGAATGGGCGAAACCGAGTCATTGCGCCCTCATGGAATACCTTTCTGCCCAGGTTTGGCTTCTCCTGGCAGGCGAAATCGAACACTGTGATCCGAGGAGGGCTTGGCCTCTTTGGATATAACTACAATGAGGGCCCTAATGCTTATGGCGAAATTGGAAGCGAATTGGGTCAGTCGGGCAACGAAACCGATCAAACGAACGGTGTGTATCCGGTTGTTGTCCTCAGTTCGGACGGCAATACCAACTACCAGGGAGCTGCCGGCGCAAGTATCAACTCGCTGTATCTGAATGCTCCCACCACTCCGGATGCCTTGAATGGACAGAGTGTCAGTTTCGCCTACTACCACGAGCCGATCAGCAAGATATGGCAATACAACCTTGAAATCCAACGCGAACTCGGTCCCAACACGGTGGCCAATCTCGCCTATGTCGGCAGCCACGGTTACGACCAGATGTTTGGCATCGATCTCAACCAGATCCCTGAGGATAAGCTGGGACTGAACGATGCCAGCGGTCCTACCAATGCCCGGCCCTATCCAAATTTCCAGTCGATCGGTGGAAACAAATTCTTAGCGATTTCCAACTACAACGCGCTTCAAGCGACGATCGAGAAGCGCCTTACCTCCGGGCTTCAATTCAACTTCAACTACACCTGGTCGAAGTTCCTGGACGAGGCCGATCCCTGCGCCTGGAACTGCGGCACCTATACTGTCCAGAATATGTACGTACCGTCTCAAAACTATGGCCCGTCAGACTTTGATATCCGCAATATGTTTAAGGGACGCGTCATCTATCTATTACCGGTAGGTAAAGATCAAAGGTTCCTGAACAATAACTCCATTCTGGCTCAAATCATCGGCGGATGGCAGACGGCAGCCACGATCCAGTGGCAGTCAGGCAATCCGTTCACTGTCACGATGGTGGATTCCAGCCCCTCGTACGCTCAGTCGGGTGCCTGGTACCCCAATGTGGTTCCCGGCGTGAGCCCATGGTCTGGCCATGTCCGCACCGTTGGGCCAACCGGAAACTGGTTCAATAATGCTGCCTTTGTTCAGCCAACCCCCGGAACCTTCGGCAACAGTTCCAGAGATAGCCTCTACGGACCTCACCTGTCGAACATCAACATGTCGCTCGCGAAGAACTTTCCAATCTGGAAAACCGTGTTGCAAATCCGGGCGGATTCGACCAACGTGTTCAATCATCCCAGCTTTGGGCTTCCGAACGCGAACATCGGTCCTGGTCAACAATCTACGATCACCTATGTGACGGTTGGCGGGCGTGCCGTGCAGCTCCTGGGCAGGATCACCTTCTAACCGAAAGTCAACCCCTCTAACAGAAGAAAGGACGCGAAAAATCGCCGTCCTTTCTCGAAGTCACAGTCGAGGTGTTATGGGAAGTCGGAAACGTAAGAAAGGAACCCTCGCATGAAGGTATCTCATTGTTTTGGCGCGGCCATTCTCGCAACTGCGACTGCACTGGTCGTTGCTCACGCTGAAGATCCCTCGGGGCGAAGGCCGTCCAAGCTTCCTGCCGGAATGTTCAGCACAAGCGGAAATCAGATCGTCGACAAGAACGGGAATCCGGTTCGACTTTCTTGTGTTTACTGGCTGGGAATGAACGGGAAGGACAGCAAGATGGCCAACCAGGATGGGCCGATCAAAGGCATTCAGCCGAATATCGACGCAATTGCCGCCACCGGGTTCAACTGCATTCGCGTCGATATCAATAACATCTCACTGCACGATAGCAATACCCCCCAGTTCTTATCCAACATGGATCAGGTGGTTGCCGCTGCCGCCAAGGCAAATCTCCGCCTCATCATCGACGATCATGACAATGAGGGAATGCGCGGAAGTGATCCCAATGTGGGTTGTGACGCCCAGCAAGCTAATGGGCTCTGGTACGATCTTGGCGGCGCGACGGACGGAACCGACGGCTGCAAGAACCCCGGGCATACCACGCAGCAGTCCTATCAGAACGATTGGGTTTCAATCGCCTCCCGCTATGCCCGCAACAACACAGTCATCGGATACGATTTGTGGAACGAACCGATAGCCAGGCGCGCACTTTGGGGAGGCGGATCAGGCCGCGATATTCATCGCATGTATGAAACCGTCGGGTCGGCGATGCTGTCCAAAGACACAAGCAAGCTGATCTTCACTGAGTGCCCACTGGCTGTGTACGATCCGACCACGCTATACGATGGCGTCACTGTCAGCAGCGCGCCATGGGGTGACTGCACTGGCGTCAAGGAACTTCCGGTCGTGTTCACGGTCAATGGAAAAATCATTAAGAACAAGGTGGTTTACGATGTCCATCTCTACGCGAACTCAGTCGACAACTATAACCGCCTCTTCGGCTCCAGCAGCAGCCCGGTTGCCATCAAGGCGATGAACAAGTCCTTTGGATTTCTAGTATCTCAGAACATTACCCCGATTTGGGACGGCGAGAGCGGAACCGGCTTCCAGGAAAATCCGGACGATGAGGACTGGGCGAATATGCTGGTCAAGTATCTGAATGGGGAACTCGGTGACCAGGGCGGACCGACTTTCTCAAAATCTCAACAGGGAATAAGCATTGCTTGGATGTCATGGAGCACTCAATTTACTGAGAAGGGCTCCGACGATTTAGGCATCCTAAACAAGGACGGTACGAGGATTGAGAAGGAGCTTAGAATCGTAAGGCCGCTTCTTTTTTACCCCAAGCCGAAAGGGTCCTCCAACGTGAGCACAGTCCCCGCTCATTTGACGGCGGAATAAAGGCTTGCAACAGCGTTGGATAACGGCCCCCTGATGATTCCCTAGACAACGCGAGCCAGCGCCAGCGTCAAAAGTAGCGCCACCGTGGAAATGATTGTCTCGCAGACTGTCCACGTCTTGAAGGTGTCTGCCACGGTCATGTTGAAGTACTCTTTCACCAGCCAGAAGCCGCCATCGTTCACGTGGGAAAACACCAGCGACCCGGCGCCCGTTGCAATGGCCAGCAATTCCGGTTGCGCTCCATGGACCTGCAACGCAATCGGCGCGATAATTCCAGCCGCAGTGGTCATGGCTACCGTGGCGGATCCAGTGGCGATGCGAACCGCCGCGGCCACCAGCCATGCCAGCAGCAGCAGCGGAATATGTGCACGCAGCGCTACATCCACAATGGCCGCCGCGGTGCCGCTGTCCTGAAGGATCCGGCCAAATCCCCCGCCCGCACCGACTAACAATGTAATGGTCGCCGTCGGAGCTAAACACTCGTTGGTAAATTTCAGGATCGTATCGCGGCTGAATCCGCGCATCTTTCCCAGCGTAATAAAGCTGATCAGCACACCAATTAACAATGCGATATCGGCGCCACCCAGCAAATGGAGAAGCTGATTGGGCAGCGTGCCCTTGGCGGCGAATGTATTGGCCCAACTTCCGATCATCATCAAAATCACCGGAAGCAGAACGGTCGCCATGGTCAAGGTGAAGCTGGGCAGTTTGCTGTGCGGATCCCGATCGAGAAACTCGGCAGCGATGGGATTTTCGGCCGCGAGATGAATATGCGGAGAAATCAACTTTGCGTACAGAGGGCCGGCGAGAATCGCGGCTGGGATGCCGACAATCATCGCATAAAAAACTGTCTTGCCCACGTCGGCGTGATAGGCGGCCACAGCCAGCAGCGCCGCAGGGTGCGGCGGTACCAGTCCATGGACGACTGAAAGTCCCGCGACCATGGGTATTCCTACCATCACTAAAGATGTGCGCGTCCGCTTGGCAACTGTAAACGCGATCGGAATCAGTAGAACAAAACCGACTTCAAAAAACACTGGAAGCCCGACCACGAAACCGATGACGACCATGGCCCAATGCACGCGCTTCTCGCCAAAAAAATGGATCAATGTGTGGGCAATCTGATCCGCCCCGCCCGACTCCGCCATCATTTTGCCCAGCATGGTCCCGAGCCCAATTACGACCGCAATATGGCCCAGCGTACCCCCCACTCCCGCTTCGAATGAGTGCACAATGGTTTGCATGGGCATGCCCGTCACCATCGCCAGGGCAATGGAGACGGACATCAACGCGATAAATGGGTTGGCCTTGTAGCGCGCGATCAAGACGATCAGCACAATGACGGAACCAAGCGCAGCAAGCAAAAGAAAGGTTCCGTGGCCGGCAATCAAAGGAGTCTGCATGATGGTTTGCTTGTCTTAGAATTTCTCGTGGCACAGCGGCTGGCGGCGACAGCCTCAACAATCACTTTGCCGGTGGTTTATATGCGACGCAATCGATCTCCACTTTACAGTCGACCATCATGCTGGAGGCCACGCAGGACCGGGCGGGCGGATTCTCTGCAAAATATTCTCGAAACACGCGGTTGAATGCGGCAAAATCGCGCGCATCGTCGAGCCACACTCCACAGCGCACCACATCCGCCGCGGTGTAGCCTGCTTCGGTCAAAATTGCGAATAAATTATCGATGGCCTGGCGGCTCTGCCGATCGATGTTGCCTTCCACCAGGATGCCGTTCACCATCGGCACCTGACCCGACACATACAGCCAGCCATCCGCCTCGACAGCTCGCGCAAATGGCAAATGCTGCCCACCGATCCCCTTGCCGCCCTCTACGCCGTAGCGCTTCATTTGAAGTCTGCCCTCCGTGATGTTGTGTATCCAACCTGGATTGAATGTAGCTTACTGGCGGCTCGCATTCGACTGCCGTTGCAAGAAGCGTCCCGCCCTGCGTCCCGTGGCTGTTTGCCCTCGATAGGAGAGAATGCCGTTCACCCAGACGGCTTCAATTCCCGCGGATGGACGAACCGGATCATCAAACGTAGCAACGTCGCGCACCGTGCCCGGGTCGAAGAGTACCAGGTCGGCGTAATAGCCCTCGCGAATCCATCCGCGTTGCGCCAAGCCAAATCGCTGCGCCGGCAACGAAGTCATTTTGCGAACGGCCTCACCCAGGGGGAACAAACTCAGCTCCCTACTATAGATACCAAGCACACGGGGAAATGTTCCCCAGAGACGCGGATGCGGCAGAGGATCGTTTGGCAGGCCATCGGAGCCAATCATCGTGCCGGGATGCCGCAGAATGGCTCGCATGTCCTCTTCTGAAATGCTGTGATAAATCGCACCTGCTGGTTGCAAGCGCTTCGCAGCCTCGACTAGCGGTACGCCCCATGCCTTTGCAATCTCCGCCAACGTTCGTCCGGCCATCTCCGGGTGCGCAGTCGACCAGGTGATCTGGATCTTGACTCGCTCGTCCACCTGCCGCAGGTCCAATGTGCTGGATCCAGCCGCATAGGGATAGCAATCGCAGCCGATGGCGTGGTTTTTTCGCGCGTCGTCGATCCAACCGAGAACTTCCGCACTCCGTCCCCAGTTGGCGATTCCGGCGCACTTCAAATGCGAAATCACTACGGGAACCGCAGCATGCTTGCCGATCCGAACGGCCTCGTCCAGCGCCTGCAAGATTGTCTCCGTCTCACTTCGCAGATGCGTGGCGTAGATTGCGCCTGCACCAGCCAGCACCTCGGCCAAGGCCATCACTTCTTCCGTCGAGGCGAAGTGTGCGGAAAGGTAGGCCAGGCCGGTGCTCAATCCAGCCGCTCCGTGGTCCAGCGCTTCCTGCAACTGGCCCCGCATGGCGGCGATCTCCGCGCGCGTCGCTGTGCGATCCAGCCGATCCATATGGTTATTGCGAAGTGCCGTGTGACCCACCAGCGCAGCAACGTTGACAGCCGGCTGTGCAGTCGCGACTGCGTCGACATAGGCCTTGAATGTCGGATAACGGAACGACCCGGCGTCGCCCAGCAGGTTCATCGGGTCGGGCGGCTCTCCGCGAAGGGTGACCGGCGCTGCGCTAATCCCGCAATTTCCAACCACCACCGTCGTGGCGCCTTGCGACAACTTCGGCAACATCTGCGGAGTGCGAATTACGCTGGTGTCGTCGTGGGTATGGACATCGATGAAGCCGGGAGCCAGCACCTTTCCTTCGCCATCCAAAATATTTTCGGCGGCGTAATCCTGCAGCCTGCCAATGGCGACAATACCGTCCCGATCGATGGCTACATCTGCAATTTCGGGCGATTTCCCGCCGCCATCGGCAACTTCAACGTTCCGGATTAAGGTAGTGCATTTCGGCATTTCTGCTCTTTGCACGTTGAGGTGCGGGTACACATCCGCCCATCGTGCTCTTCATCAGCAATCTCCAAAGCTTATATCATTTGAGTTTCAGAGGGGAATCGCATGACGAAACATCAAGCCGATCACGCAGAGAAGGTCGAGACAGATAGTTTGGGAATGATCGTTGGCGCGTTGAACAAAGGGCTGGGCGCGATGGACGGTCCGTTGTCGGTGTCGCAGATTGTCGAGCAACGGTGGAATCTGCTGCACGAAGATCTGAGTCTGCCAACCGCAGTGTTATATGAAGACAAATTGGCGCATAACCTTGCGTGGATGCAGCAATTCATTCAAGCCTACGGCGTCAACCTTGCTCCGCACGGAAAAACCACCATGGCTCCGGCGCTCTTCACACGCCAACTGCAGACTGGCGCCTGGGGTATTACGCTTGCCACCGCGCATCAGTCGCGGGTTGCGTATGAACATGGTGTTCGCCGCGTTTTGATGGCCAATCAATTGGTTGGAAAACAGAATATGGAAATTGTCTCGCGACTATTGCGGGATCAAAACTTTGAATTCTATTGCCTCGTCGATTCAGCGCAACAAGCGTCGCAGCTGGGAGAATTCTTCTCCGCTCATCATAAGCGCCTGAATGTCCTGATCGAGTTGGGTGTCGACGGAGGCCGCGCCGGCATTCGCAATTCACAGCAGCTCGATGAGCTGCTAGCCGTGCTTCATCAGTGGCGCAATGCCATCGCTGTCTGCGGTGTCGAGTTGTATGAGGGCGTACTGCAAGAGGAAACTGCGATTCGAACATTTCTGAATCAGGCGGTCGATTTGGCCGCCAAGCTCGCCAAGGGGAATCAATTCGACCGGAACCCAGCGATACTTTCCGGTGCCGGTTCGGCGTGGTACGACGTGGTGGCAGAAGTCTTTTCAGCCGCCGCCATCGCATACCCGCTCGAAATTGTTTTGCGCCCCGGATGCTATCTCACACATGATGTGGGCGTCTATCGTAAGGCCCAGGCGCAGATCCTAAGCAGAAACCCCATTGCGAAGAAAATGCATTCCGGCCTGCTGCCGGCCTTGCAGCTGTGGGCTTACGTGCAATCGGTTCCGGAGAAAGAAACAGCGATCCTCACCCTGGGCAAACGCGACGCCGCCTTCGATTCGGGCTTGCCTACTCCCAGCTTGCATTATCGGCCCGGGCAGGCCACACCTCGCGCCTGCCCCAGCCACTGGGAGCTCATCCGCATGATGGACCAACATGCCTTTATGAAAATCGCCGAGGGAGATGATGTCCGGGTGGGCGACATGATTGGCCTCGATATTTCGCATCCATGTTTGACCTTCGACAAATGGCGCTACCTTCCGGTACTAGACTCCAGCTATCAGGTCATCGATTTGGTGAAGACATTTTTTTAGCGATCGGCACTGCAAACATGCGCAAGACTGTCCACGAACCGCTTTTCAGGATCATCACGTGGTACGACTAACTCCGATTGCAAACACGATGGAATCGCTGGCGGCCGGCGAAACAAGCAGCCACGAGCTGATCGAGGCATGCCTAGCTGCTGCAGTCGCCCCTTCCGGTCAGGGAGCACGCACCTTCACCAGGATCGACGCTGATTCCGTGCTGCACGCAGCCGACGCGATGGATAAACGACGTCGTGCGGGCGGGTCGCAGGGATCGCTTCTCGGGCTGCCGATCTCCGTCAAGGATTTGTTCGATGTCGCTGGTGAACCGACACCGGCGGGTTCGATCGTGCTGGCCGACGCGCCGCCCGCGCCAAACGACGCTGCGGCAATTGCGCGCCTGCGAGATGCGGGTGCGGTCCTGGTGGGCCGCACCAATATGACGGAATTTGCTTTCTCTGGCCTTGGGATCAACCCACATTACGGAACCCCTCGCAATCCATATGATCGGATCAATGGCCGCATCCCTGGCGGCTCATCCTCGGGGGCAGCCATCTCGGTCACGGACGGCATGGCTGCGGCCGCTATCGGAACGGACACCGGCGGTTCGTTGCGCATCCCCGCAGCACTGTGCGGGCTGGCCGCGTTCAAGCCAACCGCGCGTCGCGTACCACGGGAGGGCGTGTTGCCGCTATCCACAAGCCTTGATTCGGTTGGCCCCATCGCGCCGACTGTCGCCTGCTGTGCGCGCATCGACGCCGTGTTATCCGGCGATCCGTATGCGCCGTTGGTTCTCAGCGACTTAACGCAATCACGTCTGGGTATTTTGCAAGGCTATGTGCTCGACGATTTGGATCTCGATGTTGCGCGGCGATTTGAAGCAGCGGTATCCACTCTTTCCAGTGCCGGCGCCAATCTGGCAGAAGTTCATTTCTCCGCGCTTGATGAAATTCCCGGCTGCTACGCCAATGGCGGGATTCCGGCTTTTGAAGCCTACGATTGGCATCGCCAACTGATTGCCACGCACAGCGAACTCTACGATCCCCGCGTCCTGGTGCGCATACTGCGTGGGAAAGAAATTTCTCAGGCGCAATATATGGAATTGATAAATGCTCGCCGCCGAATTATTTCCGAAGCGGAGCGCGCCTTCATGGAGTCCGATGTTTGGCTTTTGCCGACTGTGCCGCGAATTGCTCCGCTCATCTCCGACCTGGTATCGGATGATGCCGCGTATATGCAGGCAAACGCGACGATGCTTCGTAATCCCAGCATCTTCAATTATCTGGATGGCTGCGCTTTGTCGATCCCTTGCCATCTGCCCGGCGAAGCTCCTGTTGGCCTGATGGTAGCTGCGTCCAGCGGTCACGATCGGAAACTGCTTCGAATCGGCGCGGCTATCGAAGCAGCACTTGCCAACGCAGGATGTGCCGTTGTGCGCTCTTCGCGTCCGTAAACTCCCGTGCGATCCAGCCTGCGCAACTACAGCGTGCGCTTGAATAATTTTGTCGCGACCAGCAGGCAAGCGATTCCAAACCCAAACAGAAAGAGCAAGTCCATCCAGATCGCCTGGATACCACCATCTTTGAGCAACACGGCTTTAAAGCCGTGAACCGCATATGAAAACGGATCGATAAATGCGATCGAGCGTAGCCAGGAGGGAAACCCCTTTACCGGTGAAATGGCGCCGCTAGGGAAGAAAAGCAGCGTATTCAGTACGCCAAACATCGCGCGCGGCACTAATGGATCTTCGACGCGGACCATCATCAGAAACATCATGCCGTTGAATGCAATCGAAGTGGAAACGATCAGCAGCAACAACAGCAAGTCAGTGACTGGATGGAAAATGGAACCGAGTCCGGCGAGTAGCGACCCAATCACGGTCAGGGAAATGCCCGACATCACTGCCTTAATTGTTCCTGCAAGGTTCAATCCCAAGACCAATTCCAGTTTGGTAATCGGCGTGACCAGATAGCCTTCATGCACTCCTCGCGCTTTGTCGTCGATATACAGCATGCCTCCGCCGATCATGACAGCCACATACATGGCCAGCGCGATGGAACCGGCGAGCAGATACTTCATGTACTCCACGTAGGGATACAGTTCCACGATTTCCAGAGCGATGTTCTTCACCACTAAGGGTTGGATCACGGGTGCATTCAGGGCATTGACCAGCGACTGCATTTCCGCTTCGATGCCGCCGCTCGTCGTCAAGTCGGTGTTATCCACGACCAGGCCAATGCGCGGCGAATCGCCGGCCAGCACGCGCCGCGAGTACTGCGTTGGAATAATGACCGCGGCATCGATTTTTCCAGTGCGCACATCTTCGCGGGCCTTCTGTTCATTCTGGTAGGCGATGGTGCTGAACGTGCGGATATTCGCGGCAATATCGTTAAACGCTTCGTGGACTTTCAGCGACTGCGAGCCGTGGTCATAGTCCACCACGCCCACCTTCGCCCCGGTAATATGTCCACCGATGGCGTTGCCCAAAATGACCAACTGCACCAACGGCAGCATCATCGAAACCATCATTAATGTTGGCGAGCGGAAAAACTTCCGCATCTCCCGTTCAACAATTGCCATCATTCGTGTCATGGCTGCATCCCCGGTCGCGGCGGCATCACAAAGCCATGCGCCTTCACTTGTTCATCGCGAAGCTGTCGTCCGGTGTAGTGGACAAAAACGTCGTCGAGCGTGGTGTTCTGCACACTCAGGGACTTGATGCTATCGCCGCTCTGGGTCGCCATCTCCACCAACTGCGTTGTGGTCAGCGAGCCGTTGGATGTCAGCAGCCGGTACATGCCTGCGCTCTGCGATTCCACCGACGTGACTCCGGAGAGCTGCTTCAGTCGAGCAGGCCATTCCGTGGACTCCTGCGCAAATTGGGCTTCCACAACGTTGGTCCCCGGCACGCTGGCTTTCAGCGCCATCGGAGTATCGAGAGCCACCAATTTTCCGTGGTCGACGATCGCGATGCGGTCGCACAGCCGATCAGCTTCGTCCATATAGTGCGTGGTCAGCAGCATAGTCAGGTTGCGCGTTTGTTTCAAGTGATTCAACATCTCCCAAACCGCGACGCGGGACACCGGATCCAGTCCTGTCGTCGGTTCATCCAGGAAAAAGATTCGAGGATTGTGGACCAGGCCGCGAGCAATTTCCAACCTCCGTCGCATGCCTCCGGAAAGTGTCTTGGTTTGCGCGTCACGCCATTTCACCAGGTCCACCGCTTCCAGCAGGTCGTTAATGTTCCTCTCGCGGTCGGCCTTCGGAACTTCGTACAGCTTGGCGTAAATCGAAAGATTCTCTTCGACGGTCAGATCGATGTCGCTGGTCAGCGCCTGCGGAATCACGCCGATGGTCCGCCGCACAGCATCCGGCTCGCGGGAAACATCATGTCCGGAGACCACGGCTCGACCACTGGTCACGGGAGTCAACGTGGTCATCATGCGGATCAGCGTGCTTTTGCCCGCGCCATTCGGGCCGAGCAATCCGAAAATCTCGCCGTCATCCACGTGAAACGTAATGCCGTCGACGGCCGTGAAATCGCCGTAGCGCTTCACAATGTTTTCGACGGAGATGGCTACATTCGACTTGCCGCCATTCATCGCTTTACCAGCTTGTCTTTTGGGATGTAGACCTCAGCCAGCATTCCCGGAACGTAGCGCATCTCCGGATTGTCAATCAGGAGTTTCAGGCGAACCGTTTCTATATCGCGTTTGCGCCTGCTCACGTCGCGCTGCGTGGCAAAATCCGCTTCGGCAGATTTCGCAATCACTTTCCCCTGCAACGTGGCGCCGCTTGGCATCACTACGCGCAGCATGTCTCCCAACTGCACGGAATCCGCTTCCGTCTCCGGCAGCGGCGCATAGATCCATGTCTGCGTCAGGTCTGTAATGGTCACAATCGGCGTCCCTGCGGCAACCACTTCACCTTGTCTGGCCGCTCTTACGTTCACCTTGCCGGCAATCGGAGAGACGATTTGTGAATACCCAAGCTCCACCTGCGCCTGAGTCAGCAGCGCTTGCGCATTTTGCATCTGGCTGCGGGTCGCATCCACCGTCTGTGACTGGGCTTGCGCCTGAATCGTATTGGCCTTCGCGAGTTTCAACGAGGCTTCGGCAGCGGCAACATTGTGTTTGGCTGCATCCACGGCCGCCTTCGCCGCCTGCAGGGAAGTCGCCGCTTCATCGCGCGCCTGCAGACTCATCACACCTTGAGCTGCTAAGGCGACAGTTCTGGAGGTGTCGGCATTCTGGTGCTCTTCCTGGGCCTGCGCCTGCGCCAGCGCGGCCTGCATGGAACGCAATTGCGCTTCTGCGTTTGTCACCTGGCTGAACGTGCTGCCGCCGATTTGGCGTTCGGTATCGCGGCTCTGCCGCACCAGGTAATGCTGGCTCATCGCGGCTGCCTTGGCTGCATTCCGCGCCGCTTCCAGGTCGTCGCTCTCGATGCTCGCGATCAGTTCCCCCGCGTGTACATCATCGCCCTCGTCGACCGTCAGCTTCTCAATGCGGCCGGGAATTCGCGAGCTGATGATGACCTCATTCGCGTCCACTGTGCCAATCAACTGCAGATCTCCCGACCGATTGACAGTAAAGAAATACCAGCCCAGCGAGAACAGGAACAATACCCCGAGAACAATAAAAATGCGGTTGCGAGCGTTCATAATGTTTTTCTCCGAGCATGAAAGTCTTCAATTCGCGCCCGCACGTTTGTCACCCGGGGCATGGGCATGTCTCGAAGAATTCGATCTGCCAGCTTGACTCCGACCGCGCGGTCGGTGAATAGCGCCGTGCCCAGAAAATGCGCTGCAACCTTTCTTCGAAGCTTCAGCGCCTTTGGACTGAATGGCTCAAACGGCAGTGCCATCTCCATCATGGGTGCGCTGAGAAAATAGAAGACATTCGCGCCGAAAATCGAATACACCACCTGCAGCCAGTCCACCGGGCATAGTTCGCCCGTCCGCATTCCGTCTTCGACGGCTTCACGCATTTTTCCGATCAATGGGCCAAAGGCAGTCCTGAATAGAACGGGGATCGATCCGCTTTTGCCGCTGCGAAAACGGATCATTTCCTGTTGCATCAGGCTCTGGAATTCCCGCTGCGTCAGGATGCGATCGAAATGGTTCAGCGCCGATCGCAGGAGCTTTTCGCCGGCAGAATACTTTGGGTCGAATTCCGCCAGCGCATTCTCCACGACCCTCGCGGCTACGCCTTCTACCGCTGCCGCGTACAGGCCCTGCTTGCTCTTGAAGTAGTAGTAGAGCAGCGCCTTGTTCGCCCTGGCAGCTTCGGCGATGCGATTTGTTCGAGCGCCGGAAAGACCATGCGTGCTGAACTCCTGCACGGCGGCGCGAAGGATTCTCTTTTGCGTCTGGTCAGCACGCTCTTCACGTTTGCGGGTTGTATTGTTTGTCGTCATTGATTAACTGGTTAGTTAAAACTATATCAAACCTCATTCACCAGCGCCCATGGACCGGCTTGGTTCGACGGCGCGGGGGAATCTGCAGTCTGAGGGGGAAAGCAACTTCCAGCAACCCCGCAATGTTTGGAGATGGGCGACACAACACCCGCCTGCGGCATCCATTTCTGTATGATTCGCAAGCTGAAGTCCGGGGAATACCGGCTGTATTCGCGCAAGAAAGATAAATCGACAGGCAAGAGGCGGAACCTCGGCACATTCCCCAGCCTGGAAAAGGCCAAGAAGCACGAACAGGAAATTCAGTACTTCAAGAAGCATTAAAGCCTTTCCGCGACTTCCTCCTCCGACTGGTGCTGGCTGCTTTTTAAGCCCATCGCCTTCGAGCGCGTTGTCAGCTTCAGGCGCATTCGCCGTATTGCTCGAAGGGGCTCGCCGGCAGCAGCAGGCTGAAGACGGTGCCGCCGCAGCCGTTGCTCAGGCGTGAGCGAGCTTGAATCTGCCCGCGATGTTTGTCGACGATGCCGCGGGAAATCCATAAACCGAGTCCCGTGCCGTTCGGCGTTTCATTCCAGAATGATCCTGAATTATTTTTCCGTTCCGGCGGCGCCGCCGAAGCATTGCTGAAAGCGAAGAAGGACGGGAAGGTCCGATTCCTTGGATTCACTGGACACAAGGATCCGGAGATCCACCTCGCCATGTTGAAGACGGGGTTTCCATTCGACGCCGTTCAAATGCCGCTGAATCCGTTTGACGCGAATTTTTTTCAGCTTCAAGCAGAAAGTGCTGCCAGTGCTGAATGACCGGGGCATCGCTCCTCTTGCGATGAAGCCCATCGGCGGCCACGGCGAGCCGGTTCAGATGGGAGTATTCACCGCCGACGAACTCCTTCGCTATTCCATGTCTCTTCCCGTAGCCACAACCATCAGCGGAGTATCTGAGATAGAGATTCTGCAGCAAAACCTGAAGATTGCGCACGAATTCGCGCCGCTAAGCGCAACCGAGATGCAGGCGCTTCGCGATCGTGCCAAGCCCTACGCCGGAGACGGCCGATTCGAGCTGTATAAAACATCGATCAAGTTCGACAACCCGGAGGCGCGCGTTGCCCATGCGTTTCCGCTGGACATGACGACAGTAGAAGTAAAGTAGATGGTCCAAGCCACCCAGAATACCGGACGTCCGTTCCCGGAAGTTTCGCAATAATCGATGTAGCTGGTCAGGAGAGAGTTTCGTGAACGACTTCGAGAAAGCTAGCCAGCTTCGAAATTCAGAGCTCGCCGAGGCAGGACTGCGGAACCCATCCGCAAGCGCGGTGTACCAGCCGGCGGGCACAATTTGCGCTAAACGGGGCCATGGCGTACGTCGAAAATATAGTTGCCTTAGCAAATAAATGTGCAGAAGTGGTTGCTAAGGCAACCACTTCTGCCGATCTCGGAATGCGCTTCAGATAAGCGATATTTGGGTTAGCGGGTGCCCGTCCTGGCCGTTCTTCTGGTGCGTAGACCGTCGCCATCTTGGCTGTGGCCGTTGGCTTCGCTTCCGCTCGACTGCATCGATGAGGGAAGAGAACTAGGCGCGAATCTCTTAGCGAGATTGTTGTTTGCCGCGGCTTGCGGTCTTGGGAGGCGCGACGGATTCGCGAACCCTTAATTCGGTTTCGAGCACGCGATGCTGTCCCGGAGCGACTCGAACTTCGTCCAAATTCACCCGATCCAGTAACATTTGCACGGCGGTGGCCCCCATTTGATATCCCGGTTGGCGGATGGAAGCCAGAGGCGGGTCCATCAGTTCGGTCACGTCCAGATCGTCGAACCCAATCACCGAGACATCCTGCGGACAGCGCAACTTCAGTTCACGAATGGCCAGCAATGTACCCATGGCCATCAAGTCATTTTGCGCGAAGATCGCGGTGGGACGGTTCCGAAGGCGCAGCAATGCCAGCGCATCGTTATACCCGCCGACCCGGTCGAAGGTGCTCTTGCGGACATAGTTGTCTTGAAACGGAAGTCCCGCAAGTTTCAGACCTCGTTTGTATCCTGCGAGGCGTTCCTGCGCATTGGGCAGATGCATTGGGCCGGTGATGCATGCGATGCTCTTATGTCCTAACTGGATCAGGTATTGCACGGCGCGGAAGGCTCCGTCTTCGTTTGAAACCGTGACGGAATCCCCTTTCCAATTGCGGGGCATTCGATCAAGAAATACGACCGCGGCACCGGAGCGACGAAACGATTCAACCTCTTCGCTCAACTTTCCGAAGCTTGAGGGGATGATGATGAGGCCGGCGGGAAGATAGGTGCGCAGCTGCTCCAGATGTTCCAATTCCTTGGCATGACTGTTATCTGTGTTGCAGAGGACCAGCCGATATCCGTTGGCAAATGCTGTGTCTTCCGCGCCGCGAACGACGGCAGGGAAAAATGGGTTGGTGACGTCCGGGATGACCATGCCAATCATGTTTGTTTTATCGCGCCGCAGGCCGCGAGCCAGTGCGCTGGGTTGATAGCGCAGTGCATCGACGGCTTCCAGTACGCGGCGGCGAAGCGGCTCGCTCACTCGCGCTGAATTGTTCATGACATGAGAGACAGTGCCGAGCGAAACCCCGGCCATCTGCGCGATCTGCTTCATGTTTGCCATACGATGTCCCGATTGCCGTCTACACAACAGTACAGTACAGAGGATTGTAGCGGACTCTTCTGGAATAGGATGAAACGCTTCAAAACCAGGGAGTCGACTGGAGGAACAGTGAATTGTGTTCCATGCCCGACGGTTCGCCAAGATAGGACTGGGGCCGCCGTCGACAGGGCGATGACGTCCGATAAAATTCGTTGACAATCCCCAGCCCCGGGTACTATATTCGCTCCGGTGTTTGAAAGCTTTCAAAGACGTCTTCAAAATCGATCGCTATTTGTGGAGAATCATCATGGCCAGGACGCTTCGTGTCGCCATTCCCCTATTCGTTGTTCTATTGATTGCAACCGTCGCCGGCTGGGCACAGTTTGCCCAACGCGGTGGAATTGAGGGAACCGTCTTCGACACGGCCGGGGCCGTGGTTCCCGCGACGCAGGTTACCTTGCGGGATATTGCGCAGAATCAGAGCCGTGAAATCAAAGCCGACGGTACCGGCCATTTCGAGTTCGACAATCTAACGGCGGGTCAATATCAGCTGACAGCGGTCATGCAGGGTTTCAAAACCAGTGTATCCGGCACGGTGACGGTGAACCTGGGCGGCAACACGCATTACGACTTCAAACTGCATACCGGCTCGGTGCAGCAGACGGTCACCGTATCCGGGGAGAACCATGGGCTGGAAACAGATCGAACCAGCCTGGATACCAACATCAGCGCGCGGCAGATTGCGGATCTGCCCTTGAACGGGCGAAATTTCACGGCCATCATGGCCCTGGCGCCGGGAGTTTCTACGTATCCGCAGCCGAACATCAATCCCGGTGGAACCTACTCTGTGGGCGCGATGTTCGCCATGGGTGGAACTCAGATTACTGTGGGCGGCTCGTTTCAAGGTTCGCGCGACAACGGTTTCTATGTGAACGGCGTCAACATCAATGACAACTACGAGAGCAGCATCAGCTTCGAACCTTCTGTCGAAGCGCTGGGCACAGGCACGGTTCAGGTGCAGGATTTTTCCGCCGCCGTAGGACACGATATTTCTGCGCTTGTAATGCAAACCAAGGGAGGGACCAATCAGTTCCATGGTGAGGCGTTCGAATTTCTAGAGAACGACGCTCTGAATGCGTTCAATCCCTGGGATAAGGCGAATCAGATCATCGCGGGAGTGCCTGCCATTAAGCCGACGTTGCGTCGCAATCAGTTTGGCGGCAACATCGGTGGGCCGGTGTATATTCCGAAGCTTCTGACCCAGTTCCGGAACAAACTTTTCTTCTTCGGCAATTACGAAAACTTTATCGAACATGACGGCAATCAGTTGGTCGCGACTTCGGTTCCATCCGCTGCAGAGCGTACGGGAGACTTCAGCGAACTGTTGGGCAGCAATCCTAACCCGGTGCAACTGTATAACCCGTTCTTTACCAGCTACAATGGCAATGGCGTCAGTTCGCGGCCGGCGATTCCGAACAACCGACTCGACCTGGCAACGCGCCCGGACGGGTCGCCAGTGGTCGATCCGGGTTCTGCTGCAATTTTGAACGCACTTTGGCCGTTACCGAATATTCCGAACACCCCGAGCAACGAGGTCAACTTTGTGGCCTATCAGACCCCGGGAATCTCCAACTGGCACATTGACACTCGTTTTGACGCCAGGCTAACCGCCAAGGATTCGGTGTTCGTCACCTGGTCAAGATCCAGCGGATTGTCGACGCTGACCGGCGGCATTCCCCCGTTCCAACTCCACAACTTTCCAACCCAGGATCAGGCCTACCTGGTCACGACAAACTACGTTCATCTGTTCACTCCAAACCTGACGAACGAGTTCATCTTTGGCACGGGGGATGGCGCGCTGGTCACCATGAGTTCCAGCCAATTCGCCTATTACAACGGCGGCAGCAATCCCTTGAACACGCTGTTTCAAAACACCGGCACAGGAATTACGAAGGGCGTATTTTCAGTGCAACCCGCCAACTATACTTACGCCACGGCCGGCACGGGTGAAGTATTCCGCGCAGAAAATGAGTCCTTCCAGTATTCGGACAACCTGGACTGGGTGCACGGCCGGCATTCAGTGACGGCCGGATTCAACTACTTTAGAAAAAGCGAAATTGATTGGGATATTCAGCGAAACGTGACGTTCGGGGGCTTCAGCTCCAGCGGCGGCGACCTGGGTTACGTTGGCGGAGATAACATGGCCGACCTGGTGATGGGGCTGCCTCAAAATCTTTGGGTTCGCTTTAACATCAACGGTGGAAGCCCCACCGCGCCGGACTACAACATCATTTTTCCGTATTGGGGTTTCTATGCGAACGACAAGTTCCGCATCAACAACCAGTGGACTGTCTCTGCCGGGCTGCGGTACGACCTGAGCATTCCGGATTACACGCCCAATCCGTCCATTGCACCCTGCTGCGCGATCTACACTCCGACGCCGGATGGCGGAGTCCTGAAGTATCCGGGTATCGCATCGGGTGTTCCCATCCATTATTTGTCGGCGTCCAAGTATGACTTTGCTCCTCGAATTAGCATCATTTACAGTCCGACGCCGCAGACAGTATTCCGCGCCGGTTATGGAATTTTTTACGACTCCGGAGCCAGCCAGATTTCCAACAATGTTGGAAACGCAATCTATGGAACCTCCGCCTCAGTGAATTACAACGTGAACAATGTAACGCTGGGCGCGCCACCGGACACCCCGGTATTGAACCTATCGAGTATCTTCCCGGCCCCGTTGACTACCACTCTTGGAACCTTTCCTGTGCCCACCGGCACTGGTGAAGGATACGAGGGAGACGGGCAGTTGAGTTCCATCACGTATTACGATCAGAAGTCCGTGCCGTTGCCGTATTACCAGCGCATGTTGGTTGACTTCCAGCATCAACTGGGACCGCGGGATTCTTTCACCATTTCGTATGCCGGGGCGCAAGGCCGCAAGGGGCAGAACGAAGTGAATATCAACCTGCCACCGTACAAAACTGGATGGATCTATGGCGCCGGCGTTGGCGATCCAACATTCAACGCGGCCCGGCCGAATAATGCCGGCAGGTTTGGCGATATTTATGTGATTCGGCCTAACTTGAACTCGTTTTACAACGCGCTGATTGGGCAATATCAGCATCAGTTCAGCAAGGGTCTCCAATTTATGGCGAACTACACCTGGGGCAAGACGGTGTCGGATTATCCCTGGGCGAATACACTGGGGAATAATGGCACCGCCGGTGGCGGTGTCAGTGGATTTCAATATCGCAATGTCTATGATCGTGGCGAATCGAACCAGTCCCATCGCCATCGCTTTGTCTATAGCTGGATATGGGGCCCGCTCTACGGCAGCAATTGGCCAGGATGGGCGAAGGTGGCGTTTACCGGCTGGCGCATCAGCGGGATTGGAACCATGGAGTCTGGCGACGCGCTGACAGTGCAGAATGGCGGTCCAGGTACTCCGTGTCCGGCAGCAGATGCGGGCACCAGCCGATGCCCCACAGGCTACGGATCAAGCGCACAGGACGGCGCTGGATTTGACGAGCTGAATATGTCGGGAAATCCGAATATTGGACATTTCCATAAGACAATCTTCCGCCAATTCGACACATCGAAATTTTCCGTGCCTCAGATGAATGTCCGAGGAAACTCCGGGCTGGGAACCGTGCGAGGTCCCGGACAGAACAATCTGGATCTTTCGCTCGCCAAGACTTTCAACATCTATCACACTTTCCATTTGGAGTTCCGGGCCGATGCATTCAACGCTCTAAACCACTCCCAATGGACTCGTATCAATACGACCTACCCGAGCGGTAGTGCGCAATATCCATTTGGACAGGTCAATGCAGCCAGAGAGGGACGCATCGGGCAGCTGGGAGCCAAATTAGTGTTCTAACCTATATCGAAGGAACCTTTTCGCAACCGTGGGTCGTGGGCGCTTTGTTTCATCTGGGGTAGCGAAGGGCCCATCGACTGAGTTGCTGTTATTCTCGCGTGCGGGTGCACCGAACTACCCGTTCCGTCGCGATTTGTTTCAACCTGCACGGGGGACCCTTGTGTATCAGCCAGAGACCTATGCCATTGCGCTCTTCTTCATGGTTGTCAGCATGCTTTGCTGGGGATCGTGGGCGAACACGGTCAAGCTATGTCCAACCTACAGGTTTCAGTTGTTCTACTGGGACTATGTCATCGGCTTGCTGCTTGGCGTTTTAGTTTGGGGATTGACGCTAGGTTCGACAGGCGAAATTGGACAGCGATTCGTGGCGGATGTTTTTGGTGCCGGCAGGGTCAGCGTGATCGATGCGATCCTCGGAGGCGTTGTTTTCAATATTGCCAACCTATTGCTGGTCGTGGCGATTGAGATCGCCGGACTCGCCGTCGCCTTTCCGGTCGCCATTGGTCTGGCGCTGATTGTAGGGGCGGTCAGCAGTTATATTCTGTCGCCTGCGGGAAATCCACTGCTGCTGTTCGGCGGGATCGCGCTGGTGGTGGTGGCTATTGTGTGCGACGCGCTTGCCTACCGCATGCGAGAGAAGGAACATCGCGCGACGAGCCGGCGAGGTCTGGTGATCAGCTTGATATCCGGCGTGCTGATGGGCAGTTTCTATCCTTTGGTTTCGCACGCGATGAGCCTGCCGCATGCTCCCGGCCCATACGCCACTTCGTTTTACTTTGTTGCTGGCGCAGCCTTGTGCGCGCTGGTGTTCAATGCGATGTTGATGCGCAAACCACTCGATGGCAAACCACCGGTCAGCATGGCTGCGTATTTCCAGGCGCCGTTTCGCTGGCATGTATGGGGTATCGTTGGCGGCGGAATCTGGTGTACCGGCACCGTGTTCAACTTTGTCGCCTCACGCGCGCATATTGTTGGCCCAGCGGTTTCATATTCCATTGGGCAGGGAGCGACGATGATCTCCGCGGCATGGGGCGTGTTTGTGTGGAAAGAGTTCGCCGGCGCGCCGCAGCGATCGAAGAAATTGCTGGCTCTAATGTTTGTTCTATTTATTGTGGGGCTATGCGCGATCGCCTTTGCCCCGATCGTTCGAACTCATTAGCGACAGCGTGGGAATTGTAGAAATGGACACAGCAAAATCTATGCGGCCCATTGTCGTGGTGGGAAGCATCAACATGGACCTGGTTTCCACCGCGCCGCGCATTCCGATGGCGGGAGAGACGCTGCTCGGGACTGGATTCCAGATGCATCCGGGAGGGAAAGGGGCGAACCAGGCCGTCGCCGTTGCCCGCCTTGGTTATCCCGTGGAAATGATTGGCATGGTGGGCTCCGATTTGTTTGGCGAGCAAATGCGGTTGCACCTGCACAGTGCTGGAGTCGGCGTGGTCGCAGTCAAGACGGTGGAAGGTCCCACCGGAATTGCCGCCATTACCGTTGCATCGAGCGGAGAAAACTGCATCGTCGTCACGCCAGGCGCCAATGCCGCCATGTCGCCGGAATACGTCGATCACCATCGTTCTCTGATTCGCAGCGCCGGCATGGTTCTGGCGCAGTTGGAGATACCCGTCGAGTCGGTTGAACGACTGGCAGAGATTTGCGCGGAAACCGATGTTCCGCTCATGTTGGATCCGGCGCCAGCGCAGGCACTTTCGCCCAAACTTTTGCAGCGTGTTCGATGGATTACACCCAATGAGACGGAAGCGGAGTTTTATGCGAATCACCCCAGCGGGGGTCGATTCGCGGGCGTCCACACTTCGGATGGTTCCGGCGCTGCCGCATTGCAGCCAACGGCACGTGCCGTTTTGGCTCAGGGTCCGCGGAACGTTATTTTGAAGCTGGGCTCGCGTGGCGCCTACATTGTTTCGGACGGTGTCGCGCAGCAGGTAACCGCGCCGCCTGTCGACGTGCTCGATACAACGGCCGCAGGCGATGCGTTGAACGGGGCCTTCGCAGTGGCCATGATGCTCGGGAAAACTCCGTTGGAAAGCGTGCAGTTCGCCGTGGCGGCCGCGTCGATTTCTGTCACTCGATCGGGCGCGCAGCCGAGCATGCCGACCTTGGATGAAGTTTCACAGGCGCTGGAGCTGAGTCGGTAGAAACTCAAGGTCGCAGCGGGAACATTTGCAATGAGAGATGCTCATCACCTTTGCGAAATCAAAAGAAAGGGAGGATATGACGTTGCGCCAGACAGCCCGTAGTTCATTTGCTCCGATTCTTTTTACCGTCGCAGCGATGGCGTCGGTTCCGTTGTCGATCCATGGTCAGAAGCCGAAAGGGGCTGTGCCGGTGCCTTGGTATGTGTCGGCAGCGGCGATTCATCGCGTGACCCTGAAGCCCGCGACAAAATATTGGCGCTTCGAGCAGCTATCGATGGATCCTGCGACTGCGAACCATCAGCTGGCGACGTGGAAAAGCGAAGGCATCGATGCGCTGGAAATTTTTGCGCCGGAAGAAGGCGGCAACAGCTATGACGGATTGGATGCGAAGGACCGTTCCCGCCTGGATCCAGGGCTCGGCAGTATGCGGGATTTTCGTCGCCTGGTGCGGCAGGCGCATCGTGCAGGGTTTGCAGTCGTCACCTTTCAAAATCTTGGATACAGCAGTGCGGATGCGCCACAATTTGTAAAAGCGGAAGAAGATGCGCGTGCGGGCCGCGACACGGCTGAAAAGAATTTCTATTTCTGGAGCAAGAGGAAAGATGCGCCGCAGCCTGCACCCAGCAATAGCTACTTTCTTGTTCGCCCAAAGCAGCCGGGTTATGATCCGCTAAAGAACGAGTTCTGGCAGTGGAGCGATCGCGCCCAGCAATACTATTGGACGCGGTGGCCCGGCAAAGATGCGAATGGGCAGACCGTCCGCCTTCCGCAATACAACTGGGCAGGCGAGGCGTGGCCCGCGGAATCCGAAAAGGTTGTGAAGTTCTGGATGTCGACCGGACTCGACGGCATGATTCTCGACGCGGTGAACTGGTATACGGGAGCAACGTGGCAGAAGATTGACCAGCGCATCACCGGTCCCATCTCCAGTGCCGGAACGAAGTTTATCCAGCCGGAGGGTGGCGGAGCCTTCCGCACCGATGACCCAGTGGGATGGGTGACCGAAGGGCACTTTACCAATGTGTTCGATTACGGCCTGGGCATCTGGTGGGAGAAAGACAATCAGGCTCTCAAGCAAAGTGTGGAGAGCGGCCATCCCGACTTGTTGGAAAACGCACTGCGTAGCTATCACGATCGCGTGGTGGCCGCGGGCGGCACGCTCTACATGCCAGTACCGGATCTGCATGACGCGAGGCGACAACAGTTGGCAGAAGCCCTGCTGGCCACCTCCGGAGACATGCTTTGTTACTGTGATCCTCGCGGCGGAATCACGCAGCCAGTTCCCGGAATTCCTGCGCTCCTGAAACTGAAGCTTCACCATGCGGCGCTCTATCAAAACAGCACCCGACGTCGCATCGCCACGAATGACGATACATATTTCTACGCAACCTTGCGGGATGCGGCCGATCATTCGGAGCGCCTTCTGATTGTCTTTAACTTTCAATCGCAACCGGCGCAGGTCGAGGTGGACCTTGGCGCAGTCCATGGTTCGAAATTCGTAGGGCTGGATGGTGGGGCGGCTATGCCAACTCGAAAGGGCAGGCTGCTTGTGGATCTGTCGGCCTACGGACACCGCATTGTTACGGTATCGAAGTAGCGTATTGCAAACATGCGGCCGACAACAGCCGCGCAGGCTTGGAAAATTTCTTCATGGGAGAATGTATGACTCGTCTTCGCACCGAAATATATGCCGTGATCGCTCCGCTCGTCGTCACTGCAATGCTCTGTCCTTTGGCGACTGGACAAGATACCCGGTACGGGCCGACCCGGGAGCAGATCCCTGTCCCTGACTGTCTGACAGTCAGCAGCGCGTACGCGGCGGCGCTCGACGGGGGATATCATCCATGCCCGGCCAGTACTCATGAAGAATGGCTGAAGGATATAACCCACTGGCGCACGGAACGGCGGATTCGCGTTGGCTACGACGGCGCGCGTTACAGTATGCCGGCGTTGCAGTGGACCCAGTCCAGCTTCATCCAGCCACAAATGATGGTGCAGGACCGGTATCTGTACGATCCTGTCTCAGGCAAATACACGGTGGACCGTTACCTGGATGATCTGGAAAAGCGATATGGCGGAATCGATGCGGTTCTGGTCTGGTCCACCTATCCGAATATGGGAATCGACGATCGCAATCAGCATGACATGGTGCGCTCCATGCCGGGAGGCCTCGCCGGCGTGCAGCAAATGGTCGCGGACTTTCATCGACGCGGCGTGCGCGTGCTGTTTCCCATGATGATGTGGGACCAGGGAACTCGCGATCCGGGAATGCCCTGGCCGCAGGCGATTGCGGAATTCATGAAGCAGCTGAATGCCGACGGCATCAACGGCGACACCCAGGATGGAGTGCCGCTGGCGTTTTCATTCGCTGCGGACAAGGTTGACCATCCGCTGGCATTCGAGCCGGAGAGCCAGCCTTCCGATGAAGCGCTTGCATGGAACGTGATGACGTGGGGTCAATACCAATTTCCATTTGCGCCGGAGGTGGATCGCTTCAAGTGGCTGGAGACCCGCCACATGGTCAACATTTCTCACCGCTGGAACCGAAACAAGACGGATGATCTTCAATTCGCGTTCTTCAATGGCGTCGGTTGGGAGAGCTGGGAAAACATCTGGGGCATCTGGAACGGAATCACTCCGCGCGATGGCGAGGCCACGCGGCGGATGGCCACGATTGAACGGGGGGTAGCTCCATTTCTTGTGAGCCCAGGCTGGGAACCGATGTATCCCACCACGTTCTACGGAATCTTCGCCAGCCGCTGGCCACTCGTTGACAAGACGGTATGGACTATCGTGAACCGCAATGAATACGATGTGTCTGGAAGGCAGATGACCGTCCCGGCGAAGGACGGAATGCACTACTACGACTTGTATCACGGGGTCGAATTGAAGCCTGATCGTGAAGGCGGAAATGACGTGCTTTCCTTCTCGATTGAGGCACACGGCTTTGGCGCAGTGCTGGCAACGCCGGGCGAGGCTGACGCCGCGACACAGAAACTCATGGCAAAGATGAATGCCATGACGGCTACACCGTTGTCCAGTTATTCCGATGAGTGGAAGACGCTGCCGCAACAGATGGTTAAAATTCCGGCGACCAAGGCAGCGGCCAGCGCGCCGGAAGGCATGGTCGAGATTCCCGCAGCCGACTTTGTCTTTAAAGTGCGCGGCATTGAGATCGAAGGTGGCAATGATATCGGCGTCGACGTGCAATACCCATGGGAGGATATGCCGCGGCGTTTTCACGAGCACATGATGCACATCGATGCGTTCTACATCGATAAGTATCCAGTGACGAATGCGGAGTTCAAAAAGTTTCTTGACGCCTCGCACTACCAGCCGAAGGACAATCTAGATTTCTTGCGTGACTGGAAAAATGGGACATATCCAGAGGGCTGGGGCAACAAGCCGGTGACCTGGGTTTCATTGGAAGATGCTCGCGCATATGCGAAATGGGCCGGCAAACGGCTTCCGCATGAGTGGGAATGGCAGTACGCCGCCCAGGGATCCGATGGTCGCACGTACCCCTGGGGGAACGATTGGAATCCGCAGGCGGTGCCGGTGCCCGATACGGGCCGAAGGATGGCGAGTGCTGCCGATGTGGATGCACAAGCTGCCGGTGGCAGCCCGTTCGGTGTGATGGATATGGTGGGCAATGTATGGCAGTGGACGGATGAGTTCACGGATGAACACACCCGAGCAGGCATCCTGCGCGGTGGAAGTCATTACCAGCCGCAAGGCTCGATCTGGTATTTTCCGCAGGCCTATCGCAACGATGAGCACGGGAAGCTGCTGCTGATGGCTCCCAGCTACGATCGTTCCGGTGGGGTTGGATTTCGTTGCGTGGTGGACGCGAAATAACAGAAGACCGCGTGTCGTGACTGCTTGTGATCCTGCGACGTGACGGCAGGGAAGCGCAAGCAGTCGGCAGGGGCGGCTTACATATTGGTATGGCCGTGGCGCATGTCTTCATTGAAAGCGGGCTTGGTGATTGCCAGCGCATCCGCGAGCACGGTGTGGTAGTGCTCGGCACGCTGCAATAGCAATGGCGTTGCAGCCGCGAATTGCTGGTCGGCTGCCAGTTTTATGAACCCCTCACTCGCCAATAGCGCAGCCGCGTTTTGCAACTGATCCGTGCCGGTATTCAGATACTGCGCATCTCTGGGATCGGCGATCCACACCGGCTGGCTATCTCCCAGCACCCCGCTCAGCCAATAAAGTTTCAACGCCAGAAAATCGGTGCGCGCTTCATCGTCGGTGTCGCTAAACACAAACTTTTTCTGCCAGCGGCTGTAATATCGCGTGGTGACCGGAACCGGCTGGCGATTGCCACTCTTAATCATCTCCATTTGCCCACGGTCCAGCGTCTTGCGAACCGCGTTGTAGATGAACGATTCCGCATACGGCTGTTCGGGTGCGGCGACAATGTCCGCAAAGGTGACCGTCATGCTGGCAGCAATCTTGGCATGCAGTGGGCTCGCAGTCCCCTCTTCCAGGTGCGCAACGCCATGTACCACGTACGTATCAGAACCGGAAGTGGAGCGATGAAACGGCCAGCGAAAATCGGCAAATCGAATCGGCAATCCAGCCAGAGTGACATAACAATCTGGCCGCGGATTGCGAAGGCGCAGCGCGGATTCGCGCAGGTAGATGGTCAATTCCGGCAACAGCGCAGTTTGCGTTAGGTCGAAGGTGTCGCTCAACTCCAATTGCAGTGTGCGATCGCCGGGAGTGTCTGCGCTCAGTCCAAAGACGAAGCATGTTGTCGGCGCTCCGTGGAAATCCGAACCTGTTCGTGTAGACAAAACGACCAGACCCGCGGTTTTCGCCGCAGATTCAATTGCAGAGGCAAGAGGAAGATTCATCGAACCGGTTGAACTTTCTGTCATATTGTTGGCTGCGTATCCTATGGTTTAGTTTACTAGGATTGTGGTGATACGTACGTCGCAGATGGGCTGCTGCCCAACTCCCTCGTATGATTGGAATTTGCCAGTGGTTGAAAAGGAGCTCGAATGACAGTTGGAATGTTGATTTCCCGTAAGGCCCGTTACGTAGCGATCGCTGGATTGCTGATCTCATGGGCGAGCGCGCCCCTTCGTACGCTTGCTCAGAACTCGCTGCCATCCGACCAGCAGGCGAAGGTGGACGCGATTGCCCAGCAGGTGCTGGCGACGACCGGAGTTCCCAGCGCCTCCGTAGGGATCGTGACAAATGGCAAGATCGCCTACGTGAAGGCCTACGGCAAAGCCCAACTGGATCCGCCGGTGGAGGCCACGCCGGAAATGCGTTACAGCATTGGCTCCATCAGCAAACAATTCACCGCAACGGCCATCCTGATGCTGCAGCAGCAGGGCAAGCTGAAACTCGACGATCCCATCTCGACCTGGCTGCCGCAACTGACGCGATCCAAGGAAGTAACGCTGCGGGAAATTCTCTCCCCACACATCCGGTTATCAGGATTATTACGCCGAAGATTACTCCATGCTGCCGATGAAGAATCCGACAACGGCGGATGCCATCTTGGATAACTGGGGAAAGAAGCCGCTCGATTTCGAGCCGGGAACGCAGTGGCAATACAGCAATACCAACTTTGTCATCGCGGGCAAAATCGTGGAAATCGTTAGCGGAATGCCGGTGATGAAATTCCTACAGCAGAATATCTTCACCCCGCTGCACATGACGGACGTCATGAACTCCGACATGCAGCGGCTGGAGCAGACGGACGCGCATGGCTATATTCGCTACGCGCTGGGACCGCTGCGGCCGGCTCCGCAAGATGGGCCAGGATGGATGTTTGCCGCGGGCGAGCTGGCGATGCCGGTGCACGACCTGCTGCTGTGGGATATCGCGATGATGAACGAATCGCTGTTGCAGCCGGCCTCCTACAAGGAAATGTTTACCGGAGTGAAGTTGAAGGACGGCAAAGACACCCATTATGGACTTGGCGTAGAGATATCGACGCGCGATGGGCACATGGTGATCTCGCACAGTGGTGAAGTGTCCGGCTTTACCAGCGAAAACGTGGTGCTACCGCAGGATAAAGTTGCGATTGCGGTGCTCACGAATCAGGAAGCTGTGGGTACGGCGGGAGTGATCGCGGGCAAAATCGCCGCCATGCTGGTTGGCCTGCAGCCGAACGAGTCGAAACAGAGCCTGGACCAGGCCCGGCAGGTTTTCATGGGGTTACAGCAGGGCAAAATCGATCGCTCCCTGTTCACAGAGAATTGCAATGCGTATTTCGATGCGCAGGGACTGGGCGATTTTGAATCCAGCCTGAAACCACTCGGAGCACCGATTGAATTTCGCCAAACGGCAAAAGAGTCGCGCGGTGGCATGACCTTCCGCGCCTACGACGTGGTGTTTGCCACCACGCATGTGACATTGACAACGTATCAGATGCCAAACGGAAAGATTGAGCAATTCATTGTTGCGCCGGCGGAGTAGAAAGCTAGAAGCGCAGCAGGTAAGTCATTTTCAGGTAGATGGTTTTGCCATCATTCATGAGCGAAGAATAGGTGATCGGCAGGATAGGATCGCTGACGTTGCAGGTTCCATCCGGGTTGCGCGTGCATAGCGCGCGATTGAGGTTGGCGAAGTTTCCAATGTAGCCAAAGTAGATGGCTGTACCCGGATGCGGCAGATAGGTAAACAGGGCATCGGCGAACAGGTCCTTTGAATTGGTCGCGCTGGTGTACTGCGGATTGGGCAGCGTAGAAATGTATTGACCGATCAAATTGAATGAAATCGATTTGGTCATTTGGTAGTTCCAGCGCGAAATCAGTTCGTGGTTGTCATAGACGACCGCTCCGTTCGACGGGTTCGTGAAATGCGTATAGACGTAGCTGTTGTTCAGGTCGATGGACCCGATCGGCTTGATTTCCAGATTCAGATTTGGAGATGTAACGTTCACGGGGTAGGGTCCGCTGTTGCTTGGCGGGGAATAATTGATGGTTCTTCCGGTATACACGCCGCCACCAATCGCAATGTAAGGCAACGGTGAGCTGTAGAAGTTTACGCCGCTGGAATGGCTGTGATACTCCACGTTATGTGTGAGCACGGGGTAGTCGATGGGGCGCAGCCGGTCCTGGCCAAATTCCACGTTCGCCGAGATGGAAGTCCGGTACTTGAAGCTAGCGTGGTACGCGGGATTGATATAGAAGTCTAGCGGCAGCCCAGTGTGGTCCCAAATCCGCTCGCTGTAAACACTCGGGCCATGCGACAGGATCCAGCTGCCCTTTGGTCGAAAAGTATAGGCATAATAGCTGTTGGGCTCACGAACGTCCGGGCGACGAAAGAAACCTGTGTCGGTCACATATCCAGCCGACGTGTCGTCATAACCTACCCACCAATTTTGATGTAAGTCGGAGTAACTCATTTCCTGCGAATATACCTGTCCGCTACAAGTCAGCTTGAGGTTTTCACAAGCCTGTTCTCCGGGCGTGTCATTGCTAAGGTTCACCGTTGCGGATGAGAGGGCTTGCCCGGTGAGTGTCCAGCGATTTTTCAATCGAGAGCGATAGTCCAAACCGCCAGCACGGTTGTAGGAGCCCTGATATTCGCGGTCGGCATAAATGATGCCTACATCCGAAAGAGAGCCGATATCGCGATTGACGCGTCCGACATAGAAGTGGGCACGCGTCCCAAACAGAGGATCTGCCGGAGGCACATCCTGACCGGGACTGCGATCGTCGACGCCAAGCACGCCGAGAGCCCACGGACCCAGTTTTCCGGTGAGCCGCGCGCCATACTGCGGCAGCACAATGTTGTTGGTGTAGTAAAGATTCACCGGCGTCATAAAGTAGCTGCTGTTCTCGATGAAGAAGGGCCTGACCTCAGGAAAGTATGGAGGGAAACGCTGATTCGGAGTCGCAGGATTGTTGATTCCCACCTGGCTGAAATCCGGATTGAGAGTGACATCCAGGATGAGGCTGTTGCGCAAAATAAACTTTGCGTCCAGTCCGGCATAGGCCTGCAGGTGCTTGTGCTGAAAATAGGGATTGTTCGGATCGATGACATTCAATTGACGTAGATTGCGCGCGAGTACATACGGCTCAAACTGCCAGTTCTGACCATGCGCGATGTTCATAAACCCGTCCGCGGCGATGTCCTGGGTCAGAACTCCGGCAACGTTATGAGTATTGCGCGGCCAAAACACACTCTCATTCGCGTGGGAGATGTTGCGTTCCAGAATGATTCCCCAGGTGCGCATTTGCCCTGGATTTGCCTTGGCAAAGTACAGGCTCGCGAATGGAATGCGCATCAGGACCACGTAGCCATAGGCCGTGCGCTTTCCCCAAGTATCCCACACCGTATCGAAGGAGTAGTCGGAGCCGTTTTGTTCGCTGTACAGCGCGTCCGACTGTATGCCCAGGGCATTGGTCTCGAACAAAAATGCGCGGCGTTGGTCGTGGAACGTATCAAGAAATAGATCGACATTGTCGTCGTCACCGAGGTTGTCACGGGCCAGCATGTGCGCCCGAATCCGTCCTGGAGTTTTGTCGTGACAGATGAAGGCCGCATAGAAATATTTGTGCGTATATCCCAGGTAGGCGACCGTGGCTTCAGTTGAGGGCTTTCCATCGTCGGGATAGCGCTGGACGAAGTGGCTGATCCGCAACATTTGCCGGGCCGCCTGGGATGCGGGTGGGGAGACAAGAAAGTCGCTCAACTTAGGCTCGGTATTGAGCATAGGAACGGTGACATGGGCGGTACGGCGAATAGAATGTCGCGTCGCAGCATGCAGCGATGGTTCTGGCGCTGACGGCAGCGAAGACGACATTACCTCTTTATCTGCACTGACGGAGGCAAACGTGCGAGTGCAGCAGCACACAAGAACCACCAGCAGCGGCAAAATCAGATGCCTGAATAGATTTCGGCGCATCAACTGATTCAATTGTCTTTCAGTCTCGATTGCATTGACCCTATGTCCATTGTAGGGGACTGCGCGGGCGCGCTGGATTGCCTGCGGATATTTAGATGCAGCTCAGTACCGCACTGTAGTTAAGGACGTGCGCAACGCATCAAGGCGAGCGCGAATTGTCGTCAAAACAGTAAATTCTGTTTGCGGGGCGGTTCCAGACCGAAATGCTGGTATGCAAGTCGCGTGGCGACGCGGCCGCGCGGTGTGCGATCGAGAAACCCTATCTGAATTAAAAACGGTTCATACACTTCTTCCAGCGCGTCTTCTTCTTCCGCCAGCGCCGCCGCCAGCGTGTTCAGGCCGACAGGTCCGCCATCGTATTTATCGATGATGGTGCGCAACAGGCGGCGATCCATTTCGTCGAATCCGTGCGCGTCCACTTCCAGCAGGCTGAGTGCGGCCATCGCCGTCTCCCGGTCGATGTGCCCATTTGCGCGAACCTGCGCATAATCGCGAACCCGGCGGAGCAAGCGGTTGGCTATGCGGGGTGTCCCGCGGCACCGCATCGCAATTTCCGCAGCGCCGTCGTCATCGATGGGCACGTTCAACACCTCCGCGGAGCGATGCACGATGATACGCAACTCTTCCTCCGTGTAAAAGTCCAGGCGCAGCAGAATGCCGAACCGCGCCAGCAAGGGAGACGCCAACAGACCGGGACGCGTGGTTGCGGAGATGAAGGTGAACGGATGCAGATCCATCACGTGGGTACGCGCAGCCGGTCCCTGACCGATGATGATGTCCAGTTTGTAATCTTCCAGCGCGGTGTACAACTTCTCCTGCAAGGCTGGCTGCAGGCGATGAATCTCATCCAGAAACAGCACCTGGTGCTTCTTCAAATTTGTCAGGATTGCCGTCAGGTCGCCCTGAATCTGGATTGCGGGCCCGGAGGTCTGCTGGAAGCCGACGCCGAGTTCATTCGCAATAATGTTGGCCAGCGTGGTTTTCCCCAATCCCGGAGGGCCGGAGAGCAGCACGTGGTCCAGGGCCTCGCCGCGATTGCGCGCAGCCTCGAGCGCGATCGACAACTGCTCTTTTGCTTTTCGCTGCCCGATAAACTCATTCAGCCGCTGCGGACGCAACTTTAGCTCAACTGCGAGGTCATCCTCGACGGGTTCAGCGGAGACGATGCGGTCAGATGAACGGTTCAAGTCCATGCAAGCGGATGGTATCGTGAGCGGCGATGCGACGCAACGTTCGAATTGTTTTGTGGAGTCGAACCACTGGGTGGAGTACGCGACCTGGGCATGGTACCGATGGTCGCCGGAGATTCTAGTAAACTCAGCAACAGCCCGCATGCGCACGCCTAGATTTGAAATCCACAAACCGCAGATGTTGGCTGCTGCCATGTTATGCGTATTTGCCTTGCAGTGTTTGTGGGTGGTTCATCGACAGACGCTGACCCCCGTGGACTATGCCTACGCGCGCTGCGGTCGCGAGCTGTGGGAGCGGCCTTCTCCGCTGGCCGGATATCTGACCTCCTGCGGCAATATCAGCGACGGAACATTTGCCTATCGCGTCGCTGGATTTCCCTTGACGGTGGAACGTATTCTTCTTCGGCAACCGAGCAGCGTGTCGCTGTGGGAAATGCGGCACCTGGCCGGAAACGTTCTGCTTTTGCTGCGGCTGCCGTTTATTCTTTTTGGAGTCTGGCTGGGGGGCGGCATCTGGTGGGTCTCGCGCCGGCTCTACGGAAATGCGGGCGGCTTTTTTGCTCTGGTCCTCTATTGCTTCTCGCCGGAGATGATTCGTGTTTGCGTTCGCCCGAATAATGAGATTCTGGCGGCCTGGGGACTCTACGGGATTCTCTACACTGCGGTAGGGCTGGCGCACGCCATGCAGGGCCCGCGCAGGAAATGGCGTCCGCGGATGGTCTTGCTCACCGTGGCCT
This sequence comes from Acidobacteriaceae bacterium, assembly GCA_049692235.1. Taxonomy (GTDB): domain Bacteria; phylum Acidobacteriota; class Terriglobia; order Terriglobales; family Acidobacteriaceae; genus JAKAAZ01. Next base: position 9,219 of record JBAVOQ010000174.1, on the reverse strand, counting down.
TGGGGCTGACAGTCACGGCGCATGTGGCGGCGGCTCTTCTGGGATTGTTGCTGGCCTTGGGCTTCATGCTGTATCTAGCTGAAAATAAAAAGCCGGTTGTACTGCCAGTGCTGGCGATGGCGGTGGCGGGCGGATTTTTGATCCTGGTCGCATCCTACGCCTTCCACCTGGATGGTCTCAGCTATGTGTTCGAAAGTGCAGATGCCCGCATGTGGTTCTCCTGGGCGGGTAGCCTGCACATGATGGAGAGCGTTTCGAACGCTGGCCTGACGATTGCTGCACTTTCCGCCGCTGCGCTGTACGTTTTTCACCGTCGGTCTCGCTATTTTGGGAATACGACACCGCTGATTGTCGCCGTGATTCTACTTTCGCTGGAAACCACGGGAGTGCGAAGTGAGCCATGGATCTGGGCTTTGCCGTTCCTGTTGACGTTCACGGGGGGGGTGTTTGCGGACATGCTGGAGTCCCGCCGCAAGGGGATGTTCCTGTGGTTGACGGGGGCTTTAGCGGTGACGCAGGTCGTCCTCACACTGGCGAGCCTACCACTGCTTGTTTCTCATGGATAAGTCCTTACAGATCAGCAGTTAAGACTTCACCAACTTCGCTGCCTCCGGCCTGCTCAAACCCCTGAAAACACTGTATTCTAGAGAGAGACCTTCCGTTCCATCCGGCGCGCAGAACGCAGTCCCAATCGGCCGCCGAATAGGCTTTAGGCTCACCCTCTAACAGAACGGTTCGCGACAAAAAATGGCAGACGAGCAAAACCCCCAACTTCCTCTTGGCGACAATGGCAGCGATGGCACAGGCAGCAGCGGAACCCCTCCGGGGGGTCCCACAGGTCCCGGCGCGGCCCACATGATTTTCATCAACATTGAAGACGAGATGCGACGCTCCTATCTTGACTATTCCATGTCGGTGATTATCGGGCGAGCATTGCCGGACGTGCGCGACGGCTTAAAACCTGTGCATCGGCGCGTTCTTTACACGATGCATGAGATGGGACTGCAGCACAACAAGAAATACACCAAGTGCGCCAAGGTCGTGGGCCAGGCCATGGGACTCTACCATCCACATGGAGATGCTTCGATTTACGACACCATGGTGCGGTTGGCGCAGCCATTCACCATGCGCTACACCATGGTGGATGGCCAGGGAAATTTTGGCTCCGTCGATGGCGATCCGCCTGCCGCCATGCGGTACACAGAAGCTCGGTTGACCCGCATCGCCGGGGAGATGCTGGCTGACATCGATCAGGACACGGTCGATTTTACGCCAAATTACGATGAAAGCACGTTCGAGCCGACGGTGCTGCCGACGCGTATTCCAACGTTGATCGTGAATGGATCGAGCGGCATCGCGGTTGGCATGGCGACCAATATTCCTCCGCATAATTTGACGGAGATTGTGAACGCCGCCATTGAAATGGTGAACAATCCTCACGCCGGGCTGGCGGAAGTGATGCAGCACGTGCAGGGTCCGGATTTCCCGACCGGCGGATTTATCTATGGCCGCAGCGGAATCCTCGAGGCCTACCGGACGGGGCGTGGCCGCTTCCTGATGCGGGCGCGCGTCGCCATTGAAAACATCACGCAGGGGCGTCAGGCAATTATCGTCACTGAGATTCCCTACCAGGTGAACAAGTCGAAGCTGATTGAGCGCATCGCCAGCCTGGTGAATGAAAAGGTGATCGATGACATCAGCGACGTGCGCGATGAGAGTGATCGCGACGGAATGCGGATCGTGATTGAGCTGAAGCGGACGGCGGAAGCGCAGATCGTCCTGAACCAGCTATACAAGAACACGCAGATGCAGGACAGCTTCTCGATGATCTTTCTGGCTGTTGTGAATGGCCAGCCAAGAGAGATGGGCCTGCCGCAGGCGATTCGGCATTTCCTCGATCACCGCATCGATGTTGTGCGTCGCCGCACTGCATTCCTGCTGAAAAAAGCTCGCGAGCGCGAGCACATCCTGGAAGGCTACAAGATTGCGCTGGATAATCTGGATGCCTTCATCAAAATTATTCGCGGATCGTCTTCGCGCGCGGATGCGAGAGAAAACTTGCATCGCTTTTCACTGGGCAAAGAGATTGTCATCAAGCTGGACAAAGATACGACCAACATGTCGGCAGAAGCCGGCATGACGTATCGCCAGATCGATGCGGTCCTGGAACTGCAACTGTATCGTTTAACGCAGCTTTCGATCGACGAATTGTTGAAGGAACTCGGCGAAGTGCGCGACAGGATTGCGGAGTACGAGTCGATCCTGGGCAGCGAGAAGAAATTGCGCAGCGTCATCGTCAAGGAACTTGAAGCGGTCAAGAAGGAATACGGCGATGCACGTCGCACCCAGATTCTGGATGAGACGGCTGAGCTGCAGATGGAGGACTTGATTGCGGATGAGCAGGTCGCCATCACGGTATCGCATTCTGGATATCTGAAACGCACAGCGATCTCCACCTATCGCCAACAGCGCCGCGGCGGGACCGGACGTTTTGGTATGCGCACTCGGGAAGAGGATTTCGTTGAGCAGTTGATCATCGATTCCACGCATGCGTACCTGCTGTGCTTTACCAACACGGGACGCGTTTACTGGCTGAAGGTATATGAGATTCCTGATGTTGGCGCGGCAGGCAAGGGCAAAGCCATGGCCAGCCTGCTGAGCCTGCAGCCGGGCGAGAATGTCTGCGCCATTCTGCCGGTTCGCAACCTGGAAGAGGAAGGGAAGTTCATCTTCTTCGGCACGCGGCAGGGCAGGGTGAAGAAGACACCGCTCAAGGATTTTTCGAACGTGATGTCGAAGGGGATCATCGCTATCGGCATCGACAAGGAAGATGAACTGGTCGCGGCCAGAACCACCGACGGCAAGCAGCTCGTCTTTCTGGCCACACATGATGGCATGGCGATTCGCTTCGATGAAAATGATGTGCGCTCGATGGGTCGGCCTGCCGCGGGGGTGCGCGGTATCGACCTGGGCAAGGACGACTATGTCGTCGGCGTTGCGGTCACTCCCAAGGAACGCAAAAAGGGCGACAGCGGTGCGGATTGTGCCTGCCTGATTCTTTCGGTCACCGATAACGGCTACGGCAAGCGGACCGACGTCGATGAATATCGTCTGCAGACACGCGGCGGCAAAGGCGTGATCAATCTAAAGACGATGAAGAAGAACGGTAAGGTCTGTTCCATCAACCTGGTCGATGATTCGAGCGAGTTGATGGTCATCAGTCAGTTCGGCAAGATCATCCGCATCGACACCAAAACAGTTCGCGCGGCGGGTCGGTCCACGCAAGGCGTGCGTCTCTTGAACCTGGAAGAGCCGGACAAGGTAGCAGCCGCCGTCGTCATTCCGCCAGAAGAGAAAGAAAACGGAGACGAACCGACGCTTATCCAGTAGGACAATTCACGAGTTTCACGTCGCGGCACCAACCGGGCCTGTTGCGGCATCTACTGCGGATGGGCCCGCTCAAGTTTTCTACCAAACGAACAGCGCGCCTAAAGAAAAGCAATCTTCAAAAAAATAAATCTACGGAGGGAAATATCGATGGCGATTAAGACGGTTGCACTCAAGAATGGCCCATTCATGGTGACTGGGGATTTGTCGGAACTGGAACTGACCGATGCCGAGGGAAATCGCTACGACCTGACCGGTAAAGAGAAAGTCGCGCTCTGTCGCTGTGGCGCTTCGGTCAACAAGCCATTCTGCGACGGCCACCATTCAAAGATTGGTTTTCAGGCAGCGGAAGCCGCCGTGAAAGCGGAACAAAAGTAGCGTCCCAATTCTTGGCTCAATGTTGGAATTGCAATGTTGAATGAAAGCCATCGTGCAGAGATTCAGCGCTTGTGGGCTCGCAAGGTGCAGCAGGATAGCGCCGACGTTCCGTTTGCGGAACGCCATCGCAATCTTGCCCCAGCGAGCGCTGAATTTCTCTCTGCTCTCGCCTCCGGAGTCGGCGCTGAAAAAATCGTCGAGATTGGTGGATCAAGCGGCATCTCCACTATCGCGCTGGCCGCAGCCGCGCAGCAGACGCGGGGCAAGCTGATCTCGCTTGAGATCGAGCCCAGGCGCCAAGCCGAGTCCAAAGAGACGATTGCCCGGTTGGGTCTCAGCGCTTTTGTAGATTTTCGCTTGGGAGACGCTGCGCAGACTCTGCCGCAACTGAACGATGTTGAATTTGTCCTGATCGACTGCGAGAAACAGGATTACATTCGCTTCTTCGAAATGCTGCGCCTTCGTCCGGGGGCCATTGTTGTCGCGGATAACATCCTGTCGCATCAACTCACAGACTATGTCGCGCATGTGCGCTCACAGCTGGGTGCAGCGTCTGTAACTTTGCCGATCGGCCAAGGGTTGGAGTTGACTCGAGTTGCAGAATGAACCGCCTGCCGATTCGATGATGTAAGGTTTATTTTGCCTGAGACAGATTCATGCTATGCTCGGAATCACATTTCTCCCTTTGCGTGGGCGTTGTTAGCTGACCGGGTATTTGCGAAGCGGGGAAACCGTAGCTTGATGCAACTTCAATGACTGATTCAAGTGACCGAAGTCGTACACCTGGTTCCCGCATTCATCTTCTTCGCATTCAGCGCATGAGGTTCGCGCCTTCCCATGCGTAGACGCACATGGATTAGCCTGGCGATTGCGCTTGCCATTTTAGCCGCGCTGGTCACCGCAGTCTATCTCCGCAAACAGGCGCCGCCGGAAGTCGCAAGTATTCTTCCCGAGGCGGACGGCATTGTCTACTTCAATTTGAAGCCTCTGCGCACGCTAACTCGCTTTGATCAGCACCCCGTGGCGCATGATCCCGATTATCAGAAGTTCATCGACGCCACCGGCATCGTGTTTGAACGCGATCTCGATGAAGCCGCTTTTGCCATCCATCGCATGGCGGATCCCAATGGCCCTAACGGTGCAGTCGCGTATTCTGAGGTGTTTCAGGGGCGCTTCGATGGACAGCGTCTGACCCGCTATCTGGAGGCGCAGTCGGCTACCACTGAAAACTACGCCGGCGACGAAATCTACTCGATTGAGCACGAGGGACGCACTGTCCGAATCGTCGTTTTGGGCTATGACCTGGTAGCCATCTCCAATGCTCCGACGGCGGAGCAGATCCACTCCATTATCGATCGTTATCATTCTGCGGCGTCGCCGTTTACTGGCGATACATTGCTGTCGCGATACTACTCGAAAGTGCCCCTGCTTTCGGAAGCCTGGGGAATTGGCGAGATTGAACCCTCGACTGGCCCGGGAGTACAGTTCCACGTTTTCGGCCTGCCGTTATCGCTGCCTGCGGGGGCCACGTTTATCGGCTCGATCCGTTACCTGGGGTCTGTGCACATGCGTCTGGAAGAGATTGCGCCCAGTGCAGCCACCGCTAAAGAATCTGTCGAGATGGTGAATCTGGCGCTCGGCCTCCTACGTTCCACCCAGGTCACCATTGGCGCACAGGATGCGAACACGGCCGACTGGGAGGCATTTGTACGCAGCATGAAGGTGGAGCAAAAGGGCAAGCGAGCCATCTTTCAGGCCGTTGTTCCGACCCGTCTGGTGCGAAGTCTGCTATCGGCCCAGAATGCTGCAGCCGCAGCCCCAGTTACCCCTTGAGATACCTCAGCGCCCATTGCCGCTCAAACCCCTGATTCCAGCGGAACATTCGTTTGCGCCCCATTTTTACGGCTGCTACACTTGAAAGAGCAGCGCGATCCCAATGCGGCTGCCGCCATCTAACCCCCCGCGAAGGAATCCGGCCTAATTCTGTGGATACGCAAACCCGACATGCCATTAAACACGATGCTCTCATTGACCACGCTAACAGTGCCCTAGGCTGGCTGGAAGATCACAAGTCACAAGCGATTCTTGTTTCCGCAATTGTGATCGGCGTTCTGGTCGTTGGCATCAGCAGTATTCTTTTCTATCAGCATCGTCAGGGTGAAGCCTCGGTCGCGTTTGGGGCTGCGATGGATATCTACAGCGCTCCGGTGGACCAGCCCGGTACGCCGCCAGAACCGGGAGTACGGACCTATCCTTCCGCGGTGGCGCGGGCCAAGGCCGGGAATACGGAGTTCCTGAAGGTGGCCGATAGTTTTGGTTCGACCGACGCGGGCCAGAACGCGCTCTACTTCGCTGGCCTGACCTATATGGAGATGGGCAACACAGCCGCAGCTGAAACGACACTGAAAAAAGTGGCGGACCATGACGATGCAAACTTGAGCTCCCTTGCAGACATCGCGCTCGTCAGTCTCTATCGCCAGAGCGGAAGAATCTCCGATGCCATCGCTTTGCTGAAGCATCTTGTTACGCATCCCACGACCGCCGTACCCGCCGGGCAATCGAATCTGGAACTGGCCAGCATTTACGAACAGACCAATCCAGGCCAGGCAAAGCAGATTTATGCGCAGCTGAAGGACAAAGACACGAAGACTACGGCCGGCCAAATTGCCGCGCAAAAGCTGCAGCAGATGCATTGAGAGTTTCTCGCACTGCAGTTTCACAGAGGTACACTCTAGGGGCCATGCGATCAGCGCTGGCCCTTTGTATTTGCGGTTGAGAGATCCTTGATTCACCCACGCCGAAAATATTTCCGAGCGCAGGCCGCCTCGGCTGCGTCCTGTTGAGTGAACTGATCTTTATGGATGTCAGAACAGCGACCAACGAGCAGATCTTGACGTGGACACTGGGCCGGCCTCTTGGCCAAAAAAGCCGCACAGGGGGCCAAAGCGAGTGCGAAGCCGCGGATACTTTGTCGGAGATTTCCGCCCTGGCAACCGAGCATTCTGCGCTTCTGTTCCGCGTGGCTTTCAGTGTTCTGCGACATGCCAACGACGCCGAGGATGTGGTGCAGGAGACGTTTCTAAGAGTTCTGAAAAATCAGCGGAAGCTGGCATCGATAGAAAATCCGCGCATCTGGCTGGTGCGGATCGCATGGAACCTGGCGCTCGACCGCAAGCGGAGACTGCGCGCCACCCCGCTTCTCGAGGAAGCCGAGCAGATTCCAAACAACCGCCCGAGTCCTGATTCATCCGCCGAAATCACACTGGGCGCGGCGCAAGGTTGTGCTCGCATTCTTCGCATGATCGACAAGCTGCCGAGGAAAGAGCAGGAAGTTCTGCGGCTCTCCGCGCTGGAGGAATTGGGCACGCCGGAGATTGCGGCGATTTTGAAGACGACGGAGTCCAGCGTTCGCTCCTGCCTGTTTCGCGCACGACAGCGGTTGCGAGGGCGCATGGAGAGGGAAGAAAGGAGGGGGAAGCCGTGAGTGTCGAGCAGAGTGAGCCGATGAGAGTTGAAGACGAAATCGATGCCGCGCTGAAGATGCTGGGCGAGACGCAGCCTCCGGCCGCGATCGTATCGCGTGTACATCAGCGGCTTGAAACCGCTGCCATGTCGCTGCGGGCGCGATCAGGCCGACGGCTCTTGATTCCGGCTGCCGGCGTCGCGATGGCCGCTTTGGCGGTCTTGGCGATCCTTGCCCAGAGCCATCATAAGGGGAGAGATCAAGCGCCAGCGGTTGAGACTGCCAGGATGGTCGTAAACACCCCGTTGGCGCAAGCGACGGTTACGCCTCCATCCGCGACGGTTGAAACCGAAAGAGCCGATGAAGGGAAGCGGTCGGTGCAATTTTCCACTGAACGGCGAAGCCACTTAAATCGAGAGAATCGACATGCCACCAATCTTTTGAGTTATCCGTTGACGCGGCAGGAAAAACTGCTGCTGCAATTCGCCCGGAGCGCGAAACCGGCTGACCTGCAAGCGCTGGACCCTGAGTATCAGGACAAGGTGGAAGCGCAACAGGAAGAGGAATTTGCCGCTTATTTGAAATCTGGTGATGATTCCAGCACGCAAGAAAACGCAAATTGAATGACTTTACCGAGGAATGAGACCCCTATGAAATGCAGGAAAACGTTTTGGCTTTCGCTGGTATGCGGAATATCGCTCGCGTGCGTGCCTATGGCAGCTCACGCTGCACAAGAGGGTGGGCCGCCACCACCGAACGTAGAACAACCCGGTGCGCGGCCCGGTTTATCGCCGCTTCCGCCGCTTCCACATATCGACCCAGACCAGCGCGATGCGCAACGGACCATCACAGGACCGTATCGGCTGACGTACACTTTGACCGAAATGGATGGGAGCCGGCGAGTCGGATCACAAAGCTATGCCATCGTGCTGGATGCGGATGCTCTACATTCTCACCTAAAGCTTGATTCCCTGGTACCTGTCCGCTATGGGTCTTCCACCGCCTATGAAAGGGTACATGCAAGTGTGATAATCGATGCCACCCTTCGGCAACGTGCCAACGGGTTGGAGTTGATCACAAATATTATGCAAACAGCTTTTGCCAAGGAAACAGATAAGGAGCAAACAGCGGGTGCCACTCCGCCGATAACACGTGATTTTGTCTTCACAACCACAACGCTACTGACTGAAAACAAGCTAGTCACGATTGGTCAACTCGATATTCCAGGTACCCCGCGCCGACTTCAAGTCGAAGTTGAATTGACCAAGATTCCGTGATTTGGCATGAATCCAAAATGAAAAAGGCTCCCACGCAGGAGCATTTTCTGACCGATGCAGCACTTCAGGCATGCATGATGAAGTTGAAGGCCAGACGGACCAGCATCAGCACGATGGCACCCAGAAACGCCGGGACGAAGCCGCGAATATGAAATCCGGGAACGAAGGCACTGGCCAGCAGCAGGATGATGGCATTGATCACCAGAAAGAAAAGTCCCAGGGTCAGAATGCTGAGCGGGAAGGTCAGCAGTTTCAGCAGAAATCCCACGGTTGCGTTCAAAAATCCGACGACCAGGGACGCGACCAGCGCACTGCCGAAGCCAGCCAGCTCAAATCCCGGCACAACGTAGGCGCAGATCAGAAGCGCGATGGAACTGAGTAGCCAGACGAGCAGTAGGTGGAGCATAGCCCAAGTAGATTAGCAGAAGCCTCGCGATTCCTCCATGTTTTCTGCAGCGGCGGGCAGTGGCCGGCGGTTGGGAGGGGATTAGCGGTGCAGGGAAGTCGGCGAGCGATTGTTTTCGGCCCATGTAGGGCTGGGGAGCGTCTGGTGGAAACAAGAAAGCCACCCGTTGAAGGGTGGCTTCTTGATGAAAATTAATGCCGGCGATCACCTAATCTCCCACACTCAAAAATGCAGTACCATCGGCCCAGCGAGACTTTACTTCCGTGTTCGGGATGGGAACGGGTGTTGCCCTCGCAGTATAGTCACCG
>JBAVOQ010000173.1:0-2111 GCA_049692235.1 Acidobacteriaceae bacterium | reverse complement strand
ACTCAAGGGCAAATTGAGCCAGCACCGAAATCGCACTTACTTGACAGTTACTGTACACTCTAACAAAAAACATCCGTGAATTATTAATTATGAAGGAATCCTCCTGCCGATCTGGCAGGAGACTCATCTTACAAATGCCTCACCGGATCACTAACATATCATTGGTACACAATATGGGGGCAGATCAAACCATCGGTCGCGTGTTGGATAGGATATGAACGCTTATCGGACTCCCTATAGAGGGTATTCTCTGCCTATTCGTACGTCGAGTTAATATCTTCGCTGTTCTTCCACAGAATCGTAAGCCGTCATCACTGATAAGGGTCTATGGTAAAGAAAGTATCTCTTTCACTTTTTTCGCTAGTAACTCAGAAGAAAAGGGTTTCTGAATGAAGTGAATATTATCGTCAAAAATTCCCTGTGGTCGAAGAACGTTTGCCGCAAAACCGGACATGAAAAGGGTTCTGATTCCCGTTCTAAGATTCTCAATCTTTCCAGCCAGAACTTTCCCGCTCATCGTTGGCATTATTACATCGGTTAGGAGAAGATGGATCCGCTTGGGATAAGCCTCGCTTATCAACAGAGCTTCTCCGGGGCTTAATGCTGCCAGGACTTTATAACCGTTTCTATCCAGAATGATCTTTGCAAGCTCCAGCAGTTCTGCCTGGTCTTCTACAATGAGGATCGTTTCATCGCCTCTTAGAGATTCAGTGAGAGAATGCTTTTCCGGAGCCTCGACATCTCCGTCAAATCTGGGAAGGTATATGTCGAATTCTGTGCCTTTGCCTAAGATACTCTTGACGTCAATCACACCGCCATTTTGCTGGACGATACCGTATACTGACCTGCCCCCATATTGTGTACCAATGATAACGTAGTGATCCGATAGACACTTACTGGCCAAGGATAACAAAAACGAGATTGCCCTCACAAAGGTTAGGTGAGAAAAGTAAGAACCCCTTCGAGATCGGGGAAAAAATCATCCCACAATTCGCTCAAATATTGGTTCTTCTCAAAAATCAGCGCTTGTTTACTAAAAGCGTTTGCTGCACATAACCATTTAATAAATGACGTCTTGCAAGTTCCCGATCCCTAAACAGTGTCACATCGAGGCCAGCGTTCCTCGCCACTGTCTCAAAAAAATCATGAGAATGATCTCTCGGGCTTACGAGGAGTGCTACGTGAGCATTTCTATCGATTCCTGGATTAATCAATATGTCTTCATATGCAAATTTGTAGTTATTAGAATCCGAATCAACATTTCTTGATTCAGTCACGTCTACCAGGTATCTATTCACCCCGAGTTTCCTGCCCAGTGCATGTGCCTCTAGATCCTGCTTCAGCGCCTGCTCACTTGTTAAATCTCCTATTATCTTCAACGTGATGTAGGATTTATCATTGGATAGCTTTACTTCAAACGACACTAACTCTTTCCTCCACTTTTTCAATTCCTGTATTTGGTTTACAACCACTTAACCATAGACATAACAATCAAGCTTCTTGGCTAATGTTGTCATCTTCTTCATCACATTGTTTGTCAATCATAAGCTAGTAATTCGGTCAAGCGTTGGCAAACTGATAGAAAGAAAATCATATTTTAGTGAAGAGGATTCAGTGTTATGCTTCTAGGTCGGCCGAATCTTCGGTTCGTCCAGTTGATTTTGAGATCATGCAGACCAAAAGTTTATACCCTTCCGTGTCATATTTCCGTCCGGTTACAAAAAGATCACCTTATCTATCTACCGAGCAGGCATTGCGTGACAAATCACGAGAAGCATCGTTTTGGCACTCCTGCCCGATCAGAATATCTTGGAATCCAAATAGTATCGCCAAAATATATGTTGTATTTGATGGTTGATTCATCTCCTCCTGAGTAAGGATGCAGACTGTAACTAGTGACAAAAAGGCTCTCCGATTCGTCAATGGTGCAGCCAGTTGCCATGTCGACACTGTGGGATGATCTTTCATAAGTTGAATTTCAAAATGAGAAAGGCGACTGAGCCATAATCGGAATACTGATGCTTATATAGCCAGCAATGAGAAGAAATGCTAAATTATTCAGGATCATCTCCCTACTGTGAAACAAACTGTGTGTTCGGGAGGTATTTCTC
>JBAVOQ010000172.1:0-18325 GCA_049692235.1 Acidobacteriaceae bacterium | reverse complement strand
GCTGCTCAAGCTTCCGCCGTGTCTCTTCGTTCAAAACAATGGGCTGCGCAACACGCATATCGAGGTCCTCTCATCATAAGATGAACCTCAATATATAACTGATTCTAATAATGAGACACTACACTAGCCCAGATTTGCGCGCCAAAAATCTTCGTTTGCTACACTGCCAACAACTGGATCAACCGCGCCGCGCATGAACCTCGTTGAACTGAATCGAATATCGAAAAGCTACGACACCAAGGTGGCCGTCGATGCGCTCAGCCTCCAGATTGAGGCCGGAAAAATGTTTGGACTCCTCGGTCCCAACGGCGCCGGCAAAACCTCGACCATCCGCATGATGATCGGGATTACCATGCCGGATTCCGGCTCGGTCACCCTGTTCGGCCAGCCCTTCTCGCGCAAGAACCTGACCCGCGTCGGCTATCTGCCGGAAGAACGCGGCTTGTACAAAAAGATGAAGGTGATCGACCAGCTGGTTTTCCTGGGGCAGTTGCACGGCCTGGATTCGTCGCAGGCCAATTCGCGCGCCCGCCAGTGGTGCGAGCGGCTGCAGATCCTGGACGCGATCGACTTGAAGACCGAAGAGTTGTCCAAGGGCATGCAGCAAAAAATTCAGTTCATCTCCACACTGCTGCATGAACCCGCGCTGATCATTATGGATGAACCCTTCTCCGGGCTCGATCCGGTGAACACGCAGTTGCTGCAGGAAACGTTGTTAGAGCTGAAAAACGCGGGCAAGGCCATCCTGTTCTCCACCCACCGCATGGACCAGGTGGAGAAACTATGCGACTCCATCTGCCTGATTAACCGCGGCAAGGCAGTTCTGTCGGGCGCCATGCGGGAGCTGAAATCCCGTTATCCGCGCAACCACGTCGTCATCGATTTTGAGGGCGACAATGCCTTTGTCAACCATCCCGCGGTGCAGGAGTACAAAGCCTTCGCCGGCCATGTCGAGATTCAACTGCGAGAAGGAGCGGACGCACAGGACCTGCTGCGCGCTGCTTGTCAGAGCGCGAAAATTTACAAGTTTGAGTTGATGGAACCGTCCCTGGAAGAGATTTTTATTCAGACGGTCGGGAGACGTGTCAATGCGTGAAGCTCTGCTGATCGCCAAACGAGAGTATCTGGAGCGGGTTCGCAGCAAGGCTTTCCGCATCAGCACTGTATTAATCCCGCTGCTGTTTGCCGGCTTCATTGGCATGGGCGCATTCTCCGGAAAGATGGCCAGCGGACCCCGGAATATCGTGGTCGCGTCGAATGATCCCGTGCTGGCGCAATGCACTCGTACGGAATTGCTGCGGGTGCCCACAACACCCGAAGATGCGAGGAAGAGCCAAAACGCAACGCCAACGCAGCTTCACGTGCAAGTGCAAGCCCCCGTCGCGGAGAGCGATCTGGCGGCGCTGAATCACCAGGTGGAGTCGAAAGCTATCGACGGGTATCTGTGGTTGAAGGTGCAGCCGGGACAAGCCGTGGCGGAGGCGACGTATGTCTCTCGCGGATCGGCGGACTTTCTTGGCGCAGACAAAATGCAGGGCGCCATCGGCGATGCGCTGGTGCGCGAAGCGCTGATGAACCACGGCGTGGCTAGTAGCCAGGCGGATGACTTGTTACACGACGTCGACCTGAAAACCAGACAGGTGAAGAACGGCGAAGCGGTGGCCTCCGACGCCAGTAAGGGCTTCTGGGGCGCCTACATCATGGCGTTCATCTTGTATTTCGCCGTCGTATTTTACGGAATGAATGTGGCCCATTCTGTGGTCGCGGAGAAGACATCCCGAGTGTTCGAGGTACTGTTGGCAACCGCGAAGCCGGAATCGCTGATGGCGGGCAAATTGCTCGGCGTGGGCGCGGCGGGCCTGACGCAAATGGGTGTCTGGATCGTGGCTGTGCTGCTTCTGAGCGCATCTGCGTTCGGGGCCGAACTCGGCCAGGGCGGTCTGGCGGCCTACGGTGTCACGCCGGTGCAGTTGGTGTTCTTCATCCTGTATTTTCTGCTCGGCTTCTTCTTTTACAGCGCGCTCAGCGCCGGATTTGGGGCCACCGTCAGCCAGGAATCTGAAGTGCAGCAGTTCAGCATGATCCTGGTGATGCCGCAATTGGTGGGCTTGATCCTGATGGTCTACATCCTCGGCAATCCGTCGGCATGGCCGGTGGTGTTGCTGTCGCTGTTCCCGCCGTGCACCCCCATTGTGATGTGCCTGCGCATGTCAGCGATGGTGGTGCCATGGTGGCAACTGGCGCTGTCGGTGGTCCTGATGGTGGCCGCCACATACGGAGTGCTCTGGGTAGCCTCGCGCATCTATCGGGTCGGCATCCTGATGTACGGCAAACGACCTACGCTGCCGGAAATGATCCGCTGGATTTCGTACAGCTAGAGAAAGTTTTCGGCGAAAACGGCGCAAAATCCCCCAGAAAAGATATGGTTGCCTTAGCAACCATATCGGCCATATTTGACCATCTTAGTTGCCTTAGCAACTATTTGTTGAAACACTAACACTGCCCCACTTATGGTGCATAAGATATTATTTTTTTCGGAAGGCGGTCCTGGCCATCCGCCGAGCGTTTCGAAGCCGGTATTCCATGCCATACTCGGACATGCTGATTCGTCCCGCGCAACCTGCGGATGCAATGGATGTGGCTCGCGTGCACGTACGTTCATGGCGGGCGGCCTACCGAAACATTCTTTCTGACGATTACCTGAATCAACTTCGTCCTGAAGATCGAGCCGCCAAGTACGATTTTGCGAGCCGCGATCCATTCAAGCCGCACACCCTCGTGGCGGTCGAAGAGGGAATGAGTCCCGCGATCCAAGGATTCGCGACCACCATGCCGGTGACCGACTCGGACATGCCGGGCCACGGCGAGCTATGCGCGCTCTACGTCGATCCGCAACATTGGGGCAAAGGTCTCGGCGTAGCGCTGGTGTCGGCCGCTCGCGCGCACATGTTCGAGTATGGATTTCGCAAAGCGATTCTGTGGGTGCTGACGGGAAACGTCCGGGCCGAGCGCTTCTACCAAAACGACGGCTGGGCTGCAGATGGTGTGCGCCGCAAGGCCACGGTGTGGGGCATTGAGGTCGACGAAATTCGCTATGCGCGGCAACTCGAATCACCTTCCTCACGTCCCAAGTCCTAGCGAGTCGTGAAATGCCGGACGCGCCGCTGCGGACACGATACCGAAGAAACAGAGTCCGCGCGGATAGATTTTCGCCCACAGGTTGCCTCGACCGCGTTCAGCGCGACAAAACTCTTTCACAATTTTCCTGGCGTCGGGCAACCCTTTTGTCGCGCTTACTTCTGAAAAATAGATCGCGCAGCTGCGAGGTTTGACGTTTGAAGAAGCACCAACAACGTCAACGAAAATCGACGGCTTCGGAGCAACGAGAATGCCAAATTCGACACCTAACTGAATGGCCCGAAAGCGTTCGGGTCGATCTTTTCTCAGGATGCCTTGGGGCCTGCCGGTGCAACATCGCCGATTCGCAGAAGCCGCTCTCCCGCAGCGATGCAAGCAATCTGGGAAAAGCCAACCCCATACAGCAGATCAAAAAGATAGAGGAGTACGACGATGAAGCAGGATAAAAAAGGCATGACCAAGGTATTTGCGATTGCGAGTTTGGCAGCTGGCATCGTAGTCGCGGGGTGCAATAGCCACCCCAAGTATCCGGACTCGAAAGACGCCGTCAATAATTCGCTGACGCAGAATAATCTGGGCGCCATCCACGTTTCGCAGGATCAGGATAAAGGTGTGATCACGTTGACGGGAACGGTACCGTCGGACAGCCAGAAGGCGCAGGCGGAATCGGTGGCCAAGCAGGCTGCACCGAACTATACGATTGCGGACGAAATTGCTGTCGTGCCCCCGCAAAATGCCGACGCGACCAAGGCTGCGAATTCCGATACCGACAATGCCATTGAAGACAGCATCAAGGCGGAGCTGAAGAAGCATCGCAACCTGGACGAACAGGATATTTCAGTCAAAGCGAAGAACGGTGCCGTCGTGTTGTCGGGCAGTGTCAAGACTGCGGCCCAGAAGCGCGAAGCTGAGCGGCTGGCCAAGCATGTGCCCAACGTGCAGCAGGTGGTAAATGAAATTGAAGTGAAGCCGGGCAAGCATTCCCCCGCCAGCTAAAGAAGGTTTTTCGATCCCTTCCCCAGAACAGGAGAAAGCGAGCCGCAATGTTGGCTCGCTTTCTTGTTTTGGCAAACTATTTTTCGGTTCACGTGCGCGCTTTAACCGGGCTGCGCCTGCTGCTTCCACGCAATCGCACCCAGGCGATAGAGGTATCCCCGCTGCAACTCATAGCTGCAGCGCGTTTCCTGCAGCAAATCCTGCATTTCCTGGTAGGTATAGGCCTGCCGCACAGAGGTCGGCCCGTCGTGGCGAGACAGCCGGCTGGGATCCATAAATCTGTACAGGTGAGAGAGAAAATAATTCACCCGCTTTCTCTCCACATCGTTGATCAGTACGGCAACGCGGGAAACGCGCAGGGCCTCGCGCAAAAAGGCGCGCGCCTCATCGACGCTCAGGTGATGCAGAAACAGGCAGCAGGAAACGATGTCGACGCTATTGTCCGGCAGCTCCAGCGCGAGCGCGTCGCCTGTCATCAACGTGGGAGGCTGCAAATCCTTATGCCAGTTTTGGCTCTGCGGCAGATGTTTGGCGCAGCGATCCAGCAGCAATATATCCAGCGAGACACCCTGCTTTTTCAGCATCAACGACGCGGCCTGCAGCACATCCGCATAGCCGGACGCGACCTCCAGGACCTGCAATTTCTTTCCGTTGACCTTCGAGCATACGCGCCGGAACAGCCGCTTATGCATCCGATGTCCCCCATAGAAACGATTCACCCTTCCAATCGCGCCCAAGGCGCAGGCGACCTCCGCCACGGACCAATGATCGCTGTCCAAAAGTTCTTGCTTTTGTATCCGTTCCATTTCCGAAACCACTCCGTGCTGATCCTAAACGTCTCCGCAATCATCGCAGACTTCACTCATCTCTGCTTGAAATTCTTGGTGTCGAACTCGGTACGCGGAATGAAGGATTCATCGTCATTCCATAGAATAGGAAGTATGAATTGGCGCTCATGGGTTCGCGCAGGCCTTCCTGCGGTTACGATGCTTGGCTTGGTTTCATCGTTGGCTTCCGCTGCCACAGCTCCTTTTGATCTGCCGGGACCGCGCCTGGAGATAACAATCACCCGTGCCGGCAGAAGTCTGCCCATTTCCCAGGTTCCAAACCTTCAGGCCGGCGACGAAATGTGGTTTCACCCCGATCTTCCTGCCAATGAATCGATCCATTACCTGTTGATTCCAGTTTTCCTGCGGGGCTCTCTAAACCCTCCGCCAGAGAATTGGTTTACCAAGGTGGAAACCTGGAAACCGCAGGTACAACGAGATGGGGTCAACGTTCATGTTCCAGAAGGCGCTCTGGAAGCATTGATTTTCTGGGCTCCGGAGACCGGCGGTGGATTCACCACTGTCCGAACCGCTGTGCGATCGCGTCCCGGAGTCTTTGTGCGCGCAGCCCAGGACTTGTACGCGGCCGACCTGACCCGGTCGCGCCTGGATGCCTACATCGATGCGGTGAAGAAGATATCCAATACCGACCCGACTCGTCTTGAGACGCGCGCAAAACTGCTGTCCCAGACCCTCTACCTGAAAATCAATACTTCCTGCTTTCAGTTGGCTCCCGACCAGCAGGAATCCTGCCTGATCCAGAACCCTGAGGACCTGGTGCTGAATGACGCTCAGAGCCAGTCGATGGTCACGGCTCTCACCTCCGGCGCGGCTGGTGACATGATCAATCAGATCAGCGCATCCACGGCTGCGGGTGGCGGCGCGTATAGCCCGTATGTTGGTGCTGTGGTGGATATGGTGCGCATTATGGGCAGTATGCACACCGCGCAATATGCCTACATCCCGGCCCTGTCTGTGAATGACGACGGCGCGATGGAGTTGAAACTCAGCAGCCCTCCTTCCTTCAGCAATCCCAAGTCCGTGATGGTGGCTAGCTTGCCCCCGGTGGCGCCAGTGCATTTTCCCATGCTGCGCGCCGTCCATCCGGAGGAGCTGCTTTGTCTGGAGCGGCCCAAGCTGGTGCTCTCCGTCGAGGGAGCGCCGCTGGTATTTTCCACCCACTACGCGCATGATGTGGCGCTGCACGTTCAAGATTCCGCAGGCCATTCGGTGGACCTGCCGGCGACCGCCGATGCCGAGCGCGGCGGGTTTGTGGTGGATGCCCGCGCGCTGCAGACTTCAAGCGTCTCCGGCACAGTAACCGGTCAACTACGTGGCGAATGGGGCTTCGATCCGTGGAACGGCCCTGATTTCGCCTTCACCAATTCCCGTCCCCAGGAATGGGCGTTTGCGACCGGCGAAACCAGCGCCGTGACTGCAGCCGAAAAAATATCGCTGCATTTGCAGGCGGACAGTGTGGTTTGTGTCCAGGGAGTCACCATCGCCACCCCACAGGGGAAGGTAGAAAAGGCCGCGATTACCCGCACCCCACCCAGGCTTCTGGAAGTGAATCTGCCCGTGACCAAATCGTCGCAGGGGATCTACACCCTGACCGTCGCTGAATACGGCCAAATGAAATCCGAAAAAGTGCCCGTACATGTCTATCCGCCATCCGCCGTGGTGAATGGATTGATTTTGCATGCCGGGGATGATCAGGCGGTGATGACCGGAACTCACCTGCAGGAAGTGACGACCGTCGAAATGGCAGGAACCATTTTTCATGCCGGCTCAATGAAGCACAACGGCACAGAGGACACACTGCAGTTGAAGACATCGACGAATCTTGCCGGTTCGAAGGTGTTTGTCGAAGATGCAACCGTGATGGCCCATGTTCACTTGAAAGACGAACGCGTGTTGGATGTTCCGGTCACGATTGCGCCTTCGCGCCCGCAGGTGCAGTTGCTCAGCAAGAGTATCGCCGTCACTCCCGGCGGTAGCTCCGCTTTTATCCATTTGGGCAACGAAAGTGATTTACCGCAGTATGGCCATCTCAACTTCTTTTTGAAGTCGGTGGCGCCGCAGCAATTTCCGCGTGACGAAACCATCGAAGTGGGCGCGGCAGACGGCGGTTTCGTCACCTCCCTGACCCTGGCCAACAACTCGATGACGCTACAGGACGCGCAAACCGTGTTCGCCACACTGGATCCGGCTAAAGCCTTCGGCTCGTCGGCCTTCGGTCCACTGCGATTCCGTCCTGTCACCGCGGCGGGAGTTCCGGGCGATTGGCAGCCGCTGGCAGACCTGGTACGCCTGCCGGAATTGAAACATGTGGATTGCCCGTCCAACCCCGTGGAATTGTGCACGATCACCGGTGAAAACCTGTTCCTGATCGATTCGATCGCAGCGTCTCCGCAATTTGCGCATCCGACCAGCGTTCCGTTGGGATTTGCCGGCAACACCATGAAGGTTCCGCGGCCCAATGGGACGACCCTCTACCTGAAGTTGCGGGATGATCCCTCGACGGTGGATCTGGTTTCGCTGCCTGTACTTCCCATGGCCGACCAGAATTAGCGCCGGCGGAGGCGAAACAGCCATGACCTGCTGTCGCCGGCAGTGGAATAGATTGAAAACGGGGTGGCCCTGCGGAAATTTCCGCTTTGCTCCATCTTTCACCCGCACACTGCTACCCTTGAGCTGTGGCTGACTTCCAATCCATCGCCGAAATGATGCAAAGCTGCGCGGATCGCGCCGTGACCATCGCGCATGACCGCTTCGGATTTGAGCTTGATTACTCCGAGGCGAGCCTCGAACCCCTCGAGACCATTCTTGCGAGTGTCAGTGCCGACCTGAATCTGCTGGAAAATGATCAGGTCGAGGAGCAGGTGAAGTTGTGGGGCGGCTATCTCGGTGAGGTGGTGCGGCGCTACTGGCATGGTGGATGGGAGCTGATCCAATATCCGGGCGGAAACGCTGCCGTGCCCACCTTGCTGGTGTCAGGGTCGCAGCTCTATCCACTATTGAAGGTCTACCGGCGACTGACGATGGGCGATGGAGAAAATGTCTGGAAGTTTTATGAGCAAATCCGCAGCCGACTGGCGACCGTACATCCACTGGACGGAACCCGCGACGCGGCGGACACCCAATAGCCCGCCTCAGGTGGCTATAGATGCTTCATCCGGAATCCTTCGACAACTTCCAATCCACGACTTTCATGGACGCAACGCGGGTTCGGTCCTTGAGCTACACGCGGTGCGCGATTGTGCGACAATACCATTGAGTAGACGAGGCAGGCGACTGACAAGCCTGCGGGAGAACAACGTATGGGTGACCTATTACAGCCCTGGCATCTGGTAGTAATTCTGGTGGTAGCGCTTCTGATCTTTGGACCGAGCAAACTTCCCGGCCTGGGCAAAGGCCTGGGCGAAGGTATCAAAGGATTTAAGGAAGGCATCAAGGGCATCGGCAGTTCCGATGAAGCCGATAAGCCGGATACCACGAAGACGACGCCCGAAGTCAAGTAGATCCTCGAATCGACAGCCCAACCATCCGGAAAACGTCCGATGGAAATTCCTGGTTTAATCCGGTTTTCGAGTTCCATGCAAGGAGCCGCACATTCGCGTGCGGCTTTTCGCGTTCCAAGCTGAGTAGAATTGCTCCACTGATTTGCATTTCTGTACTCGAAGAGTCAGGACGCAAGAACGATGGAATTTGACCTGGTCCTACTGCACCCGCCGAGTTTCTACGACTTCAGGAAGAACAATCAGTTTCGCGGACCCATCAGCGATGTCGTTCCCTCCAGCTCTGTCTTCGACATGTATCCGATCGGATTTACCAGCATCGCCGGATATTTGGAGCGGTTTGGGCACCGCGTCAAAATCGTCAACCTGGCCGCCCGCATGGTGCACAATCGCCGGTTCGACGTCGAAAAAAAGATTCGCGGATTAGAGTCGGCGGCCTTCGGCATCTCGCTCCATTGGCTGCCGCATGCCCAGGGAAGCATCGAAATTGCAAAGCTGGTGAAGAAATACCATCCTGACGTGCCGGTGATTTTCGGGGGCCTGTCCTCCACCTATTACCATCGCGAACTCATGCAGCACGACTGCGTCGATTTCGTCATGCGCGGCGACTCCACGGAGAGTTCCATGTTGGCGCTGATGGATGAGATCAAGTCCGGAACCGTAGATTTTTCGACGGTGCCGAATCTGACTTGGAAGCGCGATGGGAAAGTGATCGTGAATCCTTTCAGTCCGGTGCCCGCGAACCTGGACGACATCGACATTCCCGACTATCGCTACGCGATGCGGTCGGTATTTCAATATCACAGCCTGCTGGACGCGCTGCCCTACGAAGGTTGGCTCAGCTATCCGCTGAGCGCCTTGCTGACCACGCGAGGATGCACGCAGGACTGCGCTCTCTGCGGAGGGTCGCGCAGCGCGTATTCCTTCAACTGCGCGCGAACCAAGCCGTCCATGCGCTCGCCTGCAAAGCTCATGCAGGATATTGAATGCATCCAGCGCTTTTGTCGCACCCCAATCTTTGTGATCGGCGACATCCGCCAGGGTGGAACAAAGTATGTCGACGAATTTCTGGAGCGAGTCTGCGCCCTGCGACCCAGAAACGAGCTGGTCTTCGAGTTGTTTTGGGGCGCCGACGACGACTTTTTCGAGAAGATGGAGCGTACCGTTCGCAAGTACAGCCTGGAGATTACGCTGGAAAGCGCGGATGAAGAGGTGCGCCGGAAGAACGGGAAATTTCCCTGCTCCAATCAGGAGATCATTCAGCTGGTGCGATCGGCACTCGACCATGGTTGCAGAAAGCTCGATATCTTTTTTATGGTTGGACTGCCCCACCAGACCTACGAGAGCGCGATGCGCAACATCGAGTTCTGTGAAGAGATTCATCAGGCCTGCGACTGCGACAAACGCCTGTGCTATTTCGTCGCACCCCTGGCGCCGTTTCTCGATCCCGCCAGCCGCGCGTTTGAACATCCGGAACAATTCGGCCTGAAGCGGCTTGCAGACACGCTGGAAGACCACATCCACCATTTTTCCGCGCCGTCGTGGGAGTTCATTCTGAATTACGAAACGGATTTGCTGAACCGGGAGCAAATCGTAAAGACGATGTACGCCAGCTTGGATAAATTAAACAACTTCAAGCTGCAATACGGACTGATCGCTCCGGAGGTGCATGACAGGATTGCCGGAGAAATTGTCGATTCGCTTGCCTACATGGAGTTGGTGCGAAACGCGGTGCGCGATGGCACGCCACTGAAAGAACTGCCGCAATTTATCGAAGCGGAACACGGGACAACCCGCACCCAGCGGGAGCTTCGCTGGAAGGTAAAACATCGTTATCCCAACCTTTTTTCTCTGTCCATGGTGGGGATGAAGCTGCTGGCGGAGGAAGGCCGCGCCATGGTTCTTCGCCGCGCGTCGCCGCTGCAGTGGACCGGCCAGCGTGCTGGAATTCCCCCTGTCGCGCAAGCGGAGGCAGTCTCCGACTCAGCCGAAGAAGGATAAGAGGCACTCCGGCGGAAAACGTAAACACGATCGACTTCAGGAGAAATGGAATGAGGGGCATTTCCAGGCGGAATTTGTTGCAGTGGTCAATGATGGCAGCCGTCGGCGCTTCGCTTCAGGCAAAAAGGCTCGCTGCCCAGCCGCCAGCGAATGCTCCTATAGATGGCCAGACAATCAAGGACACTACCTTTCAGTTCATTCAAAATTGCGCTCGCCCGGATGGTGGATATTCGCCGTCTCCCGATGCGCAGTACCAGGGATCTTCCGATACGGCGGAAAGCGATCTGGCTGCTGTTACCTACGCGGCAACGCTGGCGAAACCTGAAGGGCGCACGCTTGCACACGCGAAAAAATCGGCGGACTTCATCCAGCATCACCAGCAGCCGGACGGCGCGTTCCTGAACCGCGCCGGGAATCTGGATCCCAAGGCCGATCTTGCTGTCCTCTACAACACGGTTCAAGGTGTCGTTGGACTGCGCGCGTTGGGAGAGAAGCCGCGAGTAAATCCCGTCCATGTATTGGACCGATTCTTCGAGAACCATGCCTTCGCGAAACTACCGTGGTATACGGTCAGCTTTTTTCCACTTTTCTACGCGGCGCTTGGCGTGGCATTTCCGCCCTCATACCGGACGGCCCTCGAACATCACATCCTCAAAAATCAGGCGGCGGATGGATATCTCGGCGATCACGTCGCGGCCACGTTCCACCTTGTCCATTTTTATCGCTTGATTAGCAAGCCCACCCCCAAGGCCGATGCGATTGTGCAGCGAGTGCTCCGCGACCAGCGGCCCGATGGAGGGTGGCAATTGAAAGCTCCCGATTGGGACGTGCATTCCTGTTTTGACGCGGTGTTTATTCTGCGCCAACTGGGAGGAAACTCGCCGGCATGTCGGGCTGCCATTGCAAAAGCGGCGCGCTGGGCCCTCCGCTGCCAGAATGCGGATGGAGGTTTTGGTCATTATCCTGGACTTCCGTCGGACATGGACGCGGTGTACTTTCAATTTGGAACGCTCATCCAGGCGGGACTCATTCCCGGTACAAACTTCCATCTTCCCGATGCGGAAACGCTCAGTTGGGGCCACGTGATGGAGCCGGGGATCATCTACCGCACAACGTAAAGCTACTTCAGGAAATCAGCGCCACCGCGACCAGCGCGGCGGTCATACCGAGCGCCTGACGCCGATTGGTGCGTTCCTTCAGCAGCCATGCGGCTAATAGAATCGTTGAGGCGGGGTAGAGCGAAGCGAGAACCGCGGCAACGTCCAGCCGGCCAATGCGTGTGGCCGCGACGAACAGGAAATTGCCGCTGGTATCGAAGGTACCCGCAATCAGCGCCAACCCAATTCCGACCATGCAGCGCCTGCGAATCGCCTTTTGCATGGAAGCCGACGTTTGCGGAGGTCGGATCGTTTGCGGTTCCGGCTCCACGATATAGCGACCACGACTGAGGATCAGTCCGCCTAGAATCGCCAGCGACAGACTGCCGACCCGCGATGCCGCCAGAGGCCAAAACAACCCGCCGCTGTTGGCTTCCCGCAGCGCGATCAGGAAGATGCCGAACCCAGTCCCCGAAATTACTGCCAGCACGAGCTTTTTTCCTTGACCCTCGACAACTTGTTCGTTGGGACTCGAAGGACTGCTGATCAGCCAGATGGCTCCTGCGGCCAACACGAATCCGACGAGTTGACGACGGCTGGGCGTGCCGATGGTCGTCAGCGAAAACAACACCGGGAGTGCTGCCGTCAGCAGGCCAGTGACCGCCGCGGTTGTTCCCATGCTGCCCAGGGAGAGCGCATAGTAAAACACCAGCAAAGCGATGCCGCCGGCAAGGCCCGCGACCAATCCATAGGCCAATATGCGCTCGCCGGGAAATGGTTGATGCAGCAGGCCGGCAAGCAGCACCAGCGCGATCAGGCTGGAAGCATGAGAAATGGCCAGCAACCAGTAGACACGGAGATAGCGCGCACCGATGCCGCCGCTGAAATCCGCCGCGCCCCAAATGATCGCTGCGCTCAGACCCAGGACGGTTGTCGTCGTGGTTGGCGTCATCCGGAGCTACTGGGATTGCGTGGCAGTCGGGTAATAGCCCTGCTTCGCCACCACGGTCACGTTCGGCAGCAGCACACGCACTTCAATCTTGCGAAAACGGCTGTCGAGTACAGAGATGTGGCTGTAATAGCCCAGCGTGTATTGGTTGCGGACCTGACCGGCAACCCGGGCGAAGCTAGCCTCGATGGCGTTGCGGGAAAGCTCTGCATCCAAGATGCCGCCTGTGGCGCTGGTATATTTCGGCAGCAAGTTGTCCGCCATCTGCCATGGAATATGGAAGCGATCGAGGAAGCCGTACACCGGCAGAGCCGAGTCGCCGACCAGTGTTCCATCGACCGCAATTTGATTCGTCAGCAGGTAGCGAACGACTTCTTTATACGAAGCGGTGCTTCCCTGGTTCTTGCCGTCGCTGATGACGTAAATCATCTTGCGTCGTCCTCGTCCGCGTTGCGAAAGATCGGTCGCGGCCCGCAGGATGGCATCGTTCAACACATAATTCTCTTTCGGAATGATGCCAATAAAAGTGCCATCGTGGGTCGGCGTCACATTCGGATCGACCATGTGGCCATTGATGCTGGGGCCTTCCGCCATGGGGCCCGTGTTGCTGGGG
This sequence comes from Acidobacteriaceae bacterium, assembly GCA_049692235.1. GTDB lineage: Bacteria > Acidobacteriota > Terriglobia > Terriglobales > Acidobacteriaceae > JAKAAZ01. Next base: position 5,186 of record JBAVOQ010000172.1, on the reverse strand, counting down.
ACCGCCATATAACGGCCGGGAGACTTCACCCGCTCCAGGGTTGCCGTCAGGCGCGCACTTTGTGCTCCGGTAAATCCAGTCGCCTGGCTGACGTGGGTGGCGTAGGTGTACACCGAAACCTCGTCATAGGGAGCGAATGCGCCCTGAAACGCAGCCAGCGCGTCGTTCACCTTCTTCATTGTGTCCGATGGCAGATTCTGATCGACGACGAACGCCACCGAGAGAGGAAATGGATCTTCGGTAAAGAAGGTGATCCGCTGCTGGACCCCATCTTCGTAGATTTGGAAGTCGTTATGAGTCAGCCCGGGAAGAATCGCTCCATGGGAGTCCTTTACCGTGACCGGCACAAGAACAAAATTGACTCGCGTCCGCAAGGTGTAGGTCGCGACCGATGGGCCCTCGCCCTTGGGAGGAATCACCGGGGGCGGCACATTGGAAGGCGGCGTTTGCGGTTGCTGCGCAGGTGTCGCGGCAGACGGGCCAGCAGGCGTCGGAGCACCCGAACTGCTGGTGCTCGCGGGCGGTGCGCCTTCTCCCGGAGTGACATTTTGCAGCAGGTTCGGCAGTTTCAGCGACGATGGGGGTGGATTGCCTTCCCCGGGTTGCTGGGGCGTGGGCGCACTGGTCCCGTTTTGGCCGGCGTCGGCCAAGTCGGTACCGGGTGCGTTGGGCATCGGGTGCGCACTATCCTGTGCTTTGACCTGTGGCCCCGCAATCCAAAGCAGGCAGGCAAACAACCAGACTCCCAATTTCACCGCACCTTTACAGGAGAGCCGGGCAAAGCTTTTACTTCCAATCATGAAATATCCTGACCGCATTCGTTCCGCATCGATTCTGAATTTCCGCTCGCGTTGTCTTCCGTTCTTGTTCTTTTCATTGTACGGTGGGAAGCAGAAAGTGCCCAGCAGAGTTGTCAATGGCGCATGAAACTCGTGCAGCCTGTGTGGGATCGGAGCGCGGGGGGCCGTCGCTTTTTCAGTCCAGATGGGGAGCCACTCTGGAGCGTGGCTTCAACCAAGCTCGCAAAGAGGAAACATTCTTGAATCGCCACAGTCGAAGCCGAAGAAAGATGCACCGAGCGTCGTGCCGGCGGCTGCGGCTGGCGTTTTTTGCTTTGGGATTTACCCTGCTCCTGCTGGCCGCTCCCATGATCTGGGGACAATTGGCTCCCCAGCCGGATGCGCCGCCCGGCCGGGCTGAATCAAATCAACCTCCGCTGCAACAACCCGCGCAACCGCAGCCGGAGATTCAGCCAGCATCCCCAGCTCAGCCCCAGTTCAACTCGCAGCCGTCGCCGAGCGCAGCGCAGCCCTTGGCCACCCCTCCGCAGACAGAACCGGGGACCGTTCCAGTAACGCCAGGCACCCTGAAATCCTCAGCTTCAACCGGCATCCCCACCATGCGCGTCAGCGTCAATCTGGTGGACCTGTTTTTTGTTGTCCATGACAAGTCCGGCAGGTTGGTGCCGAACCTGACCCGAGCGGATTGCAGTGTGTTTGAGGACGAGAAGCCACAGAAGCTGAAAAGCTTCAACGCGCAAAGCGATTTGCCGTTGTCGATCGGCATCCTGCTCGACACAAGTTTGAGCCAGGAGCGAGTGTTGCCCGACGAGCAGAAGGCCGCTTCGGCTTTTTTGCGGCGCATTCTGCGGCCCACGGACGAATCCTTTCTCATTTCTTTCGACGTGACTGTCGATTTGCTGGCGGACTGGACCAGCAACCCCGACGACCTGAAGCGTGCACTGGACGCGGCGCAGATCAACTCCAGTTCCGGCAACTATGCCAACGGCACGCTTCCCTCGATCACCAAACCGAAAGGCACGCTGCTCTACGACGCCGTTTATCTCGCCTCGAACGACAAATTGCGCCAGGAGTCTGGGCGAAAAGCGATGGTGTTGCTGACCGACGGACAGGATGAAGGCAGCGACGAGAAGTTGCAGTCCGCGATTGAAGCCGCGCAGAAAGCCGATGCGGTCGTCTATGTTCTGTTGATCAGCGATCCAGGAATCTTCGGGACACTCGACTTTTCCAGCGATGGGGCCATGCGAAAGCTGGTCGAAGCCACCGGTGGCGAGGTATTTCCCATCGGAAAAAATGGAAAAAAACTGCCCGCCGCTTTCGACTCTATCGAGAAGCAACTGCGCACCGAATACCAGGCCACCTACACTCCCTCGAACGCCGCACTGGACGGGAGCTATCGGCATATTCGCGTCGCTTGCCGGCAGAACGGGCAGACACTCAAGGTGCAGGCCCGGCAAGGCTATTACGCGGTCGCCCACTGATGGCGAATGTACAAAGAATGCATTCGGAAATGTGAGGAGTCATTCTGAGCGCAGCGAAGAATCCAGAGAACCTTCGCGAAAGAAACACTGCCATCCGACTGGATTCTTCCTTCGTTTACTAAATGGCTTACAGTACGCTGAAAGAGATACAAGAAGCGTTTCCCGGACGGAGAAGCAGTGCGCGTATCCCAGGCTGTTTTTGGTGTCTTCCACCATTTCGAACTCGCGCATCAACTGCGCCGCTACAACTATTTGGACACCGTCTATTCCACCTATCCCTGGCGGCGACTGAAACGCGAGCGCCTGCCGCGCGAATACGTCCAGACATTTCCTTGGATTCATGGCGGACTGGCGGGACTGGCGCGGTTCGGGCTCTATCCTGCTCCGTGGACAGAAGGTCTGGACTGGTGGAATGGACTTGCCTTCGACAAATGGATGACGCGGCGGATCGCTCGATCGAAAACAAATCTTGACGCGCTGATCGGCATCTCCGGCGCCGGGCTGGCAGCCGGAGCGCTGGTGCAGTCGCGAGGCGGAAAATATATTTGCGACCGTGGCTCGACGCACGCGCGCTATCAATGGCGCTTACTGAGCGAGGAGCATCAGCACTGGGACGCTCCGCTCGACATCTACGACCCGCGCGACACAGAGCGCGAAGAGAAACAGTATGACCAGGCCGACTGCATCGTTGTTCCCTCCAGTTTTGCCGCGCGCAGTTTTGTCGCCGAAGGTATTCCAGCGGAAAAGCTGCACGTCATTCCATACGGAGTTCGGTTGGATTCCTTCCAGCCCTCCGCCGATGCAACTCGCCCGACCGACACCTTCGATGTTCTTTTCGCGGGGCAGGTCAGCCTGCGCAAAGGCGTGCCTTATCTCTTGGAAGCATTCGCCAAAGTGCGGCATCCGCGCAAGCGTCTGCGCATTCTGGGTCCAATGTTTCCGCACATGAAGCCTCTGTTCGCCCGCCTGCCCATGGAGAATGTCGAGATCGTCGGAGCTGTTTCCCGCGCGGAACTGGTCCGCTATTTCAGCCGCAGCCACGCCATGGTCTTGCCGTCCCTCGAAGAAGGGTTGGCGCTGGTGCAGGGCGAGGCGATGGCCTGCGGTTGCCCCGTCATCGCGACGCCAAATACCGGAAGCGAAGACCTGTTCAAGGATGGCAAAGAAGGATTCATCGTTCCACCGCGCGACGCTTCCGCACTCGCTGACAGGCTGCAACAGCTTGCCGACGACCCAGCCCTGCAACAGCGGATGAGCGCCGCCGCCTTGGATCGTGTTCAGCATTTGGGAGGATGGAACGATTACGGCGACCGCTGGGCACAACTGCTGCGAGAGCTTTGTGGGGAAGAGTAAGGAATCCGGGTGCCCTGGGTTCGCCGCGTCCTTTTGCGACGAAGCGGGATTGGAACCGACTTCCGGCTCGCACAACAGGATCTCAAGAGAGAGTCATTCTGAACGGAAGACGCTCGCCACGGCGAGCGTCAGAAGTGAAGAATCCAGAGAATTCCGGCTGGGTGATTCGCGTCTGAATGCTCGTCCATCGCGGCGGGAAGAAAAACTTACGCCGTCTTGGTGACGAGCGCCTTCACGCGAGCATTCAGGCGGCTCTTGTAGCGCGAGGCGGTGTTGTCGTGCAGAATGCGCTTTTGCACGCTCTTGTCCAGCAGCGAAGTGGTCTGGTTGTACTGCGCCCGCGCCGCGGGAACATCGTTCACAAGCAGGGCTTCACGCATGGCACGCAGGCCGTTGCGGAGCTTGGTGCGGTTGGCGCGGTTGACGGCGGTGCGCTTGACGGTCTGCCGGGCGCGCTTTAACGACGAAACATGATTTGCCATGAAAACCTTCTCTTTTCACTGAATCGGAAGTCTGTTGACCCGGGCAGCTCAATCCTCTACCGGAGCCGCGCCTTACAGCCGCGCTCTGGGAGCTTGAAATTGCCTGCAGGCCATGTTGAGCAGAGGCGGGAAAATCGCCAACCTGCGCAAGCATTTAGTCTACGTCAAGGGATGACAAGGGTCAATTGAGACGCATGGTAGAAAAGATTCATTTTGCAGCCTTGACTGCCGTACCTATAAGCTCGGCGGACGCCTTTAACGATTTTTCGGAAATTCCCTCAAATTTCTTTGGGGAGTCAAATATCTTTTCAGTAGGAGAAGTAAACACATTTCTCACGGAATCGACAACAAAACTCGTGTAGCTTCCGTCTTTAAGGGCTCCGTCTTTTTCAAGAATGGAATAAATCAGTTCCCGATAAGGGTTGAGTGACACCGATATGCTGGCTTTGAAAGCGTACTCTTCCTCCAATCGGCGTTCACGATTGTATTGGATAGTACAAAAGCTGATAAGAAAGCCTAAGGGGATATTCATTGAAAGCTTTATCCAAAATGCTGCGCTATGAAGATCGCCTTGCTGAGCGTGTAGGGCTATGAAATACGTGAGGACCACTACTATTAACACGAGACCCCCAATCCCCGCCACCCAGACTCGCTTCCCCTCAGAAATCTTATTCTGCCGCGACTGAAACGCGCCGAACTGACCCAAACCGGTGGCCTGCGCAACTTGCTCTTTAACACTCTCCTTTAGGCGCGCCAACTCTTCGACATGTTTTGTTGTTTCTTTGTAATTCTCCTCAATCGTTTCCTCTGACCTTGTCTTCAGACCGGCTTCGAGATCCACAAGTTTCTGTTCTGCCTTGGCAATGAAAGCCAAGTGCTCTTTTTGCTCTGCGGTCAACTGGACCGCGGCAGCTTCCGACGTCACCTTGATGCGCTCCGACTCTTTGACCTTGCCCGCGTAAAACGTATCCCTTAGCGAGCTGCTGTAATAGCGAAAGGGACGGGCAGATGAGGAACGGTAAACGAGGCAGGTACACGCTTGAGTTCAAGGAGGAAGCGGTGCGACTGGT
>JBAVOQ010000171.1:0-8788 GCA_049692235.1 Acidobacteriaceae bacterium | reverse complement strand
CCCACGACTATGCGCCTCCAGCAGCTTCCGCCGCAGATCGTCCGAATATGCTCTCCCCATCCTCGTTGTTATGTCGCGGGAACTTCGCCTGAATCAATATACACCCAACAGTGAAATGCTCTAGCCGATCGGCTGTGGCAGGAGTGGAAGGCGCTGGAAGAGCAGGTCGAAGAACTGAGCGGCGAGATAGACGGCATAGCCAGCCAGGACGCAGCGTGCCAACGATTGCTGGAGGTTCCTGGTATCGGTCCCCTGACGGCAACGGCAATGGTCGCTGCTGTCGGCAACGGAACTGCCTTTACCAAGGGGCGCGATTTCGCGGCATGGCTTGGACTGGTGCCGAAGCAGCACTCGACGGGCGGTAAAGCGTGGCTGCTGGGGATCAGTAAACGCGGAAACGCATATCTCCGGCGATTGTTCATCCATGGCGCTCGCTCCATCGTCTTGAGCCTGAATCGCTCCAACCACGCGATCGGCAACTGGATGAATCAACTGGAGTCCAGGACACATCGCAACGTGTTGGTCGTGGCCGTCGCCAATAAGTTAGCCCGCATTGCCTGGGCCGTTCTATCGAAGGGCGTACCGTATCGCGCTCTCCCAGTGCCAGGAAACAGTTGAGGCATTGCGGCATGAGATTGAAACTTCTCACCAGGTCTGCTGGGGATAAGTAAAAGGATGGCGGAACAGTCAAACGGCGTGCCGGAAACCTGTGGTACAAAATGGTTCTTCAGAAACCGAGATGTTTATTAGGACCGGTACGTGCGCAACTCATCATGGCTCGGAGCTTCGCTCCACTCAGAAGCCGAATACATTTGCGCAGACCATTTCCACCAGCCACGCACTTTTCCCTTGCAGTCACGCGGCGGACCATACATTTATACCACAGGTTTTCAGAGCGCCGGGTTCGGCCGTTGTGCCATCATCTAGACCATTTTTCATATTGCTATAAGGGATAGCCGCAGCGCCGGAACCAGGGCAGCGGCGTTGTCATTGGAGATGGTGGGGATAGCATCGGCGATGGCCTGCTGAAGCGAGTCGAGCGTTCGTGCCTTGAGCGCACGGAGATGTTGTTTGAGCTTGGCCCAGCATTTTTCGATGGGATTGAAGTCCGGCGAGTAGGGCGGCAGATAGAGCAGTTCGGCTCCGGCGGCTTCGATCAACTCCCGCATCCCGGCGACCTTGTGCGAGGAAAGATTGTCCATGGCCACGATCTGTCCCGGCTGCAACCTGGGACACAGCACCTGTTCCAGGTAGGCCAGAAACACCTCGCGGTCGGTAGGGGCCTCGACCGTCATGATGGCGATCAGGCCCTGGGAACTCATGGTACCCAGCACGGTGAGGGTTCGCCAGCGGCCTGCCGGAGTGGCGGTTTCTGCGAAATTCGGCTGGTTGAACTTGAATGGGTCAAACGTGGTGCATATGGCGATATATCCATCACTGTGACGGATGACATTCCGGGTGTCTTTGCGTTCTTTGAATAGATTTTTCAGTTCTGGATCATAGTTGTCGACAAGCATGATGTTGATCATAGTTGTCGACAAGCATGATATCGAGAGTATGCAGGTTGAGCTTTTTCAGCATCGCATACAGGGCGGGTGCGGCCTGGAAGGCATGGGTATGGGTGTCGATCGGGTCGAGAGCGGTGAACTGCTGCTGCAGCCCCTGCGGCGTAAACGGCCCGCTGACTGGAGCAGCGGAGGCGGTTGCGGAGGACGCGGCAGGCGCTTTCTGCGGTTGTTGTCGGCTGCATCCTGCGAATGCCAAGGCCAAGGCTAAGGAAAGAGCAACTCTCTTCATGCTTCCACCTCCTTCCGGTCGATTGTGCTTCGCCGCCAGTTTTCCAAATTTTTCTCCAACAGGCGAATCAGACCGAGACAGGGTGATCGAGGATCTCCTCATTCTGGGGATCCCAGTAAAGCTTCTTGCCGCTCCAATATGACTGTGCGGCCATGATGCACACAATAGAATGCGAGAAACCATTATCCACTGTGGCATTTGGTTGCGTACGCGTTTGCATTGCCTTCAGCCAATTCATCAGGTGATTGGCATCGTCATCATCGGGGCCCAGGGAATTGGGAGCAGGGGCACCGGGAACCTGAACAACCTCCTCGCGGTCGTCAGCCGATGCCACCAGCGGAACCTGGGTGTAAACAGGCCCTGATTCGGCGGGATCGAATTGGTTTCTGCCGCCTTCTCTGCTAACAGTAAATAGCGATGCGCCTTCGCCGCCGTAGTTCGCAATCGTGCCATCTCGCCCCTGTATGCGAGAAAAGCTTCGGTAGCTATTCCCGAAAATGGTTTTGTATGTGTACAAGAATCCCTTCGGATAGGTGACCGCCGCAACGGCGGTGTCCGGATTTTCACGCTCATCTTTCCACGTGAAGATTCCGCCATTCGCCACAACACTTTCCGGGTACGTTTCATCCGTCCAGAGGTGTACAAGGTCACAGCCGTGGCTCATCCATTGGTCAAAAATACCCGAAGAATAGTCTTTGTAAAGCCGAAACTCCAGATAAACGTGAGGGTCGAAAGGACGATAGGGCTTACCTAGTAGCCAACGGTTCCAGTCTGTGTCCTCTTCGCGGAGTTGTGATTTTCGATCATATAGCCACTCTTTCCATTTCATGTTCCGATCCATCAGCATTTCGGGCGACGAGCCGGTATCCCATGGGACAAATCTCCAACGCTCCTCGTTGACGTTCCATTCCTGCTCGATATGTACCACCTCGCCAATGCGCCCGGAACGGACGATATCGCGAACAGCCAGTTGATACGGCTGGCTGCGGTGCTGGGAACCCATTTGCACAACCTGCTTCGAGGAGTTGACTACATTACGGGCTTTTATAGCCTCGGATAGGACATTTGCAAACGGCTTCTCCACATAACAATCCTTGCCCGCCTCAACCACATCCACGCATAGCTTGGCGTGCTGGAAATCTCCGGTGGCGATCATCACGCCGTCAATGTCCTTGCGGGCCAGCATATCCTCCGAGTATTTGTAGGATTGGGGGGTAAGATTGAACGCATATTTAACCTGCGCGGCGCGTTTCTCTCGCGCCAAACTCCAGATGTCGCAGACCGCGACAGTTTCGACAGGCATTTGTTTCGAAGCCAACTCCACCATATGCACATGGCCTTCGCTCCTACCACCGCATCCGAGTTGCCCGAGCCGGATCCGATCGTTAGCTCCTAGGACGCGGGCATACGACCGCGCATCGATGCCCGCTGCAATAACAGCGATTCCGGCCTGCTTCACGAAAGTGCGCCGGTCTGTTCCATCTATTGAATGCTCCATATTCCGCCTGCTTGCTTCTACGATTGCCTTCATCTCGTGTCCAACCCTTTCAAATTCCGCCGGTCTCGGCTGCGAAATGCTCGCACCCACGGACCTTAGCCGAGGATTCTCGATCTAGATAGATAGTGGCATCTGGATGTGTACGAAGAATGGTGGCTGGACAACCGATTGTAATCGGCTCTTCCAGCGTCCGCCGGACAATTTCTGCTTTCCGCGGCCCAGGGACGGACACGATCAGCTTCGGAACGCGAAATAATGCTGGAATCGTGAGCGTCATGGCACGCTCCGGGACCTCACGAGTACTTTCGAACCAGCCCTCGGCCACTTGCTGTTGACGACATACCCCATCCAACTCCACGACCTTCATGTCCATGGGATCGTTGAAGTTTGCCACAGCGGGGTCGTTGAAGGCCAAATGACCATTTTCGCCAATTCCCAACAAGCACAACTGCGGATCTGCGCAGCGCAATTGACTTGCGTAGTCTCTGCATGCTTGTTCAAGATCGGGCGCAGTTCCATCGATCTCAAAAAACTTCTCCATCTGTACTTTTTGCGTCAATTTTTCCCGCAAATAGTGGCAAAACGACGCAGGGTGATCTGCGTCCAGACCAACGTATTCATCCATGTGGAATCCGCGAACTTGGTTCCATGGCAAGCTGGGAGTCTCTATCAAATTCTTCAGGGTGTCGAGCTGGGAGGCCCCGGTGGCGAAAATGACTCCAATTGTCTCGCGAACCCCCTTCAATTTCTTCAAGGCTTCCGCAGCAGCGCCCGCAGCTGCCACGGCCGCCGCTTCACGTGTGGGATGGATCTCGACCTTTAGCCTCTCGACTTGAAAATGCTGCACTTCCCGGCTTTGTGTCCCCATATCTCCGGCTCGATTCCTAGCCTCCAAGGCTCTCGGTTTCCTTTTTCGAAGCCGTTCACAAACTAACAATATATCTAATCACTCCAGCAAATCAAGACAATGTTTCCGTATAAATAGGATTATCTCTCCCTTTCGTTGAAATTTTGCATGATTACTTGTCATATCCTTGTTCGTGCACTCTCGTTCTCGCGGACAAGAACAAACCGCGGCGGCATCCTCTCGGATATTCCGATTTCGTGACCTTCCCGGCCAATCCCACTCTCTCAGGTCGCTGCTCCACGCGACGCCAATACTGGCGAAGTTGTCAAAGCCACCCCTTGGATCATCTTCGGGGTATTTAGATCCATGGAAAAACATGAGATATTCGCCAACACCGGGAACTCGACGTGCGTCCAGCACGAAACCCGCCGTGATGCGTCCCCGCGCCCACTCCCAATCCTTCTGTCCTAACGCGAGAACGCCTAAGTCTTGCCAAGTTTTCAGGTCAGAGGAACACTCCACCTCAATTCCGTTCTCTGGCGACTTGAACATCAGATAATGGCCGCCGACATCAATCACGCAAACATTCTCTCCAGCATTTGCAAATCCCACGAAGGTACAACTTCTGAGATCACGCGATCACGACCTGCCGATTGGAATGCCCAGCGAATTTTGTACTAGTAGATCAGAGAGAGAAACTGGACAAAAGGAGCTGTGGAAATGGCGAGGAAGATGAGCGAGCGACTAACGTGCCGGGTGGTGAAGCAGCCACGCGGCACGCAACGCTAAGGATGCTGAACCTGATCGACGAACATAGCAGAGAGTGCCTGACGATCCGGCCGGAACGGAGATGGAGTTCGGCGAAGGTGATCGTAGCGCTGGCTGAGGTGATAGTGATCAAGGGTGTGCCGGAACATCTGCGCTCCGACAACGGCCCGAGTTCGTGGCTAGGGATCTGCGCAAATGGCTTTCTGGCACGGGAGCCAAAACAGCTTATATCGAACCGGGAAGCCCGTGGGAGAACGGCTACTGCGAGAGCTTCAACTCCAAGCTGCGGGACGAGTTTTTGAATGGAGAAATCTTCTATTCGATAAAAGAACTGCGCGTGCTGGCCGAACGTTGGCGTGTTCATTACAACACCGTGAGGCCCCATTCTTCCCTGGGATACAGGCCGCCTGCACCGGAAGCGTGGCAGGCTGAAATCAAAACGGGGTGTGGAGAAGTGGAAACCAAAGTGCGCTTTCCACTTTCCCACACCCCCGACTGCGGCGGGATATCTACCCAGCTCGCTGCGCTACACTAACAATGAAACTGGTACAAAAGATCGGGCACAGCAGGACCAGTTTTCTTCTGCGCAATAATTCTCGCCGGTTTCTCGGCTCGCTTTCGCTTCTTCCTGACTTTCGCGGACCTATTCTCTCTCAACTCCTTTCCCTTTTCTTGCCAGTAAATTCGCTGGCGATGATGGAGTGAACACTCCGAGCTACAGAATTGCTGTCCGGCACGTTCGATGTTGAAGAAGTTTCGGCACCCCGTGTTCGCACAGAAACCAAAGCCACGAGGATTGATAAACTGGCGCTTCAGAATTGAATACAGCAGCGGTCTGATCCCATATTTTATGCTGTCATGCAACTCAAGCGGATTCGGAAAACTGTCGAGGGAAACGAGTTTAGTAGCCCGCAGATGACTCTGCGGCCGGCAACAATATCGGATATATCAGAATTGCATTCCGCCGATACGAGGCAACCGAAGGCGGTGCTGGCGTACTCAGTCGGAGTCAACGTGCGCTGTATGCGGCGGCTTCAGACTTCCATTGTTCACGGCTCGGCTGATCCAGCGCAGGCTATATCCGGTCTTGCTTGCAACCCATTCTTTCCATCCCAGCCGCTTGTTCTTGCTCCATACCGCTACACGCTTTTGGGCAATGTCAATTTTCTTTGCTTGCTCATGCCGGCGTCGCTTCCGGGTAGCTGAGACCGCAGTTTCCTCGGAGCTACACTTTCTCGAGCAATAGGTCTTTTGCCGCTTGGTTTTCTTCAGGTAGTAGTTTTCACAGCGAGCGCATGGTCCTCCCAGCGATGCCCATTCGGGATTCGTGATTAATGTCATGAATTCCATGAGAGCAATATTTTCAGGAGAATCCGGATCGGTTACGGCAGGAGCGGGAAGCCAATCAAGATGCCCTCTACCCGTTGTGGTCGGCCAAAACAAGGTTTTTCCATCCCTTGTCCGGCGTTCCAACCCCGGGTTGTCAGCGAACATCTTTCTGAGATCTGGGCCCGATTCCATCCATAGCTCGACGAGGCTCCGTAGAGCCATCTGCGGTTCCGATAACCGTAGGCGAATCACGCGGGACTCGTCAGGACGGGCAGCCAGTGCGGTCCGAATAGCACTTCCATTCAAGGCAGATACCAGTTCCTTCATCTGCCTCCTGGCCAGAACGGGATCCGGTTCATAGCCAATTCGTTTTCGATTTCGACGGCTCCGCATGAAAGAATGATAGTACAAACTGAATACTAAAGAAGAATTCAATATTAACGTGATTTGTATGCGAATTTCTGAGACAATTCGGGCATGGAGGTTTTTGTTATGGAGATCCAAGGGACCACAATCTCGGGAAACACCTCAAAAGAGAAGTATCGAGTTGCAGTCCAGGAGAACCAATGCAAACGTCCACCCAAGATAAACTTTCAATCGTCTATCAACCAATCGAAGTTCTAACCGCGTACCCGCACAACGCGCGAACCCACTCAAAGCGCCAGATCCGTCAGATCGCCGACAGTATCGTGGCTTTCGGCTTCACAAACCCAATCCTGATCGATAAAGAAAACACAATCGTGGCCGGGCATGGTCGTGTCGAAGCAGCCAAGCTGCTGGGAATGTCCGTCGCGCCGACGATACGACTTTCGTCGCTCACCGAAGACCAGATCCGTGCCTACATTCTGGCTGACAATCGCTTGGCGGAAAAGGCCGGCTGGGAAGCATCTACATTAGCAATTGAGCTTCAATATCTGCTCACGGTCGATCTGGGTTTCGATGTAACGATTACAGGGTTTGAAGTCCCGGAAATCGATTTGATCATTCAGGAGGCTACGAACAAACCTGATGCAGACGATGAAGTCGGACCGTTCGCATTGGGTCCGCCTGTCACCCGTCCCGATGATCTCTGGCTACTGGGAAAGCATCGCATTCTTTGCGGCAGTTCTCTCGACGAGGCATCCTACGCGAAGCTTATGAAGGGGCGCAAGGCAGATGCCGTCTTCGTAGATCCACCATTCAACGTTCCAATTCATGGACACGTCAGCGGAAACGGATCCATCCAACATCGCGAGTTTCAGATGGCTTCTGGCGAAATGAGTGAGGAAGAATTCGTTCGCTTCCTAAACTCCAGCCTTGGTCTGCTCGCCCAACACAGCAAGAACGGCTCGATACATTACGTCTGCATGGACTGGCGGCATGCAGGCGAACTGGCCGCCGTGGGCAAACAGATATATGACACTCAGCTCAACCTGTGCGTCTGGGCAAAGGACAATGGAGGGATGGGATCCTTTTACCGGTCGCAGCACGAACTGATTTTTGTGTTCCGCAATGGCACGTCTTCTCACCGCAATAATGTACAACTGGGCCGCTTCGGACGAAATCGGACCAATGTATGGAATTATCCGGGAGTCAATACGCTATCGCGGCAGGGGGAGGAAGGAAATCTTCTGGCTCTTCATCCGACGGTCAAGCCGGTGGCGTTGGTCGCTGACGCACTGCTCGACTGTTCTGCTCCCGGGAATCTGATTCTAGACTCCTTCCTTGGATCTGGATCGACAGTAATCGCCGCCGGGCGCACCGGGCGAATCTGTTATGGAATAGAGATCGACCCACTATATGTAGATACCGCAATCCGTCGCTGGCAACGTTATACGGGCGCCCAAGCGATCCATGCTGAGACCGGAAAGCGTTTTGAGGAATCGGGGGTGGCCCATGGCTGAGGATGACATTTTTGATGATGAGGATGTTTCTGATGATGAGAATTCTACGGAGGAGACTGGCTACGGCAAACCACCGAAGAAGACGCGCTTTCGGAAGGGCCAGTCCGGCAACCCCAGAGGGCGGCCGAAGGGCTCGAGGAGCTTCACCTCAGTGTTTCGGGATGTATGCGCCGAAAAGGTCACGGTAAAGGGACCTAGGGGACCGCGTACGATGACCAAAGTGGAGGCTGGCCTGACGCAATTAGCGAATAAAGCCGCGAGTGGTGATTTGAAGGCAATTCAACATCTCATTCGATGGAATAAGGATTTTGGACAGCTGGAGCCAAGGTTGCCAACCCCCATATTTGGGAGGGAATTTGTCAGCCCTAAGGATGTGCGACGGATTCAAGATGAAGAGCGAGAGAAGGAGGAAGAAGATGTGCGTGGTGCAGATGGCTGGGACTGACGCGGAGACGGGAGTGTACTCCCGGCAATTTGATGGCTGAAAAACGATCGAAGGTGGCTGTCTTTAGAATTGCGGCGGACAGTACACTTGGTCGTTGAAAGTCACAGACTGGATTGGTACTCGCTTTGACCTTGCCCTCAGAATGCGTATCCCTTAGCCAGCTGGTTTAGGGGAAATATTCATCCCCGTCGTAGTCGTCGTGGCGGTGTGAATGTGGGAAT
>JBAVOQ010000170.1:0-3852 GCA_049692235.1 Acidobacteriaceae bacterium | reverse complement strand
CTATTCACTTGCCGGCGAATTGCTACAGTTTGCGTTTATTCCTGCAAGCCAGGACGAACTCGATGTCTTGCGAGCTTTTGCAATTAATCCAGTAAGCGAGGAACTGTTCCGAGACGAACTTCTATTCCTGAATTTGTTTTTGGTGGATGAAAATCTTCAATCTATGTCTGCCAATCATAGTGGATTCAATTTAGTAAGTATGCACTATAACAACGGCATCGAGTCTTACTGTGCTCTCAAGGGTTTTGATTACTCAACAATCTGTGAGCGTTTTGAGGTCTATGGCAGAGCATGGAACGCTAATCTCGACTCTGACCCAAAGAAGCGCGAACGATTGTCTCCCTATTGGGAGCTTGGAAAAGCATTTTCTCAATTCGTGTCCGATGGGAATCCTGATGCCCGTGAATTATCAATATTTGGCCATCATTTCTCTTCAAGACAACTCAACCTCGCAATCGGTCTTGCACAATTCGAAATATCCACCAGTACACGATGATTACCGAGGATGTCCCATCTGCAGTTGAAAGTTGAGCGGCTGTTCAGCCTGATTCTGAAAGAATCGGGTTGCCAAACCTTGAAGGGAGAACCGCCGTGAAGAAAACGTACCATACGATAGGCAAGCAAGGGAAAGTCAACGAGCAGGAACTGGCCGGCTTTCTGGCCAAGAATGGGCAGGCGTTGTTGCCCATGGTGGATTTGATCGAGCAGTGCCAGGTGGCCTGTGACGAACTGATCGACGTCACCGGACGAGCGGCCATTCAGGCGGTGTTGCAACTTTCGGCCATCGAGGCCGCAGGCGGCCCGCAGCAGCAGGGCAAGCGGCGCTCGGGCGACGTGGTTTTCTACGGTCGCCAAGCAGGCCAGGTGCTTCTGAGCGACCGCAAGTTGGAAGTCCAGCGGCCCCGCTTGCGGAGCAAAGGCCGGCGGGGCCAGGAAGTGGAAGTTCCCGCCTACGCGGCCATGCAAAACCCAACGCCGATGGGAGCGCGGATGCTGGACATCCTGCTGCACGGGGTTTCCACGCGCAACTATAAGCAAGTCATCCCCCCGATGGCGGAGACGGCGGGCGTGTCGCGCTCGGCGGTGAGCCGGGCAGCGATCGAGGCCTCCGAAGCCGAGGTGGAAGCGCTGCTGGCGCGGCGTTTCGACGAGCTCAAACTGCTGGTCATCTACATCGACGGGCTCATCTTCGGCGACTACACGATGATCGGCGCGGTGGGCGTGGACAGCGAGGGCCACAAGCACGTGCTGGGCATCCGGGAAGGCGCCACGGAAAACTCCACCGTAGTGACCGAACTGCTGGAAGACATCGTCTCGCGCGGCGTGGATCCCAAGCGCAAGATGCTGTTCGTTATCGATGGTTCCAAGGCGCTGCGGGCGGCCATCAACGCCGTCTTCGGCAGCCATCAGCCGGTACAACGCTGCCGCGCGCACAAGCTGCGCAACGTGCTCGACTATCTGACCAAGGACGATAAGGCGCAGGTCAAAAGCCTGCTGCGCGCAGCCTGGAAACTGGACGCCGACAAAGGCATGGCACGGATCAAGAAACTGGCAGCATGGCTGGACCAGAAGTATCCGCAGGCGGCGGCCAGCCTGCTGGAGGGTCTGGAGGAGTGCTTCACCATCAACCGGCTCGACATCCCGCCGGCGCTGCACCGCTGCCTGGCGACCACCAACATCATCGAGAGCCCGCACGCCGGAGTCCGCATCCAGACCCGCCGCGTCACCCACTGGCAGAACGGCAGAATGGTGTTGCGCTGGATGGCTTCGGCGTTCCTCAGAACCGAGAAACGCTTCAAACGCATCATGGGACACCGCGATCTATGGGCGCTGGAAGCGATCCTCAACCCGGCTGCGACCGCCAACCAGAAGGCGGCGTAGTAACATCAACCTAACCGCCGCCCGCCACTTTCAACTACGCGCGGGACATGCTCTGAGCGGGCCGCAAAAGGCTCAAATGCAATCACTTAAAGTCAACAAACTTCCATAAATTTCAATAACTAACGAAATCTGGTTCGGGACCAGGGGGTCGGAGGTTCAAATCCTCTCTCCCCGACCATTAAATCCCGCAATATCAATTAATTAGCGAAGACTCCATTTCCGGCCAGTCCGGAATTTGGGTCCATTTGGGTCCAATTAGCTTTCCCCTGGTTCCTAAGAACCTGTCCAGAAACTAAGGAGATCGGCGCAGGAGCATGTTGGCGAATGCGATATGGATCATGGATTCTGCTGAGGTATGACGAAGTTCGTAGTCTTTGCTGAGACGGCGTGACCAGTTGATCCAGGCGAAGGTGCGTTCGACGATCCAGCGCTTGGGCAGCACTCGAAACAGGTGTTGTTCGTTGCGTTTTACGATTTCCACGGAGTAGCCGAACATATCTTTGGCCCAGTCGATCAGTTTTCCCGTGTAGCCACCATCAGCGAAGACTGTGGTGATCGAGTCGAAGCGGCAAAACAGGCGCATCAGCACGGCACGGGCCGCCACACGGTCCTGAATGCCTGCTGAATGCACGATCACCGCCAGCAAGTTGCCTTGCGTGTCTACTGCGATGTGCCGCTTGCGCCCCTTGATTTTCTTGCCCGCGTCGTAACCGCGCCGCCCCCTTTTAGCGCCGTCTTGGCCGACTGCGAATCGATAATCGCCACGGTGGGCGTGGCGTTTCGTCCGCCTGCCTTGCGGCCCTGTTCACGAAGCGTCTGTCCTATGCGCTCCCACACGCCGCTGTCGCGCCAGGCACGAAAATGTTCATGAACTGTTTTCCAGGGAGGAAAATCGCTCGGTAGCTGACGCCACTGACAACCCGTCTTCACCACGTACAGCAGTGCATCCACTACCCTGCGCTGCTCATACTTAGGCGGTCGGCCTCCAGCGTGACGCTCCCCTCGCGGTTCGTTCTGCAACGGCGATAACCGGGACCACTGCTTATCCGTCAAATCGCTCGGATACATGACATTACGCTATCGGCCGCTGAGCTCTCCGCATATTCCTTTCATGGTTCCTTAGCTAGTTTCTGGACAGGCTCTGAGGCGGGCAGGATACGACGTATATTGGTTTGGAAAGAACGATGCACTTGCAGCGCAGAGTTTTGCTGATAGCGTCACAGAATGGGCCGATCTTAGTCCTATGTCGGGACTTCCTCAACAGAACTGTATTACACCTAACGCCATTTCTATGCTCTATGATCCTCGGGGTGATCGCAGGCAAACGAGCGAGTATTTACACGTGCAGTTGGCAAAGAAGATACTCGATCGTAAAGAGAATGATATACTTTTCTGTATCTTCTTGCCGCTCTTTGAGCCGCACCCTTCGTACACCATATCCAAGGATTTCTATAACATGTATTCTCCCTCGGAGATCCCGCCGCTGATTCCTCCGGGCTCAAGCGGAAGCCGGAGTACCACGCAGGGATGCGGGAGATGTATGGTCTCAAGAACCTGAACGATGCGACGTTTCGAAAGATTCGAGCCGTCTACTACGGAAAAGTGAGTTATTGTGATTGGCTTTTGGGCGAAGTTATGGAGACACTCGAAAGCACTGGCCGCAACAAGGATACAGCGCTATTTGTTCTCTCCGATCACGGCGACTATGCCGGAGACTACGGATTGATTGAGAAGTGGCCGAGCGGGATGGAGGAATGCATCACACATGTTCCCATGATCGGACGTGTGCCCAGCGGTAAGGCGGGCGTTGTTGCAGACGATATTGTTGAACTGTTTGACATCGTGCAGACAGCGCTCGATTTGGCTGACACGAAAGCCAATCACACGCATTTCTCAAGAAGTTTGTTGCCTCAGATCAGCAGACAATCTGGAGATATGCATCGCGCCTCGTATTGCGAGGCAGGCTATAAC
>JBAVOQ010000169.1:0-30394 GCA_049692235.1 Acidobacteriaceae bacterium | reverse complement strand
CACCTCGCCTCATCAAATTGCTCGCAACCTTGGATACTCCAATGACGGATACATCCAACAGAAGTTTCCAGAACTGTGTCGTGCGATCAAGCAAAAGATCGATCGTGCGAAGCAAGCACGGCCCGATGAAATCCGATCGGCTCTGGAAGGCGCGTTGAGTGAAAATCCCCCACCGTGCCTTTCAGACCTCACCCGCCGTCTCGGATATTCAGCTTCAACAGTTCTGCGAGCACATGCGCCGGATCTGTGCGACCAACTCCGGTCACGCTACCGGAGGCAAGCTTTGAAGCGTCGGTCCGATCTGGAATCGAAGTTCTGGGCCGCACTTGAAGAAACCCCGGTTCCAACGGTGAACGCACTCTGTCGGCGTTTAGATATCACCCGTTGGTTTATCGATCAGTACTTTCCGGATGCGCGGAATGCTCTCGCGGCACGGCATCGTCAGTTTGCTTCCGCTGAGACGACGCGGCGGCGTGAAAAACTGTTTCAAGATGTCCGCGATATAGCGGCCACTCTTCAGAGGCAGGGTTTGTATCCATCGACGAACCGAATCATTGATCATCTCCCACCTGGTTCTTCTCGTGAATGGGTGGCGCTGAACCTGGCAGTCGACGATGCGCATAAAGCGCTCGGCATCTCTCGATAGACAATCGGCTAAATCACTACAAATCTACGATCACTCTCCTCATTGAATGATCAAGCGACGGGCCATCCCATTAGCCGTCAATAGACTTACCATCCCGATTGTTATTGAAGCATAAAGTGGCAATTTTGCCACTTTATGCTTCAATTCACAACAACAAAAACTGCAGTCCATGAGGTACACCGATGAGGGCCGAAGGTCGATTGAAATTGGGATTTTTCCCTCTGCCGGTGGCGGAAGGCGACCGCATACGGAAGCATCTTCTGTATCCCGATAAGCATGGCAGCGTTGTCGATCCATGCGTCGGCGCCGGCGCTGCCTTGCTGCAGGTCACACGCGGGGCCACCACTTCCCTCTATGGCATTGAACTCGATGCCGACCGGGCCGCCACCGCAACCCAGAACGGTATCCGCACCATTCATGGCAATGCCATGGACACCAAGGCAAACCAGCACCAGTTCTCCCTGCTCTACCTGAATCCGCCCTACGACTTTGAAATGGGGTCGTTCGCCAATCAGCGCATGGAGTACCTGTTTCTCTCGCACTGCTATCGCTGGCTGGTGAATAAAGGCGTCCTCGTCTTTGTCATTCCGCAAAAGGCGATCGACAGCTGCACCGCCATCTTGAGTTCCCACTTCTCGAAGATCACCGTCTGTCTTCTCACCGATCCGGAGTCCGTAAAGTATCGCCAGGTCGTCGTGTTCGCCGTCCACAGTAAAGTCGACGCGAGATCGCAGGAGACCCAACAGCGTTACTTGCAGCAGTGCGCCCGCCAGCTTGGCTCGCTGAATGCGCTAGAGACTGCTCCACAATATGCGGTCCCACCCACCCCGCCAGCCACCATCAAACATGAAGGGGTCCCCTTCGACGAAGTGGAGGACAGCTTGCTCAAGTCAAATTCTTGGACACAGATTCGTTCGCTCTTCAGCTTCGGGCCAGGGGTTCAGGACGCTCGACCGCTTACCCCGCTGCACAGCGGCCACGTCGGACTGCTGTGTACGGCAGGCCTGCTGAATGGGGTGTTTGGCGAGGGTGAGGATCGGCATATCGCGCGCTGGCGTTCCATCAAGCACTACGATGAGAACGTTGAATACGACCCGGAGACTGAGACCAAAAGCACGATCACAACCGAGCGGTTCAGCAATGAGCTTGCCCTCGCCTACGAGTCGGGTCGCGTTCTGCTCCTGACCGAGTCCAATAACGATTCACCCGAGATCACCTAGCACCCCCGGCCCTCTCCTCCGGACTGCGAAGGTGAAGTGAGCGGTCCCTGTCTGGTGAAAGGCAGGTCGATCACCGTGCAGTCGCTGTCCGGGTCCCTCTCTCTCCAGGGGCCCCGGACGGCGCGATTTCCATCGGCCACACTCAACACCCTAATCGGCGTACTGATATGCTCACGTATGCCAATGTATTCTATGGTAATATCCTACCCATGAAGACCATCACGTTTCGAGCCACAGAAGACAAGGTCACAGCTTTGGATTCGCTCGCTGAGATCACGCAGCGAGACCGCAGTTTCATCCTCAACGAGGCTGTCGATCAATACCTTTCGCTGAACGACTACCACCGCGAGTTGATCGAAGAAGGCATTCGGCAGGTCAAAGCCGGTCAAGTGATCGACCATGAACAAGTCAAGCGGAAGGTCGCGAGCTGGGCATCCAAAGGGAAGAAATAGGGATGCAGATTCAATGGTCAGTAAACGCCCAGGCGCAACTTCAGGCCGCCCATAAATATGTGGCGGAGGAGGACCGGAGTGCCGCACAGCGGCAAAGCGAAGCGGTCGTCCGCGCCATAGAACAGCTCGTACACTTCCCGGAAATGGGAAGGCCAGGGCGCGTTGCCGGGACCCGCGAACTGGTCATTCTGGGGACCCCTCTCATCGTCGCCTATAGCCTCCAGCGCGATACGGTCTCCATCCTTGCCGTTCTCCACGGCGCAAGACGCTGGCCGCGCCGCTTCGTGGATTGAAAAGAAGGAACCGGCAATTACCGCAAGAATTTGGCATACGCCATCGAGCGCCTGCCTTGGCGTTCTGAAGGTATCCTCAGACCCACCCTGTTTTGGCCACGGCTACAATTTCCACCCACTCCAATGAAAGGCTGAAAGCTGACCGGCTGAATGCCGGTGGTTTCAGACCTGGTTTTGAAATGAAAAACGCACACTTGCGCCTCGGATCCATTGTGTTCAAAAGGTATTCCGAGAAATTGAATGCGTCCACTAATGTCACCACCTGGTGTGACCGCTATGTCTGCGACGACAACCAACTCCACCTTCTCAGCTTTTTCGGCGGCGACACCGAAATGGCCGCCTTCTCCGCCGCCATTCAGGACGGACGACAGTTGGGAGTGGAGTTTGCCGGACACAGTACCTTCTATCGAAGTCTCGGCGCGAACGCCAAGTGCTATAAGAGCCAAATTCATGTTCCCGGCAGAAAACGCAAACTCGTCCATATCGTTGCCATCAGCGAGACCCTGCTGCTGAACGGCACGCAGGAGTGTGTGTATTGCCTCAAGGACACACCCCAGGCGATATGGGACACTCTCGTCTACATTTTCGGACTGCCGGCCGCGCCGGATTGGGCCGAATGGATCTACGACCGGCTGGATGACAGCGGCAAGATCGAACCGCTTCAGTCTGCCGGAATGAAGGCCATGCGCGTGAATGCCACACGCCTGGACCTGATGAAGATGGTCCGCAAAGGCCTGCGGAAAAAGAAGCTCGTCTTCCCTCCTACCAACGGATCCTTGCATTTTCAGTCGCGAACAATCAGCGACTTATTGGCCATCGACGACGAAACGTCCGAGGTCATGGCTGCATAATCCGCTTCACAAGACCTCAAGCAGAGCGCAGGCCCAGGCCTGCGCTTTTCTGCGCCATTTTTCAATTACACCAACCGTCACAGAGGACGAAATGAACAATATCTACGATTACATGCGCGCCAACGGCACCTTGCTGGGCGATCGCATCCTGGAGACGTTTCCTCCTCTGCAGGGGGCCAACGATCCCCTGTCTCCACGCCTCGCTCATCTTGTGCGCGCTCCGCTTCCAGCGCAAGCGGTTGCCATCCAAGCACTCGCGAAGTTCCTGAAAAACGGCGATGCCGCGAAGATTGTTTCGGAATGCGGGACCGGGAAAACCCTGATGTCGCTTGCCACCACCTACGTCCATTCCAATGGCAGGCCCTACTCCACTCTCATCATGTGCCCGCCCCACCTTACGCTGAAATGGGTCCGCGAGACATTCCTGACCGTCCCGAATTGCCGCGTGTTTCTCATCGAGGACATGCGCAACCTCCGCGGCGACGAACCGAGGAAGCCTCATGGCGTTGTCGAGTGCAAGATGAAGGACGGCCAGCCCGTTCGCAAAGGCGAGGTGTTCTCTCTGAGCGCGCTGCGCAAAAAAGGCCGGAAACAGTGGCTGATAGACAACCCCTGTCCAACGTTCTTCGTCATGAGCAAGGAACGCGGCAAACTCGGCTATTTCTGGCGACATGCCACGGTGACCGGTCAGACCGGCTCCCGACACGGGGCCGTCCTGAACCCGGAAACCTACGAGCGCGTTCCTACCAGCGATGGAGGGTTTTACAGCAGCATCGACTTTTTCGACGACAAGAAAAAGAAGATCGATGAAGTGGTCGAACGTCCGAATGGTGGCACGTCCATCTTCGCCCCTTTGTGGTCCGCGGACCGCAAGAAGATCCTTCGTATGGCCCCCGCCGAGTATATCGGCAGGTATATGAAGAACTGGTTCGATTACTCGATTGCCGACGAGATGCACCAACTCGCCGGCGATACGGCCCAGGGCAACGCCCTTGGGGTCCTCGCCCAGGCCGGTAGAAAAGCACTGGCCTTGACCGGCACTCTGCTGGGCGGCTACGCCGACGATATTTTCAACATCCTATACCGTCTGGATGCTCCGCAGATGGCCTCGGAAGGGTTCGCCTGGGGCGGCGAGGGTCGCATGGATTTCGTTCGCCAATATGGCGTAATCGAGACTGTCAAGAAAGAGAGGGAGGAGGACAACGCCTGCTCCCGCAGATCGAAGAAATCCACGACCGTCAAACGCAGGCCCGGCGCCTCTCCGCTGCTGTTCGGCAAGTTTCTCATGTCGAACACGGCCTTTGTCAGCCTGGAAGACATTGCCTCCGAACTTCCACCCTACGATGAGCAGGTCATCGAGGTGGAGATGGAATCGCATTTGGAGAGCGCATATCTGGAGATCGAGCGGGCGTTCAAGGACGCTGTCCGGGAATATGGATGCGGGAGTGTCGTTAGCCTCATGCTGAATACGCTGCTGCTCTATCCAGATCACCCATTCAATCTTGGGACCGTTACCGCCCGTGTGTACGATCAGGACGCAGGAGGGTTCATTCGCGTTCCCATCGTGACTCCGGAAGATCTCAGTCAATCCGGCACGTTTCGAAAAGAGGACAAGCTGATCGAAGAGATCAAGGCGGACCTGGCCCAAGGCCGGCGTTGCCAGGTGTTCGTCACGTATACAGGCGCACACTCGGTTCTGCATCGCATCGAAAAAGTTCTCGTCCGTGCTGGCATCCGTACTGCGATCATGGAAGCCAGCCTTCCCACTGAAAAGAGGGAAGCGTGGTACGAGGCCCAGGTGGCCAAGGGGACGCAGGTGGTCGTCTGCCACCCACGGCTCGTCGAAACCGGGCTTGATCTGCTGGACTTTCCAACCTTGATCTTCTACGAGACCGGATACTCCCTTCATACGCTGCGGCAGGCCTCTCGCCGGTCCTGGCGCATCGGACAAAAGCTTCCCGTCGTCGTCAAGTTCATCTACTACAAAGACACCATGCAGGAACGGTGCCTGAAGTTGATGGGCAAGAAGATGCTCGTGGCCCTGGCCATGGAAGGGAAATTCAGCGGCGAAGGCCTGCAGGCAATGGGCGATGAAGACCTGATGACCGCGCTCGCACGTGAACTGGTCAACGATAATCGCGTCGGAGAATCCGCCGACAAGATTTGGCACGATCTTCGCGAACAACGCCAGAAGGTCCTCGGTGTCCCCGCTACTCCGGCGACCGTTGCGGTGGATGTTTCTGTGGCCGAGATTGAGTCTCCAATCGATGCCAACGTCGCGCCAGTCGCATCTGTCGAAATCAGCTTGCCCGCCGAGTCTATCCCCGATGTTCCCCACACCGGCTATGCTCTCGTGGATTTCGCGGCCAGCCATCGCAAGAAGAAGCCCGGCCGTCGCGCCTCTCTTTACGTTGTCCTCGAAGAGAGCGGCCAGATTCCCTTGTTTGGCTGAAACCTCCGTGCCAGGTGGAACAGTCCCGTTCCGCCTGGCGCTTTCCCTCTCTCAAGGTACATTCTCATGTTCCGAAAACAACCGGGTCCTTCGCTTTCCATCCTGTCACCGCTGCCCCGTCGCAGATGGTTTCACCTTCGATGGAACCCCTTCGCCGGACGCTTCCGCATTGCCTCTCGCGGCACGAAGTCCCACATGATCATCATCTCCAAACGCGAACATCTTCTGTTCCGGATGTTTCACGCGATACGGACCAAGGAGCTTTGCCATGCAACCGACGCGTCTTCACCCTGGAGACATCTGCAGGACACCATTCGAGCCCTCTGGCCGCGTTGAGGTCCTGTCCCTCGAGTCCGCATTTCCACTGGCGCGCTTTCGCGCCGCCGCCGTTGTTCGCTTTGTTGAAGACCACCCGCACGGATACAAGCAAGGCGAACTCGGCTGCTACTTTGCCGATGAATTGAAGCCGGTCGAGGCCCGATAATTGCCGGCGGCACTCGCGCCGATACAGTACGAAAGGTTTGTATATCCAAACGAAATGCTTCCCCTTGGGTCGTCGCCGGCGGCGCGCCTGGTGAACTCTGCCACTGCCAGCATTGTGGCCAAGGGCTGAAACTCGGCCTTCCTCAAAGTATTTCCGTCGTCACCGCTGCCGCCAAGGCATTTGCGAAAGACCATGCCCGTTGCACAACGAAGACGTATACAGAACCAGTTCCCGCGACTCCGGAACAGTGGGCCAAGGGCCGCGATACCGGGACCAGCTCCATGACGATTTACTCAGTCATGATGGACCTTCCCATCGAGCGGGCGGACGTTCCCTACGATCCCGCCGATTTTGGCCGCTGCTATCGCTTGCTTCAACTCTTTCCCGCCTGGAAACCCCGGCTCGATGAAGTTGCCGCGCGCTATCCAGCCTGGAGACCGCTGGTCCGGGAATGGAGCGCATTGGAATCGCTCTACGTAGATGCGTTCCGTTCCAATTCCGGGGCCGCGCTCTACCAACGACTGAAGGCCCTTCGCTGTTCGGCCGCTCAATCCAGTTGAGCGCGGAACGGACATCGTCCACCCACATCAAGGCGCCCTTCCCGCAGGGCGCCTTTTCGCTTCTATGCTGCCCTCTTCAACGAGGCCGTTTTACTTGGAGAACCCCTCATGGCTACGATGCAGATTCAGCACCCATCACAGAACCGGCCCCAGCACTGGCGCAAACTGCTGCAGCCAGGCGATCAGATCACATGGACTGACCCGGACCAGGGCCTCTGTTCCCGCACCCTCACGATCCAACACATCCAATACATGCCCGGCGGCATCGTCCAGATCACCGACAGCTTTGGCGGATACATCGAGGCCCACTTGCGAGAACTGTCCTGACGCCCGGGAGGCAGTCTTTGGCGGAAGAACGCTCCATTGTGATATTGTGAACTATACCCGATATGTTCTTTCCCCGCACCTTCAGACAGCCGCAGCCTCTTTCAAAAAAAGGAAGACAACCCATGTTCTCGCAGGACGAAACGAACGTTCAGAAACTGCGCGATCTCTGTCTGCGCTGGAACAAGGCAGCCTCCGACGCAGGCTTCACGGGAAGCGAATACATCGACGATCCAGAACGCGTGTTCCACCGCGTAGCGGAGAGCCGGAGTGTGTTGATGGGTGTGACTCATCGCTACGCCACAACGCCAGATGCCGCAGTCAAGGAGACGAGACGAGATGAGCTTTTGGAACAGTCCTAAGCCAGTATCCCAGCCGAAGGCCGGGACGCCTCGCGCGCAGCGTTTCTGGGACGCCTTGGCCGAATGGTCGCAGGCCACCTTTGGGACCGATGCCGGACGCGGCGCGATCGGGCCACTCAAGCATCTGGAAAAAGAAGCGCGCGAGGCGCAGGAGGCCCTCGATCCTATCGAGATCGCAGATTGTCTTCTGCTCGTGTTCGATGCTGCCCGGCGGTCTGGGCCTCACGCTCGACCAGCTCATGGATGCCGCCGAATGGAAACTCGAAGTCAACAAGATGCGCAAGTGGAACAGGCCGACTACCGACGAGCCGGTCGAACATGTTCGGGAACGATAACAGAGCGTAAACATCATGAGGAATTTACAGGCGTTACAGGCGGAAATTGCGCGGTTGAAAGACCTTGCTAACTTTCGCGCCGAACAGGTGAAGGACTTGACTGCTGCGACCGAGAAACAGCAGACACGGGCCATCCAGGCCGAATCTAAATTGGCTCTCGCGAATGCGAAGATTGCAAAATTGGCCGATGCCATCGAGGGCCAACGGGACACGGGAATTCTCACTGTCAGCATTTTGAAGCATTGGCCGCGAGATAAACGACACTCTTTTTGCCTCCATCTGCTGGGGTCTGAATGGCTTCGGCTGAAGATTGCGACGGCAAGACGGGATGCTTTCGGCGATGCGCTGGATCATGTGCGAAAGCAGCACAGCATCCATACGATCTCTCACTGCTGTGATGTCATTCTTGCCCTGATGGCAAAGGAGCGCGCGTGACCTACTGCGGGACTGTCGACGCATCCAAAGACAATGCCACCATCTCCGTCACGCTGGAAGAGGACGCGGACGCGGCGGTACATGCCTTCAAAAAACAATTCTCCTGCGCGAATGACGAGTCCTCTCCCGCGCTTTCGATCGGCGCGTCTCCAGGCAATTGCGTCCAGCTCGATTCCTTCATGAAACGCTATCCCCTCGACGGTGACGGTCTGGATTGGGTACGCGCCGTGGCCAACCTTCGCCGTGAACGTGCCAAGGACTTTCATCGTTTTTTGAAGCATGAGATGACCCCGGGCCGTTTCCATCTGCTACTGCCCCCACGCGAGTATCAAGAAATGGCCGCATCGATCTTTCACCATTGCAAGACGCTCTTGCTGGGCGATACCGTGGGGCTCGGCAAGACCGTCACCGCGATCGCCGCTCTCAGCAATCCCAATCTCCATCCCGCCGTGTATGTG
Source organism: Acidobacteriaceae bacterium (assembly GCA_049692235.1). Lineage (GTDB taxonomy): Bacteria > Acidobacteriota > Terriglobia > Terriglobales > Acidobacteriaceae > JAKAAZ01. The sequence continues at coordinate 21,522 of JBAVOQ010000169.1, read as the reverse complement.
ACCCAGACCCATCTGCCCCGCCAGGTCCAGGAATCCTTCAGAAAGTTTGCCCCCAAATTGCGGTCCCACATTGTTACTTCGGGAAAGCAGTACGACCTCAGCTTCACTCGCGGCCTTGGCGGCTTCCCTCTTCCCGACATCGTGCTGATTTCCTACTCGAAGCTGCCGGGCTGGAGTTCTTACCTGGCCTCCTTCGCAAAAACTGTCGTCTGGGACGAAGTGCAGGAACTGCGCCGCGCCACCTCGGCCCGGTATCGCGCCGCCAAACTCCTTGCAGATGCGACCGAATTCCGACTCGGCATGTCCGCGACCCCGATCTACAACTACGGCGGCGAAATCTTCTACGTCATGGACGTCATCGCGCCAGGAGAACTCGGCGACTGGGAGGACTTCTACCACCGCTGGTGTGCCGGAGGAAAAGCCAAACCGCAACTGACCAGTCCTAAGTTGTTTGGACAGCATCTGCGCGATGCCGGTTTCTTTCTGCGCCGTACCCGCGAAGATGTTGGCCGCCAACTGCCCCCATGCAGCTACGTGCTCCAGCCCGTCTCATCCGATCATAAGGCGTTGGAAAAAGTCACCGAGAGTTGTACGGAACTCGCCAAGGCCCTCCTCAGATCGACAGGCAGCGGCTTCGACAAACTCCGCGCTTCCCAGGACTTCAACAACAAACTGCGGCTTGCCACCGGACTTGCCAAGGCGCCCTTTGTCGCGGAGTTTGTGCGCATGCTGGTCGAGTCCGGAGAGAAGGTCGTCCTCTTTGGCTGGCACCATGCCGTCTACGACATCTGGAAAGCCAAGTTCCAAGGCCTCCCTTTCCGCATGTATACCGGGACCGAATCCATTGCCCAAAAAGAGTCCGCAAAAATGGACTTCATCTCCGGTAAAACCCAGCTCCTGGTCCTGTCGCTTCGCTCCGGGACTGGTGTCGATGGCCTGCAAGGTTGCAGCAGCCTCTGCGTTGTCGGCGAATTGGATTGGAGCCCGGGGGTCCAGGAACAAGCGATTGGAAGAGTCTGGCGCGATGGGCAAACCAAGCCCGTCACCGTCTACTACATGTTGTCGGAGGAAGGCAGCGATCCCTATATGGCTGAGGTCCTCGACCTGAAGACCCTGCAAAGTACCGGCGTCTGCGACCCCCAACGAAACGTCGATGACAATTTGTTTCAAAACCTCGAAATCGACCCCGACCGAATCAAGGAACTCGCACGGCGCTACCTTCAAGTCAATGCCGGCAAATGTGATAAAGAAGAACCGATTGCGGACAAAATCAGGTCGCCGATCCCGGCGCGGAAAAACGGCGCGTATGGGTTTCGCCAGATTGCATCTCGAGACCCTCACGATGTCGAACAGGAACGCGAATACTACGCTGAGGACCCTTTCTGATTGAAGCGGCCATGCAATAACGGAGGTTTCCCCTTTGCCTACTCTGCCCCGAATGGAACGCTACGCCACTCATCTGGAAAAGATTGTGGCCCACCGCCGCGCGGAAGCAACCGAGACCGCCCCCAAACGCTATCTCGTCGCCGAATGTGAGGCCCTGATCACTGCGGGCTCTGCCCGTGATACCACTGTTTTCGACCTCGATACCGGACGGGAACACCGTGTGCAATACGCCGCTACGGTCTTGCCGTAGGAAAATCCAATTCAGGATGTGCCAACAAAAGGAAGGCAGTAATGTTTAACGAAGCAAACAAACTGTTGAAGGCAATCGCGCAATTCGAGAAGTCCGCAGACGGCGATTCGGACGACAAGGAGCATGACTCCGCTGTGGAAATGGCCACAGCAGCCCGAACGTTTCTTCTGAAAACTGCGTCACGAAATGTTGAGTTGGCGGATTTGATTGACAAGTTCGCAGCGTGTGAAGCTTCCTCGAACGATACGAAGCTTAGGCTGCGGCGAGCGCGGATTGACTACTATCTGCCCGAGACGAGCGTTGCGCGACTCGACAACGAATATAGGATTCCCGAAAGACCCGGCCGCTACTTTGCCATCGAGAAAAGCGACGATGATGCCGTATGGGCCATGGATGCCGAAACGCTCGACGAACTGGCGCGCGCAATGAACGACTCCGAAACCCGCCGCACCGGCGTAGAGGTTTGGGATCTGGCCATTGATCCAGAGGCGGCCGAGGCAGATGCCGCGCGTATCACCTGTGTGGAGAGCGTGATCGCGTTCTATGCAGATGGCGTATGCGTTTGGGCAGCTAAAGCGCGATTGACAGGGTGATCGGCATAGGGAAGCTTGAGCCATAGCCTGTCGCACTGTAAGCACAAATTCCTCCGATACCCTCTCTTGTCGTCGAAAGGACTCCCCAATGCAGCCCCTTCTCTCCATCGCTGCGGCGGGGAGCTCGCCTCAGCCGTTGCTCGATTTTGGTCCGCAGTCATTCAACCGGCAGGTCGCTCTCACGCCAGATGTCGAATCCATGTTGCAACACAATTGCGTTGTCGCGGTCGGTGTATCGGGCGGAAAAGATTCCGTTGCATGCGCCCTGGCCGTCGAGCGCCATTTGAAAAGCATCGGACACACCGGCCCCTGCCTCCTGATTCATGCTGATTTGGGAAGGGTTGAGTGGCGGGATTCTCTTCCAAGTTGCGAGCGCCTGGCCGATCACATCGGCTGGGAGCTTGTAGTCGTCCAGCGCAAAGCAGGCGACATGCTAGCGCGCTGGCAAGGCCGCTGGGCGAACAACCTCGTCCGCTACCGTGACCTGTGTCGTGCGTCAAGCTCATCCTTCCGTGGAGCACGCCTTCGATGCGCTTCTGCACATCGGAATTAAAGACAGCGGTCATCGCCTCTGCACTCAAGAAACGTTTCGACGGACTGGACATTCTCAACATCACGGGTGTCCGGCGCCAGGAAAGCTCGTCGCGTAGCCGTATGCCAGTATCGGCTCCAATGTCACTGTTGGAGCGGAAGAATGCAGCCGGTATGTCTTGGAACGCCATCATTGAATGGAGGCTGGACGATGTTCTGGAAAGTATTTCAGAATCCGGTCTTGCCCTTCACGAGGCGTATACCAAATACCAATCGAGCCGCGTCAGCTGTGCATTCTGCATATGAGTTCGGAATCGGATCTTTTGGCAGCGGCTGGATGCGAAGACAATCACGATCTCTACCGCCTGATGGTGGAACTTGAAGCCGATTCCACGTTCGCTTTTCAGGGGAAACGATGGCTGGCCGACGTCGCGCCGGTTCTGCTTACCGCCCCACTTCGTGAGCGCATCGAGGAGGCGAAACGCAAAGCCGTCCAGCGACAGAGCATCGAAGCCGAACTCCCTGCGCATCTACTGTTTACCAAGGGGTGGCCAACGGCCATGCCAACCAACGACGAGGCCGAATTGATCGCAAGCGTGCGGCACCGGGTCTCGGATCTGCTTGGCATCGACGCGAAGTGCCTTACAGGCGATTCAGTCGTAGATCGATATGCCTCGTTGATGGCGGCGGCACGCGTGATGACGAAAACCATCAAAGAGTAAGAGCACCACCATCGTCTGGATGTTAATCAACTTGCTTACAACACACCGTCCGACGGTATATCCTGCTAGTGAAGGAGTATGGTATGGCAACAACAACGCGTGTACCGCTTGAGGTCTATCTGCACTCCTCCTACGAGCCGGATGCCGAATTTGTAGACGGAGAGATTGAGGAAAGACCCATGGGCGAAAACGATCATTCAGCCTGGCAGGGTGCAATATTCGCTTTGTTCCACGCGAACAGGATTGCTTGGGGAATTCGCAGCCGTCCAGAACTTCGGGTGCAGGTTGCACCAACGCGCTTCCTGGTTCCCGATGTGACGATCCTCGATCGTGATCAACCGACCGAGCAAATCGTCACTCACCCTCCGGTGGCAGTCTTCGAGGTCTTGTCGCCCGAAGATACGGTACGTCGATTGATGCGCAAGCTGAATGATTACCATGCGATGGGCATTCCCGAGATTTGGGTCGTCGATCCAGAAACGAAGGTTTTCTCGCGCTTCGAGGACGGCCAACTTATCCGGCGAGATAGATTCTCGTTTTCTTCTAAGGAAATTGATTTCGCAACAAGCCAGATCGAAGAGCTCCTCGACTGACCAAGACCGGCTTCGGTAGCGATACTCTCCAGTTAATTGATTCTTCTGTGCGCGTTGTCCGCGTGTTACACGCACGCCCTCCCAAACAAGTTTTTCGAGCTGGCCCTGCTTCCGCCCTTCCCCGCGGCCAGGTCAGCGAAGCCGGCGCGTTTCACTCTCCGTTGCGCGCCGTAACCGTGGAGGGCAGGCATGTCGACGCAACCGTCCGTGCCTGCCTGTCCACGGACGAAATGCCACTCCAACTCTCACAGAAGAATCGAGGCAACCATGCCCCTCGCCAATGTTCAATCTCCAATGGCAGACAGCGCGCTCAATTGGTTCCCTCCAATCGCGGCAGCTGAATTGCCCGTGCCACGCACCGAGTTTGTGCCTTACGATCCACTCGCCTTGTATCCGGTCCTCGATGGAGATCCGATGGGAGACTTCCCAAAGGAGGCCCTTTACGACGCATGCAAACGCATTGGGTATCCTGTCTTTCTGCGCACCGACCTGGCAAGCGCAAAACACGCGGGACCGTCTGCGTTCAAAGTGGAATCCCCGGACCGCCTCTTGCAATGCGTCTTCGAGACGTTCGAAGACAATTGCATGAAGGACATTGCCGGCGCAACGCAGGCATTTATGGTGCGCGAGTACATTGCGATTCAACACACCTTCACCGCGTTCCGAGAACTTCCAATCGGACGAGAGTGGAGATTCTTCGCCGACCAGGACAAGGTGCGTTGCCATCATTTCTATTGGCCGGAGGAAGCGTTGATCCATGCACAAACCAAGGGACTGGACTGGCGTGTTCAATTGCACGAACTCGCAGAGCCTCTTGCAGCCAATGAACTCTCTGCATTGTCGGATATGGCATTGCATGCGGTCAGGGCGATTGGCTCGGGCGCATGGTCAGTCGATTTCGCGCTGGATGTCGATGGGAAATGGTGGTTGATCGATATGGCCACGGCTGGTCGTTCCTGGCATCCTGAGTGCGCTGCTGCCTAGTCGATCGTGGTTTGTTCCAGTCCAATCACTACACAAAGTTTTCCGAGGTATTCCATCATGCGAGTCATGAATCATCGAGAAGTTGCCACAGTCCTCCACGCCCTGCGTTGCCTGCAGGATGGCCCCACCATGGAACGGGACGCTTGCGAACACTTTGCATCCTGCACACCGATGGACAACAGCGAGATCGATGCGCTCTGTGAATCCATCAATTTTGACAAGGTCCACTTCCAGGAAGGCGACCCGTCCGACAGCCAAAAGCTTGCCGCTCTTCGCGCCTATCTTGAAAACACGGAGTTCGGCGCGGACAGCCTGGATGCCATCTGGAACATCATCGGTAACGACGATGGGCCAGCCAAAGGAAATGTCCCTTCGCCCGTTGGTCGTTCCAACATTTGAACGAAAGGAATGCGCTTGCTCCCGGTCTTCAAGACTGATGTCCGCGCACAAGTGACAAGGATGCAAGAAGCGTATTTTGAAGACCCAAATCCGCATCATTTATTTCTGCTCGTATTGGTAAAACACGGGCTCGCCACTCCCTACGACATGCTGTCCAAGCTGGGACTAGGCGTGGGCGCGACCAGCCCGCCAATGAATAACCCCGCCGCAAGCAGCGGGGTATCTCAAAACAGGGCGAGATGAAGGCTACGCCGCAAGCGGCGGGGAATCAGACCCGAAGAGATTGAAACGCCTGGAGAAAGCGGGACTGCTCACTGGTACATCACAGCCACGACGCAGTACCCGGTATGCCATTACAGAGAAAGGCGAGGAGGAGCTTCGCAGTCAGATCGAATCAGGACGAATGCGCCACTGGTGGATTGAAGAATCTTATGTTTACAGATCCACGCCTCGCGCGATGTTCCTCTGCTGGCTCTACTCTGGGCCGAAACAGATCTCCGACTGCGTGGACGTGGCCATGCAGGAATTGCGGTTCCTTGCCCACAAGAAAAAACAGGAAGCACAAGCCATCCGCGAAACCATACCTCGTTTTGAGGCCAATTGTCGTCACAGCGGGCTTGCGGACGACGAGGGCCTCTTGGTTGCCGCAGTCTATCAGTGGCTAAAAGCGGAGTCGGATGCCGCGTTGTTCACGGTGCAGATCGAGGCGCTGAAGACAATGGGACTGCTTCTCGCAAATTTACCTTCGGCGCCAAAGCAAAAATCGACGGCAGTCTGACCCCCAGTAATTCACCGTTCCCCGGCAGATCGCTGCCGGGGAGATGACGCACCTTCCCGAGAGAAACCATCATGAAAACATATTCAGGCTGGGGCGAAAGCCAGCAAACCCTCGACCAATACCTGCAAATCGGTGACATTGTCGATCAGGAAATGGCCGACTACTTTGTCAACGTCCTGCCTCCGATTTTTATGTCCGGACTGCTGGTCCAGATCGGTGAGCCCGTGAACGACGTTGCCGGCCGCTCGACGTTCGCCACCCTGCGAAGAAACAGCGCGAGGCAATGGGTCTACGCTGGCAACTGCTATTGCGGTGAGTCTGCACAGCCGCTGTCTGCATAATCATCCCTACCTTCAGGGGAACTCGATGAAAATCACCGTATGGACCCGTCACGTCAGACACAGACTCCGGTCTCAGTACCTCCGTGCATGCCACCCGGAAAGGCGCTTACATCGAAACCAAAAGCCGCTTCTGCAATTCGACTGAGGAAGAGGCAGAATTCGACAAGCACATTGCCGCCGGCACGTTCGATGAACTCGACAGCTACCTCCAGAGCGAGATCCTGGGCTCAGTGGATTCCTTCAATGTCGAGGAACACACTCTGGAACTTTCCGATGCGGTCTCCCCATGGAAACCTCTCGAAGACTTGATCGGCCCGGCCCTCTGCTCCGAGTTCATGCACATGGGTTGCGACAAAGAACGGGGCTATGCGATGTACAAACACATTCGCACGCGGCGCTATTTCAACATCGATCCGGCGACCGGCGCCACGTACCGTCGCATATCCGAGAGTGAGTGGTCTAAGGTCCCGCCTGCGGAAGCGATACGCTTCGCACGCTCGCTCAACTAACGCTTGGCAACACTAGAACAGATGAAACTACTCCCCCCCACGTAAATGAAGTTTCACACGAGTTCCCTATACGTGCGAACAAAAGACCCCACTCTATTGGGGCGCAAATAAAGAACACGACTTTTTTCAAAGCGTAGAAGGTCAACTGACGCTGATCAAGATACATGGGCAACGCTCTTGGACAGTCCATCGTAACTTCATGTATCAAGGCGTCTCATCTTTGAACGCGGAAGACGTAGCACGTGCTCTCGACGCCGTGCTGTTTTACGACAAAGTCTGGCGCTTCTGCGCCGACAGGTGGTCTCTGGTCAAAGCTCGATCAGGTGGACGGCCCATCCCGTTTCCCGGCCATTCACCCGGCCATCCACGCACCACTTGTCGGCAGCCGAGTGCTGCGGAGGAATGAACATGACTCCCCACGAAATCATGAGCCAGAATTTCAAGCAATGGGCCTTTTCCGCGATCCTCGATGGAGTAGTGGTCTACAACCGGGCCAACGTATCGCGAGCTAGAAAAATACTGGCTGACTGCGGTTTCAATAATGTGTGCGTGACCTACAAGAACCCACTCAAACTATGGAGGTCCTCACTTGCCAGATAATCTCAGCAAATATGCGATCGAATTTCGCTACACCGACAACGACCAGCGATATGACGAGGATGCTGAACTCACCCAATCCGAATACCGGCGCGTGCGCCTGTTTCTCTCGCGGTTGATGAACACCGGCGAAATCCGTCCTGTCGATCCAACCGATCCGCAGAATGTCGATTCCATACTGTTTCCAGTGAGCGATCATCAGTTTCTCAACTTCGCGACACTCGAACAGAATTGGCAGCATGGCTCCCTGATCGATATGGCGGGCCAGCATGGCTTCAGCCTCTGAAAACACCTCGAGAAAGGCCAGCTTCCATGAAAAAATGCCGATACCCCCGCCCCGAGCGCACTCCCTGGTCGGTAAGGTATAATTGCCTTACTATTGATGTAGGAGGAACGAATCCATGACCACCCTTACGATTACCACGAAGGGCCAGATAACTCTGAAGCAGGAACTGCTCAGGCATCTGAATGTCGCACCCGGCCAGAAAGTTCAGGCTGACAAGCTGCCCGATGGCCGGATCGTTGTGAGAGCGGCTGCACAGAGTGGCACGATTGCTGATTTTATAGGCTGCCTGTCGCAAAAGAGGGGAGCGAAGCTGAGCGTCGAGGAAATGAATGAAATTGCAGCTCGGGGATGGGCAAGAGCGAAATGAAAATTACTGTGGACACCAATGTGCTCGTCAGGGCCGCTGTGCAGGACGATCCTCGCCAGGCCCGGCAAGCGGCACAAATTCTGCAGGAGGCCGACCTCGTGGCCGTGCCTATCCCGGTACTTTGCGAATTCGTGTGGGTCCTTCGTCGCGGCTATAAGAGGTCTGTCCCAGATATCACGAATGCCATCCATTACCTGATGCGGGGTCTAAATGTCGTGATGAACCGACCGGCAGTCGAAGCTGGGGTAGCTGTACTTGAAGCGGGTGGAGATTTTGCCGACGGTGCGATCGCCTATGAGGGCAACTGGCTGGGGGCGGAAGAGTTTGTCAGCTTTGACAAGAAAGCTGTCTCCATCCTGCAATCGCAAAGCAATCGTGCCCGCCTCCTGTCATAACTTTATCAAAAACGATGACTGGATATTCTACGTCAATCCCAATACGTTGGGAAAATATGAGCAGTAGATCGAACCACGAACAGAAGAATTACGTTTGAATCCGCTGCTATACAACGGTGGTTCCATCCTTGGAGATTTCCTCGGACGACAGCACTGTGCCGGCCGCGCAACCCGAACCCGGTCCCTTCGATTGATTTGATTCACTAGGTAATTTATAACCAGTTCCATTACACACCCTCCAGTCGATGCGAGCGAACCCGCTACCACTCTGAGCACAAACGATGCCCCCAACCCTGAAGCTTCCCTCATCACGGACGAATGGAAGAGAGCCGCTGGTAAATCCTTCCGGAATTCTGCAAGGGCACCTACGAGGGCTTCTTTCGCGGCTGGCATCTGTACCTTCGCCAGCGAACGGACGGTAGCCGCAATGACGACGGAGATTGGGGCTGGATCTGGCACCCGGCAGATTGCTTCTATCTTCAGAGCTTGCTCACCAAGATCAGTGCGCCGCAATTTCAATCCAGCTGGGATTTGACCGAGTGGTTCGGGATGGTCTTTCCGCGCGGAATTGAAGTCCGCCCGGATCGAGTTCCCTGCCCAACCAAACTCACCCTGACCGGGACTCCGCCCGTCTGGCAACAGGTACTTCCATTTGCTCAGTCTTTGCACATGGAATGACCAAGCCGCTCCGTCAGCAGCAGTTTGTGTCTTCAATGGAACAAAAGAGGAATTGGCCATGATCACAGTTTGGTTCACTCGCAATCTCAAAAATCAGGACTCTCTGCTTGCCGGGCGTGAAGCAATCAATCAAGCGCTTTTCGAGCGCGCGGCAAAGAACCATGGCGTTCATTTGACATACGACTTTGAACCCGATTCGCTCGATATTGGCACCTGCCAGAATTTGTTTCAGGAGATCGTCGATCCATTTCTCCGTGAGCTTGTTCACGTGGGTCTCACCGGTCTCGTTATCGACTATGAGACGGACGAGGACGTGCAATTTCTGGACACCATTGAGACCTCAAAACAATTCGAACTCGCTTGCGTAGCCTGAATTGCCGTCTCACATTGGGCAGACAAACCCTGCAACCACACATCCACGAAGGGAGCTATTCGTATGCACGCCGCAAGAAGCAGCAACACTCCTGCACGCCCTCCACGCCGACTCGCGGTACTTGTCGGAAGAACTGACGGACGGCGAATAGCTTCCTCTTGGGCTCGTCATCTGCCTAATTCCGCCGATACCCGTCTAATGGATACCAGAAGATGAGCATCGAAATAAAGGCTCTCTACCTGCACTGCACCGAAACAAAGGATTGAGCCTTCCCTCGCCCAATGCATTCGAGAATTCCTTTCCCGGCTGCTCCCCGCCAATGTGATTGACGATCATACAGATCTTTGTATAATGGAAGGCAGGGCATGACTGACCTAAAGGCCATTGAGTTTCGCGGAGATTCCCTCAATGCGCTCCGACAGTTCCCGGAGGGAGGTCGCCGCAGAGCTGGCCAGCAGCTATATATGGTTCAACGCGGTTATGAGCCGGATGACTGGAAGCCAATGAATAGCGTAGGCGCGGGAGTTAGAGAAATACGGATCAGAGATGAACGCAGTATCTTTCGCGTCATGTACGTAACCAAGTTCGGCAACACGATTTATGTGTTGCACTGCTTTCAGAACAAAGCCCAGAAGACGAGCCCCGCAGATCTGGAGACGGCGAAGCGCAGATATAAAGAACTCCGGAAGGAGCACTCACAATGAAGACTCGCTTTGAAAACGTATGGGATGCGATCGAAGAGACGCCCGCCCTTGCCGAGAACATGAAACTCCGGTCCGAGCTCATGCTGGCTCTCAAGAAGCACATCCGCGCGGAAGGCTTGAGCCAAAGCCAAGCCGCTAAGAAATTTGGTGTGACGCAGCCCAGAATTTCAGACTTGATGCGTGGCAGGATCGACCTTTTCGCCATCGACACGCTTGTAAATATGCTCACTACTGCCGGCCTTCGTGTGAAGCTGCGGATCGCGAAAGCAGCATAGGAACACTTCCCACTTCTCTTTACTCACATGGCCGCTCATCCGAGCGGCCTTTCACTTTTCAGGACACCTATATGATCCCCACACAAGCCCACCCGGGGCACTATTGGAAGACCAACGATCCCGCCGACCTTTGTTTCAACGAAGCTGGATCAGACCAGCCCCAAACTGTTCGCTGCTACAACATGCAGGATTACCTCAATAAGGGTGAGTTCCGCAACGTGCCTGTTGCCAGTCTTGAATACATGGCCCATGGACATTTCGGCGAAGCCCGAGGCATCCAGACGCGCTGGAGTGGCGATTCCCATAAGTACGGCATTTACCGGAACCCGGCGGGTCTCTACAAGAACGGGATTGTTGTCATCGAGTGCCACGGAGCAGGGATGGTTGCCTACGCATTCGACAACATCGTCGCTGCCGAATTGTGGGGCCACATCGCCGCCACGTTCTCGCCTGAGATGATCTGGAACATCTGTAACCAGATTTCCCACGCGTGCCGCGCTGCCCGCGATGCCGAGAGAAGCAAGATCTTCCAGGCATTTGTCGACGGACGCCTCAAAAAACGGAAGCGAGATAAACGTGTGACCGTTTACATTGAACCGGCTCCCCCCGCTCTACCGACCGTGGCGCCCGTTGCGGAAACTTCTACCTCTCCCCAGGAACCATCGCTATGAAATCACGCGTAGGCATGTGGTACGCAGTAGGTCCTGCCGACGAAACATTCACCGCAGGCGATCCAGACTGGAATGTCCATACTGTCGTCTCCGATGGGTCCGAGTTCCCCGATCATGTGACCGTTGAGAATGGCGGCGGACAGCGCTTCCCCGTTGCCATATCGCTCATCGATGACATCGCGGAGCAACTCAGCACACACCCGATCCGGAGAGAACCGTAAACAGGGGATAAAGCTCAAGCATCCTCAAGGACGTGGATACCGGCAGCAAGGCATTGAACTTCTTTCTAGCGCAGTGTTATCGCCGCACCTTGAATGATGCGGCGAGAAAGGTTTGCATGGGATACGACGTGTATTACTCAGGCGAGATCAAGATCACGCCTGCCTTGAAAGCGGAGGACCGTGCGGTCCTCCAGGCAATGATCGACCGCACTCCCAACCGCGAAATGGCTCCCGAAGCAGCCAGCATCGTTGAAGAAATCGAGAACGAATTTTCTCCCTACTACGCTTTTCCGATGGATCTGTGTGACGACAACGAAACGCTCGAAGCCCTGGACGAGGAAGAGCGCGAAGGTATGTGCGACTGGCTGAGAGGTTTCATTAAGTATTTCTTCCAGCCCCGCGGGTACTCGCTGGAGGGGAGTGTAACCTACAGCGGCGACAGCAGCGGCGATCATGGCGAGATTTACGTGAAAAGCAATGAAGTGGAATCCGTCGAGGACGTCGAAGTCAACGAAGGCCCAAGCTGGGCCCCGAAACCTTTCGTCAGCCATTTGGTCTGCGAGTTGATTCAGAGCGTTGTGGACTCGGCCGATTCCACCGGTTGCGATGGCGACCTTACCGTCTGCTCCAAAAGCGCAGTCGAGACGCTTGCGGCCTTAGTCCAGCACAAGACTTCCGACGCGGTGACGCCTGCGCAGTCTGAAAGTCCCAAGGCAAATTCTCAGCCCTCCGAACTTTCAGAAAAATACGATGAGCCTGGAAAGTGGGGCCAACATCCCACCTACACCATGACACTTTGGCAGACGGAAATCCTAAACTCACAAACCCGTCGTGGTTATTGGGATTGGGTTTCCTGCAAGCTCGAAGTCGAGAGCGCCGAGGAAAGACCATTGACTTCATTGCTTTGCTCCACCTCTCCTGTCGGCGAATAACTTCTTTCCGAATTCCTCCCGCGCCCGCCGTCGACCTGGCGGCGGGCAAACCTCTGTCACGCCGATCGACCAGTTGTATCGCAAGATCATGGCGGGCACATAACGCCAAGCACCAAACGATGACATAGAAATCGCACCGAAGAACCTGGAGGGAATATGGAACGACAATACAACGCACAGCGTTTCCGTCCGTTGGCTAATGGCCGCCATGCGGGCACCATCCCCGTCGGCGAGATCGTCTATGTCCAGGACGGAGTTCGACCGTTCAGCTTCCCGCGGCAGGTCGTCTGTCGCGAACCGTGGCGCGTAGAAGCCTGGATACCACGCGAAGCTCCGACTGTGGACAAGCGTACCGGACATCTGGAGATGAAGCGCTGTGCGGGAGGACACCTCGCCCAGGTACGCTCTCTGCGTGACAGTCGCCAGACACGACTGGTTGCCGACTGGATTCTTCTTGCCTGCATCGATGCCGGGCTCTTCCGGTAATACGCCACAACTGAGAGACCTGCACTGCGTAGGAAGAATTGCGCTCGAAAAGAACAGCAGGCAGGAAAGCAACTTGCGCTACCGCTGGCCGCCGAAGAATTGCAAGCGTGTTCGGCCAGTGCATTCGCCGCACACTGCAACAAGTTTGACGCAATCTTAATCGCTGTAGCTGTGTGAAGGTCACGCCTGCTGGATTGCTCTTCTGCGCACCTCACGTGGACCAAACCCGCCCAAGATTCGTTGGGAACTCGTGCTTTCGTCCACGGCAGTTGCGTTGCCCGAACTGAATCTTCAACACACTTTGTCGCTGGTGGCCTGAACGTTGGAGAACCTCACCATGGATCGTGAAGAAGCATATTGGGCTGGATTGAGCCCTGCGGATTTCAATGATGAACCGCAATCCCCACCGGAACAGTTGGAACAAACGACCCGGGAACTGGTTGCGGAAGCCGCGTGTTTGCAGCACCCGACCGAAGGCGAGTTTGCTGTGCGCTTCTGGGAGCGGTCCAACAGCAAAGATGTCCCTTGCTCAGTCGCGGCGAATGCGATGCGACGGGCAGGATATAAGCCGTTTTGCGGGTATCCCTTGACGAGGCTGTCATGAAGGGAGAATTTCTCCGCGACTTCGAGCACCCCACCGTGCTCGGCTATGAACTCGACCGCGTCACTCTTACTCCGATACGGAGGCAGATCGACACCGCACGCCCCTACGATTACGGCGCCGATCCACTCGGCAACGGCTTGTTTCGCATGGTCCCTTCCGGGGACGTCGTCACCTACGAGGAAAAACTGAGGAGGCTGGAAAAGCAATGCCGACCAACAATGGATTGTTTCTTGCCCATGAATTCACGCCCACGAAGTTCCGCACGGCGGATGAAAAAGCGAAATTCGCCAACCACTTCTTTCGCTTCGTCGACAGCAACTTCGCGGCGAACCTTTTCACCCAAAAGTTTTACGAACGCCTCTCCAACACGTTCGGCCACATCGCGCACTGTTCCAAGGCCGGTTTCTACGAGGAGTTCTTTTGTAACGCCGCGGACCAGTTGCGCTTTCTTGATCAGATCGTGAAGTGCCCTTGCCACGGCGATCCCGCCTGGACCTTTTCCGATGTGGAACGCCCGATCCAGAAAGAAGTTGCACGGCAGCATCTCGTCGAGAGACAAGAGCTTCGCCTTGACGAGGCTACACAGCAGACGGACGTCGCCATTTCGCATCGTCTGCGAACAAGGCGCAGCGCTCCCTCTGCCAGTCTGTCTGTCGCCACCGCGATTCCCGCTGAAACACGCGCCAATGTTCAGTCCGAACTTTGGTGAGACCTGCTCTCCGGCAACAGCCGTAGAACTCCATTTCATGCGGCCAGGCCCAGGAGCAATTCTGATCTAAGCCTGGTCCGCAACAACCATCGACTTCAAGGATGGAATCCTCATGTCAATGTCTCTGCGTCCCGTCATCGAACAGTGGAACACGCATACAAGCTGTTTCATCGCGCATGACGAAATCATTGCTTTGTTTCACGAGCTGTCGGCCCGCGCCGATACTCTGTGCTCCGAGACCGATTACGGAGACAAAACCGCGATCTGGATCCAGGATGGCAAAAAGCTGCTGGACATCATCGTGTCCGGTCCGGATTTTACCGCCGCGAGTCTTCAGAAGAGTCTTGAAGACGCAGGCGTGGATGTGAATCCCGGCGACCTTATATCGCTCATCAGCAACATGCGCAACCTCGCAGCATCCTGGCGCAAATCCATCGACAATGCAGGAGAGCTTCGATTCTACGTCGATGCCTGGTAAGTATGCCAGGAGGCCGCCGATACGGCGGCCTTTGCGCCAAACCCACCTACTCTGAAACAGCAGGAGTTGTTCCCCATGTCTGTAGGTTGCCATAGAAGATGCAATTATGGCTGCTGATTCTAAAGAGCTAAGATGCAGCTCATGCCACTGTTTTCGCAACGCTGTGCCGCAATTGATGCAAGTATCCTACTGACGTGCCGTAGTTGCTGTCGGAAAGGCTGTTTCGATTCTGGGAGGTTTCCTGTGGATGGGAAGATTATTTTGAAACACCAAGCTTTTTCCTCTGACGCCGCGCAAAGACCTGCGCTCTTGTAGAAAGAGGGATACGTATTCTTGAAACGAGAGGCCTCCGAACAAATAGCTTTGTCTGATGGTACAAGGGAATTTCTAGAACCTCAACTCCGATGCTTTCCAGGTATCGATGAACCCAAGGACAACTTGTATCAAAGCGGTGGGCAAGAACACTCACCGCGACATATTCCTTTGCGAAACGTCGGATGTCTTTTGTGGCAACTAGTCGCTGCGAGCCTTGCCGACCTACAGACGAAAGTCTCAGGGTGCCTCTTTCGCCGAGCTTGCGAATCACCTCAGTTGTAGTTACTAATAGCGCTGCGGCCTGCTTACAGTTCACGAACTCGTCGGCTAGCGCGTTGCCCCGGACTTTGGGGCGAAGCCGACTTAACTGACTGGATCGGAATAAGAACCCCTGGATGCCAGGCCATCTCCTCGTATAAGCGACGGGCACGAGCGTACCGTCGACTACCGCGCGAATTGCGTCAGGAAGAACCTGTGGCCATCCGAGCTGGTTTGGCAATCCATGTCGAAGCGAAATAAGTTTCTCTTGTGGCTGTCGTTCTATTGGCTTTTGCAATAGAGCATATCGTTCGAAAGCGTGTTTGATCTTCATGACGTCATCACGATGAAAATAAGTATCGTGGGGGAAACCGTACTTCGACCCTTCTTGATATCGAATGAGTCCGGCTTTGGCGATTTCTAATACCGCGGTATGCTCCAATCCGAGAACTTTGCTTGCTTCGACATTTGAAACGTAGGAAGCGATTTCCAAATCACGCTTCTGCAGCCAGTAATTCAATGATTCCCGTGTGATCCAACATTGCCCTCCAGGTCTCCCTGGCCTGGAGAAAACACCTTTGAGCTGACTGGTCCGAACGAGGTCCGCGACCCGACCAGAGCCGGCACGGATCAAAATCGCCACTTGCTTGGCGGCCACCCACTGAGAGTTCTCGCGTGTTACTTTCGAGAAGAATTTGCCACGTTCAATACCTGTCCAATTCTTTGAAACAAAGTCTTCAAAAGCCTTGTGAATGAAACCAAATTCGTTTCGTGAGAAACTTCGAGACATCTGGCCATAAAACAATCCGAAAACACCGCGGAGGGTTTGAGCAATGGGATTCTCGACATGTACCGGAACCCGATCTCTCAGTATTGCGTGAAACCGATGAGGCCAGTCACGTAATAGTTCGCCTGCGGCGGTACCCAGCCGACGCGAGATTACGATATCTGCGGCAACCCTTCGGTGATTCGTGCTTTGCTTGTTGGGCGGCTCCTGGGTTGATCCGGCAAAACAGACCAGGCTTAAACATGAATCGAGTTGGAGAGAAAGAAAAGTAGGTTCAAATTTCGCGCTAATCAAATCCACATGGGACGTACCATACGGAAATCCAGCGGCTCGGTAGATTGCGGCATTGACAGTCACAAGAATCGAGTCTGCGTGTTCGCTTCTCGCCATGCGGAGATCGAATCCGCATTTGCATTC
Source organism: Acidobacteriaceae bacterium (assembly GCA_049692235.1). Taxonomy (GTDB): domain Bacteria; phylum Acidobacteriota; class Terriglobia; order Terriglobales; family Acidobacteriaceae; genus JAKAAZ01. Next base: position 4,883 of record JBAVOQ010000169.1, on the reverse strand, counting down.
ATGGATTGCTGGACGCGACCTATTGAGACGGTGTCCACAGCCTGGACAGCGGTCGATAAGGAGGCAACGGTGGATAGGGCACGCGGAAACCATTCCGAGGTCCCATACGCCCCAGGCCATAGATTGCTCTTTGAGACAGCTACAACAAACTCGCGGATTGCAATAGTTCAGTCGATCAGCCCCGATGATGTGGCCGAAAAATGATCTTCGACAAGATCGCTTGGCGCCCTTAATCGGCATGTAAGCGATCCTCATCCAATCCGCCATCTCGATGCGCAACGTATAGGCCAATTGCCGAGCACGGTCATCACGTTCAATCGCTCCTGTACTGTTCAGCCCAGCCAGCATACCTATGTATTTCGGGCTGCCATATCGATATATCTGCGAAACCCGGCATAAATATCCGTGAGGACTCTCCAAAGGTAGGGGGTCTATACGAGACAGAAGCCGGTGCGGAAAGTTGACCTGCGAAAGCGCGCGATCTGATATCCCTGACACCCTGCTCACGCGTGTAGCTCTCGCCCAAACTTGAGCGGCTGCAGAGTTCTCGGCCCAATCGTCATTTCACTTGGCAGTCTGGAAGGTGGCGCCTGGCCGAGATCAAAGTTTTCCAAAAACGGATTGGGATCCTCAAGACGTTCCGCCCAAACATGCTCCGCAAAGGAATGTGCCAACGTATTGAGCGTGATTTCTCTGTTATGTGTGGCGATCCGAGCCGCGCCTCGAATGATCTTCATGGTGTAGCCGACCAATCCGTAAGAAGCGTAGTGCATGCGGAACGCCATCTGGACATCCGACATTGATGGCATTCGATAGTCGGTAAGCTGCCCTTGAACTGCACGTAGAAATGCTCGATAGGCAATGCGATCCTCTTGAGCCTCCCAGCGAAACGCTCCGATACGAACGGTCGCCCCAAACCTCCGGCGCAGTTGTTCATTCTGCTTCAGAACTTCCAGGCAGCGCGGTAGTCCTAATACGACAATTGGGAGCTTTGCTGCTTCGACTTGTTCTTTGAGCCAATCTGCAACGTCATTAGAGACGTTCGCCCGCCTTACATCCACAAAATGCTGAAATTCGTCGAGCGCCAGCAGCCGTACCCGGCATCGGCTGAATAGCTCGCGCAGGCGAATGCTCTTGCTAACAGTATTTCCGCGGCCCCATAAGGGATCTCCAAGTGTATAAAGAAGGGTTTCCGCAAGACTCTTGACGGTTGGACGAGACGGCACTTTGGCGAGCAGGATAGGTACTTCCATCCCCCAGTTGTGGTCAATAGGCGGATGTAGTGCCGCGAAATGAGTGATGATTGTAGTCTTGCCGCCACCGCTTTCACCAACAACTGGACAACAGCTTGGTTCTGCCGTTGTCTTGTAGCTATCGAAGCAACCTTGGATGCGCGCAATTGCGGCTTTGAATAGCGGATATTGCACCAATACCCGTTCTGATGAATCCATTGCCTCATCCTCCCGTCGTTGGTTCGCCAGTGAGATCCTGCCTGGCAGTGCGCTCTATAGTGGTCGGCCGCGGAAGGTTTAGAGCAGCCTCAAATACGGGCAGGTCCGCGTCGGAATCATCAGTAAATATGTCAGATGGGTTGACTCGAAAGTCGTTTACAGTAACTGGAGAATCCAATGCACGCGTGTTATTCAGAACAGCTTGCGGAATTGCCCGGTTCGTATGACCTTCGAGGAAACGAGCGTGTCGCTTGTGCAGCCGTGCCGTCTTCCGGTTCAGATCTCGATCAATTAGTTTCCGAATTTCCGCCTTAGCTTGAGCCAGCGCAACGGTGTCTGTTCGTCCATTGAGTTCCTGCTGTGCGTAGCGGCGAATGACTTTGTTCTGCCACAGCGAGAGCCCATGTGCGTAGCTCTGCTCAATCGCGGGTACCTGTATATAGGTTCTGCTCGCTGGGTCGAGCACATTGATGTAGCCGAGATTGCCCGGATCAACCGTGAGTTCGACTCTGACATTTGTCCCAAGCCGGCGGCGCAGCTCTCCCAATTCAGGGCTGTTGTACCTGAGCGACTCCCATTCAACGCCATAATGAAATGCGACTCGTTGGACTGTCATGCCAAGCACTATATCCAATTCGCTGGCGCTTGGAGGTAATGGAGGAGGCAGAGCACCGATCCCACTTTGCCACCTGTGTGCAGGCGTATCCTTAATCCCTCGATGAGGCGTCTGTAGATATATGTCCACAATCCACTTATGAAGGACTTCCCTAAGGGTACTGAGCAGGACGACGGCATGCTCTGCAGAATTGTAGTCACTTCGCTCCAGAATGTTGCTGAACGTTGTACCCGGCTGACCATGCATCAGGTCATGATTCATCGTCTGCTGGAATCGTTCGAGTTTGCCCTTGTACCAAGGAACCTTTACTTTTGCATATTGAATATCAGCACCGAGTCGAAGACAGGCAAGTTCAAAGTGCCTTGAATGAAATTCCGCAGGGTTGTCCACGATGATCATCTCCGGAAGGCCATAGCAGTCCCAGCGGTTATTTATAGAAGGATATTGGTAAGAGAGGTCAGCCTTTGGCAGAATTGCGTGCTTTAGGCAACGCATAACTGACAGGACGCTGGGTGGCTCGAAACCGATGTAGATGCCCATCAGGCAACGCGTGTGTTCATCCAACGCGGAAGTAATGTTAGGGCGGCCCAGAGGCAGCATGCTATTGTCATCCACGACGATCATGTCGCACGGCGTGTGGTCCATAACCACGCGCTCAAGAGGATGGGATGTTTCAGGGCCGCCCATCGATGTGCGAAATTCCGCGGTCGCACGGCGTTTACCAAACCTCGCTTCCATGACCTCGTATGGATTCCTGGTCGCAATCTCACGGTAGATCGTTCTTCGACTGGGAACTGTAAGTTTATCTCCCGTTGGACGAAAGGTATTTTCATCGTGAATTTGACGAAGGATTTCCAAGTGTATCTCGGGCACGCGCTTGCGTTCTGGAGTCATATACATCTGATCAATCGCCCGATTGACAATGGCTTGCACCTCTGCGGAGGACCGCGTCCCGGTTGTTCCTCGATCAGCGTAGCGGAAGATGATTGCGCGTAAATCTCGTCCTGCTGCAACCCACTTTCGATAGTCTCGATAGATACTGCACCATCCTGGCGGATTGGCATCATTGAGGCTTTCGGCCAAAGTATGCGTAACCTGCTCGATGGCGCTTCTTGTCATTCGCATGGGCTGTTTGCGGTCAATTTCTTTCAGATATTGAACTCGGTGTCTGGCGATTTCGACTAGTTCAATCGGAAAGGAAGTGAGCGCCCTGTTTAATCGTGCGTCGATCTCAGCGAGCGGCGGCCAACGGTCATGCTCTGAGCGGACAAATGACATTTCCTTCCTGGTGAACTGGTCGAGCAAATCAACCTCTGCGTAGAGGCGCAATTCGCCCGTGAGCATATTTTGAAGTTGCCATTCTTCATCACTTATCCGATGGAGGAGTGTAAATTCTTCGCCGGCAATTCTGACATGTTGTCCTTTCTTTAGAGTGAATCGCGACATCGCCCCTCCTCATGATGAGGTGAGTTGATCGATCTCTGCGGCCACGCCTGATGTCCAATAGGGGTAGTGCATACAGTGGAATCAAGCGTAAGCGGCTTCCACCAATCGATGTGAAGAGTGCCAGCCATGACAAGCCGCAAGATGCTCTGTATTGCGATGGTCGGATTGTTGTGGAATGTCTGAAGAGTGATCTGGGGACTCGATGAAAACTTCAGTCGGATGTATTCGTGCTCTGTCGAGGCTACCTCGACCCTGCGATAGCGCAGGATCATATTGGCATTTGATAGTCGAGGCTCGGCACAGATCTCAGATTTCCGCCACACGCGAAAGCGAAAGCCATATCCACTCAGCAGCCCTCTTATGAGAGGAAAGCGTTCCTGATTCTCAGGTAGATCAGCCTCGGAGTCTTCCTTTATTTCGATTGCTTCCCGATGGTTGCCCCAAATAGCTAACAGGTCTGGGATGTAGCGACGCTTCTTGCCTTCAACGTTATATTCCAGAATAAATGGTTGTTCCTGTAATACCTCGGGTTGCCCCGAGGCAAGGAGTACGCGGATACCGCGGAGTTCGTTTTGAGTCTCGGCGTGACGAGAGCGATGAAGATCAACATCTGCGATCTTGCCGTGTACGCCTGACTGGGAGCGGGTGACTACTTTCCGCACTCGTTCTAGCTGTAAGAAATCGACGCATTCATTGGTTTGCGAAGTCGACGCGAATATCAAACGGCTGCAATGCGTGTTTCCATTGCTCGATAATTGCATCGCTCCTCCCGGAAGCGAAGGTTACTGCCCCTTTGCTTCTATTCCCGTCCTACATTGCTTGGTAGATGAGTCGCTGAAATGGCGAGGCGCCGCGCTGCAGGATGCCTTCATAGTTGCCCGATTCAGTCTCTTCCGATCAGATAGGAACACCTCGTCGCTGAGGCACGCCTGTAGACATCCGACAACTGCCGCGTATTCGGGCTTCCTATTCTCAAGGATGCGATAGCGGACCCTATATCCATCTCGGCGGGCTTCCACTAGCCCTGCCCTTTTCAGATACACAAGGTGTCGGGAAACATTCGATTGTGGAATATCTAGTAGCTGTTGAAGATCACATCCGCACAACTCTGCTTCTGTCAGCAGATTCATGATGCGGAGGCGCGTAGCATCTGCCAGCGCTTTGAAATAGTCCTCAATCGCGATCATCTTGGCTAACACTATAACTCCTTATCCGCATACACGAGTTTTAATTGTTGGTCGAATGAGTGCCTCTCTTGGTTCCTGCCGGAGAGCAGCCCGCACACACATTCCCAGGCCTCAGTTACACCAACCGACCTATTCAGTTGCAGGAACTGTGGCAAGGAATTGCATTAACTCTGACAACCTACA
>JBAVOQ010000168.1:0-2145 GCA_049692235.1 Acidobacteriaceae bacterium | reverse complement strand
GTTCTGTTCGGCATCACCACAGCCGACGGCCTGATCGCGTTCTACGAGAATGGCCATGGGCCGCTAGCGGCACTTCCGCTGGCGGCGCAGATGATCATCTTCCTGATCGGCGAAGACTTTATCACCTATTGGTCGCATCGGCTCTTTCACGGTACCCAGCTGTGGAAGTACCACGCCGTGCACCATTCCTCGGAAGAACTGGAATGGATCTCGGCGGCGCGCTTCCACCCGGTCAATCTTTTCTTCGGCGCGGTGATTGCCGACGTCGTCATGCTTATCATCGGCATCTCACCGAACGTCTTCGTCGTGCTCGGGCCCATCACCATTGCTCATTCCGCGTTCGTCCACGCCAATCTTGACTGGACCCTGGGCCCGTTCAAATACGTGATTGCGTCTCCGGTCTTCCACCGCTGGCACCACACTGCCGCAGATCGCGGCGGCGAAAAGAATTTCGCCGCGACCTTTCCGGTTCTCGACCTCCTGTTCGGCACGTTCTACATGCCGGCCGGCGAACTACCGGATCATTACGGGATCGCGGACGCGGAGTTCCCGACAAGTTTTGGCGCCCAACTCGCGCATCCTTTCACCCAAGAAAAAGCCGCACAGTGATCCGCTTCACTCCGTAGCGGGTGCGCGAGTTCGATCTTATCTGGACCACTTCGTGAGCGCCGACGGCTCGGCCGATTTGCACTTCCTTCACTATTTTGCAGTGAAGTAACGGCCTCGTAGTACAGCCTTCTTCGGTTGTTTGTAGTCCGCGTAGCGTTTCGGAGAGTAACGATGATGGCGTTGTGCGCGCGAGCGCGGGCAAATTTGCGCCTGTTTTATCGGCTCTCCCCCATCGTCCTGCTGATAACTCTCGTTGCGCCCGCCACCGCTGCTGAACCGATCGTCGTGTTGCTCGACCAGGCCAGGATCATGCAATTGCCCGAACGGGCGTCGACCGTCGTGATCGGTAATCCGCTCATCGCCGATCTGACGATCCAACCCGGCGGACTCGGGATCATTACCGGCAAGGGCTACGGAGCGACCAACTTCGTCGTGCTCGACCGCCATGGCGCCGTGCTGGCCGAGCACACCGTCGAGGTCACCGGACCAAACGACAAGACCGTTGTCGTCTATCGCGGCATCGATCGCGAAACCTACAGCTGCACGCCGGATTGCTCGCGCCGCATTACCCTTGGCGATTCTCCGGAATACTTTGATAAAACGTTGACGGAGACGACGAACCGCAATTCTCAAGCCACAGCCGCCGGCTCGCTCGCGGCGGGACATTAAGTCCGGCGCCGACGCCTCACGGAATCGGCAACGCTGTTGTCGACTTGATCTTCTCCATGGCAAAACGGGACGTGACATTGGTCAGCGGCACCGACGCGATCAGCCGTTTATAAAAGGAGTCGTAGCCGGCGATGTCGGGCACCACGACCCGCAGCATGTAATCGACGTCACCCGCCATGCGGTAGAACTCCATGACTTCCGGCATGGCGCTGACGGTCTTGGCGAAGCGCTCAAGCCAATCCTGGGAATGATCGCCGGTCTCGATTGAGACGAACACGGTGACACCTAGTCCGATGCGCCCCTGATCGACCAGCGCCACACGCTTCTGAATGACGCCGTCGGCTTCCAGCCGTTGGATGCGTTTCCAGCAAGGTGTCGACGACAGGCCAACGCGGGAGCCGATCTCGGCCACCGCAAGTGAAGCGTCCTCCTGGAGCACGGCGAGGATTTTGCGGTCGATAGCGTCCATATGATTTGCACCTGGTCAATTACGCCAGCAACAGAATAATTTTTTAAGCCGACGCGTAATCTAGTATCTACATAGAATATTATTCTGAATCAAGCGACGTTGCAAGGCGTCACTCCTGACGTGCAAGCACATCCACCGTCGAAACACCTCGGCGGCGGACGGGATGGCCGCACCCTTTCGAAGGCCGCTTCACGGCTGCCTCACGATAGCGGTGTAACGGCCGCCATAGCTGGTGCGCTGTTTTCCGCCAACAATCTCTCGACCTCCGTACGGGTCGGCGCACCGGCCGAGCCGCCGATGCGGGTGCACTTGATCCCGGCGACGGCCGCACCGAAGCGGAGCGCTTCGGTTTCGCTGCGCCCCTCGGCAAGCGCCAGCGCAAAACCGCCGTGCAGGGC
>JBAVOQ010000167.1:0-100110 GCA_049692235.1 Acidobacteriaceae bacterium | reverse complement strand
GGAAACAGCAGCGTCTGGTTGACCGTGTCAGCAATGAAGTTCTGGCCCATGAATCCAATCTAAAACAGAACCTGCTGCGCACACACTCTCGGCTTCGTCAAGAATCTATGCCCGACACACACCTAGGTCCAAATCCGGCAGGTGGCCCGGCCCAGTAACAACATGAACTCCCGCCAAATGTGGGTGCCCCGTCCTAGCTTTGCAAGGGCGGGAGTCCATGACGCTTCCTGAAAAGGTCCCGGCAGACGGCCTCAGCGACAACCCCGGTTTTCAATGGGTGCGAAATCGCCAATGCACTTAATGAGAAATCCAAGGGGCTCGTTCCTGCGAGGCCCGGAGCATTATTTTTCCGCGGCCGCGCGCTTGCGATAGAAGTCCACTCCAATCTGGACAATTTGCCACAGCCAGATCACCGCCGAAATGGCCACCACCCAAACCAGTCCCCCATAGATCGCGTGGTTCATGGAATCGAGCTGCGCTCCATAGCGGGCAGCATCGGCGGTGGGATGTTTCAAAAGGATCCACACGCGATCCCGCGCCGTAAACAAGACCAGCATCGCAATCAAGCCGAGCGTCTTGACCACCATGTGTTGCATGGCGCGCGATTTCTGCCAGGTTCCACGCGCTAGTTCGAAGCAGCGCCAGCCCACCTGCACCACGTTCAGCGCCACAATCCACCAGAAAAATAAAATCCAGACGGGTGCCAGATGGTAGGGCGAAACGTGCAGATAAGCAGCCCCCGGACCCATCAACAAATAAGGATGACTCGGAATCAGTAGGAGCCAAAGTATCCACAGAAAACCGAACACCACCTCCGCCACGGCGTGTGCGTAGCTGCGCGGACGCTTGCCTTCGCAGCCTCCTTCCTCAGCCGTGGGCAAGCTGCCCGGCGACCAATCGACATGGCCGACGACATTCGCCGGAAACTTCGCTGGCCAATGTGTCATGGCAAACTCGACGACCGCAAAGATAGCCGTGACCCATGCGGCGGTGACCAGCAGAGACCAGGGAGCGCCAATCACGGCCTCGATTACGGCGCGACTCGTCGGCGAGCTGGTCACGATCTCGACCGCCTTGATCACCGAGTAGATGACCAGGCACCACAGCAGCGCCAGCCGCATCACCCACAAGTACATGGGGAAAATTGTCGGCCCAATCAGAGATTGCTGCGGCTGGTAGCGTCCCGCCATCACCATCGGCGGCCCCAGCTGCTTCACCCAGTCCTGCATTTCGTCGCGAGTCAGCGACCGCCCCAGATCGCCCTCCTTCTCCTCCAACTGCGATTCCAGGTTCGCCTTCAGTTCGGCGAGAATATCGTCCTGCCTCTTCCACGGCAGATATTTCTTCACGGCTAACAGGTACCGATCGAGAAGGTTCATGGTGTCTTCCTGACTTGGTTACAAAATTTTCTGGATGGATTTGTTCAGCTCACGCCACTCATGCAGCAACTCGACAAAAATCATTTCGCCGTCGTTGGAGAGGCGGTAGAACCGCTTGTTGCGCTTGTCTTCCTCGCGCCACTCACTCAGCAACAGCCCTTGGCTTTCCAGGCGTCGCAGCAACGGGTAGAGCGTGCTTGCGTCGATTTCGAGGCCCTGTTGCGTCAGCGCCTTGCGCAGCGTGTAACCGTAATGCTCCTGCTGTAGCTGCGCCAGCACCGCCAGAGTGAGGCAGCCGCGGCGAAGCTCAAGCCGAAGGTTTTCGAAGACATTTTCCGCAAGGGTCATGCTGTACCTCATACACTGTACATCACATACTGTATGACGCACAGTGTATGACGTCAAGGAATTTCGCCAATTTGGTCACCGGATGGCGTCCCCCACGGCTAGCCTCAGCGCCACCCGGCGCAAATACAGCCCCGATCTGGCAATCTATTTAGGTTGAAATTGGTAGAATGGTGACAGGCGTTGGCATGGGTCCGGTGGCTTTCACAGACCCATGATCTGCGTTACCTGCCGCTTTTTTTGCCAGGAATCGGCAACTTGCCCTGTTTTGCGCACGAAAATCCTGCTAAGCCACTCATAATCATCAGCTTACCCTACATCCCGCACTTGTATAATCCTTCAACTATCCTGCATAATCATTCAACTATCCAGCATAATCCTTCAACTATCCAGCATAATCCTTCAACTTTTCGGCACAATCCTTCAAGAAATTTGCCTCCTCCACGAATCTTTGAACCCATGAACCCCAATCGAACAATTGTCATCGCCACTGCAGCGGATCAACGCTGCGTGGGGGCGGCGGGAGCGGTGCCAGGCGGCGGGTTAGGACTGGCGAAATAGCCGGCGCGGGTGCGGACGGAAAGCTTGCCGAGTCCTTTGGCCTTGGCATCGACGCGGATGGCGCGATAGCCTCCCTGTCTAATGGGCTGGGTCGGGTGATAGCCGAGAACATATTGATGGCGAATATCCTGAGCCACTTCAGCGGCGATGGTGTCGACCTGATCGAGCGACTTGGGAAAAAAAGCGATGCCGCCGGTGTCGTCGCTGAGCGACTGCAGCGCTTTGCGGGCGCGGTGGCTCTGGCTACGGTCCGACTCATCGTAGAGCAAGCCGATGGAGTAGACGATGGGGCCATTCAGATCCTGGATGCGGCGAACGGTTTCTGCCAGGGTGGCGCTGGAGCTGTTGTCTTCGCCATCGGTAATGATCAGAATGACCTGCTTGGGGTGCCTGGCCTGTTTTGCCAGGTGGTCGGCGGCAGCGATGACCGCATCGTAGAGCGCCGTGCCGCCCTGGGAATCAATGTGGGACAGGCCTTTCCGAAGGAGGTCGATGTTTGAGGTGAAACCTTGATCGAGAAAAGCCTCGTCGGAGAAGTTCACGATGAAAGCCTCGTCCTGCGGATTGGAAGCCTGAATCATATCGATGGCGGCGCGATTCACCGCTGTCCGTTTTTGCGCCATGGAGCCGGAGTTGTCGACCAGAATAGCCAGCGACACGGGAACATCTTCCTGGCCGAAGGAGGAAATTGTCTGTGGAACGTTGTTTTCATAGACGGTAAAGTCCTGCTTCTGCAGGCTCTTCACCAGATGATCGTGGCTGTCGATGACGGTGGCATAGAGAACTACCTCGCTAACGGAAGTTTTGAACGTAAATGGCTGGTTCGATCCAGCGTGGACCGCCGATTGAGGTGTAGTGGAGGGGTTGGGCGCGTTTTGCGCAGAGCCGTTCGCGGCCTGCTGAGACATTGCGGGCGAAACGCCCAGCGACAGGAAGGCGCCGATGGCCAGTAGCAGTGCAAGGTAGAACGGCTTAGTGTTGCGAACCGGCATACGATCCCCTATGCAAAGAAGCTGCCACGAATGGCCTACAGCATCTTTAGGATGCACTGCAAGAAAGCCTCGCGGTCAGTGCTTCGATTCCGCTCGCAAGCCTTCTCCCACCATAGTCTTATGTCTGGGTTCCGTCGGCAAGCGCTGCATGGGTCGGATTCCAAATTGTTTTCACGCGCTCGGCGGCCCGTTCCACAAGAAGGCAACACCCGCTGCGATAGAATCGGGAATAACAGAGTCGCACATCATCCGCTCGCCGCGGCGAGTTGCGCCTGATCTGACAGGAGTTCGCCCTTACCATGGCTCGCATTTATCCTTTTCGCGCCTTTCGCTACAACCCCGGACTGGTCCGCGCCGAAGACGTGGTAACCCAGCCGTATGACAAAATTTCGCCGGCCATGCAGCAGTCGTACTATCAGCGCAGCCCTTACAACCTGGTGCGAGTGATTCTAGGCCTGCCGGAATTGTTCGATTCTGAAGAAAACAATGTTTACACCCGGGCCGCTGAGAACCTGACGGAGTGGCGCAAAGAAGGCGTGCTGACGCAAGATAATGAGTCGGCAATTTATGCCTACAGCCAGCGCTATGAGGTTCCCGGCGCACCGGGAACGACGGAAGAACGGCGAGGATTTATTGCCCTGGGCGAGTTGGTCGACTACAGCCAGGGAATCGTTTTTCGGCATGAGCGGACGCTGGCCAAGCCGAAGTCGGACCGATTGAACCTGCTGCGGGCGACGCGGGCGCATTTTGGCCAGATTTTCATGCTCTATTCCGATCCCGGATTAACGGCGGAACAACTGCTGTTTGCCAATCCGCCGACGCCGGACATTGAAGTGACGGATGAATACGGGGTGCTGCATCGGGTCTGGAAAGTATCCGAGCCGAGCAAGATCAACCTGCTGCTGAGCGCCATGCAGAACAAGAAGCTGATCATTGCCGATGGCCATCATCGCTATGAAACTGCGCTGAACTACAGTCGCGAACATGCGTCACAAGCAGCCAGCGCGCCGACGGAGCGTCCTGCGGGAAACCTGCCGCAGCCGCCGTATGCGGAGGCCGCCACCATGATGACCTTCGTGAACATGGATGCCAAGGGGCTCACGATTCTGCCCACGCATCGGGTGGTCCACGGATTGAAGGATTTCGATCCTGCGAAGTTTCTGAAGCGGGCTGCCGAGTATTTCGATATTCGGCCGTTGCCCTCTGGCCTAGATGTTCCCGAAATTATGGGCGAACTGGGCAAGGCGGGCAAAACCGGCACCAGCTTTGTTGCGGTGACGCGGACCGGGAATCATCTGCTGACCGCAAAGAAGGCGGCCATTGAAGCTCGTCTAACGGATCAGCCGGAGCGCCAAAGACGCCTGGACGTGGTGCAACTGCACTCGATCGTGCTGGAAGATGTGCTTGGGATTTCTGCGCAGGCTGTGCTGGATCAAATCAACCTGCGTTATGTGCGCGAGGCCAGCGATGCCATGCAGCAGGTACGCGCGGGAGATGCGGACATTGCTTTCCTGATGAATCCGGTGACCCTGGACCAACTGCGGGAAGTAGCATTTGCAGGGGATGTAATGCCGCAGAAGTCGACCGACTTTTATCCAAAACTGTTGAGCGGTCTGACCATCTATGCGTTGGATTAGCAACCGGCAGACGAAAGCAACAAAACGGCAGGTACCAGAAGCGATGAGAATGCGAGGCGTCCGCTGGGTAGGACTCTCCAATTGGGTGCCGATAGGAATTGTGTGTTGCGGCTGTGTCTGGACAGCGCACGCGCAACAGTCGCAAACGCAGACAGGCACGCAGCCCGCTGCCGCCCCACCTTCGACAACCTCCTCGCAGCCGCAGCCGGTCTCGCAGCCCACGCCGACGCAGGCGAACATTCCCGCCGTGACACAGCCGCGACCGGCGGAGTTGCGATTTCTTGTGCTGCTCGACCCGGCCCACGGCGGCACGGACATGGGCGCCATGCTGGACCCTGCAACTCCGGAAAAAACCTATACGCTGACGCTTGCCATGCAATTGCGTGCGGCTCTCAATGCTCGCGGAATCCGATCCATCCTGACTCGTACTTCGGATGTTGCGCTTGACAGCGACGCGCGCGCCACGATTGCCAACCATTCCCGCGCATCCGCCTGCATCTCGCTGCACGCAACTTCGACGGGAAACGGCGTGCACCTATTTACGTCTTCCCTGCCTCCGATGATGGAATCCGATCCACGACGCGCGTTCTTGCCCTGGCAAACCGCCCAGGCGGCGTACGAAACCTCAAGTTTGCGGCTCGAGTCGGACGTCGATGCCGCCATGACACAGCAACACATCCCGGTCCTGATCGCACGAACGTCGATCCGGCCGCTCGACAGCATGGCGTGCCCCGCGGTCGACGTTGAGGTGGCTCCGCTGGATGTAAATACGCCGTTGAGTAACCCTGGCGACCAACAGAAAATTCTGGATGCGCTGGATGCCGCACTGGTCGCGTGGCGCAGTGACTGGAGGCAGCAGCCTTGATCCCGCGCTACCAGAAAGTGATCCTGTGGGTTCTGCTGGTCAGCTCCGTGCTGATGGCTGCCTATCTGATTCGAATGCGCGCGCGTGCCCAGGATCGGCTGGCCGCAATTCCAGATTCCGCGCCCATGCCCATCCCGGTAGAGGCCGCGCCGGTGAAAGTGACACTGCTGTTCGCGAATGACGAGGATGGATCGCTGGCTCCGGTGGAACAGCAGTTTGCGTTGCCGGCGGAGATCACCACACGCGCACGAACGCTGCTCAACGATCTTTTTGTGGAGTACGCCAAGCGCGACTCGCCTCATCCGCTGGCGCCAGTCGTGGCGGTCGACGACATTTTTCTATTGCCGGTTCCCGAGTCTAATGCAGCGCATCCGCAACAGATGGCCGTCATCAACCTGGACGGAAGTTTCGCCGACCATCATCCATCGGGGATCCTGGTAGAGAACCTGACCTTGCTTTCCATCTTAGGAACGCTGCACGCGAATTTTCCGCAAATTGCCCAGGTAAGATTTCTGGTCGATGGACATCCGAGAGAAACACTGGCCGGCCATGCAGATTTGAGCCGAACGTACCTGACCGCGAATGATGTTCCGGGAGCGGCCGGCTCGGATGGATCCGCCTCGCAAGATGCGAATTCGTCCGCGAAAGCACCTGCGGAGAGCCAACCATGACGGCTTCAGACCCAATCCGCATTGGCGTGTTCGATTCTGGATTTGGCGGCTTGACCGTGCTGCGCGCGCTGCTGCCACAAATTCCCTCGGCGGAATTCTTCTACCTGGGCGATACAGCTCGACTGCCGTACGGCTCAAAGTCGCAAGCGACGGTGGCGCGCTATGCGGTTGAGAGTGCGCAGTTGCTGGAATCCTATGGCGCGGATTATTTGGTGATTGCGTGCAACACCGCCAGCGCGTTGGCGCTGGATGCAATCAAGTCAGCCGCGCATGTGCCCGTGCTTGGGGTCATCGAGACCGGCGCCGATAGTGCCGCGACTACCAGTGCAACGCGCGATGTGCTGGTGCTCGCAACCCAGGCCACTGTCGACAGCCATGCCTATGCGCGCGCCTGTGCCGCACATGGCTTGCGGAGCATCGAAAAAGCTTGTCCCCTGCTGGTTCCGCTGATCGAGGAGGGATGGATCGACTCGCCCGTCACACGGGAGGTGCTGCGCATTTATTTGGAGCAAGCGCAAGCGGAAGCCGAAGCGGCCGGGATGGCGCTCGACACGGTGCTGCTGGGTTGCACGCATTATCCGCTGCTGCGAGCGTTGCTACGTGAATCCTTGCCGAAGGACGTGACGATTCTGGATTCGGCTGAGAGTACCGCGCAACGTGTGCGCCGGCAATTGGAAAAATTGAAGTCCTTGTCTGGCACTCCGAAGGAAGACAACTCGAACGCGCCGATCTGCCACTTTTTCGCTACGGATTCGGTCGACAAGTTTCGCACCCTGGGCAGTCGGTTTCTGGGCCGCCCCATTGAGAAAGTCGAACTGATCGATCTGGGCGGGTAAATCGGATGGACTGGTATTCTGCGTAAGGCAGTCGCCTCGGCGACCTAACGAGCAATCACGGAGGAAGCATGTTGCAACTGAACGGTCGCATCGCAGTGGTTTTCGGTCTGGCGAACAAACGCTCGATTGCATGGGCCATTGCACAAAAACTGCACGAGTCCGGATGCAAGCTGATCATCGGCTATCAAAATGACCGCATGAAGCAGGAAGCGGACGGTCTGCTGGCGGAACTTCCGGGGGCCGAGGCCTTGCAATGCGACGTCTCGAACGATGCCGAAATTGCCAGCGTCTTTGACGGTTTGAAGCAACGCCATGGAAAGCTGCACATCCTGGTGCACTCGGTGGCCTTTGCGCCAGCGGAAGAGTTGAAGAATGATTTTCTTCAGACCACGCGAGAAGGTTTTCGCATCGCGCACGATGTGAGCGTCTATTCGCTCATCGCTTTGTCTCGTGCGGCGGCGCCGTTGATGACAGATGGCGGCAGCATCATGACCATGACCTACTATGGCGCGGAAAAAGTGGTGCCGCACTATAAGGTGATGGGCGTCGCCAAGGCGGCGCTGGAAGCCACGGTTCGCTATCTTGCCGGCGACCTGGGCAAGCAGAATATTCGCGTGAATGCCATCTCCGCTGGGCCCATTAAAACCCTGGCTGCGCGCGGCATTGGCAATCTGGGCGACATGCTGAAGTATCATGCGGACCGCGCCCCATTACACCGCAATACGGAGCAGTCGGAAGTCGGTGGAGTGGCCGTATTTCTGGCCTCGGATCTGGCGTCCGGTATTACCGGCGAAGTGATCCACGTAGACAGCGGTTACAACATTATGGGATTTTAAGAGGCAGCTTTCGGCGGCTGGAATGCCAGCGTGATGCGGCGTTCGTCGCCGTGCAGGGTTTCGATGATGATCTCTCCGTCGCAGCGCGCGGTGACGGAGGGAAATTTTTCTCCCCACTCGATCAACAGCACGCTCTGCGGCGTCATCAGTTCTTCCATGCCCAGCGTATCCAACTGCCGCTGATTTTCGATTCGATACAAATCCAGGTGATAGAGCAGAATGGTCTCGCCCAGTTTGGCGTGCTCCACGCTGCGACCTGCATATTCATGGATCAAAGTAAATGTGGGGCTAGTGACTTCTTCCGGCTCCGCAGCACCAAGCGCGGCGGCAATTCCCTTCACCAGCGTTGTTTTGCCTGCGCCTAAATCTCCGCGCAACAGCATCACTTTCGGTGGGTCGAGGAACTTCGCGATCTCACGTCCCACCTCGATGGTCTCCTCGGCGGAGTGAGTGGTGAACACGCGAAACTTTTCGCTTCGAGTGGTTGGCTCGCTCAATGCTGTCCCTCCTGGAGCCAGGTAAAGTTGGCGTGTTCGACGGGAGTCTGGATGGCCTGCGAGAGATGCTGCAACATCTCCGTCGCCAGCATCGTGTGTTCATCCTGTTCGCGCATGAACAGGTCCGCCGCAGCACCGTGCAACCACACCGCGCATTCCACGGCTTGTTGGATGCGTTTGGGAAATTGCGCGACCAGGGCGGCGACCATGCCGGTGAGAATATCGCCGCTGCCGCCTTTGGCCATGGCAGGATTGCCGCTGGTATTGACCGCGATGCTGCCGTCGGGATGCGCCACAAGCGTGCGCCAGCCTTTCAGCACCAGGGTCACATGGTGTTCGGTCGCGAAGGTGCGCGCGGTGGCCGTGCGATCGCGTTCGACGTCGGCGATGGTGCACCCGAGCAGGCGCGCCATCTCGCCGGGATGGGGCGTGAGTATCAGGGGGCGCTTCGAACCGTCGAGCAAATGGGTGCGTCCTTCAAATGCGTTGAGTGCGTCGGCGTCCAGCACGGTCGGCAGCTCGGAATGAAGCACCAGTTCACGGACAAACTCGGCGGTCTCCGGCTCGCGGCCAAGGCCAGGGCCGATGGCCAGCGTCGTGATTCCGCGCAGCATTTTCTCCATCCGCGCCGGGTCGAGATTGTTGAGCGAAATGGCCCCGCTGAAAGACTCGTCCAGCAACAGCGTCATCATTTCCGGGGCGAACCCGGCGACAATGCTTGCGACGCCGCGAGGTACGGCCGCGGTGGTGAGACCTGCACCGGCACGCATGGCCGCCAGCGATGCCATGGCTGCTGCGCCACCTTTTCCGGGTGAGCCGCCAACGACAAGCACGTGACCGAAGCGACCTTTATTGGAATCGAGAGCTCGAGGCTGCTCGATGATGGTTTTCGATGCGCCGGTCCAGTGCAGGCCAGTATTCGACACGGCGAGTTCCGCGGGCGAACCGATTTGCGCGACGGCGACCGGGCCGCGCGTCAACGCGCCAAAGACGTGCGCCAACTTGGGGGCGGTAAAGGTGATGACGGCGTCGGAGCGGAAGGCGTCGGACGCGGACATCGCGGTGGAGTCGGCGTCCCATCCGGTGGGAAGGTCGACGGAAACGACAGGAGCAGGATGATCCACAAGCTTATTTTTGAGGGCTGCGGCGACTCCGCGCAACGGCGGATGAAAGCCGGTGCCCAGAATCGCGTCAAGAAATAAGTCTGTCTCATGGAAACAGTCTTCGAAGGGAACGCGGTGCAGGTCTTCTTCGGTCGCCAGCAGCATACTGGATTTCTTGAGTGTCTGTGGCAGCTTTTCAAACATCGCTCGCGCATCGTCGCTCAGTTGCTCGAACGGCGACAGCAGGATGAGTCGCACCTGCTTACCGCCAGCCTCCAGATGACGCGCCGCCACCAGGCCATCGCCACCGTTGTTGCCTTTGCCGCAGAGGATGAGAATGCGCTGCGCCGCGGGATATTGGAGCGCGACAAACTCAGCGACGCGCGAACCGGCTGCCTCCATCAGCTCCTGCCAGGAGACGCCCACGCGCTCAACCGTGCGTTCATCGCACTGGCGCATTTCCGCTGCGGTCAAAACATCCATGTTGCCGTTGTACGCGAAGGTCTGTGAATTATGCAATCGGTAGATACGCTCGGAGGAATACCGGCGAGGCTAGAAGAGGGAGCGGAGGGACCATGAAAAAGCCGGCAAGATCGCGGTAGAATATCCCCATTGGCATCCACGAATTCGAGCTCCACGGGAGAACACAAATGATCACAAATAATGAAAGCGGCACACGGGTTGATGAAGTTGCATCGGGTATCTATCGCATCTCAACGCCGCTCGACGTGATACCAGGAGGGTTCTCGTTCAATTCTTACCTGGTTGCCGACGACGAACCGATTTTGTTCCACACCGGATACCGGAAGCTCTTCCCTTTTACCCTGGAAGCTATTCGGAAGGTGATGCCTATCGAGAAGCTGCGCTGGATTGGCGGCTCGCATTTTGAGAGCGACGAATTTGGAGCGCTGAACGAATTTCTGGCAGCGGCGCCTGAGGCGACACCGTTTGGGTCAGAAATCGGCGTGTTGACATCGATCAATGACTTTGCATCCAGAGCAGCCCGCGGTTTCGGGGATGGCGAGGAGTTTTCCATCGGCGGCCGCCGGATGAAATGGCTTTACACTCCGCATGTTCCGCATGGTTGGGACTGCGGCGTTCTGTTCGACCAATCCACCAACACGCTGCTTTGTGGAGACTTGTTCACGCAGGCGGGAGCCAAAATGCCGCCTGTCACCGAATCAGAAGTGCTGTCCGCAAGCGAAGCCATGCGCGGGATGATGGACTATTACGCACATGCCGTGAATACAACAGCAATTCTGGAGCGTCTGGCGAGCCTGGATCCGTCGATGCTGGCATGCCAACATGGAAGCGCTTACCGCGGCGATGGCGCGGCGCTGCTGCGCGAATTGTCCGACACAATTGAACGGGGGAACGGCGGGCTACGGTCGAAAAATTATCCGACGGCGAAGGCTGATGCAATGCCGTTAGAACCTTGAGCGGAATTGGTTGGCGCGGAGGAATTGCTCGCGCAACTCGGGATGTTTGAGGTTTTCGCGGATGAAGGCGAGACGCTGTTCCATTGCCAGCAGGGCGGCGGCGATGGCCTCGTCGTTGGTCTGGGCAATATCGCGCCACATGGAGTAGGGGCTGGCGCCGAGTCGCGTCATCTCATGCATGGCGCGGCCGCCGATGGCCCGCAGCTGGTCGGAAGGGTTGGCGAGATTTCCCTTCTCCTTGCCATCTTCCGGGAAAGTATCTTCAAGAAGCGCGGCCAGTGCGGTTCCCAGCATTTGCGGCAAATGACTGGCCCAGGCGCAGATTTCATCGTGACGAACAGGATCGAGATCCCACATGCGGCAACCCATGCGCGCGACCCAGTGGCGCCACTTGTCGGCGCGCTGCCGGCCCAGGGTTTGATTCTCCGCCTCGTCAGGATTCGGCTCCGGCGAGGTGAACAGCCAGATCGCACCCTGAAACAAATTTGCATCGGCGTTGGCTGCGCCAAAAACTTCTTTGCCCGCCATGGGATGTCCGGGAAGAAAATAGGCAGCGCCAGGAGAGGAAAAAGCCTCTGCCGCGAGCGCACAAATTTTTCGCTTGGTGCTGCCGACATCGGTGACCAACTGGTGCTGCTGCAGGACGGGCGCGAGCCGCTCGATCCACTCCAGAATGCCGAAGACCGGCGTGGCCAACAGCACGCAATCCGTTTCGCGTGCGGCCGCCAGCGGATCGGCGGCGACAGAGTCGATCGCGCCTTTGTCGCGGGCCGTCTCGGCTTCTTCCGGAGAGCGATCCCATCCAAGGATGCTGCCGGCAAATCCATTGGCACGCAGCGCCAGACCTACGGAAGCACCGATGAGGCCGGTGCCGAGGATGGTGACGCTCTGGATGGATTCGGTCACCGTTTGCCTACACTTCGGCGTGCAGCGCAGCTTCGTGAGCGCGTGGGCCGATGTTGCGCCCGACCGCGGTGGCAATGATGCGCAACTCGTCCATCAGTTTTTCAAACTGCTGCGGGAAGAGCGATTGCGCGCCGTCGGAAACAGCCTTATCCGGATTGGGGTGCACTTCCATCAGCAGGCCATCGCAACCGGCAGCGACCGAAGCACGCGCCATGGCCGGAACCATATCGCGCCGACCGGTTCCGTGGGATGGATCGGCCAGCACCGGCAGATGGGACAGATGCTTCAACACGGGAAGCGCGGAAATATCCATGGTGTTGCGAGTATAAGTTTCAAAGGTTCGGATGCCGCGTTCGCAGAGCATCACGTCGTAGTTTCCGCCAGACAAAATATATTCGGCGGAAAGCAGCAGCTCCTCAATGGTGGCCGCGATACCGCGTTTCAACAGAACCGGTTTGCGAATCAGGCCAAGCTCGCGCAGCAGGTTGAAGTTCTGCATATTGCGGGCACCGACCTGCAGAACATCGACATAGGGAAGCATTAATTCAATCTGAGAAATCTCCATGACTTCGCTGACGATCAGCAGGCCGGTGGCATCGCCCACTTCGCGGAGAAGCCGCAGACCATCGAGGCCCATACCCTGAAATGAATACGGCGAGCTACGCGGCTTGAAGGCTCCGCCACGCAGAAATTTCGCGCCTGCATCGCCTACCTGGCGCGCGATGGTGAACATCTGATCCCGCGATTCCACCGAGCAGGGCCCGGCCATCACCATCACCTCTTCGCCGCCCACAGTCACTCCGTTGGGAAAACGAATGACAGTGCCGGAAGGTCGAAATCCCCGGCCGGCGAGTTTGTACGGCGAGGTGATGCGGTGCGCTTCGGCGACCCCGGCCATCACCTGAAAATCCTGCACATCGAAGCTGGCCGGTTGACCTACACCCGCCAGGACGGTTTGCTGCGTACCGGTGGTGCGATGAACATTGAAGCCAATCTCGACCATCCGGCCCAGCACATGCTGGATCTCTTCCTCGGTGGCGTTATGCAACATAGCGACAATCATTTCAGTTCTCGTTTCGTCGTATTTTCTACTTTGCTGTCTTTCAGCGGATCGTCCGCCAACGCCGCTGCCAGTTCATCTTTCTGCAGGGTCCGCATCACGTCGATAATGCGCTCGTAGATGTGGGTCAGTTCCATATCCGGCAAAGGACCTGGATTGTTTTTTCGCACGTTCTCAAAAATCGTCATTTCCCGGGTTGGTTCATAAATCGGCAGTTCGGTTGCGCGTTTCAGACGACCGATGGCCTGCGCCGCCGAAGCACGTTCGCTGATCAGTCGTACGATCTGGCGGTCGAGCTCGTCGATCTTCTGACGCCAATCTGCAATATCCATGTAGCCCACCCTCAAGACAGTTTCACAGAGTTGATTGCTGACACTCGGGCAGGCGCTCTGCCTGAAAAAAGATAATGATGTTCATCCTAATTGACTGCGGAGAATTTTTCAGGAAACCGAACTCTCGCTGGCGACCGGTGCGCGCAGTTCAGCAATAAATTTGCCTACCGCTGCCGGTGCCTTGTCGGCGCCAGACTGCTCAATGAGCGCAACAATGGCGCTGCCCACAACGGCGGCATCGGCATATTCGGCGACCACGGCGACGTGCGATGCGCTGGAAATGCCGAAGCCCAAAGCGATCGGCAATTTGGTGTAGCGGCGCAATCGTGTGACCAGTTCGCGAGCGTCGCCGGCAACCTGTTGTTGGGTTCCGGTGATGCCGACGCGAGAGATGGCGTAGATAAAACCTTCAGAAAATTCTGCAATGCGTGCCAGGCGAGAATCCGGACTGGTGGGCGCGGCGAGAAAGATCGGCTGCAGATGATGTTTCCTGAGGGCAGCGCGATATTCCTCCGATTCTTCGACAATTAAGTCCGTGACAAGCACCGCGTCCACGCCAGACTTTTCCGCGGCGGCCGCAAACGATTCCAGACCCATTCGCAAAATGGGGTTCAGGTAGGAGAAAATGACCAGGCCGACGGAAGGACGCTGTTTGCGAAGCGAGCTGGCGAGGGCCAAGACATCCTGCAGGCGGGTTCCGTTGCGGACTGCCCGCTCACTGGCGCGCTGAATGACGGGACCGTCCGCCAACGGATCGCTGAACGGGACGCCCAGTTCCAACACATCCGCGCCAGCATCGATGGCCGCCAGTGCAATTTTCTTGCTGGTGGCAAGGTCAGGGTCGCCGATCGTGAGATACACGACCAGGCCAGGCTGATTGTGAAATTGAATGGCCATCGGTCACGCTCCCTTCAACTTGAGTTCGCGCGCCAGGATACCCATATCCTTGTCGCCACGACCCGAAATATTGATCAGAAGAATATCGTTGCGGTTCATAGTAGGCGCGATCCGTATCGCCTCTGCCACAGCGTGGGCACTTTCCAGTGCGGGCAGAATTCCTTCCAGGCGGGCAAGCTTCACAGTGGCCTGCAGCGCAGCTTCGTCTGAGGCGGAGACGTACTGGGCGCGTCCTGAATCGTGCAGCGCCGCGTGTTCCGGGCCTACGGACGCATAATCGAGACCCGCGGATACAGAATGAGTGTTTGAAATTTGCCCCCCTTCGTCCTGCAATACGTAGGAATAAGTGCCCTGCAGGACGCCGGGCACGCCGCCTTGAAACCGGGCCGCATGTTCGCCAAGCGCAAGGCCACGACCGCCGGCTTCTACGCCGATCAATCGCACGTTTTTATCCGGAATAAATTCGTAAAATGCGCCGATGGCGTTGGAACCGCCGCCAACACAGGCCAACACAGCATTGGGCAAGCGGCCCTCGGCTTCGAGTATCTGCCTGCGCGCTTCGAGGCTGATGACCCGTTGAAAATCGCGAACCATGGTGGGGTAAGGATGAGCGCCGAGCACGCTGCCCAGAAGATAATGCGTGGTGCGCACATTCACCACCCAGTCGCGCATGGCTTCGTTGATCGCGTCTTTCAGCGTGGCGGAGCCGGCATGGACGCTGCGCACCTCGGCACCGAGCAGGCGCATGCGGTAGACATTCAACTCCTGCCGGCGCATGTCCTCATGACCCATATAGACGATGCATTCCATGTCGAACAACGCGCATACGGTCGCGGTGGCAACGCCATGCTGGCCGGCGCCGGTTTCTGCAATGATGCGGCGTTTACCCATGCGACGCGCGAGTAGGCCCTGACCCAGGCAATTGTTGATCTTGTGCGCGCCGGTGTGCAGCAGATCTTCGCGCTTGAGATAGATTTTGGCGCCACCCAGCGATTCAGTCAGTCGCGAGGCGTAGTAGAGCGGTGTGGGCCGGCCTGCATAGTGATGCAGCAAGGAGGACAACTCGCTGGCAAATGCCGGGTCGCGCTGCGCATCTGCGTAGGCAGCCTCAAGTTCCTGCAGGGCCGCCATCAAAGTTTCCGGCACATAACGGCCGCCGTAGGCGTCGAAGCGACCGGGAGTATCCTCCATCCGGGGCGTCGCAATTACCGTTCGATTCTGTTCTGCCATTCCATCCCTCTATCGTTGTGTCGCATCTTGAAACTCGACGCCTGCTGCTCGCGACGTCCGAATAAAGTGTTTCACTCGCTGATGATCTTTTCTGCCCGGAACACTTTCGACGCCACTGGAAACATCCACCCCCCAGGGACGCATGGTTTGAATGGCTTGGCGGACGTTCCCCGGGTGCAAGCCTCCAGCGGCAATCAACCGAAGATTTGCGGCGTGCTGATGGAAAGCGTCTTGCGCCGTGCTCCAATCGAACGGAATCCCCGTCCCTCCAACCTTATCGCCCACACGCGTGTCGACAAGCACGGCGTTTGGGCCATCATCGGTATCCGGCAGCGCAGCCAGCGATTGCAAACGGCGCGCAAAGCTGACGGCATCTCCATCGTAGGGCACAACGGATACCACGCGCACGGGGAGAAATTTTCCCTTCATCCGCATCCGCAACTGCGACAGATGGTCTGGCGAATATTCGCCATGAAGCTGCACTCCGGTCAGTCCAGCGGTCTCGAAGGTGGCAACGATTTCATCCATCGAAGAATCAACGAAGATTCCGATCTTCTCAATATTGAAAAAAAGTGCACGGGTAATTTCTCCGACAGCCTCTGGCGTGACGCGACGCGGGCTGGCGGCAAAGACGAAACCGACGGCATCCGCCTCAGCGTCTACTGCAGCCTTTGCATCTTCGAGAGATGTGATCCCGCAGATTTTTATCCACATGGCGGCCGCCTTATGCGGGGACCTCCGCAGGTGCGACTGGGGCTGATAGCAAGCGCATCAGAGCCTGCTCCGGATCGGCTTGCCGCATCAACGATTCGCCCACTAAAAATGCGGTGAATCCCGCTGCCCGAAGACTCGCGATGTCGGCGGCAGTGTGAATCCCGCTTTCCGAGACGCGGACGGTGCCCTGTGGCAGGCTGGAGGAGAGTTCCAGAGAGGTTTCCAATCGCACTTCAAACGTATGCAGGTTGCGGTTGTTCACGCCGATCGCATCACAGCCAAGATCGAGGACGCGCGCTAATTCTTCAGTATTGTGGACTTCGCACAGCACATCCAACTGCTGTGCGTGGGCGGCGTTCGTCAGTTGTCTCAGCGCAGAATCGTCCAGGCCGGCCGCAATCAGCAGAATTGCGTCGGCAGCGGAGGCGCGCGCCTCCAGAATCTGGAATTCATCCACGATAAAGTCTTTGCGCAGGCAAGGAATGGCGACCGCCCGCGACGCCTCTTCCAGGTTGGTAAGGCTTCCCTGAAAAAAATGCTTTTCCGTCAGAACTGAAAGGGCGGCGGCTCCTGCGTTTGCGAGACGGGTTGCAAGAGAAGCGACGTGAAACTCGGCTCGAATGAGTCCCTTAGAGGGAGATGCCTTTTTCAGTTCCGCGATGATCGCCGGCTGGCCGGTCGCGTGACGACGCAACACCGCGGCAAAGCCTCTGGGAACGTGCGCGGCGGCGCGATGTTCCAAATCAGGCAGATTTGCGGACTGCTTTCGGCGCTCGACATCGCGTCGCGTCACCGCCAGGATTTCATCTAAATGCGTGGCCATAGGCATTTGCTACTGAACCTCTAGTATAGCGAGCCGCGGTAGGGTTTCGATACTGGCGAGACGATACTCTGCGGCTTCCTGTTTGCCCAGAAAGCTTCACGAATTCGTTTCGCAAACTAATTGCGTCTGCTCAACATCGAATGCATGCGTCAGGAAAATATCGCTGGGCGGCGGGCATCCAAGGTAATCAGGGAGAGAAAGCTCGTAGAGACGTTGGGACGAAGGCGTTCCGCCTCTTGCATGAGCGCACCCTCAACTACGACCCCCACGCACCCTCAAACTTCGAAAGGAAGATTTATGAAATTGATGTCAGCGAATATCGAAGATCTCCGCACCCTCTACATCAGCAATTTAAAGAAGACATTGGACATGGAGCAGAAGATTACCAAGGCTTTGCCGGATCTGATAGAAAAATCCACCGACCCTGAATTGTCATCCGCATTTCGCGCCCATCTTGAAGAAACCAGGGGGCATGTTGCGAAGGTGCAGCAACTGCTCCAGAAGAATAACGGCAAAGCCGACACAGAGACCTGCAAGGTGATGGATGGACTCACCACCGAAGCCTCCGACACGATGAAAGACGTGATCGATCCTTCGATCCGCAACGTGGCTCTGATTGGTGCTGCCCAGCAAGTGGAGCACCACGAGATTGCCGTCTACGGAACGCTGCGTCGCTGGGCCGACCTGCTTGGCCTGACCGATGACTCGCGGGTATTGCTTTCGATCGAAAAGGAAGAAGCCAACGCCGACAAGCTGCTGACTCAGATTTCTGAACGGGTCAATGTTCAAGCCGCCGCCTAGATCTACACTGATTTCTCCAGGGCGTGCGAAGTCGATCTCGCCGCCCTGGAATTCTCATCCTCCCCCAAGAAACGCTGCTTTTCAGCCCCTCCAAATCATCATTTTTTCCCTTCCTTATCCATCGCGGACTTCACTCCGTGCATCTTAAATAAGCTCGATTTCTTTTTCGCCGACGTTGGCCGGGCTGAATCTTATTTGGCACCCATTTCGTCTATTCATTCATTGCCGCAAAACTGTTCCGTACACTTGAAGTTGCGCTGTCGGCGGAGCCGTGCCGCAGTTTCGAAAAAATACGCTGGAAAGCGACCCTGAATAAGATGGAAAAGGACGAATTGGCACAAGAAGCTCCCGCTTCGCACGTTGGGCCGGACCATCCATTGCCCCCTCCCAGACCCGAGTCGCACCGCTCCCATACGGTTCGCATTCTGATCTGGGTCTTGATTTTGCTGCTGTTTGGTGTTCTTTTCTGGGTGGTTCTGCACCATCAACAGGCCGCCAAAGCGCCGTCTGGCAGGGGCGCAACCATGGGGCCGGTGACGGTAACGACCGCAACCGCCAAGAAGGGGGATATCGGAGTTTACCTGGACGCAATCGGGACCGTGACCCCGGTCTACACGGACGCGATTACCAGCCAGGTGACTGGTTTGGTATCGGAAGTGCATTACCGCGAAGGTCAGACGGTACGCCGCGGCGATCCGCTGATTGACATCGATTCGCGACCCTATCAAGCGCAACTGTTGCAGGCCCAGGGTGCGTTGGAACGCGACACCAACCTGCTGGCGCAGGCCAGGATGGACCTGGAGCGATACCAGGCGGCGTGGGCGCGCAATGCCATTGCCAGGCAAATCCTGGAAGACCAGCAAAAGCTGGTGCTGCAGGATGAGGGCACGGTCAAAGTTGATCAGGGAGTGGTGCAGTATGACGAAGTCCAGGTTGCGTTTTGCCATCTGACCGCGCCGATCTCAGGCCGGGTGGGCCTGCGGCTGGTCGATCCAGGAAACGTGGTGCAGGCGAACAGCACAACGCCTTTGGTGGTGATTACGCAGATTGACCCGATCACCGTTGTCTTTACGATTGCGGAAGACAATGTTGGCCAGGTGATGGCGCAAATGCGTCACGGACAAGCCCTGCCAGTCACTGCGTTCGACCGCGGCAACGAATCGAAAATCGCCACCGGAAAACTGCAAACCATCGATAACCAGATCGATACAACCACGGGAACGGTGAAGCTGCGCGCAATTTTTCCAAATAAAAATGACGGGCTCTTTCCCAACCTCTTCGTCAATACAAAACTGTTGGTGAATACCCTTCGCGGCGTCACTCTGGTACCCAGCTCGACGGTCCAGCAGAACGGCGATATCTCTTATGTGTTTGTGATCCGCGACGGCACGGCGCATATGCAGAATGTGAAGACAGGTATTTCGGAATCCGGAGAGACGGTGGTCGAGGGAGTCAATCCCGGAGATGTCATCGCGGACAGCAGCTTTCAAAAGCTCCAAGATAAATCGAAAGTCGTGCTCTCAAAGACGCCGCTTCCGGCCACCACGAGCGGGAGCAACGCTCCGTGAACCCTTCTCGCCCTTTTATTCTGCGGCCAGTAGCGACCTCGCTGCTGATGGCCGCGATCATGCTGGTCGGTATCGTCAGCTATACCCAGCTGCCGGTCTCCGCGTTGCCAGAAGTGGACTACCCGACGATTCAGGTGGTGACTTTTTATCCCGGGGCCAGCCCGGATGTGATGGCGACCACCGTGACTGCCCCCCTGGAGCGTCAGTTTGGCGAGATGCAAGGTCTGAGCCAAATGACGTCGACCAGCTCCGGCGCGACTTCTGTAATTGTCCTGCAGTTCAACCTGAGCCTCGAAATGGATATCGCCGAGGAAGAGGTGCAGTCCGCCATCAACGCCGCGCAAAGTTATCTGCCGTCGAACCTGCCGGCGCCGCCGATTTATAACAAGACGAATCCTGCCGATGCGCCGGTGCTGACATTGGCCGTGTCTTCAAAAACCATGCCGTTGCCGCAAGTGGAAGACATGGTGGATACGCGCCTGGTTCCGAAGCTTTCGCAGCTGAATGGGGTCGGCCTGGTCAGCATTAGCGGCGGCCAAAAACCGGCGGTGCGAATCCAGTTGAATCCGGCACAACTGGAATCCTACGGAATCGATGTTGAAGCGGTGCGCACGGCGTTGACGCAGGCGAGCGTGAATGCCGCCAAAGGCAACTTCGACGGACCCAAGAAGGACTATCAGATTGATGCCAACGACCAGTTGGTGACCAGCGGCGACTACCAGGACATTGTCATCGCGTACCGGAACAATTCGCCGGTGCTGCTGAAGGACGTGGCCAACGTCGTCAACGGGGTCGAGAACACCAAGCAAGCCGCATGGATGAACGAAACTCCGGCTGTGATTGTGAATATTCAACGCCAGCCGGGTGCAAACACCATCAGCGTCGTCAAGAGCATCACGCGATTGATGCCGCAGCTGAAAGCGACGTTACCGGCAGGAATCGATGTCACCACGCTGACCGATCTAACGACCGGCATCAAAGCATCCGTTTCGGACGTGGAATTCGAATTGATGCTGACCATCGTTCTGGTGGTCCTGGTCATCTTTTTATTTCTTCGCAATTTGTCGGCGACTATTATTCCCAGCGTGGCCGTGCCCCTCTCCATTGTGGGAACCTTTGCGGCAATGTACGCACTGGGCTACAGCCTCGACAATCTTTCGCTCATGGCGCTCACCATCTCCACCGGATTCGTGGTGGATGACGCCATTGTGATGATTGAAAACATATCGCGCTTCCTGGAAGAAGGCCACTCCCCCATGCAGGCGGCGTTAGAGGGCGCGGAACAAATTGGCTTCACCATTCTTTCTTTGACGGTATCGCTGATTGCCGTTCTGATTCCGTTGCTGTTTATGGGAGGCATTGTCGGTCGTCTGTTCCGCGAATTCGCCGTCACCCTGGCCGTAACCATCATCATCTCCGCAGCCGTCTCCCTGACCCTGACGCCAATGATGTGCTCCCGCATTCTGCGGCACACGTCAGAGTCGCAGCAGGGCCGCTTTTATCAGGCCTCGGAACGCGTATTTGAACGCATGATCGCGTTTTACGGACGCACGCTGAAGGTGGTTCTGGAGTACCAGACGGCCACGCTGCTGGTGGCGGTGGGAACGTTGGTGTTGACGATTCTTCTCTACATCGTCATTCCCAAGGGATTCTTTCCGGTGCAGGATACCGGCGTGATCCAGGCCATCTCACAGGCCCCGCAAAGCATTTCATTCACGGCGATGGCGAAGAAGCAACAGGAAGTGGCCAAAATTGTCCTGCAAGACCCCGCAGTGCAAAGCCTGTCATCCTTTATTGGCGCCGATGGCACCAACACAACGCTGAATAGCGGGCGCATGTCGATCAATCTGAAACCTCTGTCGGATCGCAGTCTGAGCGCCTCGGATGTGATTCGGCGGCTGAACTCGAAATTGCAGCGGGTGGAAGGAATTCGGCTGTATATGCAGCCGGTGCAGGACATCACCGTCGATGACCGAGTGAGCCGCACTCAGTATCAGTACACGCTGGAAGATCCGAACGTCGATGAGCTGAATGTATGGACGAACCGTTTCATCGCCAAACTGGATCAGTTGCCGGAGCTGGAAGATGTGGCCACCGATCAGCAGACGGGCGGACTCGCGGTTACGCTGGCGATTGATCGCGTGACGGCTTCGCGACTGGGCATTGCCCCGGCAACCATCGACAACACTCTCTACGACAACTTTGGCCAGCGCCAGATCAACACCATGTACACGCAGCTGAATCAGTATCACGTGATCATGGAAGCGCAGCCGCAGTTCCAGAAAGATCCAGAGAAGCTGAGCAAGATCTACATCCAGGCGAACGCATCCTCCGGCGCATCGGGCGCGGGAGCCACCTCTTCGTACGCATCGTCGGCATCGGCTTCGGCGGGCTCGAACGCGACGACGACGGGCGTCCTCTACACTCCATCCTCGGGTATTCTGAACCCGCCGACAAACCCATTGACTGGAAAAAGCACCAGCGGTACAGGGACCAGCTCGCCGAACACAGCCACCAGCACGACCCTCAGCAACGCGGTCCCACTCAGCGCCTTCAGCCATTTCGTAAAGAGCACAGAATCGCTGTCGATCAACCATCAAGGACAATTCCCTGCTGTCACAGTTTCATTCAACCTGGGTCCGAATGCAGCCCTGGGGAGCGCCATTACAGCTATTCAAAAAGCGCAGAAAAATCTGGACATGCCGCCCACGGTGCAGGCCGCCTTCCAGGGAACCGCAGCGGCATTTGAAAGTTCACTTTCGAACGAGGCGTTGCTGATCCTGGCTGCACTGGTAGCCGTGTACATCGTTCTTGGAGTGTTGTACGAAAGCTTTATCCATCCGATCACGATTCTTTCGACGTTGCCGTCCGCCGGTGTTGGCGCGCTGCTGGCGCTGATTTTGTTTGGGCAGAACCTGAGCGTCGTCGCGATTATTGGCATCATCCTGCTGATCGGCATTGTGAAAAAGAACGGCATCATGATGGTCGATTTTGCGCTGGAGGGCGAGCGGCAGCACGGAAAGAACGCGACCGACGCGATCTATGATGCCTGCCTGCTGCGGTTCCGCCCCATCATGATGACGACGATGGCAGCGTTGCTGGCGGGCATTCCGTTGGCTTTCGGGCATGGGTACGGATCGGAAATCCGGCGACCCCTGGGCATCGCGATGGTGGGCGGGCTGTTGTTGAGCCAGGTATTGACGCTGTATACGACGCCGGTCATTTACATTTTCTTCGACAACCTGGCACAGCGTTTGGCGCATTCGAAGAAAATGCGCAATGCGGGAAATGAACCGCAGGCAGGCCCGGCATGAACATCTCTGAACCCTTCATCCGACGCCCGGTCGCGACCACTTTGCTGACCATTGCAATCGCCATTGCAGGAGCGATCGCCTTCACCGTTCTGCCGGTTTCTCCGTTGCCGCAGATTGACTTTCCTACAATTTCCGTACAAGCCGGCCTGCCTGGCGCCAGCGCTCAAATCATGGCTTCTTCGGTGGCCACGCCCCTGGAACGACAGTTGGGGCATATCGCTGGGATCACGGAGATGACTTCGTCCAGCCAGCTTGGAAACACTTCGATCACACTGCAGTTCGACCTTAGCCGCGACATCAACGGCGCGGCGCGGGACGTGCAAGCCGCGATCAATGCGGCGCGGACCTATCTGCCCGCCAATCTTCCTTCGAATCCAAGCTACCGCCTGACCAATCCCTCCGATGCGCCCATCATGATCCTCGGGCTGACGTCAGACAAATACGGCAGGGGGAGGCTATACGACGAAGCATCGACCGTGATGATGCAGAAGCTGTCTCAGATTCCGGGAGTGGGGCAGGTCATTGTCGGTGGGGGATCTTTGCCTTCGGTTCGGGTGGACGTCAACCCCGCGCAACTGAATAGCTACGGACTCACGCTGAACAGCGTGCGTTCGGTTTTAAGCTTGCAGAATTCCGATTTGGCGAAAGGGCAGCTCTCCGACGGCAATGTCACCGCGGACATTCTCGATAATGACCAGATTTCAGAAGCGGCCCAATACAGGCCCCTGATTATTGGCTACCACAATGGTCAGGCTGTTCGCTTATCCGATGTCGCCTCGGTTGTGGATTCGGCACAAAACATACGCAATGCCGGCTATCTGAACGGCATTCCGTCGGTAACAGTCATTATTTTTCGGCAGCCCGGCGCCAACATTATTGCGACCAACGAATTGATCCGCAGCCAGCTACCGTTTCTCCAGTCCATCCTTCCACAAGGGATCAAGACCACTGTTGTTCTCGACCGGACGACGACAATCCGAGCCTCGGTGACCAATGTGGAGCAGACGTTGATCATCTCCGTACTCCTGGTGATCCTGGTTGTCTTTGTATTCCTGCGGAACTGGCATTCGACACTGATCCCTACAGTTGCTGTGCCGGTATCGCTGATTGGTACTTTCGCGGTGATGTGGGTGTTTGGCTATAGCCTGGACAATCTTTCACTGATGGCGTTGACCATTTCCACCGGGTTTGTGGTGGATGACGCGATTGTTGTGATGGAAAATATTTCCCGCCACCTGGAACAGGGGATGACGCCGTTCGCCGCGGCATTGAAGGGTTCGCGAGAGATAGGATCGACCATCTTCACTATCAGCATGTCGCTGATTGCCGTTTTTATCCCCATTTTGCTGATGGGTGGAATTGTGGGTCGACTGTTTCGTGAATTTGCAGTGACGCTTTCGACTGCAATTATCATCTCGATGGTCATCTCGCTGACCACAACTCCCATGATGTGCGCCTACATCCTGAAGGAGCACAAGACGGAGCAACATGGCGCGCTGTATCGGACGAGCGAAAGATTCTTCGAAGGGTTGTTGACGACCTATCGCCATTCCCTGACCTGGGTCCTGGACAATCCTTTTCTAACCTTGATTGTGCTGCTGTTGGTGATTGCGCTGAATGTGGTGGTGATGGTGAAGATTCCCAAGGGCTTTTTCCCCCAGCAGGATACGGGGGCTTTGATTGGCGGCGTACAAGGCCCACAGGACGCCTCGTTTGCGGTGATGAACGATTCCATCAAGCGATTGGTTGGGGTGATCAAGGCCGACCCGGCGGTGGCGAATGTAAATGCATACGTCGGCAACGGGAACGGCGGTTTTATTTACATCGCGCTGAAGCCGCTGGATGTGCGAAAGGTGAGCGCGGCGCAGATAATCAACCGGCTGCGCCCCAAGTTGAACCGGCTGCCGGTGGCCTCCGCATTTCTTCAGGCGGCGCAGGATTTGCGTATCGGGGGCCGAGGTAGTGCGGCGCTCTACCAGTACACACTGCAGTCGGACAATGTACAGGACTTAAGCAAGTGGGGACCAATCCTGCTGGAAAATATGAAGAAGCTGCCGGGTTTCCAGGATGTCAATACAGACCAGCAAAACGGAGGATTGGAAGAATATATTACCTATGACCGCACCACAGCGGCCCGGCTGGGTCTCACGTCGCAATCGCTGGATTCCAGCTTATACAGCGCGTTCGGGCAGTCCGAAGTTTCGCTGATCTACACGGAACTGAACCAATATTACGTGGTGTTGGAGGTAGCTCCGCAATACTGGCAATCGCCGGAAGGGCTGAACTACATTTACCCTTCCGCAAACACCAATGGCACCGTTCCGTTCAGCGCCGTCGCCACAGCACAAGCGGGTAGCACGCCGCTACAAGTGAATCATACGGGGCTGTTTCCATCTGTGACTGTCTCGTTCAACCTGGCGCCGGGGATGTCTCTGAGCGATGCGACGCGGCTGGTCAACCAGATGCAGGCGCGGCTCAACACCCCGTCCAGCTTGCGCGGTTTTTTTGCCGGAACCGTTCAGGCGTACCAGCAATCGCTGAAAACAGAACCCATCCTGGTGATCACGGCATTGCTGGCCGTGTACATCGTGCTTGGAATTCTGTATGAGAGCCTGGTGCATCCGCTGACCATCATTTCCACGCTGCCTTCGGCCAGCGTCGGCGCGATGCTGGCGTTGATGCTGTTCAAGATTGATTTGAACGTGATCTCGATTATCGGAATTGTGCTGCTGATCGGCATTGTGAAGAAGAACGCGATCATGATGATCGACTTTGCGCTGGTGGCCGAACGCGAGGGCATGAGCACCGCCGATGCAATTTTTGAAGCCTGCATGCTGCGATTCCGTCCCATTCTGATGACGACAATGGCGGCTCTTTTTGGTGCACTGCCGCTGGCTTTCGGCACCGGAACGGGTTCGGAATTGCGCCGGCCGCTGGGAATTACCATCGTGGGTGGTTTAATCGTCAGCCAGGCGCTGACTCTGTACACTACGCCCGTAATTTATCTGTACATGGACCGGTTGCGGCTGCGCATGTTGGGCAGAAATCACGACACGCTAGCCGCCCCAATGGGCGAGGCCACGTCGTAAGCAACAGGATGTAGTGCGTACATCGGCCTGAGGCCGATTGCGAGTCGAGAGATTGAAGCAAGGCAGGATTCTTATGATGAAAGTCGCCATGATAAGGCCAGCAGCGGACAGGCAACAGGGCCCGGATGCGCGGCGATGTTTGAGCGCCCTCGGCGTGTGGATCGCAGCGCTGATGTGCTGCGCGGTGACAGGGTGTGTCGTTGGACCGAAGTATCACGCACCGATCACGCAAGCTCCGACGGTGTATAAAGAGGCTCCGCTCGCGCAAGCTTCACAAAGCGCGGCTTCGGGAACCTGGACAGTCGCGCGGCCACAAGACGCGATGCTTCGGGGCAACTGGTGGCAGGTTTTCCACGAGCCCGAATTGAATGCCCTGGAAGATCAGCTGAACATCAACAATCAGAACATCAAATTGTATTTCGAAAACTATATGGAAGCTCGCGCGGTGGTGGGTGAAGCCCGCGCGCTGTATTTTCCGACCGCTACGGGAACTCCGTCCTTCACTCGTTCCCGATCGTCGGGCAACCTGACGAACTCCACACAAGCCAACCCTGGAAAGCTGTTTACCCTCTACACCCTTCCTGCCACTGTTTCCTGGCAGCCGGATCTGTGGGGGAAAATCCGAAACGAGGTACGCGCGGCCGAATACAGCGCCCAGGTCACAGCCGCCGATCTGGAGAATGAGCGACTGAGCGAGCAGATCACCCTGGCCGAATATTTCTTCGAGATCCGCGGACAGGACGCCTTGATCCACTTGTATACAGACACCATCAGGGCGGATAAAGACGCGCTGCAGTTGACGCAGACACAGTATGAAACAGGTGTGGGCGACAAGATCTCTGTCGTCCAGGCGCGGGCGACGCTCCAGACCGCCGAGTCGAACGCCACCAACCTGCAGGTGTTACGGGCGCAGTACGAACATGCCATCGCCGTGCTGGTGGGCAAGCAGGCTTCCAATTTCTCCATTCCGGTCAGGCCGCTGACAACTGCGCCGCCGCCGATTCCCATCGGCGTGCCATCGCAACTGCTGCAGCGGAGACCGGACATTGCCGCTGCGGAACGCTCCATGGCGGCAGCCAATGCGCAAATCGGCGTCGCCCATGCCGCCTTCTATCCGAACCTGACTCTCTCCGCAAGTGGAGGCACGGAAAGCTCCGCCTTCTCCCATCTATTCGATTGGCCGAGCCGCTTTTGGTCCATCGGCCCTACCATTTCTCAGCCCCTCTTCAATGCTTCCCTGAACCCGGCGCTTCACCAGTACGTGGCCGTCTACAACGCCGATTTGGCCAACTATCGCCAAACCGTGCTGACTGCATTTCAGCAGGTAGAAGACTACCTCGCCCAAGTTCGCATATTGTCGCACCAGATTCAGCAGCAGCAGCAGGCGGTTGCATCCGACCAGGCGGCCTTGGACCTTGAAATGGCGCGCTATCAAACCGGTCTCGATCCCTATATTGACGTGGTCACGTTGCAGACTACGCTGCTGTTCGGTCAGCAGACTCTGGCGAATTTGCAGATCGAACAGATGACGGGGGCTGTGGCGCTGGTGGGTTCTCTGGGAGGAGGGTGGGACACATCACAACTGCCCACCCCCTCCCAGGTCGAGAAAAGCCCAAACGCAGCAGAAACGAAGATTCAGCAATAAAACGATGCAATCAACGTTTACATTGGAAGGGATACAAATAACTCGTTAAGGATTGTCCATGGAGAACAAAAACAGCGCTCCGGTCGGCGGCGCTGCTCGTTTGCGCCGCAGTCTCACCCTATGGGATTTGGTTCTTTATGGCGTGATTGTGGTTCAACCAGTCGCTCCCATGTCTGTGTTCGGCGTGTTGAGCGACCGAAGCCATGGGTATGCGGTCACCACCATACTGATTGCCATGGTCGCCATGCTGTTTACGGCCATCAGCTATGGCCGCATGGCGAGGGTCTATCCCAGCGCCGGTTCCGCGTTCACCTATGTCGGCCAGGAAATAAGTCCCGCGCTGGGTTACATCACGGGTTGGGGCATGGTGATGGACTACCTGCTGAATCCGATGATCTGCATCATCTGGTGTAGCCAGCAGGCCCATGTGTTTGCGCCGCATGTTGCCTACTGGGCATGGGCAGTCTTCTTTGCGGCGGTCTTTACTGGATTAAATATCCAGGGCGTCAAGAGTTCCTCCCACGTGAATTTCGGTTTAGCGGTGGCGATGGGCGTGGTGATCGCGATCTTCTTCGTGGTCGCCGCACGTTATATTTTCGGCCATCATGGCGGAACTGACTTCTTCTTGCACCCCTTTTACGATCCCGCTACATGGAACACCAAAGCAGTCCTCGGCGGTACCTCGATTGCGGTGCTGACTTATATCGGATTCGATGGTATTTCGACGTTGTCAGAAGAAGTGGAGAACCCGCGAAGAAATATTCTGCTGGCAACGGTGCTGACCTGTCTGGTGATTGGCATTCTTTCGGCCATCCAGGTGTATGCGGCACAGCTCATCTGGCCCGCGTCGGAAGCATTTCCCAATGTCGACACGGCCTTCGTTCACGTTGCCGCACGGGCCTGGCACCCAATGTTTATCATCGTCGGCTTCACGTTGCTGGTGGCCAATTTCGGCTCCGGAATGGGGGCGCAACTGGGCGCGGCACGACTTTTATACGGGATGGGTCGCAGCGAGGCGCTGCCGAAATCATTCTTCGGCAAAGTCGATCCGAAGCGGCATGTCCCACGGAACAATGTTCTTTTTGTCGGTCTGATCGCGCTGGCCGGAGCCTTCATTATGAGCTATGCACTGGGCGCTGAAATGTTGAACTTCGGCGCGCTGATCGCGTTTATGGGCGTCAATGCCGCCGCTTTCGTGCACTACTTTGTTCGCGCGGAAGAAAAGAAGATCACTCACTTTATACCGCCGGTTGCTGGGTTCTGTATCTGCCTCTTGCTCTGGCTGAATCTGAGCCACACCGCCATCCTTGCAGGCGTGATCTGGATGGCAGCTGGAATCAGCTTCGGCGCCTGGAAAACGCACGGATTCCGCAAGAACCTGATTAATTTTGAATTGCCTGCGGAAGACGCCTAAACTACGACTGCTGTTGCGCGCTGATTGACTGACACGTTTCATGGAGACCTCAATATGCGAAACACAATTGCCTGCTGCTTGCTTGCTTCGGCTCTTCTGACTACCGCCCTTTGCGTTCCGCCAAGCCTGTTGGCTCAGCGCAGAGGCGATTCACAAGATGCGCAGATTGCGGAGAACAACGCGCTGGAAAAAGAGTTGGAATCCGTGGCCATCATCGATCGCAAGGTGATGATCCCGATGAGCGATGGCAAGTTGATGGCAGCCGACATCTATCGCCCGAAGGACGAATCGAAAAAGTACGGCGCCATCTTCGTGCGCACTCCGTACAACTTTAACTATTGGAACATTGACCTGGGTGCGCCCCGCAACATGAGTGCAGAACTGAATGCCGTGAAGCGCGGCTATGCCTATGTGGAGATCAACGAGCGCGGGCAGTTTTTTTCGCAGGGAAATTACGACATCCTGGGACCGCCGTTGAGTGACGGATCCGACGAATTTTCCTGGATCGCAAAGCAGCCCTGGTCGAACGGCAAGGTCGGAACGATCGGATGTTCTTCGACCGCGGAATGGCAACTGGCAGTGACGGCGATGGGAAATCCAGCGGACGCGGCGTTTATTCCAATGGGATTTGGCGCCGGCGTGGGTCGCGTTGGCCCCTACTACGAGCAGGGAAACTGGTATCGCGGCGGTGCGGTCCAAATGCTGTTTATCGACTGGCTGTATGGCGTGCAGAATTCGGTGCGACCCATGTTTGCTGGGGACACCTCACAGGCCGATCTAATCCAAGAGTCGAGAGCCTTCGATCTTGCGCCGCACTTTCCGCCCGTCGATTGGTCAAAAGCGTTGTGGCATCTGCCGGAGATGGACATCATCAAAGCGGTGAATGGGCCGCAAGGAATTTTCGCGGATCATATGCCGGGAATCGCCACGGGTGGCGCCATGATTGAGCGCGCTCCCAACGATCCCGCATGGTACAAAGGCGGCTTGTGGAACGACAGCATGAAGATCAACGTGCCTGGCTTCTGGTGGATGTCGTGGTACGACGTGTCGATCGGTCCCAACCTGGCAGCCTACAACTTCGTGCGCAAGACTGCGCGTCCGGATATTGCCAACGAGCAGTACGCGGTGATTGCGCCCACCGGCCACTGCGGCTACTGGCGCGCGACGGATCATACCGTTGTCGGCGAACGCGACATGGGCGATGCGCACATCAATGTCGACGCGCTGACGTACGGCTGGTTCGACCACTTTCTGAAGGGCGAAGAGAATCACGTGCTGGAAACGATGCCAAAGGTTCGCTACTACGTGATGGGAGAGAATCGCTGGGAGACCTCCAACACGTGGCCGCCAGAAGGCGCACAGCCGCTGAGTTTTTATCTGTCGAGCGACGGCAAAGCGAGCAGCCTGTATGGGGATGGCTTGTTATCCGTGGCTCCTCCAAAGCGGGACGTCGGCGACCAGTTCACTTACGATCCTATGAATCCGGTGCCCACGCACGGAGGCAACGTGTGCTGCGAAGGCAATGCGGTACACCCTGGCGCGTTTGATCAGCGGCAAATGGAAACGCGCAATGACATTCTGGTGTACACCACCGAGCCATTCAAGCAAGGCACGGAAGTCAGTGGCCCAATCAACGTGACGCTCTATGTATCTTCCGACGCGAAGGACACGGATTTTACGGTGAAGCTGATCGATGTGGCTCCCGACGGCCCAGCCTACAACCTGGATGAAAACATCCAGCGCATGCGCTATCGCAATGGATATGACAAGCCGCTGGTTTGGATGGAGCCGGGCAAAGTCTACAAAGTGACATTTCAGCCTATGCAGACCAGCGACTATATTCCTGCCGGCCATTCGCTGCGGATTGAAGTGTCAAGCAGCAACTTTCCGCGCTTCGATCGAAACTTGAACACCGGCGGCAACAATTACGATGAGACGAAGAGCGTTGTCGCGCATAACGAGGTGCATCATTCGGCGGAGTACCCATCCGAGATCACCATCACCGTGGTGCCGCACCCTCATCCGATGAATTAAGCAGAGCAATCAGCAGGAGGAATCCATCGTGCGATCTTTGTTGTTGTCCCACGGCTCCAGAACGTTGAGCGTCGCGGCACTCGCGATGGTCGCGTGTTCCCTGCCGCTAGCTCGCGCGGAGGTACGTCTGCCATCAATTTTCGCGGACCATATGGTGGTGCAGCGGAATCTTCCGATCCACGTTTGGGGAACGGCAACCCCAAATGAAACAGTGTCGGTTACATTTCGCGGTGAGACGGAAAGCGCAACGACCGGACCGCTGGGACGTTGGAGTCTTTACTTGAAACCGGGGAATGCCGGCGGCCCGTTTTCGTTGCAGGTACACGGCACCAATACGATCACGCTGCAGGATGTATTAGTCGGCGATGTCTGGGTCGCGTCGGGTCAGTCCAACATGGAATTTCCCATGGCCGAGGGAATGAATCGCGGAGTGAACAACGAGAAGGCCGAGATCGCGGCCGCAAATTATCCTGAGATTCGGCTGATGACGATCGCAACCAACTCTTCCGATTATCCGCTGACCGGCGCGGTGATCAGCCAGGCATGGGGCGCGTGTACGCCCTCGACCGTCGCTCAGTTTTCCGCCGTTGGTTATTTCTTCGCGAGGGATCTGCAAGAACACCAGCACGTTCCCATTGGAGTGATCGATGACACCTGGGGTGGAACCATCGCCGAAGCCTGGACCAGTCTGGATGGGCTTTCCGCGAACGCTTCGTTGATGCCGGTGTTTGCGTGGCGCGCCAAACTGATGGATGAATTGCCGACCAACCTGCTGGAAGAGAAGAAAGAACAGCAGGAGATTGAAGCTGCGAAAGCGGCCGGAAAACCGATTCCGGAATTTCCCTGGCATCCCGATCCCGCGTCTTGGAAGCCGGCAGGACTGTATAACGCGATGATCGCGCCGCTGACGCCGTTTCCCATCAAAGGAGTGATCTGGTATCAGGGAGAGTCCAATGGCGATCCGGAATCCGTTCCCATTTATGGGGCGCTTTTCAAGACGATGATTCAGGATTGGCGAAATCATTGGGAGGAAGGACCGTTTCCATTCCTGTTCGTGCAGCTGACAAATTGGAATCCTGGCTCGACCTGGCCTGAACTTCGCGAACAGCAGAATGAGGCGCTCGCCCTGAAAAATACGGGCATGGCGGTGTCGATTGATGTCGGAGACCCCGACAATATTCATCCCAAAGATAAGCAGGATGTCGGAGCGCGACTGGCACTGGCGGCGCGTGGAATCGCCTATGGGGAGTCGATTGAATATTCCGGCCCAATGTTTCGACAGGTGACGCCCGAGGGCCATAGCCTGCGCGTGTGGTTCAATCACACTGGCGGAGGTCTGACCAGCAAGAACGGGACGCTGCGCGGATTTGAGATCGCCGGCGCCGACCAGAAATACTTTCCTGCCCAGGCGAAGATTGATGGCAACACCGTGGTGGTGTCGAGCCCCTCTGTCGCTTCGCCGGTCGCGGTGCGATATGGATGGGCTGCCAATCCGGACTGCAACCTGTACAACGGCGCGAACCTTCCCGCGTCTCCATTCCGGGCAAAGGTATTCAATAGCAATTGAAAAGTCTGAAGCTCAGAGAATTTCGCCAGTTTGCGCAGCGAGGTGAATGGATCGCTAACGCGCTGACTGAAAGTGGTACAGCGCTTCTGCATTTCCGCGCAGCACCATGCGGGCAATTTCGTTCGCGCGTTCGCGACTGATCTCGTGATCCCGTAGCATTCCTGTCAGGGCGATACCCAACGCGGCACGGGCATTTCGACTGGCAATCCAGGTCGCCTCTGGCCAGCCCATTTCGTCGGTGTAGGCATATCCGTCGGTTCCGAACAAAACTTTCTGCGGCTGCATTTCCAGCCACTCCCGCAACCAAATCGCTTCCGTGTGCGGCGGAATGATCAGGTCTTGCGAAGAGATATCCAGATAGACGTTTGGCTTCTGCAGCAGCGCTCCAATTTCACGAACGTAGGGCCAGCCGCCATGCAGCAGCACGAAGTTCGTCTTCCGCAAGCGTGGGTCGTTAAAGAGAGGTTCCAGCAATAAGGGATTTACACCCGTGATGGAAAAGTAGCTGCCGGCTCCGGCCATGGCGTGCAGATGAACGGCCATGTCGAGTCGTCCGCATTCCATTGCGATGTAGCGGAACAGAAAATCCTGCAGCAATTTGTAATTGGTGGAATCCGGAACTCCGCCGCCGACCCATTGGGAATAAATCTTCTCGACCTGGGCGCGCGGCGGATCGCTGAAGTCGAATGAGCGCAGGTAGGCTACCTCGAACTTTTCCGCAACGGCCCCGCCGGCCTTCTGCTGCTCAAGAATTGGCGTCACGACACGCGTCAGATAATCGTCCAGGGTAGGCGGCGGACCGCTGATGCCGACCTGCTTGAAATATTTCGCACGAACCTGGTCTTCGAGCGCGAAGAAAGTTTTTCTGTCCGGAGAAACCGCAGCCACACCGCTGTTGTCGAGCGGAAACAGCAGCGCATCGACATAGGGAACCCATCGGAAGCGAGGCGGCTCGACGCCTCTGCCCATCGCGACACGATTCGCCAGCATGGCTCCAATTTTGGCTTGGTCCAAAACCCATGCAGGATAATTCTCGCCCTGACGCGTCTTGACCCGCTCACGAGCGGTCTTCAACCGGGCCAGACCGGCTGTGTCGAGCGGTGGCGGTGTGTCGAAATCGTACAGAGCCTTCCATGCCGCTCCCAACAATAGAAAATCTGGTCGCAACGCAACCGGGTCCGATTGCGGCTCCAACGAGGTTGCCGGCAATGCGTCGAATTCTCGATCCGTCTTATCGAGTGGAGGCGCAAGGACGGGATGCGCGTGGTTATCGACCGCCCAGATAGCAGCGATCTGTTGCGCAATTCCAGGATCAATCTCCGGTGTGGCCTGTTGGGCATAGCAAAAAGCGGCGG
Source organism: Acidobacteriaceae bacterium (assembly GCA_049692235.1). Classification (GTDB taxonomy): domain Bacteria; phylum Acidobacteriota; class Terriglobia; order Terriglobales; family Acidobacteriaceae; genus JAKAAZ01. The sequence goes on along the minus strand of JBAVOQ010000167.1, from coordinate 66,200 downwards.
GTAGCACCATCCAGACTGCCGAGGCAACGAGTTGTCGCACGCATTTCATTGGTCACATCTCAATTGCAACAGTCACAGATACATATTCGCGAACTATGGCTCCCAGACGCACGTCGCAGCACTACGATGAGAGTGTTATGCACTATTTACGCAGATATGCATCTGTTCCGTTGATCCAATCGGCGCGAGGCGGACAAAAGATATCCAGATCGACGGTATCTTCCAAAGCCTCGGCGCTGTGCGGGACATTCGATGGAATCACGAGAATTTCCCCGCTACGTACGACCAGTTCCTTGCACTCGATGACGAATTTCAACGCGCCTTCCAGGACATAGGTGATCTGCTCATTATCATGACTATGCTGCGGTACGATCGACCCTTTCCGGAGAATGATTCGGGCGAGCATGCTGCGCTCCCCAGCAACAAACTGGCGGTCGATCAATGGATTCAGGTGTTCGACAGGAATGTCCTGCAGGCGAATGTGCTGCAATTTGGAGCTTGCCTGTTCTGTGGTTGTGCTCATTGTGTTTGCCCTTCCCTTTCGTGTGGGCCCAAGTATAGCAGTCTACCTGGGCTGCAAATCGCGTCGACGCAGGACGCGGCCAGAATTGATATTTATACTCACCTCATGGAAACCGGACTCCGAAATCGTGTCGCCATTGTTGCCGCATCCAGCAAAGGAATTGGTCGTGCCACGGCGTTTGCTTTCGCCGCAGAAGGTGCGAATCTCGCCATCTGCGCCCGCCACGCTGAGCCCTTGAACCTTGTCGCCGAAGAGGCGCGGCGACTCTACGGGGTAGAAGTTTACACCGCAACCTTCGACGTCGCGGAAGACGAAAGCGTGCGCCAGTTTGCCAACTCCGTTCACCGCCATTTTGGCAGGATTGATGTCTGCGTGACAAACGCCGGCGGTCCGCCAGCCAAGCCATTCGCGAAAACCACCATGGCGGAATGGGACAGCGCCTATCAGTTGAACCTTCGCAGCATCGTATCGTTCGCACATGCTGTTCTTCCTTCGATGCAACAACAGCGTTGGGGGCGTTTCATCACCATTACTTCGATCGCCGTCAAACAACCGGTGCTCGAGCTGGTACTTTCCAACGCGGTCCGCACCGGCGTGCTGGGATTGGTGCGCTCGCTGGCAACGCAATACGGGCCGGACAACATCACCATCAATAATGTCGGTCCTGGCTATACCGCGACCGATCGAATAAAAGAACTGGCGCAATCGAACGCGCAAACCACGGGTCGCACTGCCGCCGATTACGAGGCAGAGGTGGCGAGAGACATTCCGCTGCGACGACTGGCAAAGCCGGAAGAAGTCGCCGATGCGGTCGTCTGGCTTGCTTCCGAGCGCGCCGCATACATCACCGGACAAACCATTTTGGTGGACGGTGGCGTCTATCGCGGTTTGTAGCGCGCACGTCTTCCCTTCTCACGGCAATGCAAATGCAACGTAGAAGCCTTCATACGGAACCTTGTCCATTTTGCTTCCTGCGGCAGCAATCACGACGTACTGTTTCCCGTCGACCTTATAGGTAATAGCTGTGGCCACGCCGGGAGCGGGCAAATCAGCGTTCCATAGCAGCTGGCCAGTCTGGCTGTTAAATGCGCGAATTTTTTTATCGTAAGCGGTGGCTGCGATAAAGAGCAGCCCACCCGCGGTGACCACAGGCCCACCATAATTTTCTGTCCCGGTATCCTTCATTCCTTTGGCTGCCAGCGCCGGATAATCTCCCAATGGAATCTTCCATAGATATTTTCCGGTGTTCAGATCGATTGCATTCAACGTTCCCCACGGCGGCGTGATTGCGGGATAGCCATCGGGGTCGAGGAATTTTCGATAGCCCGTGAACATATATCTGCCTCCGCTTTGGCCCGAGCCCGGAGCATTTGTGGACTCGCTCTCCGCCTGCACGGCTGTTTTGGCAGAAGACGGCGCTTGCGGACCATTCTTGAGGTACTCGAGTAGCGCAGCCAGGTCGCTTCCCGTGACGTTCGGAAATGGAGGCATCCTGCCGGCACCCGCGTGAATCTTTTCGACAATCTGCTGTGTCGTCATACGCTTATCCACACCGATCAATGAAGGGAACGTTGGCGGAGAGCCAGCCCTGTCGGTGCCGTGGCAAATACCACATTGACTTTGGTACAGTTTTTCACCCTGCCCCGCTGCAGCCTTGCTGCGAATCAACCCACCCGTCCAGGCCATTTCATTGGAGTTGATGTAGATGACGCCGGTCGTCGGATCGACGGCAGGCCCTCCCCACTCCGCGCCGCCATCGAAGCCTGGAAACACAACCGTCTGTCGATCCAATCTGAGCGGAACAAACTGTCCGGCGCTAATGAATGCCTTGAATTGTTTCTCCGCCCAGGCATGCGCAGCCGGGGTGCGATTCGTCAGCATATCTGCGGTCAGCAACTGCCGGGCATACGGCTTGGGCTCCGTGGGCAATGGCTGGGTTGGCGAAGCGACCTCTCCGGGCACGGTGCTGGGGGGATATTTCCTTTCTTCGATCGGAAACAACGATTGGCCGGTGGCGCGATTGAACAGATACACATATCCCTGCTTGGTTGTCTGAGCCACCGCATCGACAGGCTTGCCATCGTGCTCCACGGTCACCAGCGCAGGAGCCGCCGGAAAATCACGATCCCAGATGTCGTGATGCACCCCTTGAAAATACCAAATGCGTTTTCCGGTATTGGCGTCGAGGGCAAGCAGCGTGTCGGCAAATAAATCATTGCCGATGCGATCTCCGCCGTAAAAGTCGAATACCGCGGAGCCTGTGGGCACGAACACAATGCCTCGTTTGGTATCGATCGTCATGCCGGCCCAGTTATTGGCGGAGCCTGCAGTTTTCCACGCGCCCTTCGGCCATGTGTCGTAGCCAAATTCTCCGGGGCGCGGAATGGTGTGAAATCTCCACACCAGGGCTCCGGTGCGAACATCGAACGCACGGATATCGCCAAGCGGCGCAGGATGAGTCTCCGGTTCCATGGCGCCCATGAGGATCAGATTTTTGTAGACAACGCCAGGAGTGGTGATCGCGAGCGACTCCAGGTGATAGTCGCGGCCGAGCCCCTTGCGCAGATCGATTCGACCGTTTTCTCCAAACGAAGAAATTGGTTTGCCGGTGGCCGGATCGAGCGCGTAGAGAAAATTCATGACGCCTGTGAAAAGCCTGCTCTGCTTGCCATTCGCCCAGTAGGCGAGGCCGCGCATCGGTCCTGTTCCGACGATGCCTGAATCAAACTTCCAAAGCAATTTTCCCGATGCGGCCTCCAGAGCGATGACTTTTTGACTGGACGTATACGCATAGAGAACGCGCCCGATGACCAGCGGGCTGGTCTGGAGAGCACCTTTCTCGCCAGTATCGAAGACCCAGCCTCTGCGCAGTTCACCCACATTCTGCCGATTGATCTGCGCCAGCGCCGAATAATGATCGTTGGCGAGCTGGCCTCCATACACTGGCCAGTCCACCGTTTTTCCAGAGTTCGACGCCGCACCCCATGCCGTTGCAGGTGCGAACGCGAGCACGGCCCAGATTCCGAGGCAAAGTGTGGCAGAAGAAATTCGAAGCCTGATTCTCATCTTCATCCTGAACATCAGCCGTTCCCGTCACCGTACTTATTGAGGCGCAACCCAGCCGTTGCTCAGTTCCACGCGAATGGGAACCGTGCCAAGGCTCTTGCCTGCCGAATCTGCACTCACAGTAAAGTTCTGCCAGCCGGGCAACTTGGTCGAGGGTGCGTCTGCCGCTACACGAGCGTAATACTCAGCATGCGCGGGAACAGATAGAGGAGCCAGCGGTCTCACCTTCCATCCTTCCGGTGCTTGCGCGGAGAGATTCACATCGATCGCATGGTCGAGCGGATTTTCAATGATCAGAGGGATATAGAAGACGCCGTCTGTGTGAATTGAAATCTCGAGTGGCACCAGCGTTTTCAAATGCTCCAATCCATGAGCCTGCCAAAGTTTCTGGTAGAAGGCCCACGGATCGCCGATCAGAAGAGTAGGCTCCGAATATTTCACTGCCGAATATCCGGGCGCGCGCTGGAACGGGACGCCATCCTGCACAACGCCTGCAAAAACATCATCGGTCACTCCGGAGGGAACCAACGATTTGCCGAATATAAACTTTACTGGCTGCATCGCAAACTTGGTCAGCTCTTCCGGGGAAGTTTCCGCTGTGCCGTTGGCAATCGCCCGCGTAACCTGGCCGCCACCCTGAGTCACATGATGACTCACTTCCTTCGCCGCCAGTAAGCCGTAGCTCTGATGCTGCGAGGGAGAAATCTCCCTGGATGAATACTGCGGGCCCTGCCCCTCAAAGATGTCATACGTTGGATTGTAGACGTAATAGATTTTCTCCGGCTGCCAGGGGCGAAGCGCTTCCGTCATATTCATCGCCACGTTGGGATGGATGGCAGGAGAGACTTGCTCGGAGAACACGGTTGGATCGCCGGCCAGATCAAAGGCCTCGGTCGCCAGAACGCCAGCGGCCTGGTGATCGGCATGGTTTTCTCCGGTGGTGAAATCCGGAAGCCAGGTGAGAATCACAGATGGTCGCGTGATACGAACGATCCGCACCAACTGGTCTAAACAGCCTCCGTGGCCGCAGTGCTCGAACGAGGTCAAAACATTCTGACTTGCCGTGTCGTGACCGCTAAGAAACCAGACATTGGTGATGCCTAACGAGCCGACAGCGGTCCGTCCTTCAATCTGACGAATGTCGCCCAGGGCCGCCGCCTGCTCAGGCCCCACGTCGTTGTTTCCACCGTCGCCAGGATTTTGAAATACCACGGCAACGCGCTTGCGATGGTCATAGATTTCGCGCGCCAGGTAGGCCGCAACCATGATCTCGTCGTCAGGATGAGCAACAACGACCAGGATGTCAGCCTTGAAGCGGGGATCCGGCGGCCGGTTATTCCAGTCATAGGCATCGGGCGTCGCCTTGGTGGCGACCGCATTCTGGGCTTGAGCAGGATAGCCATGCAAAGTGGCGAGCAACGCCACACAAAGAGCCGATCTCAGTACTCCTATGAAACTTGATCGCGTCATACGTCTCAGGTCCCCTTCACCAAACATTGATCCGCGCTGCTGAAAACTTTCGTGGGATTGAAGTGCTTTCTCCGCTGCAAGGGGCTCGCTTGGGATGGTTTGCGGCGGCATTTCGACTGCCTGCACGATTCAATCGATTTAATCTCTGCGATCTACCCAGTGTCAAGCGGGAAATGTATTGCCCTCAGCATCCTATATAGCTTCTGCTCGCATTCTTGACACGAGCCGCTCGCAGGCGATAGAAGACGTATGGAACATTAAAGCGTTTGAATGGTCGGCAGCTTCGTCGAATTTCGTTCTGTCAAACCACGACGGAGGCTGAAGAATCGCATGTCTTCGAGGCTCTGTTGGCGCGGGAAGTTACCTTCGTCCGGATAAAACGTCTTTTACACGACACGCAGTTGCCATGGCAATGTTGGCTGCACTATTTCGCGCAGACAACCTCCACGAACTGCAAATCATGGGCCTTGGAACCATATGGGGCGCCATAATTTCGCGATCAGAGGTGTCAAGTCGTTCATCGCGTGCGCAACACAGTCTTCTGCGTCAGTTGGTGGCAGGCAGGGTAGCATTGGGCTAGAAGCTATCTCATAAACTCGAAATCGCTCGATACGTGTGGTGTGAGACCCGCAATCGAAGCGGGTCTTGGGTGGTTGGCCGATGCCGCGATGCCCTATATGAGATAGCTTCGAGACAGCTTTCATCGTTGAACGAGGGTGATCCATGGATCGACGGAAGTTTGTGAGGATTACTGGTGCAACTGCGGTTGCCATGGCAACCGGCGTGGGTCGAGGAGAGCCAGCAGCGGCCGCTGTTACCGACGAAGCCGATGCAGCCAATTTGAAACCGCGCTGGCAAAAGCTGGATGACGCTGCGCGCGGGTGGTGGGATGGCGATCTGCAGCGGGCCGACGAGGAAGCGATTCACCAGGACGGCTTACCTCATTCGCTCACTCCCACGGGAGAGCGCAGTCCCTGGTCGCATAGTCCGTCCAAGACATTGATCTTTCTTCCGTTCCCATACAGTTCCGGCGGGGGCTCGGTCGCTTCTTTTCCAGAAATGTATGGCTGGGATACTCACTTCATCAACCTGGGCTTATTTGCGCACGATCGTACGGACATTGTGCGGTGGAACATTCTCAATCAGCTATCGATGATTGAACGCTTTGGAAAAGTGTTGAATGGGAACCGCACGTTTTACCTGACACGCAGCCAACCGCCGCTGCTGGCGATGAGCATCAAAAAATATCTCAGCATCAAAAAAGATGACGACGAAGTGGCGATGCTGGCGTATCCGCTGCTGGAACGTTCCTACACCGGATATTGGAATGCGCCTGCTCATGCCACTCCCATCCGGCTTTCTACCTGCCGTGATGGTGGTGGGAAGGACCTGCGGCCGGAACTCGCTTCCGAGGCGGAATCTGGCCTGGATTTCACTCCTATTTTCGGCGGAGAGATCAGTAACTGCGTACCGATCCATATCAACTGCGCTTTGGTGAGCCAGGCGCAGGTGCTGGCCGCGCTTGCAGATCGATTTGGTTGGAGCGACAAGGCATTGCACTGGCGTAACGAGGCCGAAACGCGAGCGCATCGGATCCACCAATATTGCTGGGACGACAGCGAAGGTTGTTACTTCGAGTATGATTATGTTCGCAAAACACGGCTGCCTTACTATTCGTTGAACGCGTACTGGCCGCTGTGGATTGGAATCGCGTCGCCTGCCCAGGCCAAGCGCGTCGCGAATCATCTCCATTTGTTCGATCATCCCTACGGTCTTACGTTCACCGACAAAACGTATCCGGGAGTGCACCCGGAATACAAAGCGCTTGAGTGGGCCTATCCGGAATCGTGGCCGCAGCAACAAATTGTCGTTGGTCAAGCGTTGCAGCGTTATGGCTTCCCGGAACAGGCGCGAGCCATCAGCCAGCGTTACATCTCCAATGTCGTCACGACCTGGGAAAAGACCGGGCTTACATGGGAGCGGTACGACGGAGTCGCCGGCGGCCACAGCGTGCCGGTCGAGCGCGATCCAGCACAACCGCTGCACGGATTTTCGTCGGCGTCAGCGGTCGTCGTGGGGCGAATCGCGTTCAGCTAGCAGAGATTTTTTGCAGCGCAGACAGAAGCAGAAAGAGGGAGGCCCATTCAGTCCGCCCTCCTTGATTTACCAACGATTAGGATGCGCAGGAAATATCTGATCCTGCATGACTGGGGGGGTACAGTCTGGATTCAGCGAGCATTCAAAGCATTGAATGCCATCCACAGGTAGCACTCGCGCGCTCCAACGGTATCAACCTGCAACAAGCTTCTTTGGCTTCTGTATCGCGTGGTTTATGCTGAAGTGGATTGAGGTCGTTCGGCATTCAATCGGTTGAATTGCAATTGGTTCTCGAATCCGCTCCACCGCGTCGACAACAACTTTGATTCCTACAGGAGAGTGGCAATTGGCAGTGACACGAAGAGACATCTTGATGAATGCCGGCAAGCTGGCTTCCGGTTTGGCGATTGGTGGAGCTGCAGTGCATGCCTCGGGCGAGGACCAGGCTTCCGCTGGATCTGAAAAGCGCAAGTTGAAAGTGGTTTTGATGGGTGGTCATCCAGGCGATCCGGAGTATGGATGTGGCGGCACCATTGCCCGCTACTCCGATCGCGGCGATGATGTGGTGCTGCTCTACATGAATAACGGTGCATGGCCGCCGACGCCGGCACCGGTACGAGTCGCCGAAGCCAGGAAGGCGTGCGAAATATTAGGTGCAAAGCCAGCCTATGCCGGTCAAGTGAATGGCCACGCCATTGTCGATAACGCGCACTACGACGATTTCGGCAAAGTCATTGATGGCCTGGCGCCGGACGTCTTGTTTGTGCAGTGGCCCATCGATCACCACTCGGATCATCTGGCAATGTCGATCCTTGCGCTGGAAACATGGCTCAAATCCGACAGAAAATATGCCTTTTACTACTACGAAGTCGGCCAGGATACGATGATGTTCCAGCCGACAGAATTCGTAGACATTACTGCCCAGGCAGCACGCAAGCGCGAGGCCTGTTATGCGCACGCGTCGCAAACACCCGACTACTGGTATCCCCTGCAAACGCAACTCTCAGATTTTCGGGGCGCCGAAAGCGGATACAAATCAGCGGAAGGCTTTGTGCGGCATTGGATGAGCAAAGGAAATATGCTGCCGTAGTTGTGCCGCGCGGCTGCGTCTTCTCGGCGCTGCCCGTTGTGATACCGGACGCGACGAAGGAGCAGGGTTCTTATTTCTTTCCGCGGCCGCGCTTTGCAATGGCAGCCGTCGAACCGCGAATGACCAGTTTCGGTACGATCATGTGGGTATCGCCGTAGGGCTGAACGCCATCCTCCGGGCCGCTCTCCAGGTGCTTCAGGATGTAGCCGGCAGCGTACTCTCCCATTTCCGCCATTGGCTGACGAATGGTAGTTAGACCTGGCGTAGTGAGTGCCGCAGACGGAATGTCATCAAATCCGATCACGGAGCAGCTTTCCGGAACGCTGCGACCATTTTCTGAGAGCACGCGAATCGCGCCGTAGGCGGTGAGATCGTCAAAGGCGAGAATCGCGGTGAACTTTTCCCCTGCCTGGATCAAATCGGCTGTCAGGCGGAGTCCGCCGTCAAATGCCGAGCCGGATTCCACGGTACCCGGAAGATCGCGGATCAACGCTGGATTCAACTTCAGTCCGGCATCTTTGGCAAACCGACGGATGCCCTTCCAGCGCATGCGGCTGTCGGCCATTCGGCGAGGGCCACGCAAGAAGGCAATGTCGCGATGACCGAGCTGATAGAGATGTTCCATGGCTGAGTAACCGCCGGCTTCATTGTCCACCAGTACGGAATTGATCGTGGGCGATTCGAGATCGCGGCCGACAACTACGGTTGGAATCTGCCGATCATCGATGTCCTCGAGCAACGCAATATCGAAGAGCAGCCAATTCGGCACGGTGATCAAGCCTTCAACGCGGCGCTCCATCATCATTTCAAGATATCGTTCGAGCTGATGGAGTTGATTGTGCGCGTCCATAACGATCGGCAGGTAGGCCGTCGGCAACAACTTGCGCTCAATTCCCTGCAGGATCAGAGTGCAGAATGGATCGGCCAGGTCGATCACCAGAACGCCAATCATGTGACTTTTCTGGCTGCGCAGGGAGCGCGCAAAAATGTCCGCGCGATAGCCCAGACGCTTCACGGCATCGAAGATCTTCTGTTTGGTTTTTGCCGGAATATATCGCGACAGGGGCGCTTCATTCACCACCAGCGACACTGTGGAGGGAGAAAAACCGCTCGCTCGCGCCACATCTGCCAAAGTTACGCGCCTGCGGTTTGAGCTTGGCTTCTTCATTCCTTCTCCCACGTTCGTCGTATCAACTCAATCATCTCGTCGGGGGAATATTATTGACGCCACTTACCGCGACGCAGCAGTTGCCAAACCGGATGCTATTCCGATAGAAACATTCATGCAATAGATAGTTTCTCTTTTGAAATCGACAATCGATCGCACTTGCCTTGATCCTGAATCGACATTCATGCACGAGTGGTAAGCCGCCTGCGCGATTTCACGCTTTGCCGTTCGCGGAATCTCCTCTCCAGAGTCGGATACCTCTACTCCTGAATCACGGCCTTGACCAGGTTGCGTGGATGGTCGACATTGCGTCCATGCAGCAACGCGATCTGGTAAGCGAAAAACTGGAGCGGGATGACCTCGCATATCGGCAGCAGGTACTCACTGCATCGAGGAATGAAGACACAATGCTGGCTGTACTGCGGCACTTCCTTGTCTCCCTCGTTGGCCAGCGCGAAGACCTGCGCGCCCTGCTGGCGCATGTCCTTCAGCAACTGCACAACTTTGGAATAACGCAGCAGTGAATCGTGGTCCTTGGGATCATGGGTCGCCAATACAACCAGAGGCGTTTCGGGTCCGACCAGCGCGTTGGGTCCATGTTTCAACTCGCCCGCCGGATAGCCTTCGGCATGCGTATAGGAGGACTCTTTCAGCTTGAGGGCACCTTCGCGCGCGATGGCGTAATGAATGCCGCGGCCCAGAAATAGAAAGGCGGTCGCCTCGCGATAGCTGGCGGCCAATTCCTGGACCTTCTGCTCCCACACAGGCAACGCCTTGGCAATAATGTCGGGGAGTGCAAGCGCTTCTCCGCACATGGAATCGGCGACATTCAAAGTCATGCGGCCACGCTGATGGGCGAGCGAAAGCGAAAGCAGATAGAGAACGAGCAGTTGGCCGGTGAAACTCTTGGTGGCGGGAATTGCTTTCTCCGGCCCGGCGCATACGGGAAGGCTCGCGCGTGCTTCCCTGGCCATGGAAGAGTCGCTGCGATTGGTGATCGCTGCGGTTTGCAGCCCACGAGAGCGAGCTTCGCGCAGTGCGGCTAGCGTATCTGCCGTTTCGCCGGATTGTGAGATGACGATGACGGCTGGATTGTGCAATGTGTGGGTCGAGCGATAACAATACTCGCTGGCATACTCCACATCGACGGCGAGGCCGGCAATATCTTCCAGCATGATTTCACCGGCCAACCCTGCATGCCGGCTGGATCCGCTGGCGGCGACAACGATCCGTTCGTGACCGAGCAGCGCGCTGTGGGCCGCCAGCATGGGCTCGCGCGCCAGCCGGCCGTCCCGCGTGTAATAGGCAAGCGTGTCGGCCAGAGCCTGCGGCTGTTCAAAAATTTCGCGCAACATAATATGAGGAAACTGTCGTGGGGTAGCGAGGGCGGGCGCGTGCGTCGAATCAATCGTCATAGAGATCTCAATGAGGTGTGACAAGCACGGGCAGAATCCAAAAGACGTTGCACCTAACACGCTTGCAAAGCTGAAGTCTGTGCTTGCTTGTTTTCCTATTCTAACGATTTAAACGCCAGTTGCCGATATCTTTAAGTCTAAAAAAAGAGAAAGCAGCGGACCTTAAGGGGTTTCTATCCGCTTGTGGCTAGCGAGACGGTTCAGCGTGTGAGCAAGTCTTGCGATTCATCGGTCCAGCGATTCGAATTAGTCGACTATCCATACAATCAAGTACCTTGGGCTTGGGTAGCAGCATCGGCAATGGTCATATTCTGGGAGGGAAGCCTCATGATCTCATTCACACGTAGAACGTTCTGCAAGGGAGCGATGCTTTGCTCGGGCGGTGCCGTGTTCGCAAAAGAGTTGAACTCGCCGCATGCCAACTTCCCCACCGACCCACGCGCAAGAATCGCGGTTGCAACCTACCCGTTTCGAAGCATTCTCATCTCCCCGACAAACCACGATCGCGATACCGCCAAGCCGGGAATGGATCTGGCAGCCTTCGCTCGTTTTATTCAGACAGAGTTTCACGTACCTGGTATTGAACCGCTGTCACTTCACTTCCCGTCCACGGAGCCTGGCGAGATTCTCAAACTGCGCGCGGCATTCGATGCCGCCGGCATGCACACCGTCAATATTCCGGTGGACGACTCAGTCGAGCTCTGCAGTACAAATGCTGCGACCCGGAATGCGGGGAACGCACGCTATCGAATGTGGATCGATATCGCGGTCACACTTCGATCTCCGAGCATTCGCATCTGGGTCCCGAAATGCTCCGATACTTCCGATCTCCCAAGGGCCGTCCACGCCCTGAAACCCACGCTCGATTATGCGACCGCGCATAACATCGTGATCGATCTCGAGAACGACGACCCGATTCTTTCCTCCGACAAGCGTATTCTGGCGGCCATTCAGTTGGCGGGCACACCTTATTTGAGGGCGCTCCCCGACTTTGCAAACTCCCTGATGGGCGGCGACCATCAATTCAATGCGCAGGCGGTGCAGCGAATGTTTGCTCACGCCTGGAATATTGCCCACGTGAAAGACGCCGAGATGATTCGCGGCAAGCGCGAGACTGTTTCGTTGTCAGAACTGTTCGGGATCGCGAAAGCGGCACGATATCGCGGCTACTATTCCATGGAATCCGACTCCGATGTCGATCCGGGGGTCGATACGAAACACTTGATTGAGCGAAGCCTGGCTCTGATGTAGACCATTGCTCCAGCTTTCCCACTCTGGGAATTTGCTTGGACATACCCACTCCCGCAATTCGCGCGAGCCATTGCACACGGAAAACGCCTCGAGACCGCAAGTTGCGGCTCATCTATTCTCGCCCGCAGCCGATGTTTCATTATGAGCATCGAGGCCACATCCACCATGCAAGACCGCCGAATCCTGCTAGCAGAAGAAAATGCGGAGCACAGCGGACAGCTCCAGGAGTATCTGCGCCGGCTGCACTATTCTGTCGAGGTACATTCGAGCGGCTTGGCAGCATTACAACGCCTGCAAGAACCGAACCCGCCTTGCATGGCTCTGCTGAGTTCTTCGCTTCCGCAAATGACGGGGCTGGAAGTTGGATTAGAGATTCGACGCCGTTCGCGCAGGCGCCAACTCTGGCTCATGCTGATGAGCGGAAATCCAAATCCGGATGAAGTGATTATGGCCACGAATGCGGGCATTGATGAATTTCTCGGTAAGCCGGTTGATTTTCAGGACCTTCGAATGCGCATTCGAACCGGCGAACGCGTACAAAATCTGTATGCGGAATTGAGCGACCCCGCCATGGCAATGGAATTCCATTGCACCCACGACCCGCTGACGGGAACCTGGCGGCGCGAAGCCATCCTGGATCTCATCTTCAAGGAGACGGACCGGGTGCAGCGCATGCAAACTCCGGTCAGTATTCTTTTGTTAGACGTCGATGGCTTCACCGATCTAAACCTGAAGTACAACTCCAACGTCGCAGATATGCTGCTGAAGCTGCTTGCCAATCGCCTGCGTCGTCAACTGCGGAGCTATGACGCACTTGGCCGGTATGCCGATGACGAATTTGTCGTCATGCTGCCGGGATGCAGCGCGACGGAAGCAGCGGCAAAAGGAGAAAGAATTCGTCTCGCCGTGGCGAATCGCCCGTTTATGGTGGATGGGAACGAAATCTCAATGACAGCATGTCTCAGTGTTGCTGCCAGCTCAGGGCGCTCGCCGCTGATTGTGTTGCGAGAAGCCGAACGGGCGCTGTCGCTTGCCAAACAGCAAGGTCCAAATTCTATCCGTGTCGCCGGAGAAATCACATCGATCGAAGCGGTATCGCCTGCTTTGCGACGATTTACAACTCACGTCGAATAAGCTGTACAGACCGATTACAGCGTAATCCAGGCCGTGCACTCCTCTGCCCACAGCAGCGATGTGCGATAGAGGTCGTGCATCTGACTCGGACAAATGAAGGTTCCATTGCAGCCCAAACATTCCCAATCGCCGGATTGGTAGTTCTGAAAACAATCCAGGGAGCGCCGGACATCGTTGGACTCTCCTAGCAACGCGTCCTTGACGGCGGGGCGCAACGGAAGTAGTTCGACGAGTTGCGACATGGGAATGCCCAGCAAGACCGGAAGCAGCGACAGCAATCCAAGCAGATATTGTTCTGTGGGATCTTCCTGCAGGTGTGCGGCCGCCAGTTCACAAAAGCTGGCCCGCTGCAGCGTTTGCCGCACGAGTTCGGGAGAGTGCCCTTTTCCGAACTCTGCAGCAATGGCAACGGTAATCAATTTGCGGAAATGTTCTTCTCCCGCAACGATCAAGGCCCGTTCAATGGAAGAGATCTCATGGCGCAGCGCAAAGTTTGCGCTGTTGACCAGCCGCAGCAATCGATAGCAGAGTGAGGTTTCCCGGCGGACCAGCCTTTCGACCGAATGCCACTCAAACGAGGGCTGACTCACGGCTGCGAGTATTTGAACGTAGGAAAGATAGTTCGACGGAATGTGATTTCGAGCCATCACGTCAGGGCGGCAGAAGAAGTAGCCTTGAAACAGATCAAATCCTTCCTCGACTGCGGCCTGAAATTCCTCCTGCTCTTCTACCTTTTCGGCAATCAGGCGGGCGGTGCGTCCTTTCAGGAAGCGGCGTATCTCTGCCCTTTGGGAGGCATCGCTTAAGCGGAAATCAATCTTGATGTAGTCGGCATAGGGGAGGAATCGCTCCAGGCCATGGCGAGGCACAAAATCGTCGAGTGAAAATTGATAGCCCTGAGCGCGAAGCTGCCCGCAAGCTTCCAGGACTTCGTTGTCTGGTTCAATGTCCTCCAGAATTTCTAGCACCGTCGAGCGCGCCGGCAGAAGTGTGACGAGGCCGGACGTCAGCGCATGGCGAGTGCAATTGAGAAACGCCTTGCCGCGCCCCGCCAGTGACTCAAAGTCGTAGAGAATCGAGTTATCGACCATCCGGCGAGTGGCGGAGTCAGACTCCTCCGGAGAGGAAATACAAAAACAGTTTTCGGTGCCCGAGCGAAAGAGAAATTCGTAGCCAAACACCTGCTTCTGCGAGTCAAGAATTGGCTGGCGCGCGAAGAACCGACCGGGCGCAGGTATAGGGCGGTCCGAAGGCTTCTCGTTGGGGGATGAATGTGTCAGCTGCATGGGACCCATGTATGGAACGTTGGGAGTCTCCTAAGGCAGAAAATGGATGGTACACTCAATGATCGCATATTGGAGAATGAAGATGGACCGCTTGCGAGCGATCAGATTGTTCTATGCCGACATGATAACGGCCAACGCCGGGATACCTCCAGGTAGTGAACTTCAGGCCGCTTTGGCGTCGACGCCACGGGAGAAATTCGTCGGAGATCCGCCCTGGAAAATCTTCACCCGCTCCGGCTATGTCGATTCGCCTTCCGACGATCCCGCATTTCTGTATCAGGACGTGGTGGTGTCCCTCGGTACCCAAGCGCCGCTCAACAATGGCCAGCCTACATTTCACGCCTTCTGCCTGGCCGCGCTGGCACCGAAGAAAGGTGAACGCGTCCTCCACATTGGCGCGGGCACCGGCTACTATACGACGCTGCTGGCAAAGTTGGTGGGAGAAACGGGAACGGTGGACGCGTATGAAATTGAACCGGACCTCGCGCAACGGGCAATATGCAACCTGGCGGAGTTTCCCAACGTTTCTGTCCACTCCCGCTCCGGCGCGGAAGGGCCGCTTCCGGCATGCGATGTACTGTATGTGAACGCCGGGGCTACGGAGCCAATGGCCATCTGGCTGGACGCGTTACGAATCAATGGACGGCTGCTCTTCCCTCTCACGGCTGCGGTTGGAGGCGGGGCCACGCTGCTTGTCACCAAGCTCGAGGGTGGAATTTTCCCGGCTCGTTTTCTTTTACAGGCACAATTTGTTCCCTGTATCGGCGCGCGTGATCCGGCAATGGAGGAGAGACTTATGCAAGCGTTCCGTAACGGCAAGTGGAGCGAGGTAAAGTCTCTGTGCCGAGATGATGCGCCGGACGCCAGTTGCTGGTGCGCCGGTTCTGGGTGGTGGCTTTCCACAAATTGAAGTGCGACCCTTGCGTGTGACGGAGCATCTTCAGTTGCTTCCGCCGAAGAATCCCGTTCTAAGCCGACCAGCGGCGAGACTCCGTTTCCATCCATGGTGAAGCAAGAATAGACGCATCGGCTTCGGATGGACCTGCCGGCTGAAAGGTCGAGGAGGTAGACTCGATTCGGCCGTGTTTTCTTGGTTTCGCATCCTCATGAGGATCGTTCAGAGAAACCTGATTCCATGCCTCGCGAACGTTCATGATGTCGCGGATCGATTTTTCCAGCAGAGGTATGGAAGCATCCCTGGAAGCGCGCACACACTGGGCATACATGGCCGCATAGAATTCCGCCAGCGCTACCGCCGGCTGGCCGCCAATGTCGGGGCGAAGACGGGCCTGCAGGTAGGTCAGAATCTCCAGCACGTAGCGGATCGATTCGCGGCGCCCTGCGACATCTCCGGCTTCGACGCTCGCAGTTGCGCGATACAAAAAGCGGATCATGCCGTCATAGAGCGCGACGACCAGTTCGACGGGATTCATCACTGCAAGCGCCTGCTGCTGATAGTCCATGATGTATTCTGTGCCTTTCCTGGGAAGCGTTAACCGCCGGGTTTAGTGTTATAGCCGCTGATGGCGCTATACAATTCGTCGATATATTGCAGCTGCTGAGGAATCTGTGTCAGCGTGTAGTTAGCCTGGTTGAGTTCCGTGGTCAGGGTTTGCGTCTGCTGCGCAATCCGGGCATCCTCGTTTGTGATGTCCGTGTTGAGCGTCGACTCGGTCGACTGATTCGACTGCAGCGCGAGATAGACAATTCCATCTGGAGCCGTGTTTCCGAGATTGTTCAGGATGCTGGTGAAGTTATCGCCAAATGACGTGAAACCATTACCCGGCTGCAAAAAATCCACTACGTCCTGATAATGCGTGTTCAACAGACTGTCGAGCGCGCTGGAGTTAAATGTCAGCGTGCCACTATTGTTAACCGAGATGCCCAGTTGTGTGAACGAGGTCACGGTTCCCGTGCCGCTGGAGGCGAGCGTAGGCGCCGTTGTCGCGAGAGTCGCCGGAGAAGTGGAGGCGGCTGTCACGTTAAGGATTGTCGCAGTCGGATCCAGTGTTGCGGAGTATCCCGACCCGGCGACATTGAGCGCGGCTGCGATCTGCGTCAGCGTCGAGGGCGTCGTGATCGCTGTGCTGCTTCCCATCCCTCCCGCCCCGGTGCCGAATGCCCCGGCGGCCACGGTATAGGTATCGTTGGCGGAGGGCGCTTGCAATTGCCAACTCGCTGGACTGCCCGAGCCGGCCGTGGCTGTGAGGGTTCCTGAGGTCATAAAGGTCAACGCCGACTGCAACTGTTCCTGCAGCATGGCGAGATTCGGGCTACCATAGAGCGGTTGCGGGTTGCCGGAAGAGTCGTTGCCTTCCTGGGTGTTAATGTCAGAGAGGGCCTGGTTGTAATTCGTGACAAATGTATTGACCGCCGTCTCGACTGCGCTGTTGTTGTTGGTAATTTCAACCTGCACCGGACTCGATGGTGCCGCCGCCAGCAACTGGAATGTGACGCCGGGAATGGCATTGGAAACAGTGTTCGAACTGCTGGTTTCGCTGATACCGTCCACGGTAAAGCTGGCGTCTAACCCAGGCTGCGCCTGAGTAAAACCGATGGTGTTCGATGGGGTGGTTGCATCGGTTAGCGCGGAAGCAACCGTGAATCCTCCTACAGCCCCGCTGATGGTGCTGGTCAGCGACAGGCGTTGCCCACCGGAATCCGTAATCACATTGGCCGTGATACCAGCGCCGGCACTATTGATATTGGCGGCCAACTGTGTCAACGTATCCCCGCCGGAATCCGTGTTGATCGTTTTCGGGGTGCCGTTCAGGGTCAAGGTCAGGCTGCCGGTAATCAAGTCGGAAGAATTGGCAAAATCGTTCGAGTAATAGGAGTTGGTCTGCGCCAGGGTGCTGACCACGATGGTATGACTGCCGGCAATGGCGGTGTTGCTGGCGGAGGTGAGCTGCAATACGCTGGTATTCGAGCTCGACCCCTGCATCGAGGCCAGCACGCCTTGAAAGTCGGTCAGCGCCTGCAGGCTGGTTGTCAGATTGGAAAGGTCGGTGCCAAGTGCGGAATAGGCGGTGTCTTCGCTTTTCAGTTTCGTCAACTGGTTATTCCAAGGAGTTTCGACGGCCTTCATGTTTGCGGTGATTTGACTCACCGTGGTGGCAACATCGAAGCCCTGACCGCTGGTCGGCGACCCAAAAGAAATTCCAACCGGAGTACCCATCGTAACCTCGCCAGAAGTCTCTGCTCACAGTGAAAGAGGCAAGCATTCGGCCATTTATAAGACTGCTTCTAAAGCTTTGCTGAGAAATGCCGCGCCGAAAACAGCCGGGGAAGCTGCCTTCGACGCGGGCGGAGGAGGGACTATTGCAACAGCTTCAATACTTCCTGCTGCACGGTCTGGGCCTGGGCCAGGGCGCTGATGCCGGTCTGGCTCAGGATCTGGTACTTCGACAGGTCGGAAGTGGCTTGGCCGTAGTCGGTGGCCATGATGTTGTTCTGCGCCGAAACCACGTTGGTCTGCTCCGTGCTTTCAACATTCGCCGCAGAATTCAGCGTATTGATCTGCGATCCCAGGTAACCGCGCTGGGCGGCGACATCGGATATGGCTGAACTGATGGCCGTTAGGGCTGCTTGCGCATTGGTGGAGTTAGTAAGACTCGTTGTGCTCAGGTCTTGCCCGGTTCCGGCGGTGTACGAGATACCGTTGGTTGCTGCACCACCGCTGGCAGTGAAGGTCGGGGCAACGCCAGCAGCAGCGAGGGTGAAGGTGGTGAACGCCCCACCGGTAGAAGAGACCACCAGGCTGGAAAATCCGCCCGCCGATTGCACGGTTGCGGAAACACCGCTGATGTTTGCACTGTTGATGGTCGAGGCGATATCGGCGATGGTCGAACCACTCGCAATGGTAAGCGTATTCGTGGATCCAGTGCCCACCTTGATAGCCAGCGTACCGGCTGACGTGGTTGCGGTTGCCGAGGCAATACCGGAACCGGTTTCAACATTCGCCGTGGTTGCCGAGCCAATAACTCCGCCCACATCGCCGACGCTTGTGGAGGCCAGCGATTTAATGTTCAGCGTGTCGACGCTGGACCCGATGGCCGAGGCATCTCCGGTGAAAATCGCGGTGTTGGATCCGAAGACGGCCACGCCGTTATAGCTGGACGTAGAACCGATGTTGTTGACCTCGGCCAGGATCGATTGATACTCCTGATTGGCGGCCGCATCCTGCGAGCTGTTGAGCGTACCGTTGGAGGCTTCCGTTGCCAGAGTGACAGCGCGGTTCAACAGGTTCGTGACCTGAGAAAGCGCACCGTCGGCCACCTGCAGCAGACCGACGCCACTGCTGGCATTGGTTGCGGACTGTGTGAGTGCGGCCGAATTTGCACCGAGACCATCGGCCAGCGAAAGGCCGGCAGCATCGTCGGCGCCAGAGTTAATGCGCGAGCCAGACGAAAGCTGCGTCAGCGTGTTCTGAAGGCTGCTGTTGGTCTGGTTCAGGTTATTTTCTGCATAGATTGCGGAGATATTGTTTAAGACACCTAATGACATACGATTGGCTCCTGTTGAGATGGTTTTACTTGCGAGCCTCCCGCCCCCTGCCCAGTCCGCCGGCTCAACTCCAATTCAAGTGAGGCGGCTTCGAAGGCTTCCATGGTCAGGAACCTCGTGCTCACCCCTTTCATCGACCTTGCCTTCGCGCACTTTATGTTTTCTGGCAAAAAAATTCGAGAATTCTTCGAGCTTCCCGATTCGCGGCCAGCCGAGGCGGAATCTGACCGCATGGATCACCTTTTCACCCTTTGCGCCGATAAGCCTATTGATGGGGCACCCCTGAAGGGACGCAGGCATGATTGAACTGACACGACTCAACGGAGAACACATGGTTGTGAACAGCGACCTGATTCGGTATGCGGAAGCCAGCCCTGACACCGTCATCACATTGGTCAGCGGAGACAAAATCGTTGTGATCGAATCGACCCAGGAACTGATTGAACGGGTAGTCGCCTTTCGCTCGCGCCTCTTGCAAACGGCATTTCCGGAGGGAATGGTCGAGGATCCCACGCGACCCATCGCTGCAATGGCGGCTTCGGCAGCACAGGCCACAGCCGCAGCTCGTCCTCAGGGGAAAACTCCTCTCGATCAGGATGAAAGTTGGCGGCGGCGAGGGCGCGAAACGGACTAGGTCCGATCAAACCATCTTTCAGTGAGGGCGGAGCAAGGCGATGGACAAGAGTAGCTTCAGCGGCATTCTGATCGCACTGGGCGGCATCGTCGCAGGCATGATGCTTGAAGGCGGAAAGATTGGCCAGATCCTGCAGCCGACCGCTGCCATGATTGTGTTCGGCGGTACGCTCGGCGCGGTGATGGTACAGTTTCCGCTCGCGACGATAGTCTCGGCACTGAAAAATCTGGCCAGGGTTTTCTTCAGCAAGCGACCCGACGGAGAAGCTGCGGTTCGCCAGCTGGTGATTTTTGCCAACAAGGCGCGCCGTAGCGGCATCGTTTCCCTCGATCACGATCTGGAATCCGTCAAGGACCCATTTCTCAAGCAGGCTTTGATGTTGGCCGTCGATGGCACCGACCCCGCCGAATTGCGAAAGATCATGCAGTTGTATCTCGACAATCGCAGCGAATCGGAGGACCGAATTCCGCAAGTATTCGAGTCGGCTGGAGGATTTTCTCCCACCATCGGAATTATTGGTGCAATTCTCGGTCTGATTCAAGTGATGCAGCACCTGGACAACATGGCAGAAGTGGGACGCGGAATTGCAGTGGCGTTTGTCGCCACCATTTACGGTCTTGGATTGGCCAACATCGTTTGTCTGCCCTCTGCCGGAAAACTCAAGATTCGTTACCGTGAGGAGCACATCCAAAAAGAATTGATGCTGGAGGGTGTAATTGCCATTCTGGAGGGAATGAATCCGCGCATGGTGGAGCTGAAACTGAGGACTTTTCTGGAAGAGCAAACGGTTCAACCGGCTCAAACGGCTCAAACGGAAAGCGTCAAGGTATGAGCCGAAAAAGAAAAACCGGGCATGTCAATCATGACCGTTGGATGGTCTCCTACGCCGACTTTGTCACCTTGCTGTTCGCCTTTTTTGTGGTGATGTTCGCCAGCTCGCGACAGGACCACAGGAAGACCCAGCAAGCTGAGACCTCCATCCGTACGGCATTCCAGACCATGGGGGTTTTCCCTTCGGCCAGCATACAGACAGACTTGAGCAGCGTCGTTGTGCCTCCTCCTCACGCGGCCCCATCGGAAGGCGATCTTGAGGCGATGGCACTGGCTATGGAGGACCTGCGCAATTTAGAACACAGGATGGACCGGGCTCTGGCGCCTCAAATCGCCAATGGAATCGTGACAGTGACCCTAGGTCGAGCCGGTTTGCTCATCTCCCTAAGTTCTGCCGGGTTCTTTCAGAGCGGATCTGCGCTGCCGATCGCGTCTTCCTTGCCCGCACTGAATGAGATTGGCCAGGCCATCGCGACAACCCCTTACGATGTCCGGATCGAGGGCCACACAGACAACGTGCCGATCCATAATGCTCAATACTCCGACAACTGGGAACTCTCAACGGCGAGGGCCACCGCGCTGACGCGCCTGTTTATCGAGAAGGATCAGATTGTGCCCGCTCGGCTCTCGGCAGCCGGATATGCGCAATATCATCCGATCGCGAGCAATCTTACCGAGGAGGGCCGGGGCAGGAATCGACGTGTCGACGTCATCGTGCTGCCCACGCGACAACAGGATGGGAAAACGGAGCGCGTGTTCGCGAAACAGGATGCTGCGATTACACCTGTTTCGACTCAGCAAAATCCGCAACGTACACAGAAATTTTTATTGCGAACGTACCACTCCGGACCGGCCTTGGCGCCAGTGACTCCATCCGGAACAATTTCGTTGACGGATTCGAGGGCGGCTCTGGAGATTCACAAGCGCAGATAGCCAATCCGGCGACTGGATTCACGGGGTATTTCGACTACTTCAAAATCGTGAATAGCGTCGGCAGTTGCTCCAGTCCCGCGATGGTATCGAGCAAGGCCGTTCCCTGGGTCTCCGATGTGCTGAGTTGGGTGGCGACCTGGGCCGTATCCGCCTGAATCAGACTGTTCTGCACCGCCTGCAATTGCGTGGTCTGGTTTTGCGTGTACGTGGTGGCGGACTGCAAGCCGGAAATGGAATTGTCGATAATCACCCGCTGTTGCGAGATGCCTTGCAGATCTGTATTCAGGGCGGTGGTGTCGGGGATGTCGGCATTGCCGGCCGAGAAGCTGGCGATCAGGTTGTTCAAGGTCGACAGGATTCCGGTACTGCCGGAGCCGAAAATCTGGCTGCCAGGAACATTCAATGGAAAACTCTGGCCGGATGGACTCTGAATCGCGGTCTGCAGCGAATCTCCAGAGTAGGTCACGGTTGCCGGGGTGGTGCTGGTATCGAGGGAGAAAGGCTGGGTGGAAGTCTGGCTGCCGGCGAACACAAATTGTCCTTGATAGCTGGTGTTGGCCAATGAGAGGATTTCCGATCGCACCCCCGTCAGCTGGTTCGCAATGGAGCTGAGATCACTGGCATTCAGAGTGCCGTTATTCCCCTCCGTCGCCAGGGATATGGCCTGGGTAATTTGCGAAACTACGCTCCCCAGAGCTGTATCCGTAACCTGCAGCGCCCCGGTCACGCCGCTCGCAGTCCGTACAAAATTGTCGTTGCTGCTCACCTCGGAACGCAGCAGAAAATCCTGTGCCGCGGCAGAAGGATTGTCCGAGAGGCTATTCACACTCACGCCGGTGGCAATCTCGGTGCTGTATTTCTGCTGGTTGGCCGAGTTTTGATTGGCAGCACTCACCAGACCTTGAATGTATTGTGGATTGATTCTCATGGTTTCCTCGTGAGCGGACGGATGCGCCGCACTATGCGACCGCCGTCTGTACCCCAAGATTCAACGCGCTCATAATCAAAGTATTGACAATGTTGAACACCTGGGACGCGGATTGATAGGCCTGCTCGTAGGTCTGCAGGCTGGCCGCTTCTTCGTTCAGCGAGACCCCGGACAGTGAACTGACCTGGGACTGCACCTGAGTGAGCGATGCCTGCTGCGCCTGATTTTGTGTGTTCAGGCCGGATACCTTGCTTCCCAGCACAGATATGAAAGACGCATAAAAGTTGGCTGGGGTCTGGCCACCGATGTTGCTCAGATTCTGAACATTGATCATGGCTTCCAGGTTGGTGTTGTCGCCGGAACCATTGCCGGTTGCGGACGCGGCAATCAGCGAAGGGTCAGTCAGAGCCACTGAAAGGGTGGCGGCTGGATCGAGCACGGACATGGTAAACAACGGTTGGCCCGCGTTGCCATTCAAATCTGTGCCAGCGGCCTGAATCGGGTTGATTTGGGTGGCTACGCCGGAAGCCAGTGTGTTGATCTGGCTCAGGATCGACGGAATATCCTGGTCCCTGGCCGTGAGCAGTCCGGCAAGCTGCCCTCCGCCGCTGGCCTGGGCACTGGTAATGTCGGCCGCTCCTCCGGGAGCGCTGGTGAACACATCGACATTGCCGCCAACATTGCCAGTGGTCAGTTGGAAGGCCTGATTCTTCGACAGCAAGAGCGCCCCTCCGGTGGTCGTCAAGGTCATACTGTTATCTTCGTTGGTGATGACGTTGACACCTATATATTGCGACAGCTGCTGCAGATCGTACTGCCGTTGATTCTCCAGTGAGCCGGCATCGGCGGCGGGGCTGGAACTGGAGATCTGCTGGTTCAACTGCGCGATCGATGTCAGCAGCGGATTGATCTGGTCCACCACGCCCTGTACCTGCGTGTTCAAGGAAACAGTCTGCTGGTTCAGTTGTGAAGCCGCGCTGTTGAAGGCTGAGGTCATCTGTGAGGCCGCCGTCAGCACGCTTTCGCGCAGGGAAACGCTGGACGGAGTCGCGGACAGTTGACTGAGCGCATTGAAGAAATTGTTGACCTGGTCGCCCAGGCTGTTCACGCCGGAGCTGCTGGTCGACGTCGTCACCTGGTTGAAGATGTCTTCCACCTGGGTCAGCGCCGTCGCTTCGCTGTTGCTGGCCTGTTGTGCCTGGGTTTGCTGCTGGACTGCAGCATCGAGCACCAGGCTGCGCTGGGATTGCGCCGCCTTCATCTGGACGCCCTGGCCGTAGGAAATACCGTTGATGGTCACCGAATCGTTGGCCTGGAAGATGGGCACTTCGCGGGTGTAGCCGGGAGTATTTGCGTTGGCCACATTGTTCGCCGTCACGTCGAGTGCGGACTGATCCGCGCCAAGGGCTCCGGCCATCAGTTGCAATGCGGAATTCAACGTCGCCATCGTCTCTACCCTCTCCGCAATGCCCTTTCAACCCTTGCCTGACTCAACCCACTCTCCACGCGTTCCGTTGTAAATCGGAAGCCGCAGGGACATCTAGAATGGCGGGAGCGCGTAACAGCCCGCCTCAGAATCCTGTTGTCCGCATACCGAGCTGGCCCGAAAAAGCCGTAAGTTACGGGCGGTTTCCTGCAGCAATGCGCCCAGCAGACGATGGGAAGCCTCGAGTCGCGCCATCTCTGCCGCAGAGAGTTGGGCGACCGGGAGACACTGTATCTCCGACCGAATCTTTTCCAGGGCATAGGCATCGAGCGCTGTCAGTGCGGACACCGCATCTTCAATCAACTGCTGCAACCGCTCCATGATGTCTCGTTCCCTCCTCCGGAGATCGCGTTCACGCCTCCGTGGCCGAACAGTTTGCCCGTCTGCGAATCAGCCCAGAAGGCTCTGCATCATCTTGTCGGCAACTTCGCCGGCAGACACCTGATACGTCCCCGCATCCATCGCGGAGCGCACGCTTTGCACCTTTTCCATGCGCACATCGGAGGATGTGGATTGCGCCGCCGCCAAACCCGTGCTGCTGAGATCCGCCTGATCCATTTTGCCGCCGTTCGGTACCGTCACCGGCGATGGCGAATTGTTCGCACTCGAAGCGGCCGGGGCCATATTGCCCGTTTGCTGCGAACGAAGTAGGTCGGGAAGACCATTTAGAATTCCGGACAGGTTCATTGCATATTCCTCCACAACTGAACAAATCGGCAAATCCGCTGGGGACTTTAGCGTTTCGGCCTTAATCAACCGGAGAGAATCCGTTTCCCATCCCCCAGCCGGTCTCCCCTAGGAAATCTCTTCATCCGCGTCTCGATTATTTCTTCACAGAGCCTAATGGGCGAAGGATTTCGAGCGACATCGAACCGTCCTGCCCTTCCACGAAAGTTCCCTTCCGTTCCACTTTGTCCATCGAACTTTTTGCGGGCTCGTGTCCCGCCGCGGAGGATAGGTTTCCCTCCCCAAGCATCGCGACACTGCCGCCTTCGATCGACGTTTCAGCCTCCGGCGTCATCGTCAACTCCGGTGCGCAACCACCGCATTTTGGACCGGCCAAGGCTGTCGCCGCTTGCGATGCGGTCTGCTCCACAGGGGTGAGCTGAGCCAGAACCATCTTCGCAATCCCCAGGCCGCCCTGCCTGACGATGGCCTGCGCCAGTGCCTCCGAGGCCAGACTGCCGATGGTTCCCATGCTGCCGCTGCTGGGCCCGTCGCTGCCCAGACTATCTCCGCCGAGCCCGCTGCCATTGCCGAACAGCGGATCTTCACGCATTGGTTTCAGAAGTTCCCCTAAAAAATTGGCTTCAAACGCATTGGCCGCTTTCACTAGTTGTGGGCTTGCGGCTGCATGCGACGTCGACTGAGGAGCCGGTACCAGCACAGAGTTTGGAATGTTCATACCTACATTACCTCCAGATCGCCTTCGAGCGACCCTGCCTGCTTCATTGCCTGCAGGATGGAAATTACATCGGTCGCGGTCGCCCCGATCGACTGCAGGCTTCGTACTAAATCGTCCACGGTGGCGCCCTCCTTCAACTCGATCCGATTTACCGGAAGATTATTCGCCTGCACCTGGGTCTGCTGCACCACCTGTGTTGTCCCGGATCCAAATGGGTTGGGCTGCGACACTTCAAAATGCGACTCGACGTCGATCTGCAGGCCGCCGTGCAGGATGGAAACGGGTTGCAGCCGTACATTGCCGCCAATGACAACGGTTCCGGTGCGCTCATTCACCACCACGCGGGCGGGAGGAAACACCTGTACCGGCAGCGATTGAACCCGGGCCAGCAACTCCGGCACATCCTGTCCCGGCGCCACCATCAAATCAATGCGGCGGCTGTCGATGGCATGCGCCAGCGGGCTGCCCAGGGAATGATTGATGGTCGCCGCAACACGCGTCGCCGTTTCAAAATCCGCATCATTCAACAGCAGCGTCAGCGTCTTGCGATGCAGCAGGTCCATGGGGATGGCCCGCTCCACCGTCGCTCCATTGGGAACCCGTGCGGTGGTCGGAAAATTCATCTGTTTCGAATTGCCGTTCTGCGCAATCGAATATCCGCCGACGACCAGTGGACCCTGCGCTTCCGCGTAGATCTCGCCATCCGCGCCGTAGAGAGGCGCCATCAGGAGCATGCCTCCGGACAAACTGCGCGCATCTCCGGTGGACGACACAGTGACGTCAATTTTCGAGCCCGGCTGCGCGAACGGCGGCAAGCTCGCCTCGACAAATACAGCCGCCATATTCTTCACCATGATGGTCGTCAGGGGATACGGCACCACGATGCCAAGACGCTGCAGGGTGGACAATAGTGTCTGCAAGGGAAAATAGGTCATCTGGCTGTCGCCGGAATTTTGCAGGCCGACAACAATGCCGTAGCCGATCAATTGATTGTCGCGAATTCCCTGCACCGAGCTGATCGCTTTCACCAGCGCCACCTGGGTGGCTGGCGCAGGGGCTGAAGTGGCGGCAGGAAGGGTCGCCGAAGATTTTGCAGTGGAGAGCGGCTGAGGCGATGATTCCAGGCTCACGCTTAAAGGACTGGCCGTCGCGGAAGTTTTTGTCGGCACTTGCCCGAAGGCACAATGAACTTCGAATAAGAGAAGGAAACCCACGAGAATGACGCCCAGCCGGTAGCGGCAGAACTGGCGGACTTTCATTGCGTGACGGCGGGGACTCATAGTTCGCAGCTTTCCATCTCAAGGAATCAAAATGCGTTGCAATATGCGCACTATTGGATTAGCGCGATACGTGGAATCGTTGACGATGCCCTTGCCCACCACCTGGACTTGCAGCCCGGAAATGGCAGTCGACATGATCTGGTTCCCAGGGCTGACGTCTTCCGGTCGCACCAGACCACGCATCACAATCGTTTCCGTTTGCTGATTGAACTCCAACTGCCGGGCCGCTTCGATCACCAGAATTCCGTTCGGCAACACATCCACCACTTCTCCGCCGATGGTGGTATTCAGGCTGGAGTCAGTCACGCTCTGGCCCTGAGCATTCAAGCTGGAAGAAGCGTTTTGATTGACGGCATTGTTGGCCGCGCTCGACACGGAAAAGGTTCCAAACAACGCGCTCAATTGGGAAATGGCGGTGGAAGCCCGCGAGTTCTTCACCGTCCCGCCGGTAGACGCCGACAGGTTTTCCGAAATGATGATCGAAATCAGATCGTGCGGGTTCAATGCCTTCACGTCGGTCGGTAGAGAGGTCAGCCGGCCCGTCGCGCTCCAGATGGAACCGTCGCTGGTGCCTTCCGGATACATCTTGCGCACCTGGGCAATGTACGCAGCCAGGTCCTCGCTGGCAGGATTCGGCTTGATTGGAGATTTATTCTTTTCCTTTCCCCATGCAACGGGAAACGCCAGGACAGCCAGCAGGAGAAATGTTGCCGACGAAACCGCCCTGGACGACAGACGTGGGCTCATGGAATTAGCTCCGCGGAGTCCTTGCCCACCACGACTCCCGCCAGCAGCGCAGTTTGACCCATCCGTCGTACATGGATGATCTGTCCCACGCGTCCATATTCCAGGGAGACAACTGCCATCTCCAGTCGCACGTTGCCATCCGAACTCCAAAGCCGCACAAGGTCGCCTGCACGAATCACCGGCAGCATGGTGGATGGATCCGGCGTGGATGTCTTGGCGACAATTACAGCGGTCGGCACTGGGGCACGTGGCGGCGAAGATATCGCAGGACGACGCACGACTTCTGTCTGGACCCTCCCTTCGGTTACCCCGGGGGTGGGTGGAGCTGAAGGAACGGATTCCGCAGTCAGTGTCGGATGGACCGTGTGTCCTGTAGACAGGGCAACAATCTCCAAGGGCCGTTCCGGATGCGTGCAATTTGCAATCAGCGCCCAGCGGCGATGCAATTCCGGATCGATAACAATTTGGGCCACGCGATAGAAGCTGGCGGACGAGGATGAGGCCGACTCATGGGCCGCGGCGACCCATCCGGACGGCAATGCCTGCTGCGGAGTGTGCGCGGAACAAGCGATTTGAGCGAAGCCGCAGCCACTCACCATCGCAACCGCTACGCCGAGAATGGGCCTTCTCCACATCATGAAACTTCTCACCGAATCTTTGTGAACCTGCGCTCCAGCCATCGCGACCGCCGTTACTTCACCAGGTTGTTCACCTGCTGATACATGTTGTCCGCGGCCGTGGCTACCTTGGCGTTGCTCTCATACGCCCGCTGCGCCATGATCATGGCGACAAATTCCTGCACGACATCGACGTTGGAGTTTTCCAGATATCCTTGTTGCAATGTTCCCAACCCCGTCGCATCGCCGGGATTGCCCAGCACCGCCTGGCCTGAAGACAGCGTCGCCTGAAACAGGTTGGAACCGACATTGTTCAGGCCACCGGGATTAGTAAATGTCGCCAGCTGAATCTGGCCCAACTGCGAAGGATTGGCCTGACCCGGAAGCGTCGCATTCACCACGCCATACTGCGTGATGGTCACAGAGGTGGCATTCGACGGCAAGGTGATCGCAGGCAGCAGCATGTTGCCGTTCACATCCACCATTTGTCCCTGGTTGTTGAGCTGGAAATTCCCGGCGCGCGAATACGCAATGCTGCCGTCCGGAAGCTGCACCTGAAAAAATCCATTGCCTTGGATCGCCAGATCGAGCGGATTGTTGGTCTGGTTCAGGCCGCCCTGCGTCAAGATCGTTTCACTCTCGGTCGAGCGCGTTCCTAATCCGACTTGCAGTCCGGCGGAAACGGTCTGCGCGCTTTGCGCTGCTCCGGGAGTGATCAGGTTTTGATAGATCATGTCCTGGAACTGCAGCCGCTTGCTGCGAAAGCCGACGGTTCCCGAGTTCGACAGGTTGTTGGCGATCGTATCCAGATTGAGCTGCTCGGCGCTCATGCCGCTGGCGGCTGTGTATAACGCGCGAATCATGATGGGTTCTCCTGACTGAATCTTTTGTTCCGGCCGTTCTGTTTTCTATCGTTGCAAGCTGCGAGATTCCGGCAGCGTCGGCGTGCATCAAACCCGCGGCAACTCCTGGCCGGCTTGCTGGTCAAGATCGGTGCTGAACACAGACAACGCTTTCATCATCATTTCTGCCTGCCGCTGCACAAGGATCAACTGCAGCGTTCCCTGCACCACATTCTGGTTGGAGCCTTCCAATTTGCCCTGGTGCACCACAGCCGCGGTGGTCAGCGTGGCCGTCTTCGGCGGCGCCTGGTAGCGACTGACGCCTTCCGGCACCAGCGGCGTTCCATTCGCAAACGTGAATATACCGATCTTTCCCGCTACTCCACCAAGCACCGAAACGGTGCCGTCGCCGGCAATCGCCACTGGACCGCTGGGAATGGTGATGGGCTTTCCCTTGGTGTCGAGAACCGGCTCGCCCTGGCGGGTGGTCAGAACGCCTTTATTGGAGCGCGTGAACGAACCGTCGCGGGTGTATTGGATCGTGCCCTGCTGATCCAGCACGCCGAAAAAGCCCTGGCCTTCGAGAGCCAGATCCAGAGGATTTCCGGTGGTCGTCATCTGACCCTGGGAAAGATCAATCTGATTGCCGCCGAGCACGCCATAGTCGTTTACCGCCGTGTTCAACTGGGAGCCGAACGCGTTCGGACCCGTCAACGCATCGCTAAAAAACTCCCGCTCCGCGCGAAAACCGGTGGTATTGGTGTTGGCAAGGTTGTTTGCGACAGCGTCGAGTGCCTGTTGCCGCGCCAGCAATCCAGTAAAAGCTGCATAGTATCCGCTGTCCAACAGTCGCCTGCTTTCTCCAATGCTTTGTTTCTATGCACTGAGCGTGCCGGAATGAGCGTCTGGAAGATTAGAAAAACCTCATTTCGATGCCATGGGACTTGACGGCGAATGTCGCCGCGATACCTGGAGCGATTGCGGGCGAGATCGATGGACGCAGTTTTGCCCCGGCGGCAGCGTGCCGTCTGCTGCCATCTGGGGATGGGAGCTTAGTCTTCCGGCTGCAATCGAATCAAGACGTCTTCCACCTGATGAATTCTGGGCAGCAGGCTCGTCGAACCGGGATGCGGGTGGGTGGCGGACACCGGAGGTGAGGGATTGTGCCACATCCGCAGCCAGAAGTAGCGATGCATCCGTACCAGCTTGGCCTGATGCGGCCGCACCCGTTCAATGACCGCAGCCATTTCCTTGGCCACCGTACTGGAGGACTTCGCTTCCAGCAGTTGCGCCTTGGGAAACGGAGCCTGCATCATGCGCTCATGCACGCGGAGAAATTGCGACGCGGTCACCACCCCGGCCTCAATGCGGATTCCGCTCATCCGTTCCACCGCAAGCGCCACCGAGGAATCCACGCGATCCTCAAACGCCAAATAAGCCAAGCGGCTGGAGCCATGGCGCAGCGGCACCATCCCATAGGTATCCAACAACACACGAGGAATCAGGGTTGAAACCGCTTCCGGCTGATGACCGGAAAGCGACAAGACCGGGCAACCCCACTGCATGCTGAGGGCGCGCGTCACCTGTTCTTCTGACAAATTGCACTGCTGCATCAGCCATTTGCCAATGCGGGCTTTGCCACCCGCCTCACGCTGCGCATCCAGGGCTCGGCGCAATTGCTCCTGCGTAATCCATCCCAGGGATAACATCAGCAATCCGAGCGGAATGCGATGCTTGTGCTTCTGGGGTTCCAGCGGCGCGCCGTCACCGAGCTCGCGTTCCACGGCTTCCTGAATCAGCAGACGCATGCAGTCCGCGCTGCACGCCCACTGACCCTCAAACCGGGGAACGTTCCGCCGTCTCCACAGCCGAAGCCAGCTGGTTTTGCAGTCGACGTTCATACAGGTATTCATCAGCGGCAAATGCGACGGCGTTTTGCCCCAGGTCGACGGCCACGCGTCGGGCATGCGTGCAGCCTCTGCCCAAGTCACCGGAAGCGGATGCATCGCCGCTTTTCTATTCGCGCCGAGCTGGTCTGTCCACATCGTCATTTCGATTCCCTTTCGTGTTCTTCAAGGTCACATTTCAGGATGGCTATCTCGTGCCGGCACAGGGCGCAAGCCGCGTGCCGCAGGCCAACCGAAGAACTTCTAAAACAAACAGCGGATGGTTTCCAGGCGACGACGCGGCTCGGCAACCTCAGTCACGTGCAGCGCGAAATTTCCACCCACCAACACAACTTCGCCTTTGGCAACAATGCGGTCGCCCACCACTAATTCGACCGGCTCGCGGACATGCCGATCCAGCGGCAGCACGTCGCCGGGACCCAGTTCTAGCACTTCGCGCAGCGGCAACTCCAGTGCGCCGAAGCGCAATGTCGCTTCCAGTTCGATATCGAGCAACAGGTCGAGTCGCTGTTTCGTGTGCGGCTCAGTATAAGGATTGGCATCTTGCGCCGGGGGCTCTTCGGCCTTGCGCGAGGTCGGTGGCAGATCGACGCGCGACTGGTTTTCGACAGGCTGCGCCGCCTGAGGATCTTGGAGCGGCACGGCGGACACTTCCGGCGGTGGGACCTCGGCCTTCGGCTCGGGCGACGGACTGGCCTGCGGCACCGTTTCGACCGGCTGCGGAGTGGTCTTCTCCGGCTCAGGCTCATCCACGCTAACCTCCGGTACGTCGTCGCCGGGAAACATTACCTGCGCGCTGACCGAGAGGGCGAACTCGGCTTCAGCCGCCTGCAGCAACCACTCCTGAATCGCAGCCCCGGACGCGGTCGTATCGGAGCCTGAAGCAGAATGCATCCCGTCCACTGCGGCCGTATCCTGCAGAAGAATTGTGCAGGCATTCTTCGAAACATCTCCGACCTCCTCCGACAAGCGCGCCGCCAGCTTGCCGCCGACCGCGGTCAGCCATATCTGCCAAACTTCCAGCCCCTCTTCCGTCCAGGCCGCGTGCGGATCGACCGGTTCGCCCGCCACCATTTGCGATAATTGCACCAAGGTCGACGCCGAGGCGGTCACGTACATGACTCCATGTACAGGACCTTCAAGTAGCAGTTGACTGCGAAAGGCGCGGGCGGCTGAGGGAATTTCCGGAACGGCTCGCGATGCCACAGGAACGTGGACCAGCTCTTCCAGTTCCGCGCGCATGATTTCGAACCATAGATCGAAAACTCGCCGATTATTTGCCATGCTGTGCCGTCTCACTTTCCTGGTAATAGGAACCACTTCCGCCTACAGCGAACCACGCCTGCGCCGCCGATGCGCCCTCATTCCCCCGTGCGGTTTAACAAGGGATTGTTTCTCGCCGTGATTTGCGCGCCGCGGTGCTGGTCTGCCCGAACCGGAACCGCGTGGAACAGCGGAATGCCCGCGATGCGCAATTCAGAAACTTGTGTGGCCGGCAGATTCAGCCGAACAATGGAGCCCACCTGCAAATCGTCCAAATCTGTGGCAGGGATACGGACCGACGGCAGTTGCAACGCTCCCCGCAGCCGAATGTGCTGCAGCCGTTCTCCTACCCGCGCCAGAATCTCCGGGGAGCGACGCCGATTTCGCCGTCCCCAATCCGTGATCAATCGCCGCAGAATGGTGTTCGAGACCACGGACGGAAAGACCAGATTCAGATTCCCCTGCACATGCGGCATGCGAATCTCAAAGCTGATGAAAAGCGTTTTTTCCGTGGGAGACATCAGACGAGCAATCTGCGTCTGCTGTTGCCGCTTTTCAAAATTGAAGGTCAATCCCACGGGCTGCCATGCGGATGTCAGCTCGCGGCAGCTCACTTCAACCACGCTGGCCAAAATCGACTCTTCTATATCGGTCAATTCGCGCACAACGGCCGCCCTGCCTTCTCCACCCAGCAACAAATCGATCATGGGAAGCGCCAGCGCCAGGTCCAGTTCCAAGCCGCAGATCGCGCCCAGCGGCTCCAGGCGAACCGAAGCCACATAACATATCTCCGGAATGCGCTCGATAAATTCCGAATACGGCAGCTGTTCCGCGGAAGCCAGCGCCACCTGAAAATGACAGCGCAGAAATGCCCCCAGGTTATGCGTCAGATTGCGCGCGAAATTATCGTTGAGCAGACTGATGGCGCGCATCTGTTCACTGTTGATCTGACCCACACGCGAGAAAGTGAAGGGTTGAAAGGGCGCGTTCGCCGGTTGCTCCTTTACGTTGCTGGCCCGAGTGCGCGCCGCGGCAAACAAGGCGTCGATTTCTTCCTGCGCTAACGGCTTATCCATGTACCTTCTCCCTCCTCAGGCTGTCGCACGATCGGGTGCCCGTCCCGTGCGCGGGTGCCAGGCGGAACAAGACCGGCATTCGAATTTCCAGTGCGGTGCGTCCGGGAGCGACTTCCATCCTGCTTGCGATTGCGTTCCTGAGTGGATCTCGCAGGTACGTTCGCCAACCGGGAACGCAGGTGCAACACGGCTGAGGTGTGAATTTGAGACACGCGCGACTCGACCACATCCAGGGTGAGTCCGATCTCTTTCATCGTCATTTCTTCGTAGTAGTAGAGGGTCAACACCAAACGCTCCCGTTCCGGCAAGGCAGTGATCGCATCGGCCAGTCGGGCGCGCATTTCCCCCTTCAGACAGTGGAACAATGGCCCTTCCTCCGGAGAGCTGGGCACATACGCCACTTCATCGTCCGAAGAATCCTCGGAATGAGCCACGTCGAGACTGCCAACTTCCAGACCCCTCAGGTCGGTCAATAGATGTTGATACTCGTCCAATGACATGTCCATCTCGACGGCCACTTCGTTTTCCATTGGCGTTCTGCCCAGCCGTCCGGTCAAGGTGTGCATGGCGGTTTCAATGGCTCGACCCTTGCGGCGCAGATCGCGCGGACTCCAGTCGAGCGTGCGCAGACTGTCGAGAATGGCGCCGCGGATGCGAAATTGAGCATAGCTGCGGAATTGCACCTTCTTGCCGGTGTCGAATTTGTTGAATGCGTCGGCCAGCCCGACCATGCCGGCGCTGACCAGGTCATCCATTTCAACATGTGACGGAAGATGTTCATGAATGCGGCGGGCAATATATCGCACTACTGGAAGATGCTCTATCAGAATTTGCTCGCGCTCGGCTGCGTCCATCTGGTTGAACGGGGCGTCTGGAGTTGAATCGCCACTGCTGGGTGCCTCCGGCTCGGTTTGGCCGGTCAGCAACGGGATGGGAGTACTCGGTTCGCGATCGGCCGCGCGTGGAAATTTCGGTACAGGCATTGTGCTCACTCCTTCTGCAAGCCGGCGAAGGAACTGCCGGCGCCTCCTGCTAACTCAGCGTTCCTAACGACCGCACCCGTATATCCACCGGGAGTTCAGCGGGTGCAACCACAGAAACCCTGGGCATAAACGGCTCCAGCCAGCGGCGCAGATAATACCGGGCAGGGCTGGAACATAGAAGCACCGGACTGCCCGAGTTCGACGCCCCACCGGTCAGTTGCTTCCACGACTCAACGATGCGGCGCAGGAATGTGGTTGCATTGCGCGACGGCTGGCTTCCGTCTCCCAACAGACGTTGTGCGCTTTCGCCTTCGACCGTGGCCAGCACTTCCTCTTCCAGCGACGGGTCCAGCACGAAGACGCGCATCTGGCCTTCGCCATCGAGCATCGGTTGCATCAGCGTGCGACCCATCGACTGGCGAATCGTCTCCACCAGATGCACCGTGTTCTTGTTGGTGGCTGCGGCCTCCACCATCACTTCCAACAGCGATCCCAGATCGCGGATCGAAACCTGTTCCCGCAACAACTGCTGCAACACACGCTGCACTTCCCCCAGCGTCATCAATTTCGGCACCAGCTCTTCAATCAGCTTGGGATGGGTTTCCTGCAGACTGTCGAGCAGGCGCTTGGTTTCCGCACGGCCCAGCAGGCGATGCGCTTCGCGACGAATCACCTCTCCCAAATGCGTGGCGATCACTGTCGTGGGATCGACCACGGAATATCCGGCGGCCATGGCCTGTTCCGACAGCGACGGTTGGATCCACCGGGCAGGCACACCGAAGGCGGGCTCGCGAGTTTCGGTTCCGGGCAACACGCGCGCCTTGGGATCGGCGTTGACCGCCAGCAGTTGATTGCCTTCCGTCTGCCAGCGCGCCATTTCCGCATTGCGTAGCGAGATGGTGTATTCCCGCGGCTTCAGGCGCAGGTTGTCGGTGATATGCACGGGAGGAATGATGAAGCCCAGTTCCCTGGCGAGATGCTTTCGCAGGGCGCGCACCCGCGCCAGCATCTGGCCTCCCTGCTTTTCGTCGACCAGCGGAATCAACTGAAATCCAATTTCAAGGCTGAGATCATCGATCGGCAGCAGGGCGGCAAGGTTATCCGCCTGCGCGCCAGTCGCGGCTTTTGCGTCTGTTCCTGCTGCCGCACCTTCGTTCTCGGCAACCGCAGCCGGAGCGGGCATGCGATATGCCATATACCCCAGACCGGCCGCCATCAGTAGAAAGGGTAGCTTCGGCAAGCCGGGGATCAAGGCCATGATGGTCAACAGGCCGGAAGCAATCCACAAGCTGCTGGGTCGTTGAAAGATCTGCGCGCCGATTTCTGTGCCGAGCGAGTTCGACGAGGAGGCGGCACGCGTCAACACAATGCCGCCGGCAACGGAAACCAATAGCGATGGAATGGTCGTGACCAGACCGTCTCCGACCGTCAGCACGGTGTAGGTGCGCAGCGCTTCGCCGACTGCGATGTTTTGCTGAAACACTCCAATCAACAGACCGGCAATAATATTGATGGCGGTAATGAGGATCGTCGCCATCGAATCTCTCTGGTTGAACCGTGCAGCGCCGTCCATGGCGCCATAAAATTCGGCTTCGCGCGCGATCGCTTCGCGCCGTTTGCGGGCTGTCACTTCATTGATCACGCCGGCATTCAGGTCGGCGTCGATGGCCATCTGCTTACCCGGCAACGCATCGAGGGTAAATCGCGCCGTCACTTCGGCGGTCCGCACCGCGCCGTGGCTCACCACCAGGAACTGAATCGCAATCAGCGCCAGAAAAACGACAAAACCGACAATATAGTTGCCGCCGACAACAAATTGCCCGAAGGCCTCGATCACCTGGCCGGCGGCGCCCGTGCCCTCAAATCCGTGCAACAGAATGCGACGACTGGAGGCCAGATTCAAGGACAAGCGAAACAGCGTCAGCAGCAATAACAACGTCGGGAAAACGGAGAATTCAACCGCCCGGCGCAATTGCACGGCCGAAAGAAACACAAGGAACGAAGCTGTGATCGAAATCGTCAGCAGCAAATCGAGCGCGAAGGCCGGCAATGGAACCAGCATCACCAGCACCATGCTGATGGCGGTTGCCGGCAACAGCATTTCGTGGGCGCGACGGCTCATTTCCGGCGTGAGCCAGTGCAGTAGACTGCTGCCTTTTGGCTGCGAATCCGGAGCCGGGTTCTGCGCTATAGCTTGCGTGCTCACTCGCCTGCTCCTGGTCCTTCAACAGCCGGTCCCTTTGTGGAAGAACTGTCTGCGGACGGATCGTGATCGGTTGCATCCTGCATGGTTGTGTCGTTTGCTGAAGCTGGTGCATCCGTCGTGCCAAAGTCGGTCTTGTTTTCGTTGGATTTTTCTATTCCTTGGCCGAGCCGCAGCCGGGGCGCCTGGTAGGCGTGGCCTTGGCGCGGCGGAGGCTGTGACCGTCGCGGCTCACGTGTGCCGGCGCGCATCTTCTCTTCCACTTGCTGGCGATAGAGGAAGGCAAGAATGGCGGCAACGGCGGCATACAGGTCATGCGGGATGGACTGTCCCGGCTCGACCGATCGAAACAGAGAACGCGCCAGGGGTGGATTCTCGACAATGGGAACGCCGGCCCAGCGTGCTTCATCCTTGATCCGCGCCGCCATCAGATTTCTGCCTTTGGCCAGCACCTTGGGTGCCTGCAGGGTCTCGAAGTTAAACTCCAGCGCTACGGCGTAATGGGTCGGGTTGGTGATGACGACGCTGGCCTTGGAGACATCGGCCTGAAGTTTGCGGCGTCGCATCTGTCGCTGGATGGATCGAATGCGACTGCGAATCTGCGGATTGCCTTCCATCTCCTTGTATTCCTTGCGCATGTCTTCTTTGCTCATGCGCAAGCGCTGCTCCCAACTGCGCCACTCGACCACGTAGTCCAAAGCCGACCAGCAGAGAAGGATGCCGCTGGTTGCCAGCAACAGGCGATATTGGCTTTCGAACAACAGCGGCAGTTGCGCCAACGACAGCACCGGCAATGCAAGGACAGTGTGCTGCAAAATGTTCCACCCCAAAATCATCACCAGGGTTGCCGGGACCAGAGACTTGAGCAGCCGTGTCGATGCGCGCAGCGAGAACAGGTTTTTCAGGTTCGATGCGGGAGACAGCCGGTCAAATTTCGGCTGCAGCGACTCGCCGTGAAACTGCAAGCCTCCCGATTGCGCCATGCCGACCATCAGGCCGACCGCCAAGACCGCAGCCAACACAACCAACACAGGAAATGCGGTTTGATACACCGAGGCGCGCACCATATCGTTCACGACGGCGCCATCTTGCAGGCTCATATCTTGATGACTTCCCAGATCGAGGACATGCACATACGCCGCGCGCCAGCCCAGGGCGAATCGTTCCGTGACCATTCCAATGGCGAGTACGCCGCCTCCCATTCCGATGGCGCTGGTCAGCTCGCGGCTGTGAACCATGTCGCCGCGCTCACGCGCTTTTTGTTTCTGTCGCGGAGATGCTTTTTCTGTTTTGTCGCCGTTATCGCCTGCCATATGCTCCTACGCCCGATGCGCCGCGAGAACCAGTTGCATACCTTGATTGAGCAATCCGTCGAAGCGGGCTTCAATAAAGCGCGGCCATACTCCAAGCGAACCGATCAGAACGGTGTAGCCGATGAGAGTCTTGAGCGGAATGCCCACAAACAACACCGGCAACTGCGGCGACATTCGACCGACCAGCGCCACCACCACTTCCACCAGCAGCGTCGCCGCAATGACAGGCGCCGACAATTGCACTGCCGCCAGAAACACTCCGCTGGTCATCTCGACCAGCGTCAAGCTGGCGCGGGTATTCATCCACGCCGTGCCCACCGGTACCACGGCGAAGGTATGCATCAGCGCGGAGAGCAAGGTGCGATCGAGTCCTGCCGCCAGCAACACCAGCAGGCCAACCGTATTCAACAGTTGGCTTAACAACGGCGTTTCGATCGGCGAGTTGGGATCGAGCACATTCACCAACGAAAAACTGAATTGCAATCCCAGCAATTGACCGGAGAAACTCAGCATCTCCATAAGAAGCGTGAGAGACAGGCCAAACAGCAATCCGGTACTTAGCTCCCCGAGCATCGAGACCAAACCCAGCTCCGGCACAGCTCCCGGATGATTGGCGGCGATGGGCGTCAGCAGTGCAGCCACCACAACTGTAAAAACTGCCTTGACGGTGCGAGGAATCGCGGCGGAGGAAAAAAACGGAGCAAACAGCATCAAGCCGCTGACACGAATCAGCACCAGAGTGCCCGCCGCGATAAATCCGCTCCAGTCCGCCATATCCTTCCTATCTCCTCAGCAGCATTCTTGAAGGTCTTCCCGCCTCAATCGGCAACGGGGCATGGAATCAGCCCAGAAAGCGGTGGAAGTCGCGAAACAGCGAAATGGTGTATCCCACCAGGTTGCGCAGCAGCCAGGGCATCCCCACGATCGACATGACGGCCACGGTCGCCAGCCGTGGAATCGTCGTGATGGTTTGTTCCTGGATGGAGGTCAAGGTCTGCAGCACGCTCAGGCCGATGCTGATCACCGCGGCTGCCAAGAGGAGCGGCGCGCTCAGCAGCATGGCCTCCATCAATAAGTGCCGCGCGAGTTCTGTCACCTGGTCCGGACCCATGCAGGATTTCCTTTCGCGGATCGCCGTCACTTGCGATCGGGCCTCAAAAACTTTTCAATAGCGAGCCCGCCAGCAGGTTCCATCCATCCACCATCACAAACAGCAGAATTTTCAATGGAGTCGAGATCACCACCGGTGGCAATTGCAGCATTCCGATGGCCGTCGTAATCGAGGCGACCACCAGGTCGACCAATAAAAATGGAAGGAAGAGGACCGCTCCAATCTGGAAGCCGGCCTTCAGCTCCGACAACATGTACGCCGGAACAACCACCCGCAGCGGCAAATCTTCCGGCTTCGCGGGTCGCTTCTCCATGGTGGCGGAGGCGAAGAGTGCCAGATCCTTTTCCCGGGCGTAATGCAGCATGTAGACTTCCGCGGGCCGGGTTCCGCGCTCAATTGCCTGTGTGCCGGTAATCTGGCCATTGCGAAAGGGCTCGACCGCTTGCTGGTCGACCTGCACTAATACCGGATGCATCAGGAACCAGGTCATCATCAAGCCAAGACCCATCAGAACCTGGTTGCTGGGTGCGGTCTGCGTGCCCAATGCCTGCCGCAGAAAATGAAACACCACCAGCAGGCGGACCATCGGCGTCATGGATAAAAGCAGCGCCGGAATCAGGGTGAGGAACGTCAGGACAAAAATGATCGTCCAGGGAACCGTTCCGTTGCCCGCAATGCGCAGCCCGTTCGTTGTCGGTTCCACGAGCGGAGCCGCTGCCAGCAGAAGTAGGCCGGGTAGATTCATAGCGGATACGGCCGCCCCGCATTGAGCGGATTCTCTGTCGGGGTTATGCCAGCGTTTGGAATAGGAACGATCACCGTGACATGCTCGACCCCACCACCAACCAGAAATTGCACGCCGCCCACTTCCACCAGGGAAAGATGACGCTTCCCTCCCAGTGCCAGTTGTCCGACCAGGCGCAATTGCGGTGTCGGCGTCGCGCTCGAACGGCATTTCACCCTGAACCACTGCATGGCGCGCACGATGAACTGCACCAGCGGCGGCGTCCGCTCCAGGGTAGGGATCCAGGCGCGCCAACCGGACTTGGATCGGGCCGATTCTGGCGTTGTTGCATCTCCGGGATTCCACATCGCATCGCAGCCCTGAGGCGATACTTGTCCAGGTACTCCCACCAGCCCGCTCGCAGTCCTCCACATTGCAACCATTTCCCTGGCCATCGCGACCCTTCCTCTACTTAGCCACTCTGTTGTGGTGCCCATCCGCAGCCACAAGTCGTCACAACAGCCGCGTAATCCGAATCGCCATCGTCTGATCCACGACTTCCATTTCCACCCAGGCCAACTGCACGTCTTCAATGGCAAGCGGAAGATCCTCGCCACTCGACCATGCAGTGGCGATGACTTGACCCGCTGCGAGAGCAAGTAAATCTCGCACGCAAAAACGCACCACCGGCAACGCCACGTCCAACTGAATCGGAAGCCACTCGACCGCGGGCCACGCGTTGCGCTTGGAAATCGCGGGCAACAGCTGCGAAGTCTCAAGCTGTGGTGCATCACCATGCGCAAAGAAACTGCCGGCGGCGGCATCGTTCTGCGACGATGCGGGTTCCTGCAATGCTTCCATGGGCTGCATCCTTTATTCCTGCGGCATCTCGTTCCGGTCACAACCGGATGACCGGTTGAAATGCTTCCACGCACTGCCTCGGATCGGTTGCAAGAGAACCAGTCAATCGCCATGGATTCGACCCGCTCCAGTAAGCGCGCGATCGCCATAACAATCGAAAGATGTGCAGGAATGGAACCAAGGAAGGAGAGACAGGCTAAGAAAGTTCTTAGACTTACTAATGTTCTCGACCGAGCGGTCGAAAGCATCGTCCGGATTCCGGGGCGAGGTCGCGTTACTCCGACTTCGCCCCCATCCGCCGAAGCGATACCTACCGAATCATGTTGATGGTGTCCTGGGTGACTGTGTTAAACGTTGTTACCGATTTTGCGTTGGCTTCATAGGCGCTTTGCGCCACGATAAGGTTGGAAAATTCGCTGGAGATATCGACATTGGATCCCTCCAACGCTCCGCCCTCCATGGTGCCACGTCCGCCCGTGCCGGCAATGCCCACGGTCGCCTGGCCGGAGGCCAGCGTAGCCTCAAAATTGTTGTTGCCCAGGCGCGCCATGCCCTGTTCATTATTTACCGTGGCGATCGCCAGCTGACCGACGGCCTGGGTCTGACCATTCGAGAATTGCACCGAGATCGTCCCATCGGAACCGACATTGAATCCCTGATAGCTTCCACTCGAATATCCATTCTGCGTCGTGCTGCCTACTGTGGATGCCGACGCCACTTGGGTCAGCGTCGGATTATTGTTGGCATCGTACAGGTTCCAGCTGAAGTTGAGATTGCTGGCGCCGTCCGCAAGCGTGCCAAAACTGATGCCCGATACATCGGCCGCGGGAGCTGTCAGTTTGCCATTGCTGTCAAACGTCAGCGTACCTGTTGTGTTGGCGGTTGCACCGGAGTATTCAGCCGCGGGAAGCGAGATGGCATAGCTCCAGCTGTTGCCGCCCTGGCTGGTGAAATTCACCGTAGCGACATGTTTTTGTCCGAGCGAATCGTACACGGTGACTTGGGCCGGAACCACCGTCCCGACGGCGGAGCCGGCATTCAAGTTGGTCGCGTTCAAGGCGAAGTTGGTAGTGGCCTGCGGCCGCTGGGTGGCTCCCAAGGGAATCTGAATCGCCGCCAGAGGCGCATTCGTGTTGACCACGCCATTGCTGGCGGGATAGCCCATCACCGCGAGCCCATCCACACTGGTCAGATTTCCGTTCTGATCGGTTTGAAAATTTCCGGCGCGCGTGTAGGCCGGAGTTCCGCCGCTATCCAGCACAAAAAAACCATTGCCGGTCAACGCAACATCGCTGGGACTGCCCGCAGCCGTATTGATGCTGCCGGGCGTAAAGTTTGTGGAATTGGAAGCCACCTTCACACCTTGACCCGCCAGCACCGGATCGCCGGAACCGGACGAGCCCACCTGCTGATAAAACAAGTCTTCAAACGAAGTCGATTGAGACTTGAAGCCGGTCGTATTCAGATTGGAAATGTTATTCGCGATGGTGTTGAGTTCGGTTTGGTCGGCGTTCAGCCCGGTCAGTGGAATGGAAAAGGAAGCCATGAGATTTCTCCTCGAAAAACAAAATGTTGGTGACTTTCGTCGCGACACTCCGGCGAACTACGCCGGCCCTTTCAGCGAACGGCGCCGCCTGTTCCGGTCTGACCTGCGGCCGGCAAGGAAGGCGATCCGGTGAATGTTGCCCCGGGTATGGATTGCTGCAAGGCCCGCATCACCGCTGGGCTGAGCGGAACCTGACTGGGCGCGGGCGCCTGGGTCGGCAGGTTGGAGGCATGCGTAAACGCGTTGGCCACGGCTGTATCGGCCGATGCCGGCAGCTGCACGTGGCTTCCCAAGGGCAGAAAATGGCCGGCAATCGCGGACGCGGCAGATATGGACGTCGCCGCGCTCTTCGCTGCGACGGCAGTCGCGGCGGCTGGAGATGGACTGCTGG
Source organism: Acidobacteriaceae bacterium (assembly GCA_049692235.1). Lineage (GTDB taxonomy): Bacteria > Acidobacteriota > Terriglobia > Terriglobales > Acidobacteriaceae > JAKAAZ01. The sequence continues at coordinate 24,113 of JBAVOQ010000167.1, read as the reverse complement.
CGGCGGCTCCGGTAGGCGTAACGCTTCCTGTTGCGGTGGTCAGCGTTTGATTGATCTGGACCAGTTGTTCCAGGCTGTTGACCCCGACCAATTGCGTAATATACTGCATCGGATCGGTCTGCGTCGTCGGATCCTGATTCTGAATCTCGGTGACCAGCAACGTCAGAAAATCGTTCGCCGTGATCGTCGCCTGGTTGGGAGAGCCGGTCGCTGCCCCCGCACCTCCGGAACTGGAAGCGGCGAACGCGTTCACTCCCTTTGCCTGCGCTTGTGGCTGCGACTTCGATTCGAACGGTGACGTGACAGCCTGTTTCACATGATCCAAAATGCCCAGCAGAAGACTCATCGTAGTGCTTCCTTTCCGTCGATCCTTCGGTACGATGTTTACGCGCGAATGCTGAAATGGTGCCCTTCGTGGATGAAATTGTTTCTTTGGCCCGTCGCCACCGCGACGCTTCCAACCGGTACAGCGTTCCAGGAATTCGTGGCCACATTCGCCACCGTACGATTGTCGGGAGCGGTGCGAGCCTCGCTTTGGGACGAGGGTTGTCCCTGCGATCCTGTCCCCGCCTGTCCGCCTGCCAGCGACGTTTCCACATGCACCTGATGCACGCCAGCCTGGTGTTCCTGCAGATATGTCGCCATAGTCGGCAGCACAGAGGTCAAAGCCGCGTGGCTGGCCGCAGAGTTCGTGGTCAACGCGGCTGCGATCTGTCCGGAAACTCTTTCGGCCCGCACTTCGACCCAACCCAATGAGGGATCAGAGACTCCGACTGCAACCTGATGCGGTGCGGCATGCAGCAAGACTCCACGCTCACCGGCAGCCGCGCTGTCCAGGGCTGTAAATGCATCCGCAGTTGTGGCACGGGCTGCCGTTGAACCCGCAGCCGACGGGGAGAAACTTCCACTTGCGCCCGGATGACCGACGACCGAGACAAGGCCGGCGCTGTCATGCAATCCGACGCCCGAGTCCGCAGGATTCGTATGTGGACTTGGCAAGTCTTTCGCAGCTGTCGCGACCGTAGCAATCGCGGCGGTGAAACTGCTGCTTTTCGAGCCATCGCCACTGTGAATGGAAGTTGCCGCTCGATTGCCACCACTGCCGACTGCATTGGTCGCGGCGGCACCGGAATTGCCCGCTCCAGTGGGATTTACCTCATTGGACGTATTCGCATCGGCTGTGGAGTTTGAGACACTGTTTGTCAACGCAGGCGCCGAGATTCCATCTGCAACCGAAGCCGGTTGACTTCCACTGGGACCGTTTACGGACCCGCCATTCTGATTCTCGGACGATGTTACAGTCGTATTCGCTGCGGTTTCAGGATTCGCGCTCGCGCTGCGTCTCTCCTCGATCGTCTGGACTCCGTGGACTGTCGCAGGATGCTGGGAATCCAATATCCCATCCGGGAAAATGCCTGGGCCATGCGGCACATTGCCGGTCACTGCTGCCGTTCCATCTGCTTGCGGAATGCGACCTGCCAGTCCGGACGCCGTTGCGGGATTCGAGAGCGAGGAATCCTTGGCCATTGTGTGAGCGTCGATTGCCTTCGTTCCGAATGTAGACGCCGTCGTGGCGCTCGAACCGGTTGGCGCTCCTGCCGGCAATTTCACAACGGGAATATTCGGCACAATCGCCGAGACAGAAGCAGCTGTGAGTGAGGCCACAGTCGCAACCGTAGGAGCGCCCGAAACACCCCCACTTGCATTCGCGCCCTTCGCTGCAGGAGGTTGTTTCCGACCCGTCTCAGAAGGCGAACTCCCTGTCTGCGTGGCGGCCATGCGAGCCCGCTGCGACGCGACCCCGCTCGATTGACCCTCAACTGCGGTGTCCGGTATCGATGACTGTGCCTGCCCGTCCACCAGCGATGGAGCGACTCCGTCGGAAGCCGCAGACGATGAAGTGACACTTCCCAATGGGTCTGCGTTCTGGCCATCCTGATTCGATGCGCGTGTTGCGGGATTGCCATTCGGAGTTTGGCTAGACGAGTTGGACACCGATCCATCCGCGCGATTCGAATGCGTCCTGGCAGTCATACTGGACCGATCGAACTGGGCGCGTGAGGACGCCGATGCTACCGGGGGATCGGAAGCTCTCGGTGCCGTCTGCGCCGGAGAGACTGCCGACCGCATAACCTCCGCAAATGGATGGCCCGACTCGGCGCCTCCAGGTCCCGCGCTCGCGGATGCCTGCGGTGCGCGGTTGGGGGAAGCGGCGTCCATGGCTCGTATTGCACTCATGCAAACACAATCTCCAGATGAGGGAGTTGTGTGCAGCTGACGTGCCAAAGGTAATTCAAGGAAATAAGAGATCGATAAGGATTGGCTCAGAATTGCCGATGAAGGCTTTCATTCGGCTTGAGCGGAGCTTCGCCGCCGGAGTCTTGCGCGCGATCGGTCTGGGTCCGGTGCCGCTCTCGACGTTGCTGCATCAGGGTCCGTTGCGCAAACCACTCATCGGTCTCGGTCTGTGCCCGGCGATTTTTTTCCATGGCTTCGGTGTTCGCCCGTTGTTCTATCAGCTGTTCGGTCTGGCGCAGTTCGCGACGACGTTCGGTGTAGTTCTCAATCAGAGGCTCCATGCGCCGCAATTCGGCTTCGCGAAGCTCTTCCAGGCGCATTCGTCTCCAACCGAAGAACTCGAGCACCGCTTCTTCCATCAGCCAGCCCTTTTCTTCCGCGACTTCGCCGGAAGGGTCTGCGGGGCTGACGAGGCGTCCGACATTTGCAGGGTCGTCCTGCGGCCCGGGATTCCAACTCGCGGCCAGGGTGGTTCGCTGCTCATGCTCGAGAGTTGCCAGTCGCGCACACGCCGCGGAGGCCTGGCGCGCGCGCTGCGCTGCGCGCTCGACTTCCAGACGCGCCTGTTCTTCCGCTAGTTGCCGAATCCGCAGAATGCGCTGCAGAGCTTTTGCCATGAAAATAACATTCCTTCGATCAAATCTGCAGCTCCAGCATCTGGCTGAAGGTTTGCTCGAAAGAGGGACGCTCCTCCGGTTTCTGCTCGAGAAAGGCGCGAAGTTTTTGACGCGCTGCCAGGGCCCGGTCCAGATCGGGATCGGAACCGGCCTTGTACGCTCCAATGCGAACCAGATCTTCCGATCGCGCATAGGCGGAGAGCAGTTGCCGGATCAACATCGCCCGCTCTCGATGCTCCGGCGTAGTGACCGCGGGCATCAAGCGGCTGATCGATTCCAACACGTCGACCGGCGGATACCATCCTTCCGAGGCCATCGCTCGAGACAGCACGATGTGTCCATCGAGAAACGATCGGGCCGCGTCCACCAGCGGGTCCTGCAGGTCGTCTCCCTCCATCAACACGGTGTAGAAAGCGGTGATGCTTCCCGTGGCGTATTGCCCGGCACGTTCGATCAGGCGCGCCATTCGGCGAAACACCGATGGAGTGTATCCGCGCGCCGTCGGCGGCTCGCCGGCCGCCAGGCCAATCTCCCGCGCCGCCATGGCGTAGCGTGTCAGTGAGTCGAGCACAAGCAGCACGTGTTTCCCTTGCGCCGCATAAAATTCAGCAATCGAGGTAGCTGCCATCGCCGCCCGCATGCGCAGCAACGGAGACTGATCGCTGGTTGAAACCAGGACAACAGAACGCTTGCGGCCTTGCTCGCCCAGACTGTCTTCAAGGAATTCTCGGACTTCTCGTCCTCGCTCCCCGACCAGCCCGACGACTGTTAAATCGGCGGCGGTGTTTCGCGTCATCATGCCGATCAGCGTGCTCTTCCCCACTCCGGAGCCACCAAAGATCCCGACCCGCTGTCCCCGACCCACGGTGAGCAGTCCGTCGATGGCGCGCAGGCCCGTGCCGAGCCTGGTCTGGATGGGAACTCGATCCATCGGTTGCGGAATCGACCGTTCGAGAGGCCAGCTTTCCTTCACTCGCAGCCGTGGACCGCCGTCGAGTGAGTAGCCCTGAGCATTCAATACCCGACCCAGCAGATCCTCGCCCACATCGATGGAAGGCGTATCGCCCAACGCCGCCACACTATCTCCGAACCGTATGCCGTCGGAGGAATCGAGCGTCATCGAAAGGACATGCGGCCCGCGAAAACCAATGACCTCCCCGGGATGGCTGTTGCCCTCGCGATCGAGAATCTCACAACATTCTCCCACCGAACAGAATGGTCCCTCCGACTCAATCGTCTGACCCGTGGCTTCGATGACACGTCCGTGCCAGCGCCAGGCGGGTCGCTTTTCCAGCCGTCGAAAGTACGCGTTCAGCATCTGCCCGCAGACCGACGCGGCTTCCTGGGGAGAACCGTTCTCTTCAATCATGACACTTCTGTTCTGCCCGTTCGTTCGCATCCATCGATGGGAATAATCTTCTGTATCGTCCTCTGCGGTATTCGGCTCCCAGCGATCTTCCGGCAAAGCTTGCTGCGCCGGGGAGTCGATCGCCTCGGACATGGATTCAGTCGCCGATGGGTCCTTCTTCGGCCGCTCTTGCGGATCGCGCAGCGGGTGAATGGCTGGTTGGAATAGAGAAATCGCGTCCACTCCCAATCCTTCCGGCAACATTGGATCGGACATCGATTTCTCCCCTTTCCGCCATTCAGATATCAGGCGCGCCTGTCGCCACTACACCGCGTTCCGCCCTGTCGGCGCAGCATTCGTGATGGCTTCCACGGGTCTGCGATCCAGCAGATCGAAAAAGCCCTTTTCAATTTCTTCCAGCTGCGCTCTCACGCCCAACTCAATGGTGCCCAGTTCCGTTGCCAGCAGACACTCCCCAGGAGAAAGGGAGGGATCCTCCAGGATTCCCGGCTGAATCCGCAGATTGCCTGCCGCGCGGAAGAATTCTTTCCACGGTTCGACCTCCCGTGGAGGAACCCGCATGACGACATGGCTGGAATCTCCCAACTTCTCCAGCGCGACACGAACTGCGCCGGACAACAGCAGAGGATCCAGATGGGCTTCTCGATGCAGGACACGCGCGGCAATCGCCAGCGCCAGCCGCACGACTTCTCCTTCGACATTGTGGAAATAGCTCTGCCGCTCAAGACGGAATTGTTCGAGGGACTGAAGGATCTGCGCCTGCAATCGCTGCTGTTCGGCGTTGATCCGCTGCTCGACAGCCTGGCGCGCTTCGTGACGCCCCTGCTCGCGAGCGGCGGCAACAGCCTGCGCCGTGGCGGCTCGCTCCTCCTGCAAACGTTGCTCGAGCTCGGCCAACCTGCGCCGGTCATCGCTCTCGGTTTCCGGCCGGACGTCCGCCCCTTGTGGGTTTTCTGCGCCGCCAAAACCCTCGGGTTGGCTGGGGAAAAGTGCGACCCAGTCGTCAGCGGACCCCGAGCCATGGTGGGAATTTCTTTGAGACGATTCGTCCTGCACTTTACCGGACTGTACGTTGCGGTATTGCAGCCGCTCCAGAACTGGCAGGCCGGGAGAGTCGGCGTCGTTCCTGTCTGCGCGGATTGCTCGTGTCGCTGCCACTCTAGTTCCTCTTTCATCCTGCAATCAATTTCACAGGGATCGTTTTCCGGCTCGATCGCGGCCATCGCATCTCCACGCCTGCCTGCGAGAGCCACCCTGCTTACACCATCAGGTCATCTTCTTTTTCCGTGGCCAAAATCAGCTTGCCATCCGCTTCCAGTTTTCGCGCAAGCACAAGAATTTCCTGCTGCGCCCCCATCACCTCCCGCACGCGCACTGGCCCCAGGACCTCCATATCCTCCTGCAGCATCTCGATGGCCCGCGAACTGAGCGCCTTGAACAGGTGCGCCTTCAGTTCGGCGTTGGCGCCTTTCAACGCCAGCGCCAGCTGCTTCTTGTCGACCTGGGAAATTAGTTCTCGAATGCTTGCGGCAGGCACGGTCACCAAATCTTCAAAAGTAAACATCAGATTGCGAATGCTGATGGCGAGCTGGGGATCGTCTTTTTCAATCTGTTCCAGAATGGATTTTGCGGCGATAGCGTCCAGACGATTCAGCAGATCGGCAACTCCCTTGAATCCGGAGTAGGACTTGCGGTGCGTGTCTCCCAACGACAGCAGCCGCTTATGCAACACCAAGGCTACTTTCTGCGCCATTTCAGGAGAGAACTGCTGCATCTCCGCCAGCCGCCGGATGGAGTCGACTCGCTGCCCTTCGGCGAGTTCCTGTAACACCTGCGAGGCCCGCTTGGGATCCAGATGGGCCAGCACCAGCGCTACCGTTTGAGGATGTTCTCCTTCGAGAAATTTGCTGAGCTGATGCGGATCGACCTCCTGCAACATCGCCAGATCGCTGTGCTGCGCCTCTTGCGCATTCTTCACCTGGCTCAGCAGATCGCCGGCGCGCTGCTTGCCGAAGGTATCCACCAGCAGCTTGGTGGCATACTCCAAACCGCCGTGCACCATATACTGCTGGGTCTCGATGAGTTCATAAAACTCTTCGAGTACGGCACTCGCCACTTCCGGAGAGACGTCTCGGACCGCGGCGATTTCTTCGGTCAACAACTGCAGTTCCTGCTCAGAAAGATTTTGATAGATCGATCGGGCCAGTTCGTCGCCAATCGTAATCATCAGCACCGCAGCCTTGCGCAGCGGCGTCAGATTCTTGAGCGGCGACTTGTCCTTACTTTCTAAAGAAAGCGGCGCCGGTAGCGTCTCCTGCACCGGAGCCTGCGGGGCCGTGGTAGCTGTCGCCATCGATCGTCTCTCCTTCTCGTTTCAATTCATCCAGGAACCGAATGATCCTGCGGTCATTCGCTGCCGACCGATTCAGCGCCGCACCCTCAAGACTTGTGCGCCGATCGGACCCAGCTCTGCAGCAGTCGCGTGCCCTGCTGAGGCTCTTTCCTCACATACTCTGAAACGTGGTCGAACAGCACCTGCGCCCGCGCCTGCTGCCGCTCGAAACTCAACTCCTCAGTCTGATCCAGGTGCGCCGCGCCCGAAGCGGACTTCAGCTGCGGGGCTTGGCCGCCGGCCGACATGGTTAGCACCGACGAGCTTAATTGCTTGATCTGGGCGAGGACGGGCCGCACGATGAAGATCAGCACCATCAGAAACACGGCGAACAGGACCCCATAGCGTAGGAATCCCTTATTGTCGCCGACGTGGTCGATCAGCCGTGTGGCCAGACCGGAACTGGCCGGGTTGGCATTGATGGCGAAAGCAAGATTCTGCACCATCAACTGATCGCCTCGCGACGCGTCAATTCCCACAGCAGCCTGCGCCAGTTGTTGGATCTCGCGCATCTCCGCCGGTGTCCGCGCAACCCAGGTGACGTGCTTGCCGTCTGCGGAACGCGCCATGCGATCGTTGATCAAGATGGCGGCGGTCACGCGGCGTAATCGCCCCGGGGCCTGCATGTGGTGGTGCACTGTCTTGCTGACGGCATAACTATCCTGCTCCCGCTTGCTGTTTTGCGGAGGCGTGGTTTGCTGCGGATACACCGGTTTCGCATTGGGAGCATTGCTGGCCGTTCCCGGAACACCACCGGGAGCCGGCTGAGCGCCGGAGCTGGCCTCGGTATGATCGCTGGAGAGGGTCGCAACCCTGGTGGGATCGTAGACCTCATCGACATCATCTTCGCTGCCGGAATCGAAGTCAGCCGTCACCGAGGCTCGCACATTATCTTCGCCGGCAACCGGCATCAGAGTTGCGAGCAATTTGTTGGTCAGCAGCTGTTCGTATTGCGCTTCCTCCGCGCCGGCGGTTTTCGGCCCAAACTGCTGGCGTCCATCGGCATCGACCAGGGTTACCTGGCTGGCCTTTAACGTATCGACCGCACCGGCCACCAGGCTGCGAATCGACTGCGCTTCCTCTTCGCTCAGGGATCGCCTCAGTTTCAATACCACGCTGGCCTTGGCATTCCGTTGATCGTCGGTGAATAGCGAATCATGCGGCAAAACGAGATTGACCCGGGCCTGCTCCACCGCGTTCAGCGACTCGATCGTATGATCCAGTTCGCCTTCCAGCGCTCGCTGATAGTTCACCCGCTCGTCGAATTCTGAGCCCACCCAGTTGGGCTTGTCGAAGATTTCAAATCCCATTCGTCCGCTGGAGGGCAGTCCCTTCCCGGCGATGGCCAGCCGCGCCTTGTTCAAGGAAACGTCAGGAACGCGAATGGTGGCGCCGTCCGGGGTCAGGTCATAGGGAATGTTGGCCTCCATCAATTCCTGCTCCACCTGCTGGGTATCGCGCGCCTCCAGTCCGCTCATCAGCACTCGCATGTCAGGCCGGATCGCCAGCCATATCATTCCACCGCCCACCGCCAGCAGAACCCCCAGAGAGGCGAGCATTCCCCAGCGCTGACGCGAAGACATGCTGCCGAAACGGGCGCGTAATGCCCGCGTATTTGCGGTCAGGCGCTCCTCAATGCCCGTCTTGACGATGGCGGAGGACGGCGACGGCGCTGGTGTCTTCTCTGGCATTATGAATCTCGTTTAGGGGCCGGAAACGGGGTCAAAATTGCAGCCCCATCAACTGCTGGTAGGCTGCGACCGCCTTGTTGCGAAAGGCCAACATCATCTCAAATCCCAGATTGGCTTTTTCGGTTGCAATCATCGCGGTGTGCACGTCGACACCCTGCCCGGACAGCAGGCCGGTGACCGAATTAGCCGCATTCGTTTCCAATTGCTGCGTCTTGCCGATGGCATCCTGCAACAAGCCTGCAAAGGGCGTCGGATACGACAGCGAGGCATCGCTGCCGCCGGAAATTCCTGCTGTTCCCTTCGTAGAGGCAACGTCGGCCATCATCCGCTGGGCGGCGGCCTGAATATTTGGAATCGCTGTCATCGCCTTCTTCCCTACCCTTTCTCTGCGTGGCTCAAACGACGGCTAGCAAAAATTTTCCCTGCTTACTTCAATAAATCGAGCGTGGAGGTAATCATGGCCTTGGCCGCGGTCACTGCGGAAACATTCATACCGTAGGCACGCTGTGCCCCCATCAGATCCACCATCTCCGTCAACGGGTTGATGTTTGGATAGGTCACGAAACCCTTGGCATCCGCATCCGGATGGCCGGGATCGTACCGTTGCAACGGAGCTGCCGTATCGCTGACAACGGCAGCCACACGGACCCCATCTCCCACTTCCGGCGACAGACCCGGCGACGCGGCGGAGGACAACAACGTGCTGGCAAAATCCTGCGGCGTGTCGACGGCGGAGCTCTGAAAGACGACATGCTGGCGCTGGTACGGTTTCCCATTTTCTGTCCGCGTGGTGTTCGCATTTGCCATATTTGCGGCAACTACCTCGGCGCGGACACGTTCCGCTTCCAGAGCCGAACCGCTAATATCCATCACTCCAAACAGATTCATAAGTCTCCCTCGCCTGCCCGCCAAATGGCCGCCCTACTGCGCCTGAATGGCGCTGCGAATCACTGACAATTGCTCCTGCAGCAGCTGAATCCCGGTCTTGTAATCCAGTTGTTCCTTCGCCAGGTTGAGCCCTTCCCGATCCATGGAAACATTGTTCCCGTCCGGCCGTTCTAACAATCCATCGACCTTCTCAATCGCGGGTGCCTGACTGGCGAGCATGGCGCTTGACGTTCCAGCCGGCAAACCGTTGCTGCCGTCCTGGCGCGCCGCCAGGGCTTGCGACGCGGCGGCGGAAAACTCGCCGGCAAAATCGATGCCGACGGCGCGATAGTTCGGCGTATCCAGATTGGCGACATTGCTGCTGGTCAGCTTGAATTGTGTACTTGTCAAATCCAGAAACTTTCCCAGCACATCGATCAGGGGTGTTGTAATCTCCATCGATCCTCCTGCTGCTCGAGCTTGCCTCAGTTGACAGCCTGTACCGCCCTTGCCGCCTGCGGCGAATTCGGCAAAACTTTTTCCTGATTCGCTCTCAAGATTCACTCCACTCAGTCGATGTGCAATAGAAGGTCTAAAGTTGGGCACGGCAGATAAGAGAATTCTCAGACTCTGTTTTCGGTCGGCGTTCTTTCGCGGGATCGCATGCGAATTTCCGACGCGGTAATCATGGGGCGATCTTCGGCCAGGATGTAGGCCCGCTCCACCACATGTCCCAGTTCCCGCACGTTGCCGGGCCATGCATGACTGCACAGTTTTTCTATGGCTTCCGAATGAAACACTTTTGAAGGACCTGTCTGCCCCAGCTTCTCGAGGAAATACATGGCGAGTTCCGGGATATCCTCGCGGCGCTCCGCCAGCGACGGCGTCTGAACGGGAAAAACGGCTAAACGGAAGTAGAGATCGCTGCGAAATTTACCATCTTCTACGCACTGCAGCAGGGGCTGGTGGGTGGCTGCAATCACGCGAACATCCACGCGGACCGGTTCGTTTTCGCCGATCCGCTGCAACTCCCCAGCTTCCAGAAATCGCAACACTTTTGCCTGCAGCGCCATGGGCATCTCGCCAATTTCGTCAAGAAACAGCGTCCCTCCATGCGCCGCCTCCATGCGCCCGGTACGCGACTGGATTGCGCCGGTAAAGGCTCCGCGGGTGTGGCCGAACAACTCCGCCTCTAATAATGCCTCGGGAATAGCAGCGCAATTCAGCACGATGAAGGGCCGGCTAGCTCGCGGGCTCAATCCATGGATGGCGTGCGCGACCAACTCTTTTCCAGTGCCAGTCGGTCCTTCGATCAGAACTGTCGTTGTGCGCGGGGCGACCAGGCGAACAGCATGCGCCAGACTCTGCATTTCGCGGCTGCTGCCCACCATTCCAGGCAGGTTGGCCATTGGCTGGCCCGGCGGCGCTACGGTCGTCATAGGATTGGCCAATGAGCTTTCTAAAACAGTCTTCCTCTCCTCTTCGATGTCTGCCGAGCCATCGCAGGCAACCGAACTTTCCGATGCGGTGGCGACAACTCGCACTGGCCTGGTGTAGAGAAAGCTTCCAGCCGGGTTGATTCCATGGGCTTGCGGAGAACGAATGCCACGGGGCGCCATCGGCTGAAGATTCGCTGGGCGAATTTCAGAATGACCGGCCCACACAGAGCTTCCGGATTCCTGGGCTCGCCGCAGCGCGTGCAGCAGTTCCGGACGGCGTGCGGATCGAGGCTTTCCCACCATCTCCTCGGCCTCGTTAACACAGATCAGATCCAGATTGGGATACTGGATTCGAAGTTGCTCGGCGAAATCGCCGGCTTCCAGGTCCGGCAGCCAGAAATCCAACAGCAGAGCTTCGCTGGGCGCTTCCTCCAGATACGACAGGGCCTGTGCACCTCCAGACGCCTCGCGCACCTTCCATCGCATGCCAGTCAGAATTTCAGCCAGCTTTTGACGAAACGAAGCATCCGCGCTCACCAGCACAGCGGTACGCGAAATTGCCGCGCGAACATCAATATTATGTAAGGTTTGCATCTTGAAACTCCTCCCCAAATCCGAGCCGACAAGAAACAACGACCGATCGCTGCGGCAAAATCCGCGGTCAAACCGGTCCCAGGGAGGGTACGCGCATCACGTATCCGTTGCCGCGCACGGTGTGAATCAATTTGCTCTCTGCGCCTTCATCCACCTTGCGGCGCAGGTAGTTGATATAGACATCGACAACGTTAGTGGTGACATCGGGATGCATTTTCCATACATGCTCGAGCAGGCCACTTCTCGAAACGCATTCCCCACGATGTTCCAACAGATATTCCAACAGCGAATATTCCTTCAATGTGAGGTCAATCGGCCGCCCGCCACGCTGGACGGCGCGACGGCTGCGATCGAGCACCAGGTCGCCGCATCGCAATTGAGAGCCGGCACTCGACTCCAGACGCCGAATCAGGGCGCGGCACCGCATCTGTAACTCACGCAATGCGAATGGTTTGGGCAAGAAATCGTCGGCGCCAAGCTCAAGACAATGAAGGCGCTCTTCGAGCGAGTTGCGGGCGGTCAGGACCAGCACCGCCGCATCGCTCACCTGGCGAATGGCTCGCAGGACTTCCCGTCCATCCTTGCGCGGCAGATTCAGGTCGAGCAACAAAAGTCGAAACTGAGCTGTGTGCCAGGTGGCCAGCGCGGACTCGCCATCCTGCACCCAGGCCACCGTATGGCCGTCATTTTCCAGCGTGCGCTGCAGCAAACTTCCCAGCGCAGGGTCATCTTCAGCTATCAGAACTCGCATCGGCAGAAATCCATTTCCAGAACAACAAGGAATTACAATTCGTGAACTCTTGGGTACATCCTTGATGGAACGACACTTGTGCCGCTGGAAGTTTCCAGGGAGGTCAAGTGAATTGTTTCCGTTCAAGGTGTCTCTAACCTTCGCTGGAGTGGTGGGGAAAATCAAGCGAAAACCCAGGGGTGGAACACCAAGGTAATTCAAAATGGGAAGGATTTAGAACATTTCCTAAAGAGAAACGCCTCTTGCACTGAAGGGAGAAAGGATCCAGCCGATAGGCTACAGCGCGGTCGCCCCTGTTTCTACGGTAGTTTCGGCTGCTTCAGGCGATAACAGCCTGCCGCGACCCCTGGAATCGGCTCGAACTCTTCAGCGATGTTGAGCGTCGTTTCGGCGCTTCCCAGGAAAAGATATCCACTGGCAGGAATCAGTGGGGCAATCTTGCTGAGGATTTTGCGCTTCGTCTCCTGGTTGAAATAGATCAGTACATTGCGCATAAAAACCACGTCGATCTTCGGGAGAAAGGACCAGGCTTCGGTCAGGTTCATTTCGCGAAATTCAATCATGCGGCGGATTTCTTCGCGGATTTGCCAGTCGTCCCCGTCGCGGGTGAAGTACTTCACCAGAAACTTGACGGGCAGGCCACGGTTCACCTCCAGTTGCGAGTAGCGGCCGCGGATGGCGCGTGCCAGCACGTCGGTTGAAAGATCGCTTGCAATGATCCGTAGATTCCATCCCTGCAATTGAGGAAAATATTCCTGCAGGGTCATGGCGACCGTATAGGGCTCCTGGCCCGTCGAACACGCGGCGCTCCAGAATGTCAGGTGCCGTTCGGTCCCTCGAGCGGCTATCAGGTCAGGAATGATTCTGGTGCGCAGCAATTCGAATGGGCGGATGTCGCGAAAGAATAAGGTTTCATTCGTAGTCATCGCATGGATCAATTTTCGATGCGATCCATTGAAGGTGTCCCGCTGCAGGCGACCCAGATACTCCCCTAACGAGTCGAAGCCTTCCTTTTCCGCCAAGGGGCCCAGTCGCGACTCCACGAGATACTCCTTTCCTTGTTCGAGCACGATGCCAGCGCGCTGATGAATCAGGGCACGAACATACTCGAACTCATTGGGGGTGACGCTCATCTGGGGCTCCTGGTATCAAGAAAATAGGTTTGTCTGGGATGAATTGCAGCCACGCGTCCGACGGCTACCCGGCGAACGATTTCCCCGGCCATGAGCCCCAGCGGCAAAACCACATCGGCCAGGCCGGCATTGGCCACGTATCCCGGCATTCCCCAGACCACGGAGGTGGCTTCATCCTGCGCCAGAACCTGGCCGCCCGCCTCTCGAATTCGTCCGCAGCCGCGAAGCCCATCCTGCCCCATTCCGGTCATGATGACCACAAGGGCATCGCCTCGATACACGTCCGCGACCGAGCGGAACAGCACATCCACCGCTGGACGACAGGAGTTCTCCGGCTGTTCCTGCTGGGTGCGGATGCGCACACCGTCCTTGCTTCGCTCCACCATCATGTGGAAGTCTCCCGGAGCGATATAAGCATGGCCGGGTAGCAATTCCTGGCGGTTGGCCGCTTCCATGACCGGGATCTGCGACTTCGCGGAGAGACGGTCGGCAAGAAACTTGGTGAAGATGGGCGGCATGTGCTGCACGATGACCACTGGTACGGGAAAATTCTGCGGCAGCAGCGGGATCAGATCGGCTAATGCATTGGGACCACCGGTGGAGGTGCCGATGGCAACCACCTCGACGCGCGAAGTCACCGGGCGGATCGCGGCAAGGGTGGATGGCAATCGCGGCGTTTGCGGAGCAGCCATCGAGTAGGGGCGGCTCGCTGAGGTCGCGGCTTGCGGTACATGGGCACGAATTTTGGGAATCAGTTCCGTCCGTATTTTTTCCAGGGCCGCCGCCGCGCTTCCCACATTGGCGGGCTTGGTGACATAATCCACAGCCCCCAAAGCCAAGGCATCGATGGTTGCCGAGGCCCCTCTCTCGGTCATCGTGCTGAACATGATGACCGGCAGACGGCGATGCGTTTTGCGCAGTTCCTTTAGTGTTTCCAGACCGTCCATCACCGGCATTTCGACGTCCAGCGTCAGGATGTCGGGATTTACCTGTTCGATTTTCTGCAGCGCGATACGGCCGTCCGCGGCAGCGCCCGCGACTTCAATATCAGGCTCGCCGGAAAGTACATCGCTGACCATCCTGCGAATCACCACCGAATCATCCACGACAAGAACCCTGATCTTGGGCATAGGGGTCACGACTCTCGACTGAAAATCAAACATTGCGACAACGCGGAAGCGGGAAGACCAGGCTGGAGTCCAGCTCTCTCGCGAGCCGGCAAGCTTGGACATCCGCCGCCCAACGAAACATGGACACTCCGTGAACCGATGTGCAGTTCAAGGAAGGTTGCGCACCGGCTAGCAGGGTCTTGATGTTTCGAAGATCAAGCCCCTGCCTGCCAGCGCCTGGCGGCCTGTTGTGCCCGCCCAACGGTCAGGCAACTTTCATCGCTCGTTTCTTGGTTGCGGCTCCGGCCTGGACTTCATCAAACCGGAACTGACCCACCAACTGCTGCAGTTCCGACGCCATGCGAGAAAGCTCCGTGGCTGCGGACTGCGTGTTCGAGGCCCCTTCCGTGGTGCTCTTCGCGGCGCCTGCAACCGAGCTGATATTCTCGGCCACCTGCTTGCCGCCCTGCGCTGCTTCAGCCACATTGCTGGCGATTTCGTTGGTGGTCGCGGTCTGTTCCTCGACAGCCCCGGCAATCGTGTTGGCAATGTCATTGATCTGGATAATGATCTGGCTGATCTCCGCAATCGCCTGCACGGCTCCCTGGGTGTCGCCCTGAATCTCTTCAATCTTCTGGGTGATGTCCTCGGTAGCTTTGGCGGTTTCTTTCGCCAGCTCCTTCACTTCATTCGCCACCACGGCAAAGCCCTTGCCGGCTTCGCCCGCTCGAGCCGCCTCAATGGTGGCATTTAACGCCAGCAGCTTGGTCTGTTGGGCAATCGACGTAATCACCTTGATGACCTGGCCAATTTCGGCGCTCGACTGACCCAGCTTCGACACGGTGGCGTTGGTCGATTCCGCGGTCTTTACAGCCGCGGTTGCGACCCGGGCAGCATCGTTGGCGTTGCGCGCGATCTCCTTGATGCTGGCGGTCATCTCTTCGGTTGCGGTCGCGACCGTTTGCAGGTTCTTCGTGACCTGTTCGGCAGCAGCGGAGACAACATTAGCCTGAGTCGCTGTTTCCTCGGCGTTGGCGCTCATCTGGTTGCTGACGGCCGAGAGTTCCTCGGACGAACTGGCCAAGGCATGGGAGTTCTGACCGATTTGCTGAATGCTGGCTGTGAGCGTGTTTGCCGTCTTGTTCGTAGCCTTTGCTACATCCGCAAATATCCCTTGATACGAGCCTCCGACGCGGGTTGTGTAGTCGTTATCAGCCATACGTTGCAGGACTTCATTGGCCTCGGCCAGTCCACCAAGGCCGTCGATACAGGCGTTTATATTGTTCTTGATGGTATTGAAATCGCCGTCGTAGGCTTCCGTGATCTTAGAAGGAATTGTTCCCTTGGAAATCTCATCCACGTACTTGGCAGCCACATTCAACGGCCCGATGATCGCATCCAGCATCGAATTAAGCGCCTTTGCCCGTTCCAGATGACGGCCTTGGAACTTGCCTTCATCAATGCGTTCGCTGAGGTGTCCTTCCTTAGCTGCCACGGCCAATCGTCCTGTCTCGCGAGCCAGGTTAATCTCACCCGCAGCGGAGAAAACCAACTCGACCGCGCCTACGATTCTTCCTTTCTCGTCAAAGCGCGGGGCCGCGCTGACCAGCACCGGCATCTCCTTGCCTTGGACGGTGGGCAGGGCCTCGCCTTCGCAGGTCTTCCCTGTCCGCACCGCCTCTGATGCCGCGCAGGTTCCGGCACGGCATCCGGGATTGTCAAACAGGTCCCAGAACTTGGCCCCGATGCAGTCTTCCTTGCGCTTGCCCGCGGCCTGGGCTGCGGCTTCGTTCAGATCCAGAATGGTGTGGTTGGTATCCATGACGACGACTGCGCCTGGTATCAGGTCGTAAACCTCAGCCACATCCACCCGCTCCAACATGGAATGTGAATTTGTTTTTCCTCGCTTCGCATGACTCAAAAGTCCATTTGGCGCGCCATTTCGCGATTTCTTCTCCAACGTCGTTGCCATATCGTCCCCCTTCGTGGTTCCAAGTTTTGTTCCGTTCCGTTTTGGGTCGCTTGTGCGGCCGTCCTACCGCTGAAACCTGGCTTATCCCTGTCCTTCAGAAAATCCAATCAGCACTTGCTCCGTGTCCAGCACATGCATCAGTCGCTCATTCAGCTTGTGCACCCCGCGAATCATCTTCCTGGCATCGCCGTCAAGCGTGTCAGGAGGACGTTCAAATGTCGACTCTTCCGCTTCCACCACATCCCCAATGTCATCGACCAGCAGGCTGACCCCGCCGCCGGAGCTACGTACGACCACGTTCATCAGCGGCTGCCCTTCGGCGCGCGCAGGCAATCCAAGCCGACGCCGCAGGTCGATGGCAGTGACGATCTGGCCGCGCAGGTTAATCAAGCCGCGGACAACCGGCGAAGACAAAGGCACGGGCGTCATCTCCTGGTTGCGCAGAATTTCCTGCACCCGCTCCACCTCCACGCCGAAATAACTGTCCCCAAGAAAAAAGGTGGCGAACTGCTGCCGATCGCTCATAATGCAACTCCTGTCATTAGCTGCTCTGGGTCAAAGAACGTGGGGTCCTGGTCGCGAATGATGCCGTCCACATCCAGGATTTCGGTGACTTTCCCCTGCACAACGATGGAGCCCAATACGCCTTTGCGGCTGGCCGACCGTTGCGTGGAGAGATCGTCTTCGACGATATCCAGAATCCGTTCCACCACCAGGCCAACGCTGCGCAGGTTGCGTGTATGAACGATCACCTGGATCTTGTCTTCCGCGGTGAGAGATGGGCCCCGAGGCTGAAGTCGGCGCTCCGCTAACATGCCGGAAACATGCACCAGCGGCAGGATTGTGCCGCGATACTGCACCACCTGCTGCTCCCCGGTACGTTCGATGGAAGATCGTGAAAAGGTTTCCAGCCGGGTGACGTCAGACAGAGAAATCGCCATGCGTCCGTCGTCTGGACTCTGGAACAGCAGCAAGGTTTTGCGCTCCTGAGCGCGTTCGGCGGCCGGTGTCGCATCTTCAGAGAGCTTGCGCTGGCGCACTTCGCTGATCACGCCGGCATGCTGGGCTAGTCCCAATACATCCAGGATCAGAGCCACCCGGCCATCTCCCATAATGGTCGCCCCGGTATAGACCGACAGCCCCTTCAGGAGCTCCCCCAGCGGCTTCACCACGATCTCTTCCGTGTCATTGACTTCATCCACGATCAGTCCGAACTGACAATCGTCCGCCTGCAGCACAGCGATGTTCACCACATCCTGCTGGGCGGAATCCTGGGCCGCGATGGAATCGAACTGAAGTTCGCGATTCAGATACACCAGCGACAGTAGATTGCCGCGCAAACGATAGACCGGAGTCCCATGCACGCTCTCGATACCCTGGCGGGCGCCATTGCCTTCCAGCCGAACCAGCTCCAGCAGACTCACCTGCGGGATGGCGTAGCGTTCGCCTCCGCAGGTCACAATCAGCGCGGGAATAATCGCCAGCGTCAGCGGGATCTTGATTTTTACCGTCGTCCCGGAACCGATCGCACTCTGCAGGTCCACCATGCCGCCAATCTTTTCGATGTTCGTCTTCACCACATCCATACCGACGCCGCGACCTGAGACATTGGTCACCTTTTGCGCCGTCGAGAATCCCGGCAGAAAGAGCAGTTGATACGCTTCGCGCTCGCTCATCCGCGCGGCCTGTTCCTGCGGAATCAATCCCCCTTCCACGGCTTTTGCTTTGACGGCGCTCAGGTCGATGCCCGCACCATCATCGGAGATTTCAATATTGACCTGACCTCCCTCGTGGTAGGCGCGCAGAAACAGCCGTCCCTCGGGCGATTTGCCGGCGGCTTCGCGTTGCGACGGGGATTCGATGCCGTGATCGACGGCGTTGCGGATCAAATGGGTGAGCGGATCCTTGATGGCCTCGAGAATGGTCTTGTCGAGCTCAGTGTCCTTGCCCTCCATCTCCACCTGCACCCGCTTGCCGCAAGCGAGAGCCAGATCGCGCACCACGCGAGGAAATTTCCCCCAGACGTTTTCGATCGGCTGCATCCGGGTCTTCATCACGCCTTCCTGCAACTCGGTCGTGATCAGGCTCAGACGCTGCGTCGTGTTCAGGAAGGTTGAATCCTGCTGCGTTGTACTGAACTGCAGAATCTGGTTGCGGGCCAGCACCAGTTCCCCCACCAGGTTCATCAGCTTGTCCAGCTGCCCCACATCGACGCGAATGTTGTTGCTGGAAAGATTTGAGGTGGTCCCGTCATTCTGGGCCTGCAGTGCTTCCAATACCTCCTCTGGATGCACCATCCCTCGCGCGACAAGAATCTCTCCAACTCGTCGCGGATCGCCCTCTCTTTGCTGGTCGAGAGCGCTGGCCAGCTGGTCCGCCTTCACATGACCGCCCTCCACGAGAATTTGTCCCAAGGACAACGGCTCGTCGCGATCCTCCTCGGCGGCGTCCGGCGCAATCGTGTCCTGTGATTTTTCCTGCTCCACCGCGCCGAGTGAAGACGCTGGCGGCATCAAACAGCCCTGCATTTTGCCGTCTGGTTCCTGGGTTTGCAGCCGAGTTAGAACCTCGATCAGCGGCGCATAGTCTGTGTCTCCATCCGACCCGGTCTTCTCGATGGCGGCCAGCATGGTCCGCACCGCGTCTACCATGGCCAACAAGCCGCTGGTGATCGAAGGAGACAGGACGAGAACGCCTTCGCGAAGACGGCTCAGAAGGTTTTCGCCGGCATGGGCGACCTGTTCCAGTTTTGAAAATCCCAGAAATCCAGTGGTTCCCTTGACGGTGTGAACCGCGCGGAAGATGGAGCCCAGAAGTTCTTTTGAGGTGGGATTTTTCTCCAGGCTGATCAGGTCACGGTCCAATTGATCGAGGTTTTCCGTGCTTTCGACAATGAACTCCTTCACAATGTCGTCCATGCCATCCGCGCAGTCCATCAATGTTTCTCCTTCACCAAATTCCGGCGCGAGTTATACATGCCGCCGTCCGCGTTTCCATCGCGCGGAGGCCAGGATTGCGGCGCACATCGACGGAAGTGGATCGTCAAAACTGAGTGCAAATCCAAAACCACAGATGCTCTGCCAAAGGGAATGGTGGCTGTGCCTTGCTCGCGGATAACTGCCTCAACCTTCTAACATCGGCACGCAGCGGCTGCGCATGAGCAAAGCGGCCCGTAGAAAAACTCCCACGTAATCCTGGGCCCTGATTCCACCCAGAGGTTCTACTCCAGCACTCCCAGCAACCGCAATTTGTCGGCGATGATGTCCCGGCTGAAGGGCTTCATCACATACTCATTCGCCCCTGCCTCCAGCGCCGCCATCACCTGACGAGTTTCCGTCTCGGTGGTGATCATCATGATGGGAACGGCGCTCAGTCGCGGATCGGAACGCAACTGTTTGACCAGTTCAAGTCCGTTCATCTCCGGCATGTTCCAATCCGCCATGATGGCGGAGAAGTTTCCCTGTTCGCGCTCCACCACCTGCAGCGCCTCTTTTCCATCGGCCGCCGGACAGACTTCGAATCCAAGTTCCGTCAACATTTTTGTCAGAATGATTCGAATTGTGCGTGAGTCGTCCACTACCATTGCCTTCGACATACGATTCGCGCCTGCTTTCCTTTCAGAGTTCTTTTGACTGACCCAAAGCGATCTAAATTTCAGGACAGACCAACCGTCCGCCGCCTGCGATCCGCAGTGTTATGGACCAACCAGCATTCGCCGACGGCTCTCCGCCTCCCGGTCGAATGGGCTTCTTTGAACCAGGTGCATCATCACGTCCAGCTTGTCTTCCCCGCAGCGAAAGCTGATGACTGTCCAGCGGTGCCGGCCAAGCGAACGGGCCGTCAGATCCTGCCCCACAATGCAGGTGGGAGTACTCAACGCCATGGGGCCAACAGATTGCTCCACGGTTCCTTTTACGTTGCCGATAATGATGTTGGTCAATTCTCCGATGGCGTCCAACACATCGTCATCGACGGTGGGAAATTCCATCATAAGGAAGCTGGCTGCAATGCGACGGGCAAACGATGCGCTACAACAAAGGCCACCGGTTCCCAACCATTCGCCCGCCATGCCGACAAAGGAAACCACCCCGTCAAAGTGTCCAGGGAAGTCATGCTCGAAGATCGGCGTTCCGGGCTCGATCTCCATATTCAGCATGGTGGCAAATACCTGCTCTGTCGCTCGACATATCGCCTCATACAAGTCTTCTGGGCTCGGTCCGTTCATCTCTTCCGCCATACGCTCTTCCCTCGCCAACCTGTTCTGCTTTCTTGAATCGTGTTTTGACCCTTTGCGCTGGACAACGCCGCAAATTTGGTTGTCTCGGGGAGCAAGTGCAGTCAGTTCGGCCACGACTCGGCAATTTCATCCACGTATGTTCTGACTATCGACGGATGGCAAGCGAAACGTTAACGCTATGAGAGGGTTGGGTAGGATCCCGGTGCCCGCATCGAACGAATTCTGCGCCCCCGGTCAGGTTTCGGGCCGGCGCAGATCATGATTCCCGTGGCGCCGGTTCGCATCCTTGGCCAGTTCTCGATAGAGTGGCAAGGACAGGCAAAAGCGTGGCAGCAGGTTCCCTGCGACGCGGTTTCTTGAAACGCCGCTTTTTTTGAAACGCATGGATTGACTTTGGAAATGGAGGATGCGCCATGATTCGACTGATTCACCGCCTTGGGGGAACCATCTTCGGCATAGTGATGTTAGTTCCGCTCTTGCTCGCGCAACAGCCCGCAACCCCGGACACAGGAGCCGTGCTCAAAATTCAGACAGACACCTCCGTAGCCCACGTCAGCCCTACCCTCTATGGATTGATGACGGAGGAAATCAATCATTCCTACGACGGCGGCATCTATGCGGAGCTGATCCGCAACCGCGCCTTTCAGGACAATCCGAATCATCCCGACCACTGGCGGATTCTGCGGGCCGGAGATGCGCGCGCTTCCATGAAGATCGACAAGTCCACTGGGCCCAGCACTGCTTTAACCGGCAGCCTGAAACTGACGGTTCAGCGAGCCGATAACGGCGATCGCGCCGGCATCGTGAACAACGGTTACTGGGGAATCCCGCTCCGACCCAATACCACGTATGCTGGCTCCTTCTATGCCAAGGCTGACCACGATTCATTGGGTTCTGTGACGATGAGCCTGGTGAATAACAATACCGGCGCTGTCATCGCATCCGCCACCGTCCCCGCGCTGACAGCGGAGTGGAAACAATATAAGGTTGCGTTTCAAACCGGGCAAATAGCAACGTCGTCCAATAACCACTTGGTGTTGACAGTGGCGCAACCGGGAACGGTCTGGTTCAGCCTGGTCTCGCTGTTTCCGCCGACCTACGATACCACGCCCAATGGCAACCGCATCGACTTGATGCAAAAGCTCGCGGCCATGCATCCGGCGTTTCTGCGTCTTCCCGGCGGAAACTATCTGGAAGGTAACCACATTGCGGACCGGTATCCGTGGAAGAAGACTCTTGGCCCACTGGTCGATCGGCCCACTCATCCCAGCCCTTGGGGATATCGCAGCTCCGACGGCCTAGGGCTGCTTGAATTTCTGGAATGGTGTCAGGACCTGCACATGCAACCGGTGCTGGCCGTGTATGCCGGATACTCGATGGCGCAGGAGCATGTGACGCCGGGCCCGGATCTGGCGCCATACGTCCAGAGCGCGCTGCAGGAAATTGAATACGTCAGCGGCGGTCCCGAGACACAATGGGGAGCCGTGCGGGCCAAGGACGGCCACCGCGCGCCTTTTCCTCTGACCTATGTCGAAGTGGGAAACGAGGACGAATTCGACAAATCCGGCAGCTATGATGCCAGGTTCGCGCAATTCTACGATGCGGTTAAAAAGACGTACCCAAAACTGCAGGTGATCGCAACCGCTCCGGTCAAGAGCCGTGTGCCGGATGTGCTGGACGATCATTTCTATCGCACGGCGCAGGAGTTTTTTGACGACACCCATCACTACGACAAAGCCGATCGCGGCGGGTCAAAGATCTTCGTCGGAGAATGGGCCACACGCGAGGGCTCGCCAACTCCCGACATGGGTGCCGCATTGGCCGACGCTGCCTGGCTGACAGGCCTGGAGCGCAACAGCGACATTGTGATCATGGCCAGCTATGCGCCGTTGTTCGTCAACGTCAATCCCGGAGCGTCGCAGTGGGTTCCCGATCTGATCGGTTACGACGCGCTCGAAAGTTACGGTTCGCCAAGCTATTATGCTCAGGTGATGTTCAGCAGCCACATTGGCAATGAAGTGCCTGCCTCAACTTTGAATGGCGCCCCTTCGCTGCTGTTTACTTCTGTCACCAGGGACACGTCGAAACGAACGCTGTATGTGAAAGTGGTCAACGCCTCGTCGAAGGCACAGTCGCTCGAGATTCAGCTGGCCGGCCAGGACAAACCCACGGGAACCGCCGCAGTGACGACGCTGAGCGGGCACTCGATGGAGGAGACCAACTCACTCGCAGACCCCACCAGAATCATCCCCGTCCAAAGCAAGATCAGTGACGTTTCCCCCGATTGGCGCCACACGTTTCCACCGTACTCGATTCAGGTCATTGACGTGACCCTGCAATAAGGAGATGGCATGAACGTTGTTGCCGTAAGGCGTAAAGCATTCGCGTATATTTGCTTATTGTGCATTCTTGGGCTTGAGGGGTTGTGTATGCAGGCGGAAGTTAAGAGGTCAGTTTTCGGCACCATGCCGGATGGAACAACGATTGAGATGTTCACGCTACACGAAGGCGATTTGACAGCCCGCATCATGACCTACGGTGCCCGCCTGGTCTCGCTGGATGTTCCCGATCGCAATGGCAAAGTGGCCGACGTCGTCCTGGGATATGACTCTTTGGATGGCTACCTAATGGACCCAAAGACATACTTTGGCGCGATTGTAGGACGCTACGGCAACCGCATCGGACACGGCACATTTGTGCTGGATGGCAAGCGGTATGAGATCCCGAAGAATGATGGAGACAACAGTCTTCACGGCGGAACCGCCGGATTTGACAAGCGGGTGTGGACAGCCCATGACATTCCACATGGAGTCGAAATGACTCTCATCAGCAAAAATGGCGACCAGGGCTATCCTGGAACTTTAACGACGCACGTGCGATATACGCTGAGCGGGCATGCCCTGAAAATCGAATACTCCGCGACGACGGACGCCGATACCGTGCTGAACCTGACCAACCACAGTTATTTCAACCTGGCCGGCGAAGGCAATGGGGACATTCTGGACCATGTAATGACCATTCCGGCGGATCGCTACACGCCGGTGAATGCCGGACTGATCCCGACCGGAGAATTAGCGCCCGTGGCGGGGACACCGTTCGATTTTCGTACACCGACGGCGATTGGAAAGCGGATCGATCAGGACAATGAACAACTGAAATTCGCCAAAGGGTACGATCAGAACTTTGTGCTGAACCATGGGACAAATGGTCCAGCGCTGCATGAGGCCGCCCAGGTGATGGATCCAAAGAGCGGTCGCGTATTAACGGTCAAAACGACGCAACCTGGCGTTCAATTCTATTCCGGAAATTTCCTCGACGGTACGGCGCATGGCAAGCATGGACACATCTACGAGAAACGCGCCGCATTATGCCTGGAGACGCAGCATTTCCCGGACTCTCCCAATCAACCGGCATTTCCGTCGACCGAACTCAAGCCTGGCCAGACATTTCACAGCGTCACGGAATATATTTTTTCAACGCAGAAATAAACTCGACTCCGCGTAGTCCCCGGACTTTCGTCCGGGGACTGGAGTTTCTACATTTGCCTGGGCGATTGTTCGCTGAGGCATCTGGGTAAATAGGTCTGGCAATAGATTATTATGTTGACCGACCGACGTAATTGGATTACAGTATTCCTGGGTTTA
>JBAVOQ010000166.1:0-85233 GCA_049692235.1 Acidobacteriaceae bacterium | reverse complement strand
TCTTGCGACCATACTTCTCAAAGCTCGGCTGACTGGCAAAAGTTATCTGGCGCATCGCGTCTCCGCTCCTGCTGCCACTTTATCCAAGCTCAATCCGCCGTGCAGACTTGATCAGAGATTCCCTTAGATAGGTTTCACACACGATGATGCCCTTTATCGTGCGTTCGCGATTGGAGAAGTGCTGGCAATTCAAACTGACCCGCTATCGAGTTCGATTCCCTGCGGAGGTGGTTCCTCGGTGCCACGCAGCTGCGGACCTGACAGCGGAAGAATCACCGTAAACGTGGTCCCGCTTTTTCCTATCTCCGAGCGGCTGCGCACGTGCATGCTGCCCTTGTGTTTGTCTACAATACCGGCGGAAACCCAAAGCCCCAGCCCGGTCCCAATCTCACCTTTTGTCGTGAAAAATGGCTCGTAAATGTGCCTCTTGGTATCCGCGGACATGCCGTGCCCTGTGTCTGAAATGGTGATTCTCACGCCGGCTTCCTCGTGCCGCCAATCCGTGACCGGGCGCACGCGCAATCGCAGCGTGCCTCCATTCGGCATCGCATCCGTCGCATTCCCTACCAAATTGGCGAGCAACTGACGAATTTCTCCGGAATAGCAAACCAGGTGCGGACAATCTGACGCCTCTAGATTGACCTGGATTTTATTGCGCGCCAGCTTGCCTCGATAGAGCGTCAGCACAGAATCGAGTAATTCCACGACGTCGGTGGCCATGGCGGAAGACTGTTGCTTGTGGAAACGCAGCGCCTGGCTGGCGATTTGCGACACCCGACCCAGTTCCTCCTCCGCCGACCTCAGGTATCCAGCCGTCTCCTCATCTACAGCGGACAGGCGCGCCAGGAAAATCAGGTTCATCACCGCTTCCAACGGGTTGTTGATCTCATGCGCGATGGACGCGGCCAGCCTGCCCACAACCGCCAGTTTCTCCGCCTGGCGCAAACCCGTTTCCGCTTTTCGCTGCGCGTCGATGTCAGTATTCGTTCCGAACCAGCGCACGATCGTGCCCGCCTTATCGCGCACCGGTGATGCCAGGGTCAGGAACAAGCGGAATTCTCCGTCGGCCCCGCGCAGGGGAAACGCCATTTCAAATGGCTCTCCTGATTGGAGGCAACCCTTATACCTCGCAATGACCATGGGCAGCAGTTCAGGATTGTGCACCGACCGCCAACCCCATCCTTGCATCTGCTCAAAGGTTGTGCCGGTGTACTCATACCAGCGCCGGTTGTACCAGAGGATGCTTCCATCTGGGCTGGCCATCCACGCCAGTTGCGGAATCGAATTCGCCAGTACCCTGAATTGCTCTTCGCGCATTTCGATTTCCTGGCGGGCACGCACCTGGTCCGTAATGTCGAGAGCGTGAATCAGAAGTCCGTCGATATGGCCATCTGCACTGCGATGCGGCTGATACACAAAATTGAAATACGCATCCTCTTCCTTGCCGGAGGGACCCCGCCGCAGCTTCGCCACCACCTCTTTCCCCACGAATGGAACTCCAGTCCGATAAACTTCATCCATCCAACCGAAAAACGGTTGATCCTCCAACTCCGGAATGGCCTGCCGAATCGGCTTGCCTACGATGTCCTCCGACGAGGACCGGCCAATCAGTTCAACATACTGTCGATTTGCCAGCGTGACGTGATGCTCCGGCCCAGTGGTCACTATAATGCCGGCTGGAGCGTTCAAAAAAAGTTCGCGAATCTGGCTGCGCTCGGCTTCCGCCGTTTCGCGCAATTCCCGCTCCCGCTCGACGGCCTCAGCCTCCCAGATGGTGCTGGCAATCTGGTCCGCCACCTGTGCATAGAACGAACGGTAGGATTCATCCAGCCGTTTTCGAACGCTGACTCCGGCTAACAAAAATCCAATCGGGTCGGTCGTATTGGCAGGCAGAATCGGCACGGCGATGGCGTGGTCCGGAGAATGTCCCCATGGCGCTTGCGGTAGCGGGTCCAACTTCACCGCACTCAGGTCAAGCATGCAGCTTTCGCCGCCGGTGGAGGCGAGGAGCCGCTGCCAGCCCTCTGCACGAAGGTCAACTTTAGCGGGGAAATTGGGCGGCCCGGTGTGCGCGATCAGGTTCGCATCGGTTCGCTTCGAGGCAAAGAGATAGATAACCGCAAAGGGAAAATCGTAAGGATTGGCTGCAAGCACCTTCACCGCGGCGACACAAGCATCATTGGCGTTACGAGTTTGCGTTCCAAAAACAGATGCCAGGTCACGCAATGTGTGCAGCCGTCGTGCCCCAACCACGCGCTCGGTGGTTTCAATCACAGGAGTGAACACTCCGCCGACGCGACCCGACTCGTCTCGGATAGGACTATAGGAAAAACTGAAGTAGCACTCTTCTCCGTAGCCGTCGCGTTCCAGCAAAAGCAGCAGATCTTCGGAGACCGTCGCCTCGCCGCGCTCCATCACTTGGTTCAGCATGGGGCCGATAATCGCCCATACTTCCGGCCAGACCTCCCGACCGGGGCTTCCCAAGGCCCAGGGATGCTTGCTTCCGATCAGCGGGCGATAGGCATCGTTATAGATCTTGACCAGCTGCGGTCCCCACCAGATCAGCACAGGAAAGCGCGAGTTCAAACAGGTGCTGACAGACGTTTTCAGGCTTTGCGGCCATGTTGCAATCGGGCCCAGAGGGGTCTTCGCCCAATCCAGCGCTCGCACACGCGCGCCCAGCTCACCGCCGCCGGCAAGAAAGTCGAGATCCACTGGCGTTTGTTTCTCCGGGCTCCCCCCGGAATCGTCAGGCTTCATGGCGCAACTCGTCCAACAGAGCGCGGTCCTCTTCCGTCAATGGCGCATCGACTAATAAATCCGGGCGATTCTGCAGCGTCTTCGACAGCGATTGCCTCCGACGCCAGCGGCGAATCTCCTCGTGGTTGCCCGAGCTCAACACCGCCGGCACCTCGGCTCCGCGAAACTCCGGCGGACGAGTGTAATGAGGATAATCCAGCAACCCTCCGGAATCGCAGGTCGATCGCGGATGAGGTCTCTCGGACGCCATGGCTCTCTCGGGTGCATGGGCTGGGTCCAGCGCAGCAGATTCGCCGGAGAAACTCTCATAGCGGGTGGAATCTTCATTGCCCAGCACTCCCGGCAGCAAGCGGCTCACCGCGTCGACAATCACCGCAGCCGCCAGTTCTCCGCCGGAGATTACATAATCGCCGATGGAAAGTTCCGTATCCGCCAGCAGTTGGTTGACTCGTTCGTCCACGCCTTCATAGCGTCCGCAAAGAAAAACAATTCTTTCAACACGCGCTAAGTCCCGAGCGACGGCCTGGGTGAAGGACTTCCCCTGCGCGGACAGCAGCACCACCCGCTCGCGCGTCGAGTCCCGCACACCCTTTTCGGCAATCCCGAGAGACTCAACAGCACGGAACATCGGCTCCGGCTTCAGCACCATCCCCTCGCCCCCGCCAAACGGACGATCGTCGACCGTCTTGTGCCGGTCCGTCGTAAAGTCGCGCAGATTGTGCACGCGAACGCGAACCCGATCCTCCGCAATGGCGCGGCCCAGGATTCCGAAACCGAAGGGGCTTTCGAAAAACTGCGGAAACACCGTAATAATGTCGAATTGGATCGCCTTCGCCGTCATCGTTCCTGCCTGCGCGGTGGAGTTTCGTCAGCCATTCTGTTTCCACTTGATGCTGCATCCGATGCTGGGCCGCTGCTCCGTCGCCACCGGCTTGCCGCTCAGCACTTGATCCATCGCCGCGCGCAAATCGCGGCCATCGACAGCAACTCCATTACCGGGCCGGCTGCCGTCGAGCTGGCCTCGATAGACAAGTTTCTTGTCGGCGTCAAACAGAAAGAAATCCGGAGTGCAGGCTGCTGCGTAGGCGCGAGCTGCCTGCTGCGATTCATCGAACAGATAGGGAAATTGAAAACCGTGCTCCTCCGCCTGGCGGCGCAGCCCGGGCGGCGCATCGTCCGGATAGGTCTGCGCATCATTGCTGCTGATGGCGACAATTCCGATACCGCAGCCCACGTAATCGCGCCCCAGCCGTCCCAGCTCCTGGTTGACGTGTTGCACAAATGGGCAGTGCGCACAAAGAAACATGACCAGCAGCCCCCGCGCACTCGCAGCCTGATCGCGCGTCACCGTCTTGCCGGATACCACATCCGGCAGCGAAAAATCGGGCGCTGTTGTTCCTAGCGCCAGCATGGTAGAAGCCGTACGGGCCATCGGGTCCTCCTTCGACACGCTTGGGGATTAAGGTTCGGCGAGTTGTGTGGACAATTCTCTTTATCCTAACGCGGAACCCCGCGCGGGTCAGCGCAAACAACGCGGAGTTGAAAATATGAAAATCTGAACGTCAATCTCTGAAGTCGCGCCAAAAGGAATTCCGGCTGGCGTGACTTCTAGCTGGCTGGCTGGCGGGGCGCTTTTCTTGCCGAACAAGTGCTGGCGTTGCCCACCAGCCTCGACCCGACGCTGTACATTCGCCCGCTCACATCCGCGGTAAGCGCCGGAGCCGTGACGCACCTGTCACACCGGAACAAACTCGGCGAACATCTATACTGGCAATTGAATCCAGCGGCTCTGCCCATTAAGGAAAATTGCGTGTACGAATCGGAATTTGAACAAAGCGTCTTCGATCTTCGCCGCGACAAACTGCGCCAGATTGAGGCCCTCGGCCACCCGGTCTATCCCAACAGCTTTCCGACGACCCACGCGTTGGCCGACATCCACAAGGACTACGACGACGCCACCGGCGAGGTGCTGGAGCAGAATCGCATCACCGTCGCCGCGGCCGGACGCATCATGGCCATTCGCGCCCAGGGCAAGGCCGGGTTCGCGGTGCTGCAGCAGAACGGCGCTCGTCTGCAGATTTATGTGCGCATGGATGCCGTCGGCGAGAACGCATTTCAGCTCTACAAGCTGCTCGATATGGGAGACCACATTGGCGTCAGCGGCTATCTGTTCCGCACTCGTACGGGAGAGCTGACCATCCACGTCGACAGCCTGACATTTTTATCAAAGGCCATGCTGCCGCTACCGGAAAAATATCATGGCCTGGCCGATGTCGAACTGCGCTATCGCCAGCGGTATGTCGACCTGTTCATGAACGCCGATGTACGCGAGGTCTTCGTCAAGCGCGCCGGGGTGTTGCGCGCCATGCGCAAGTTTTTCGATGCGCGCGGATTTCTGGAAGTGGAAACGCCGATGATGCAGCCCATCGCCGGCGGCGCGGCGGCCAAACCATTCACCACCCATCACAACGCGCTCGATATCGATCTGTTCCTGCGCATCGCACCGGAGCTGTATCTAAAGCGCCTGGTGGTCGGCGGCCTCGATCGCGTGTATGAGATCAATCGAAATTTTCGCAATGAAGGCATTTCCACCCAGCACAATCCTGAGTTCACCATGCTGGAGTTCTATCAGGCTTATGCGAATTACCACGACCTGATGGACCTGACCGAGGAGTTGATCCAGTTCGTAGCCATGGAAGTGAACGGGACTACCAAGACCACATTCAATGATGTGGAAATCGACCTGAGCCAATGGCAGCGCTACACGATGCGGGAGGCGATCATCAAGTGGTGGCCACCGAGCATAGATTTACGTCCCACGATGGAGATCCTCTCGTCGGAGGGGTTGCTCCATGGTTTTATGGCCCAGCTTCATCAAAAGCCAATGTTCCCAGGTTCCCAAATTACGAGCACTGCGATTGTCCGACTTGGCACGCTGGGTTGGCAGAATCGGACATTTGGCAAGCTGATCGCGGACATCTTCGAAATTGTTGCAGAACCGTACCTCATCCAGCCAACTTTCATCTATGACTTTCCCCTTGCCGTTTCGCCGCTTTCCAAGCAAAAGCCCGACGAGCCCGACTGGGTGGAGCGGTTCGAGTTCTATATCGGAGGCTTCGAGCTGGGCAATGCCTTCAGCGAATTGAATGATCCGGTCGAGCAACGCAACCGATTTCTGCAGCAGCTCGGCGAACGCGAACGCGGCGACGCGGAAGCTCACGCGATGGACGAGGATTACGTCCGCGCCCTCAGCTTTGGTCTGCCGCCCACCGGAGGCGAAGGCATCGGCATCGATCGCCTGACTATGGTGCTGACCGGCTCGCGCTCCATCCGCGACGTGATCCTGTTTCCCTTGATGCGTCCCCAGGCAAAGAGCGATGCGACGGCAAACGACAAGCCAGCCGAAGAACCGAGCGGGTACAATCATCCGTAAGCAGGTACCCGCATGGGATTTGACTTGGATTCGGAACAGCGTCGACAGCTTGGCTATCAGCTGATCGACCGCATTGACGAATATTTTTCCTCGCTGAAAGACCGTCCGGTGCAGCCCCCTGCTGCCCTGCGCAGCTTTCTTCTTGAACAAACGGATTTGCCGGAGGTCGGCCAACAAGCCGCCACCGTCCTCGACGACATCTGCTCGCAGATGGTGGACCAGGGATTTCATGTTCCCAGCGCCAATTATTTTGGCCTGACCAATCCCACGCCAACCTATATGGCGGTGTTGGCGGAAGCCCTGGTTGCCGCGCTCAATCCTCAACTGGCTTCGCTGGCGCGGTCACAACTCGCCTCCCGCATCGAGCAGCAAACCATCGGCTGGATCGCGGAGCGAGTTGGCTGGCGCGAGAACCAGTTCGGCGGCACGTTTACCAGCGGTGGCACGGAAGCGAACCTGAGCGCACTCGCGATTGCCCTGACGCAGCGATATCCGCAGGCGGCCGACAACGGTCTCGTCGGATTAGGCAAGCAGCCCATCGTCTATGCCTCATCGGAGGCGCATCATTCGCTGGAAAAATCGCTGGGCCTGCTGGGCCTGGGACGCAAAGCGCTGCGGCGTATTCCCGTGAATGAAGCCGCCGAGATAGATGTTCACGCACTCGAAGCGGCCATCGCAGCCGACCGGAGCGCAGGGTTCGAACCGCTCGCCATCGTCGGCACCGCAGGGACAACAAGTTCCGGCGCCATCGATTCCCTGCCCGAGCTGGCAGCCGTCTCTCGTCAACAAAATCTCTGGTTCCATGTCGACGGTGCATTCGGTGCGGCGGTCATTTTCTCGAATCAACATCGCGGACTGGTTGCAGGCATCGAGCTGGCGGACTCCATCACGATCGATCCACACAAATGGCTGGCCATGCCGTTTGCCGCAGGAGTTTTGTTGACGCGTCATGCGGAATTGCTGGAGCCGACCTTCGGCCTCGATACCAGCTATCTGCCGCGCGCCGCGAACAGTTCGCTGCCAGATAATTTTCGAGTTTCGGCGCAGTGGTCCCGCCGCATGAACTCGTTGAAGCTCTGGCTGACCCTGCGCGTGCACGGTCGCCAATCCTACGAAGACCTGATCGACTCCCAGCTTCGACTGGCAGGCTATATGGAGTCGCGCGTTCTTGAAACCGGCGCATTCGACCTGGCGACACCGCGCCGCCTGACGATCTTGAATTTCCGCGCCAAGGTCGCACGAGAGCTCGCCCTGCCGGAAGAAGAAATTGCGCGTCTGCATCATGCCATCGCCGCGGAAATTACGCAGGACGGCCGGCAATGGATCTCCACCACCCGAGTGCGCGGCCGCAGCGTACTGCGCATGATGGTGATCAGCTACCTGACCGAGGAGCGGCACATCGACGCCCTTGCAGCCAGCCTGCAGCGTGCCGTGAAAACCGTGCTCGACCGCTCATTTGGCGCGGTGCGAGCCTCCTGAAAATGCGTTGCTCCCGACGCGCTCGCGCTTTCCACTAGCAACCCCCGAGCCACGGGATCATAATCGAAGCAACAGAACTTTCTACCATTGAAACGAAAGACATTCCCCCTATGCGTGCGCCGATCTTGCTGAGTGTGCCCGTCGTTTTTTTTCTGTTCTGCGCTGCCGCCATGGCGAAGCCTGCCTGCATTCCGCCCGAGCAGGCGCTGCAGCATCTGCATAAAAATGTTTGTGTGGAAGCCCACGTTTATCGCGTGGTGGACGCAAGTGACGGCATTCGCTTCGTCGATGTGTGCAGCCCGGATACCCCGGATGCCGATTGCCATTTCTTCATCATCAGTTCCACGGAAAACGCAAAGTCCGTTGGCGATCTCGATCAGCTCGTCGGTCAAACCATCCAGATTCGCGGCAGGATTCTTCCCATCCAGGGCCGCGCCGACATGGTCCTCAACACGAAAGAACAGCTTCATGGGGGCAAGCCGAAGTTCCATCCCAATCCGCAACTGGCAAAAAGCTTTTCCGCGGAAAAAGGTGGACAGGGATTCAGCGCCCACAATGGCGTCGGCGGCCAGCACGGCGTTCACTTCCACCATCGCGGAAATTAGTCCGCATCACCACAGCGGTCCGGCCTGTCGCCGCAGCTCCTTCAGCGGATAGAGCGTCCCGCGCCACAGCACGCCACCACGCCATAAAACCAGAATCATCGAACGTAGGAGCGTTCCAACAAATAACAACGTTGCCACCGGGAACAATGCCAGATAAACCGGCGGAATATCTGTCAGCCGCCAGTAGCGAAGGTTCAGCAACAGCAATGCGAACAGCGTAATGATGCCGGCCCACTGCGCAGCTCCGGGAAAGAACAGCGCAACAAACGGCGTCAGGCACATGACAAACATGCCCACGCACGCCGCGAGAAGAAGAGACGTGCGAAAGCGAAACGTGGAATACAGATTCTTCGTCAGGTTATTCAGAATTCCCCACGCACTTTCAGCCCAGCGAATGCGCACCAGGTCCTTGCCGAAGGCGACCCGCTGGGCATAGCCCTCCCGCTTGGCGCGAAACCCGAGGCGCATATCCTCCAGCACCTCCATGCGCAGCTCCGCGTATCCGCCCAATGCCTCATACACCGGGCGTCGAATCAGGTTGAACGCGCCCACGCCAATGTAATCCTTGGTCGCCTTGGGATCGGCAATCTTCCAGGGCCGACCTGCCAGCGATGAGAGGCTCTGAAAAAATCCGATCAGCATCTTCTCCGCAACGCCGCGCAAAATCAGCGTGGGATACAACACCATGTGATCGCCATGACTCTGCTCCGCGTACTGAATCGCAAGTCGAATCGCGCGGGAATCGAAGATGACATCGCCGTCGGTGAAGAGCAGCCAATCGCTGTTCGCGCCCTCTGCGGCCAGCGCCATCGCATGGGGTTTCCCGAGCCATCCCTCCGGCAATTCCTGCACGTGCAGCACACGCAGGCGCCCCTGCGACTCCGGCAACGCCGCAATCTCATCCATCAGCCTGCCGGTCGCATCGGTGGAACGATCGTCCACGGCGACGACCTGTAAGTTTGGATAGTCACTGGCCAGCAGACTGCGTAGGGAACGCTCGATCGCAACCGCCTCATCTTTCGCCGGAACAACCACGGTCACGGATGGCCATGTGATCGGATCAATCAACGTGTCGGCGGAATCGCGCGCGTCCTGCAAAAGATTCGGAACGCGCGGCAGCATCCACAACGCCGGAATCACGCGCGACAACCACGCGGCCGCGATCATCCACGCGAAAATCTCGACCAGCAATTGGCCATGAGGAAACAACGCAAGCACAGAAGACATGTTCCTTTAGTATGCCGATTCTCCCCCGGCAGTGTCGCGCCGGAAGAAATCTAAACCGCAGCCGCGTCGATCTCCGGAGCATACTTCGCCCCCGCGAAAATCAAGATTGCCGAGAGCAGCAGCGTGATCAGCGTAATGGCAAGGCCTTCTCGAAGCGAGGAATGATCGGAAACCCAGCCGATGATGCGCGGCGAAGGCGCGTCGCCGAGTGCGTGGATGATGAACAGCTCAATCGCAATCGCTGTCGAGCGAATCGTGGCGTCGACTGCGTTGACGATGGCGGCGTTCAACGGCCCCGTATTCAGAAACAGCAGAAATTCCGCGATCGCGAGACACGGCACCATGGTGGCGCGCGGCCCGTAGAAAACCAGCACGGCAAACGGCGCGGCCAGCAACATGCTCCACGCAGAGAGCAGATAGAGTGCCGCCTTGTTGCGCCGCAACCATCGCTGCGCCAACCATCCGCCCAGCCATGTTCCCAGGATGCCGTCGACCACCGTGATCGCGCCGAGAATCTGGCTGGCGCCGGCTAGCGAAACGTGCGCATAGCGGTAGAGGAATGTGGGCATCCACACCGAGATGCCGCCCAGCGTAAACACCATCATCGCCATGCCCAGTGTCGCCGTCCAATACGCAGCGTTGTGCGTCAGGCCGGCGCGGTCGCCGCGGCGACCGCGATCGAGGCGAACGGCCAGCGGCTCGGAGGCTCCTCGCGCAGGCTCGCGCAGAAAAATCCAGACCAGCAAAACCACCAGCAAGCCGGGGGCTGCGGCAACATAAAAAGGCACCTTCCATCCGTATGCCTGCCCCAGCGTTCCGCCCAGAATGTACCCGAGTGCAGCGCCGATCGGCAGCGCCAGATAGAACATCGTCAGGATGCGATTGCGCTGTTCAGGCGGCCAATAATCTGACAGCAACGCCGGCGCAAAGATGCCAAAACTCGCCTCGCCAATGCCAACCAGCGCGTGTCGCAAATAGAGTTCGCCAAAGGTGTGTACCATTGCCGTCGAGAGCGTCAGCACCGACCAGAGAAGTGCGCCGGCAAGAATCAGCGGCTTGCGCGGAAAGCGATCGCCAAGCCATCCCGTCAGCGGAGCGGCAAACATATACGTAATGAAGAACGCGAACGTCAGGCTGCCGATGCGCTCATCGTTCACGTGGAAAGCACGCTGCACCAGCGGCTGCACGCCCGCCAGTACGTAGCGATCGGTATAGTTCAGCAGGTTCAGTGCGGTCAGCAGGGCGAGCGCGGTCCACGCCGCGGAAGCTGGCAGTCGAATTGAAGAGTGAGCGTTGTCCACCGGCATGAGCCGCCAGCATATCAGGCCATGCTGCAGAAAGGATCAAATCCTCGTGCGTCCAGCGTCCCGGTAAACCCGCTAATGCTCTCGTAAACTGGAAGCGTCCGCTTCCCTACTTCGACTTCTTCCGCGGCCAGTGTGCTTCGACGATGGTCGAGATGCCGCCACGCGGACGAAACTCTCCGCGAACCGTCGCCCACACTGGATCGCAGGCCTTTACAACATCTTTCAACACCTGATTGACGACGTTCTCCTGGAAGATTCCAAGGTTGCGATAGGAGAATAAATATTCCTTGTATGACTTCAGCTCCAGACATTCCTTCCGCGGCTCATACCGCAAAAGAATGACGCCGAAATCCGGCAGACCGGTTTTCGGACAGACAGAGGTGAACTCCGGATCATCGATGACAATCTCATACCCGGGAAACTGGTTCGGCCACGTCTCGATCTCTGGAAACTTAAAATCAAGACCGGCTTGTGCGTGATCTTCGGTATATCGTGGTGCGGTTCGCTTTGTGCTGGATGCCATATAGCTTGATTGTACGAAAATCAGTGGCCGAACCTGCACCCTCGATGCCCTCGTTCCAAATGCAGCGACGCGATCTACATGAGCATTCTTCAGTCGGCTCCACGGTACCACCGGGATAACGTTTATCTCTTTGAATCCCAAGACTCCAGTCCAGCGTCTTATATACTGATTCTTCTAAGAGATACCAAGATCTCATTATGGCCCCTCCGTCACCGCAAGATGCGTCGCAAAAAAAGCGTAATTTCTGGGTCATGTTTGCTTTGGCCCTGCTGGCGGCAGCCATCCTGCTGCATTACTCCAGCCGCGATGCACTTCAGGTCAGAATGGGGACGGCGGAAGACGGTGAACTGGTCAGCACTCTGGCGACGAACGGCGTCGTCCAGCCCACTCACAATTTTGCAGCCTACAGCCCTCTTCCCGGAACGGTGAAGGCTGTTTATGTCCACGAAGGCGAAAAGGTCAGCAAAGGCCAACTCCTGATTTCGCTCGACGATTCTGCAGCTCGTACCCAGGTTGCCGCTGCGTTGGCGGCCGTACGCGGCGCTGAGGCCCAATTAGAGGCGCTGCGCAAGGGTGGAACACGCCACGAACAAATCACCATGACCAGCGATATCGACAAGGCGAAGGCTGCCAGAACTCAGCAGGCCGCGAACCTGGCGACGCTGGAGAAATTGCACCAGCAAGGCGCAGCCTCCACCAGCGAAGTTGACGCCGCGCGAAGAGCGCTCGCCGCAGACGATGCCGGCCTGCAATCCCTGGGCCAGCAGCAGACGCAGGGATATGCTCCGATCGACTTGCAGCACGCCACCGCGAACTTGGACAATGCGCAAGCTGCCTACGCTTCGGCGCTCGACACGCTGCAGAAAGAAAATGTCCGCGCTCCATTCACCGGAACGGCCTACTCGGTCTCGACGCGAACCAGCGATTTTGTTCCCGGCGGTTTTCAGTTGCTGCAATTGGCAGACCTGAAACAGATTCAGGTGCATGCCTATTTTGACGAGCCGGAAATCGGAAAGCTTGCCGTCGGCGAACCGGTCACGATCGTGTGGGCTGCGCTTCCCAGTCGAGTCTGGCATGGACACGTCATCCACACGCCTTCCACCATCATTACCTATGGCACTCGCAATGTCGGCGAAGCACTTGTCTCGGTCGATGATGCAGACGAAACTCTATTGCCGAACACCAACGTCACCATCACGGTAGTTTTGAAAGACCTGAAGAATGTCCTGCTCATCCCGCGCGAGGCGCTGCGCATCGACAACCACGGGGACTATGTGTACGGGGTTGTCAACGGTCACCTCAAGCGGATTCGCGTCACCATTGGCGCACTGAATCTAATGAAAGTGCAGATCGTTTCCGGTCTGCGCCCGGGAGATATTGTGGCCCTGTCCGCTGTCGATGGTTCCAACCTGCAGAGCGGCCAGGCCGTGCTCCGCGCGGAATAGCGTATGCAATCTTTAGCTCTATCGAAGAACCTGCGCCGCCTGCTTTCGCTCGCAACCTTGCTGATTTGCGGCACTGCGATCGGCATCGCCATGGAGCCGGACCGTACAAATCCACCCGCCAACGGCTCCCAGGTTGAGCGCTCCATCCGTCAATATTTGAACAATGGGCACGCCAACGACGCCATCGTCCTGCTGCAACAGGACTTGTCAAGAAACTCCGCCAATGCCGCCGATCACGGTCTGCTATGCCGCGTTTACATCCAGGAAGAACAGTGGACGCAGGCGGAACAAGAGTGCAATCGCGCAGTGGAGCTGGACCCGAACAACAGTCGCTATCATCAATGGCTCGGTCGAGCCTACGGAGACGCGGCCGCACACGCATCCCTCACCAGCGCCTACTCATTGGCGAAAAAAGTCCACGCCGAATTTGAAACGGCCGTTCGCCTCGACCCGATAAATCAATCGGCGCTCTCCGACCTGGGAGAGTACCTGGTGGATGTTCCGCGAATCCTGGGTGGCGGAACCGACCGCGCCGAACAGATTGCAAAGCAACTCCAGCCGCTGAACGCAGCACTCTACCACGCGCTGCAGGCTAAGATCGACGCAAAGAAATCGGATGACTCCGGCGCGGAACAGCAATGGAAGCTGGCCATCCAAAGTTCGCCTGACCCGGCCCAGGAATGGATGGGCCTGGCGGAGTTCTACGCCGCGCGGAAAAACTTTCCGGCGATGCGGCAGGCAATGCAAAGCGGAATCGCCGCGGATCCAGGCAAAGGTCCGGCACTGATCCAAGGCGCAACGCTGCTGATTGAGAAACATCAGGATCCTGCGCAGGCGGAGCAAATGCTGCGACAGTATCTTGCCTCTCACCAGCAATCGGAAGATGCGCCCGCATTCCAGGTACAGGTTCAGCTGGGGAAACTGCTGGCCGCGAACGGTGACAAGGCGCAAGCGGCAAAGGAATTTGCGGCGGCAAGGGCGCTGGCCAGCGACTATGAACCGGCGCAACAGGCGCCACTCGGATGAAGCTGCCTTTACATTCTCCGCATGCAATCTTCACTAACAGAAATAGGGACTGCCAGCGCCGTTTAGAATCAGACGGGATGGATATGCCCCGAATGAATTCGTGGACCGGCAGGAGCAATCGCCACTTGAAACAAATCCTCGCTGTTTTGGCGTCGGCAGTCTTCCTCACGCTGGCAGGCTATGCCCAGCGCACGGATGCGTCGCTGCCGAATGCCCCACGCCCGACTGCGGTGCTTTCCAATACCACGACCCCTGTGTATCTACCGAAAGCTGGCGAATCGCTGGCCATGACGCGCCCCGAGCGGCCTCCCTCCGACTCGGCAGAAATCGATGCATCGATAGTGGGAGATGTCTCTCTCTACACCATTGTCGACCTGGCGTTGCGCAATAGCAGGAGCGTTCGCATGGCAGAGGCGGAGCAGCAGCGCGCTCGTGCGGTATGGATGCAAACTCGGGATATCTACGTTCCAAATTTTTCGGTCGGTTCCGGCCTGGGATACTCGTACGGCTTTCCGCTCGGCAATCCGACGCTATTCAACGTCCAGTCGCAGTTCATGCTCTTCAGCTATGCGCAGCGCGATTACATTCGCTCCGCCCACGCAGCGACCAAGGCGGCCACGCTCAGCCTGAAAGATGCGCGGAGGCAGGTGATTCTCGACGCCTCCGTCAACTACATTGAGCTGAATAAAACCCTCGCCGAAATTCAGGCACTGCAGCAGGCGATGTCCGATACAGACAAGCTGGTTTCCGTCGTGCAAGATCGACTGGACGCAGGCCTGGAAAGCAAAATGGATCTAACCCGGGCAAAGCTGACGCGCGCGCGAATTCAACTGCAAAAGATCCAGATGGAAGATCACGCGGATGAGTTGCGTCAGCATTTATCCGGGCTGACCGGTCTGGACCCGAATACCATCACTCCGTCGGCCTCTTCGGTTCCCCCGTTGCCCAGCCTGGATTTTCAAGGTCTGCTGTCGAAGAAAAATGACGCTCCCGCGGTCCAGGCTGCATTCGCAAACGCGGACGCAAGGCTGTACAACGCATGGGGCGATGCCAAGGCTCAAAACCGTCCCACCGTGATCGGCGTAGCCCAATACAGCCGATTTTCCAGCTTCAATGGATATCAAAATTATTATCTGGCGTTTCAGGCAAATAACATCGCTGTCGGAATCCAGGCGAGCTGGCCGCTTTTTGACCGGACGCTCAGAGACAAAGCGAAACTATCCGTCGCCATCGCCAAGCACGACCGCCAGCAGGCACAGCTGGCAAAAATTCAAAACGATGAAGGCAACCTGGCGCTCTGGCACAGTCTGCGCGAATTAGAAGCGCAAGAACAGGTCGCCGACCTGCAACAGCAGCTGGCGCAGGACACGCTGACCGCGACCGTCACCCAGATGAACCAGGGTGGCACCAACGGCCAACCGGTGACGCCGCAGCAGGCCGAACAATTTCGCGTGGAAGAACGCACCCGCTATGTTGGGCTTCAGGACGCGCAATTCAACGTCACTCGGGTGAAACTCAATTTGCTAAGCGCCATGGGAGATCTGGAAGATTGGGCCAAAGAAAGTGCCCAGCCGCAGGGCGATGCATCGACAACCAGTTCCCCAGCCTCATCGCATTAAGAGATCAACAACGCCTCACATTAATGCCTGTATTTTCACCACTGACAGAGCCTGAAAATCGGCTTCGCGGAGCCCTCGCAGCCAGCCGCAGGAAACCAACATTCCAACCCCTTCCGGTGGTAAAATTGGGGTTGATCCTATGCCCCTAAAGACGATCTTTCTTAACCCGCCCTCCTTTGAGAACTTTGATGGTGGCGCCAGTTCGCGCTGGCCTGCCACCCGCGAAATCGAATCCTACTGGTATCCGGTCTGGCTGGCGTATCCGGCTGGAATGCTGGAGGGTTCTCGCCTTCTTGACGCGCCGCCGCACCACGTCAGCGCGCCGCAGACCATCGAGATCTGCAAGCAGTATGAGTTTCTGGTTCTTTTCACCAGCACTCCCGGCTGGCAGGGCGATCAAAAGTTGGCGGAAGCCATCAAGGCCGCGAATCCGTCGATTCGCATCGCGTTTGTCGGACCGCCGGTGACCACGTCGCCGGATCGCGCATTGAATGAGTGCCCGGCCATCGACTTTGTTTGCCGTCGCGAATTTGATTTCTCCACGGTGGAATTTGCCAACGGCAAGCCGCTGAATGAAATTCTCGGCATCAGTTATCGCCAGGATGGTCAGATCGTGCACAACCCAGATCGTCCGCAAGTCGAGGATCTGGATGCGATGCCCTGGGTGACCGACATCTACGCCCGCGACATGGACGTGACAAAGTACAACGTCCCCTTCCTGCTGCATCCGTATGTGTCGCTCTACTCCACGCGCGGCTGCCCGGCGCAATGCACCTTCTGTCTCTGGCCGCAAACCCTGAGCGGACATGCGTGGCGCAAGCGTTCTACCGATGATGTTGCAGCTGAAATGGCGCACGCAAAAGAATTGTTCCCGCACGTCAAAGAGTATTTCTTCGACGACGACACCTTCAACATCCAAAAAGCGCGCACCATCGAGTTGTGCGAGAAACTGAAGCCGCTTGGCCTAACCTGGTCATGCACCTCACGCGTCACCACCGATCGCGAAACGCTGAAGGCGATGCGCGAAGCTGGCTGCCGTCTGCTGATTGTTGGCTTCGAATCCGGCGATCCGCAAATTCTGAAGAACATCAAGAAGGGTGCCACCGTCGAACGCGCGCGCGACTTCACGCGCGATT
This sequence comes from Acidobacteriaceae bacterium, assembly GCA_049692235.1. Classification (GTDB taxonomy): domain Bacteria; phylum Acidobacteriota; class Terriglobia; order Terriglobales; family Acidobacteriaceae; genus JAKAAZ01. Next base: position 68,673 of record JBAVOQ010000166.1, on the reverse strand, counting down.
GCCACGATCTTGGCCTCACCATCCACGGCGATTTCATTCTCGGGCTTCCCGGCGAAACCAAGGAATCGATTCGCAACACCATCAATTTCGCCAAGTCGCTCGATGTGGAAACGATTCAGGTCTCCATTGCACATGCGTACCCGGGAACCGAGTTTTACGACTTCGCCAAGAGCAACGGCTTCATCATCAACAACGGCGCCATGGTCGATGAAGAAGGCCATCAGTTGGCTCACGTGGAATATCCGGGCTTGCCGACGGAATATGTTCTGGAGATGGTGCATCGCTTCTACGATGAATACTACTTCCGCCCAAAGGCTGCGTGGCGTGTGGTCAGCAAGGCAATCGCGAATCGCGACCTGCCGCGTTTATATGTTGAAGCGAAGGCCTTCCTGAAGCTGCGGGCACAACGCAATCGTGTCGTAGCCAAAAGCAAACGGGACAAGGCCGCAGTGGCAGCCACGCAACAAGTCGGCGCCTGAGGGCCGGGCTGGGACGGTTGGATTTGATTCGCGCGGTCAGGCCGGAAACAGCTGACCGCGTTTCTGTTGCACACGCCAACAAGACCGCAATAAAGCCTGCAACGCAGCTGGAGGAATCTCGCCATCGCCATCTCGCAGTCCACCATGACGTTTCGCCGCTACCTGATTCTCGGTGCTGTCATGGTCGGCGCATCGGTGGGCGATACATTCCTCAGCGCAGGCATGAAGCAGGTCGGCCCGGTGTCGCTGCATCATCTGCTCAGCCTGTTGGTCGCGCTTAAAAATCCCTGGGTGCTGAGCGGGATTGTTTTCCTGATTCTCTTTTTCGCTTCCTACCTGACAGCGCTCTCCTGGGCAGATCTGACATTCGTTCTCCCAGCCACCGGTTTTGGCTATGTCATCGTGGCGCTGCTGTCGAAATTCTGGCTGCAGGAAGCCATTTCGCCGGCACGTTGGTTTGGAATTGCCCTCATCACGCTCGGCGTGGGCTTCGTGACCCGCGGACCTTCGTACACCAACCATAATCATCCGGGTGCGGAGGACGAGGCCTCTAGCTTTGCGAACGCTCAGCAACTGACCGCCGCCGGGAAAGAGAACAAGTCCGCATGAATCTCTCTGGCCAAGCCGCTGTCTGGTCGATGATCGGCGTCATCGTGCTGCTGGCCACAGCCGGCGACGTTCTGCTGGCAGGCGCCATCCGCCAGATTGGCGATTTTGACGTGATCCGCAGCCATTCCGGACTGAAGGGTGCGATCTTCGCGGTATTGCGCAACGGGCGGTTTTTCTCCGGCGTGTTGTGCATGGCGCTGAGTTTTTTCTCGCTGCTGTTTGCGCTCAGTTGGGCAGATGTCAGCCTGGTGGCGCCCGCATCGGCGGCGCTGACATTTGTCACCAATGCCTTCGCGGCCAAGTGGATATTGAAGGAAAACGTCGACGGACGTCGCTGGATCGCGGCGGTATGCGTGTGCGCGGGTGTCTTTTTCCTAAGCCGCTAGGGCCACTCCCTATCCGAACAATCGCATCAATCCCTGCGGCGGTAAATCCGGTTGCAGAAAGTTCTGCGGCTTTCCGGCAGCCTTCGTCACCGCTTCCGCCGCCAGATTCCCGCTGCGTACTGCCCCTTCCATGGTCGAAGGCCAGCCCGTCGCCGTCCAGTCTCCCGCCAGAAAAATTCCCGGCCACGCCGTCACCGCTCCAGGCCGATACGCATCCAGTCCCGGAGTAACAGAAAACGTTGCGCGCACTTCTTTCACCACCGCAGCCTTCACAAGCTTCGCTTCGCGCACCACGGGAAAGAACTCTGCCAGTTCTCGCAGTGCGAGATCGATAATCTCCTGGCGCGACATCGGCACCAGCGTCTTCGATGCGCTCACCACCAGTTCGAGATAACTACCGGCGTCTTCCGAACGTCGCTGCGGCTGCAGGCGGGTCTTGTTGTACATCCATTGGATCGTGGTATCGAGCAGCACCGCGTGATTCAGGTCTGTAATCGTGCGATCGAACCATAAATGGATGCCGGTGATGGGAGAATGTCGAAAGTGTTCCAGCTTGTCCGCGAGCGTTTCGGAAGCTCCTCCCGCAGGTGGCGGCAGCAGCGGGCACAGCTTTTGCATCGACTCAAATGGAACCGCCAGCACCACGGCGTCCGCCTCGATATTTCCGCCCTCAAATCCAATCTGCCAACGTCGGCTTTGCTCGTCATACTGAAAGCTGTCGACACTGGTGCGCAAGCTCACCTGACCACCATGCGCTTCGATGAAGCCAACGGCGTGCGAATACAATTCGCTGAGCGGAATGGTCGGCACCCCCATCCAACCCGCCTGCTCCGACTGCATGAAAGATGTGCGAAACACCATCGCCGCGTAATGAACCGAAACGCGATCCAGGTCTTCATTGAGCGCACTCACCAGCACTGGATTCCAAAATCGATCGATAGCGCGCCGCGTTTGGCCATGACGAGCCAGCCAGGACGCGAAGCTCTCTCCGCCGTCTGCAGGAACGTCCCGCAGAAAATTCATCATGCCACGGCTGATGGCCGCTTTGTCGGCCAGCGACAACGCCGAAGATTGCAGAAACGCCATCGCATTATGGAGCGGTGCCGGCAAACTTCCTGGGCGCAAAAGACTCTGTCGTCCGCCCGGCTCAATGAATGTAATGCGGTTGAACCAGCGAATCTGATCGCTCACGCCGAGCTGGTTGTAGAAGCCAATCAGATTGGTGCAGCAGCCCAACAAAACGTGCTGGCAGTTGTCGACGACTTCTCCGGTGCCGGGATGTTCATAGGAAGAGGCTCGACCCCCGACATACGGACGCCGTTCGATCAGGTGCACGTGATAGCCGGAGTCCGCAAGCGCACAGGCGGCGGACAGGCCGGCAAGTCCTCCGCCAACCACCACAACATCGTGGATGCCAGGGTTGCGGGTCGTTGCGTTCGCCATGGGTTCCGTCGAGATCATCACGAATGTACAGTTCTGTCGATTAGGTCTTTTGTGCGAGCCGCAAGCGAAACGCCATCCACAATCCGCGAGCTAGTATGCACAACTTCTCTCCCGTGGGCACGCTCACTCGCTCAGCGAACACTTCGTAATGCGCGTTTTCAATCCGCTGCAGCAAACGCCGATAGATTGTCACCAGCACCCACAGAGCGGCCCGGCTGTCCGGAGAAATCAACGGCAATAGATTGTCGGCAGCACAATAATAGTGTTGGGCGCGGCCCGCCTCCATCGCCATCAATGCGTGTTCGTCCTCAGTCACTTGCTGATCGGCACGGCGGGAGCTGAACTGTTCCAGCGTTAGATGAAATTGTTTCAGGTCGTCGAGCGGAAGATACATCCGGCCGCGCTCTGCATCTTCGCGAATATCGCGCAGAATATTCGTCAGCTGAAATGCAATGCCCGTGTGCTCCGCCAGCGGTTCCGCCTGCGGATCGGTATATCCAAAAATGCGAATACACACCAGCCCTACAACAGAGGCCACAAAATAACAGTAGCGATAGAGATCGTCGAACGTGCGATAGGTCGCGATCTCCGTGCTGCTGGTCGGTGCCGTCAAATCCAGCATGGTTCCCTGCACCAGTTGATCCAGCAGCTCTGTTGAAATTCCGAATCGCTGCTGTGTATCTCGAAGTGCAATAAATACGGGATTGCTTGTGGGCTCGCCAGCGGCCGCGCGGTGCCAGTCCGCGAGCCAGCGTTGCGATTGCACCAGCCGCTCTTCGCGCGGCAATTGCTCATCGTCCGCCAAGTCATCCGCGTGACGCATGAACGCATACACCGCACACACGGCGGCACGCTTCGGTTTGGGCAATGCGCGAAACGCGTAGTAGAAATTCTTTGCTTCTCGCCGCGCAATCGTTTCGCAGGCGGCATACGCTTGCGCCACCGAATCGCTCACGCAGCCTGCCTTGCGGTCAGCCGCTCAAGAAATGCGCGCAACAGCAGCGCAGCCTTCCGAGACTTGGAGATCACTGGGCGAGAATGCAACACATCGTAATCCTGATTCTTAATTGCCCGCAGAATTTCTTGTCCGCCGCGGCTGAACAACGCGAGGTCGACCGCAATCTCCTTGTCTACCCGCTGAAGCAGCGGTGTCCCGGCCTCAAACAATTTCTGCGCGAACGCCACTTCATGTTCCATCAGGTTGCGAAACTCCGGAGTGAATCGCTGATCGCGAATCTGCTCCTCGGTCGCGCCAAATCGCTCCATATCCTCTAGTGGGAGATAGATTCGGTGGCGCAAATAATCCTCGCGCACATCCTGCCAGAAATTTGCCAGTTGCAGCGCGGTGCAGGTGAAATCCGAAAGCGTAAATAACTCCGGCTCCCGGTAGCCACAGACATACAGCACCAAATGTCCTACAGGATTGGCTGAATTGCGACAGTAGCCGAACACATCCTGCATGGTGCGATATCGCGCCACGGTCTGATCCTGGCGAAATGCAAGCAGCAGCTCAGCGAATGGGCTTTTCGGAATATTGCAGACACAAATTGTTTCTGCGAGAGCAACAAACACTGGGTGACGCGTCACACCTTGGTAGCAGGCGTCCAACTCGGCGTTCCAAAAATCCAGCAGCGCCAGCGACTGCTGCGCATCGCCAACCTCATCTCCCAAATCGTCTGAGATACGGCAGTAGGCGTAAATGCTTTGAAAGTGGGGACGCAAACGCTTCGGCAGAAACCAGGTCGCAACATGAAAATTCTCGTAGTGCGATTCTGCCAACTCCCGGCAGTAGGCCTGCGCCTCTGCCAGAGTGGGCGCCTGCGCGGGCATCCGGTATTGCGCGGGAAGCTTACGCCACGCCGTCTCCAGCACCTCCGCTGAGTTTCTGTCCGTTTGTTGCAGCCCGCTAGCTATCATGCGATCCCTCGCCGGGATGTATCGCAATCTTAATGTCGTTGGTGCGATTCAAAAACCGCCGGAAAACAGGAACCAGTTCTTCCAGGGATGCTCTGCCGGTGAGAAACTTGCTGCTCTCAAATCCGCCACTCGCAATCCAATCAAAGCCACGTCGACACACAGAGGGACGATGATGAAAACTTGCGCGCAGCGTCAGATCGTTGTAATGCAGGCGGTTGGTATCGAGCGCCACCTGGGTTCCCGCCGCACAGCCACCAAAGAAATTCACCACGCCGCCTTTGCGCACCATGTCCACAGCCCATTGCCACGTTTCCGGCGTCGCCACGGCCTCAACCACAGAATCGGCGCCACGGCCTTGAGGCGTCAGCGCGCGAACTGCGGCAATCACATCACCTGTCATCGTGGTCTGCACTACATGACGCGCCCCGAACGAACGAGCCTGCTGCACCTGCTCCGTGTGCTTCACCACAGCAATCACTTCAATGTTGTTTAACGAGGCCGCGTGAATAAACATCAACCCGATGGGACCGGCCCCAATCACCACCATCTGGTCTCCGGCTTGAGCACCGGTTTCATCCATGCCGTGCAGCACACAGGCCAACGGCTCGGTCAGGGCTGCATGCTCCAGCGGTAAGGACGCAGGAACCAGAAACGTATTCTTTGCCACAATGCGGGCGGGAATCCGAAAGTATTCGGCGTATGCGCCGTTATTGAAAACCAGATCGTCGCAAAGATTTTCCTGTTGCCGACGGCAGAAATAACATTCCCCGCACGGCGCGGAGTTGACCGCCACCACGCGATCCCCTTCCCGGAACTTCGTCACTCCACCCCCCACCTGGGACACGACTCCCGCCATCTCGTGGCCAAAAGGCGCAGGCGGCCTCAGCATTTTCTCGTGATAGCCGCGGCGAAATACTTTCAGGTCGGTTCCGCAGGTCAGGGCAGCAACGACACGCACGATAATCTCCCCTGGGCCCGCTTCCGGGACTGGCAACCTTTCAATCCGAACATCTTCTTTGCCGTACAAAACAGCGGCATTCATTTCAGCGGCCATATCGATGGTTTTGCAGACTGCATTGTGAGTCGATCGACTTGTATTTTCTTTCACTCTTGACAGGACGGAACGAGGAATACCTACGGCTGAATCACAACTTTCATGGAGTCCGGTTTCGGTTCAGAGGCAAAAACAATCGCTTCCGCCGCCTGTTCCAGCGGAAACGTATGGGAGATGAGACGAGTTAAATTAAATCGATCGGGATAGCCGTCCAGCACCAATTGAGAAGCCGTCTGCTGTACATCCGCCGAAGAACTGTACGATCCGATCAGCGCTTTTTCGTCCATGCAGATTGCAGCCGGATCGATGACCACTTCACCGTGTTGCGTCGCGGCAAACAGCAACACGCGGCCGCCAAAACGCGCAGCATCCATAGCCGGACGGATCAACGCATTGCCGCCCACAGCCACAATCACAACATCCGCGCCGCGGCCTTCGGTATATTCTTTCACCACCGCGATCGGATTCTGTTTATCGGCATAGATTGGATGACGCAGATCGAATTGCGATGCCACTTCGTGACGCGACGGATAAAGATCTGAGGTCAGCACAGTCGCGCCCGTCTGCCGCGCCAGCGATGCCAGCAGAATTCCAATTGGCCCCTGACCGATCACGAGCACGGTCTCATCTGTAGCCAGGCGAAGATTGTGAATCGCCTTATAGCAAGTATTGACGGGCTCAATCCACAGCGCCTGCTCGAAAGGAACATGATCCGGAATGCGCACCAGGCCGCGCTCGACAATCCAATCCATCACTCGGATGTATTCAGCAAAACCGCCGCCCGAGGGCTCGAACCCGGCTGTACACCCCACGCGCTTGTAACTTTCGCACTGGGAAAATGTTTTCTTCCTGCAGTAGTAGCAGCCCTTGCCGCAGGGAATATGATGGAAGGCCATCACCCGATCGCCCACCTTCCAACCGTTCACCTTGTCGCCGACTGCGGCAATCACTCCCGCCATTTCATGGCCGAAAATGCGCGGCGCGGAATGCGAACCAGTGTGAATCTTCTTCAGGTCAGTTCCGCAGATTCCGCTGCTGTGAATTTTGACCAGGACTTCGCCAGCGCCAATTTCAGGAACAGGCACGCTCTCCACGCGCACGTCGTTGATGCCGCGATAGACTGCCGCACGCATTGTTGAGGGAATTGAACCGTTGAGGGTAGTCACTGTTTCCATTTTATTCCGCTTGCCTCAAAATCTGGAGCAATGCTGCCGCAATGGCCTGCGATGCACGCGACGACTGCTTCCCGAGCCTGATCGTGGTTGGAATCAGCCATGGGTGCAATGCTACATACATTGCAAACGACGCGCCCTGAAAACCGCCTCGCACATTGGTAAAACGACTCAAATCCGGCAAATTGTCGTCGACCGGATCACTGATGGCACGCACGGTTCGAAACGGCAGCGCACGGAGCTTCGCCAGTCTCGCCACCGTAGCCGCCTCCATATCGACCAGGTCTGCATTCCATTGGGTTGCCAGCTTCGGCTTTTCGTCGCGTCCAACCACATGATCTGCGGTCACCAAAACGCCCTCTCCATCCTCGCATGCAAACCGCTCGCCGGTCTGTCCGTCAATCACAATCGACGGCCAGTACACCCCATCGATCCGCATCTTTTCCCGCAACGCCCCAGCATATCCAACAGAAATCACCGAGCGTAGCGGACCGCGGGCCTCAGCCAACTCCAACGCCAGAGCGACGCGCGCTCGACCCATGCCGGCACACGCAACAATTGCGTGCTCATTCTCCCACAGCCTCATGCCCTTATCATCGGAGGGTGGCCCATTCAAGCCGTCTTTTGGCTTGAGTGGGGTGGCGGCCCAATGGCGCACCAGCGGCGCCACCTCCCGCGGAAGCGCCGCGAGAATTGCGATCCTCGGTCGAGCGGTTGCGGCGCTCATGACGCTGGAGCATACCCGTGCGTGCGAAACCAGTCGATCGCAGCTTGCAATGCCGAGTCCACCGGCACCACCTGAAATCCCAAATCTCGTTCCGCCTTTGCCGAGTTGGCGAACATCTTCTTCTTTCCCATTCGCACTGCTTCCACGGTCGCCCGCGGTTCATGTCCGAGCATGCGACCCGCGATCCATTCATCGAAGAACGCAAATGTCATGGCGACGGCGTGCGGCACCTGCATGGTCGGCGACGGTAAGCCCGTCATCGCTGCCATACGATCCAGAATTTGCTTCAGCGTAAGATTTTCTCCACCTAATATGTATCGTTCTCCGGATGTCCCACGGTCCAGCGCCGAGCCATGCATCGTCGCCACGGACTGCACATCCACCAGGTTCAGACCCGTGTCCACATACGCCGGAAATCTTCGATTCAGAAAGTCGACGACGATGCGACCCGTCGGTGTTGGCTTCGCATCATCAGCCCCAATCGGCGTTGTCGGATTCAGAATGACTACGCGCTGTCCGAGGCGCGCCGCTGCGATGGCTTCCTGTTCAGCCAAAAATTTGGAGCGCTTGTAATGGCCGATCATATTCTCGATCGATACCGGAGTCTCCTCATCGACAACCGTACCGTCAGAGCAAAATCCCATGGTCGCTACGCTTGAGGTGTAGACCACGCGCCCAACGCCGGCCTCCCGCGCCAGCCGCAACAGGGCCTTTGTCCCCTCCACGTTGGCCGCATACATTGTTTTTGGATCGGGAACCCACAGCCGGTAATCGGCGGCCACATGGACCAGCGCATCACAGCCGGAAATCGCGCTGCGAAGATGTTCCGGCTGCAGCAGATCGCCAGTGACAAGCTCTGCCTTCAGTCCTTCCAGATGTTCGGTGCGACTGGTTTTGCGGGTCAACAAACGCAGTTCTGCGCCGGCTGCACCCAGCGACCGGGCCACATGACTGCCGACAAATCCAGTGGCGCCGGTAAGAAAGATCCGCATAGGAAGGGGCAAAAATATTGGATGGATCTGGTGCGGCCAGTTTAGTCCAGCGCTTCGGCCTGGATGCCGATATTCTTCTCGCCGGCGGCTTTCTTTTCCCAATAGCGCTGCACCCACGCTTCCCAGCTTTTGCCCGCTGCGGAATCGCGTCCGGTAAACGCCAACCCGGCAATTTCAGAGTATGGAATTGACACCCGCTCCGAGGTATCTTTCGGCATGATGCGAACAATGGCGCGATGCAGCGCCGGTGCCGGTCGGCGATCGAAGATATACCCTTCAATGCGCCCGCCGGTCTTCAGCGTGATGGTCACGTCGCCGCGATATCCAAAGGCCTGCTCCAGCGCCTCGCGAGTTTCTTCTTCGGTGGCGAGCGCCGGAATCCATCCTTCCAAAACTTCGCGCTCCGCTCCGGGCGCAACTTCCATCGCATCTGGATCGGAGACTGGCTTGGTCGTTGCTTCCGTCATGCGCGGGTTTCCTCCAGGGAGGTTTGCGGCACCTCAATATTCACCAGAGGATTTTTCGCATGCACCGGTTTCACCGGCTGGCTCAGAAGGTCGAGTGCTCCTCGATCCGGATATAACGTCATGGTCGCCTTCGCAGTTGCCCACAATCCTTTCAGCGAGCCAAAGGTGAAGTTGACTCCCGAAGCTTCATAGCCGGAGTGCACCATGCAATTCGCACACTTGGGATTGCCGGACTCCGTTCCATAGTGCGCCCATTCCGTCGCTTCCATCAGCTCGGCAAAACTATCGGCGTAGCCATCCTGCAGCAGGTAGCAAGGTTTCTGCCAACCGAAAATGTTATAGGTCGGCATGCCCCAGGGAGTGCAGGTAAAGTCGCGTTTGCCCATCAGAAATTCCATATACATGGGCGATGCGTTGAAACGCCAGCTCTTCTTGCGGTTCGCAAGAATGGCGCGGAAAAGTCTGCGCGAGCGCGCACGCCCCAGAAAATGCTTCTGGTCCGGAGCTTTGTCGTAGGTGTATCCGGGGGCGACCATCATCGACTCCACGCCGACCTGCATCATCTCGTCAAAGAAGTCGCGCACACTGTTCGGATCGGCGCCGTCGAATAAGGTCGTATTCGTGGTGACGCGAAAGCCCTTGGAAACAGCTTCGCGGATTCCTTCGATCGCCTTCTCATATCCGCCTTCCAGGCAGACGGAAAAGTCATGGTGTTCGCGCTGCCCATCCATGTGCACGGAGAAAGACAGGTACTTGCTGGGCTTGAACAAGTGCAGCTTCTCTTTCAGCAGCAAGGCATTGGTGCAGAGATAAATATACTTTTTTCTCGCAACCAAACCTTCAATAATTTCTCCTATCTGCGGATGAAGCAGCGGTTCTCCGCCTGGGATCGACACCATCGGGGTACCGCATTCATCGACCGCGCGAAAGCATTCTTCCGGCGTCAATTGCTTCTTCAAAATGTGTGCGGGATATTGGATTTTTCCGCAGCCGGCACACGCCAGGTTGCAGCGAAACAACGGCTCCAGCATCAGAACCAAGGGATAGCGTTTGCGGCCACTCCAGCGCTGGCGCAACACATAGGTTGCAACCGTCCACATTTGTGAGATTGGTACAGCCATTCAAATTCTCCTTCTTGCTACGCTTCGGGTCTGTTTCAGCATCGAGTGCGACAGCTGTGACCGACCGACATACTGTAATCAGCTTCTGGTTCCCAAACTCTCCGCCTGCTTCGCCCTACGATACGTTGTAAGCGCCAGCAGCGGAAAATAGTTGCGGTACATGTGATACGACAAATAAAAAACCCGCGGAAATCCAGTACCGGTGTACTGATCCTCGGTCCAGGAACCGTCGGCTTGCTGGTGCTGCAGCAACCAGCGGATTCCCTTGGCTACAGAATCGCTGCGAATATCTCCCGCGGCCAACAACCCAAGAATCGCCCAGGCGGTTTGCGAAGCGGTGCTCACTCCAATGCCTCGCGCCGTTGGATCATCGTAGCTGTCACAGCTTTCACCCCAGCCTCCATCGGCATTCTGCACCATGCGTATCCATTCCGCCGCCTGCTGGATTTGCGGCTCATGGTCCCAGACACCCATGGCCTCTAGCCCGCGCAACACCAGGAATGTGCCGTACAAATAGTTGACGCCCCACCGTCCGAACCAGCTTCCATCGGATTCCTGCTCGCGATAGATAAACTGGATCGCCTTCGCGACCCGCGGATCCTCGCGCGTGACACCATAGCTGGCCAGCATCTCAAGAATGCGTCCGGTAATGTCGACCGTCGGCGGATCCAGCATGGCATTGTGATCCGCAAACGGGATATGCTGGAAAATCATCTTCGTGTTGTCTTTATCGAAGCTCGCCCAGCCTCCGTTCTTGCACTGCATCGCCCAGATCCAGCGAATCGCTCGCTGGGTCACGTCGTACTGATATCGCTCTCTGGGATTTTCTACCTTGTTAAGCGCCAGAAGTACCTGCGCGGAATCGTCGATATCCGGATAGAACTCATTGTTGAATTCAAAATACCAGCCGCCCGGTTCGACACGGGGAACCTTGACAGACCAGTCTCCCTTGTGACGAACCTCCTTCGACAACATCCAGTCAGCCGCCTGCAACAGGCGCGGATCGCGGTTTGAAACACCGGATTCGCCAAGCGCAAACAAGGCATACGCCGTATCCCATACTGGCGAGCGGCAAGGCTGCATGCGGAACGTAGGCTCGCTCTTTCCCGGAATTCCGGGCTCCTCAATCCCCAGCTTTTCAAACTCATCCAACGCCCGAATCACCTGCGGATCGTCCAGGGAGTAGCCAAGGCATCGCAAGGCGATCGCGGAGTTCAAAATGCCCGGATAAATCGCTCCCAGGCCGTCCGACATCTCCATCCGCTCCAGCATCCACTTCTCCGCTTTTCTCAGCGCAATCGCGCGCAGCGGGCGCACATGGACGCGCTCCGACCAATGCACGATCTTGTCGACAACCAGAAAAAAATTGCGCCAGCCGAAAATCTTCTTATCCCAGTGCAGGTGTAGATTGGCGCGTTCGCGACCGCCGACAAACAGTTCGTCGATGCCCTGCTCCGATGGAATTTTCTTGAACGGCTTCTTTGCATACGCAATCGAAAGCGGCACCAGCATGGCCCGCGACCAGGAAGAAATTTCGTACAGGTTGAAGTAGAACCATTTGGGAAACAGCACGATCTCAGGCGGAATCGCCGGAACCGCGTTGTAGTCATACTGACCGAAGAAACACAGATACAACTTGGTATAGGTGTTCACCTCGGTGGCGCCGCCGTTGGCCAGAATCCACTCGCGCGCTTTCTTGAGCGGTACGTCGTTCGCAGACCACCCCATCAGCTTCAGCGCGAAGTAAGCCTTGACAGCCGCGCTCAGGTTCGACGGACCAGCGGTATAGGTGCTCCATCCACCGTCCTGGTTTTGATGGCGAAGGATTTCAGTAATTGCGCGCCGCATCCGGCCTTCATCGCCGGTGCCCAGCAGCGTGTGCAACATAATGTAATCGGACTCCAGCGTCGAGTCGGCTTCCAACTCGCCGCACCAATAACCTTCTGGCTGTTGCTGCGAGAAGAGCAACTCCCGCGAGGAGTCAATCGCGTGCTCGACCTCGTCCAGACCGGCATCGAGTCTTCCGAATCGAACTGCCGGACCGCGTTTGTCTTGATCAACTTTGCCCATAATGGTCGACAAACGAACTATAGTCCCTCTTGGATAGGATGCTGTTCGCTAAAAAATATATTCGGGCCAATAGCCCGAAAAATATGTGCGAATCTGCTTTAGATACTTCAGTGCCTATGGCGCGACAGTGGCCGGTTGCTCCGGCGCGGCTGCGATGGCACGAACAATTTCGGGGGGAAGACCGAATCGGACATTTTCCGGCATCACTTCAACCTCTTCCACTTCGCCGAAACCGTTTCGCTGCAAGTAATTGATGACGTCCTGCACCAGGATTTCCGGCGCGGACGCACCTGCCGTTACGGCGACAGTCTTCGCGTGCTCCAACCACTCCGCCCGAATTTTCTCAGAATCGTCAATCAGGTAAGCGATTGTGTCCAGGTTCCGCGAGACTTCCACCAGTCGGTTTGAGTTCGAACTGTTATTCGATCCCACCACCAGCACCAGGTCGGCCTGGTGCGCCACATTCTTCACCGCTACCTGACGATTTTCTGTCGCGTAGCAGATGTCTTGCGAATGCGGTCCGACAATTTTCGGAAACTTTGCTTTCAGCGCGTGAATGATGTCGCGCGCTTCATCCAGGCTCAGCGTCGTCTGCGTCAGATACGCAACTCGGTCCGGATTCGGCACTTCCAGCTCCGCAACTTCTTCCACGGTGGAGACCACCTGGGTCTCGTCCGGTGCCTCGCCCAGCGTGCCTTCAATTTCGTCGTGATCGCGATGACCGATCAGCACCAGCGAATATCCCTGGCGGGCAAACTTCACCGCCTCCACGTGCACCTTGGTTACCAGCGGACATGTGGCGTCGATCACTTTCAGCTTCCGTTGCCGGCTGATCTCCCGCACTGCCGGCGAAACGCCATGCGCGCTATAGATGACTCGCGCACCTTCCGGAACCTCATCGATGTCGTGGACAAAGATTGCGCCCTTCGCCGCTAAATCGTTGACAACGAAGCGATTATGCACAATCTCCCGGCGAACATAAATCGGCGCGCCAAAGGTCTCCAGGGCGATCTGCACCACGTCAATCGCGCGCACCACACCTGCACAAAATCCCCGTGGTTTCAGCAGCAGAATGCGACGGTCGGTGGCTTGGGCAACGGGGGTCGAAGTAGATTCCTTAGGTTTCACGGTCACACCTAAGTATACCGTTCCGTAACCATCTCGGCTAGCGCAAATCGATCAATTTTGCACCAACTTTGCAGCATAAATTTACCGCGTTGGAAGCGTCGTTTGTGTCGCTTTCCAATGCGCTTTTGGCCTTGCCCCAGCATACATTTGCGCGGCAATCACATCGAACAGGCCAACCCGGTCATCGCCGATGCGATACAGGTCAAAGTGGGTGCGGTCCGGGATGAACGTAAAATGCTCATCGGCATACAATCCCTGAAAGACCGCATCCAGCTTGTGCGCCGCACCGTCCAGATAAAACGTGTCCGCCGTGCCGACGTACAGATGCACCTTGCCGCGCAGGTCATGGCCGATCGTCGGCCACTGCTGCGCCACGCGATACGCGATGTCGTAATGCTGCTGCCAATACGCCACCACCGCCGGGTCCACATCGCCCGTGTAGTGGTTGAACATGGGTTCTGGGCGACCGCCCTGACCTCGCGGGGAAAATACCCAATCGAACGAACGGATCTGGCCGCCATAGTGCCCCAGCACGTCCTCCAATTGCGTCAGTTCCTGGAAGGTCGCCATGACCTTTCCCTTGTCACGAATGATCGGATAGGGAGTGCCATCCGGTTTGCGATACACGCTTGCGTGCGACGCATACAGATCGATCCCGGTAAAGTCATGAAAATCGCTTGGATCAGGCGAGGTCGACCAGGTTCCGCCAAAAATCTTCGGATACATCACCTGCAGCCACAACGTCGCCCATCCTCCAGACGAGTGCCCGTTCAGGAAGCGCCCACTCGGCTTCGCATCCATACGGTACTGCCGTTCCAGCGCCGGAATCGCCTCCTGCGTCAGCGCCTGCCCCCACGGGCCATTGTTCACCGAGTCGGCAAATTCATGGGTGCCTCGCGGACTGCTTTCATCCAGCAGCACCCAGATCATCGGCGGCATCTTGCCCTCGGCCATGCGCTGATAGAGCATCGCCGCGGTGAATTTGTTGTAGTCCATCATGCCGCCAAACCCGTGCGTGAAATATACCGTGGGATAGCGCTGCTTCGGATGATCGTTATATCCCGGCGGCAATAGCACCCAGGCACGAATATGCATGGAGCGGCCCCAGAACTGCGTGAGTGCGGGGCTTTCAAAGTCGAACAGCTTCGTCGATTCAGTTGCGCCCTGCTTTTCGGCGGCGCTCATCTTCGGCGATAACCAATCGCGCGTCTTGGGCTCGATCGTCTTCACCAGCGTCAACTGCGGCTCTTCGCCCTGTCCCGCGGTCCAGTGCGCCAACGGTGTCGGAGCACTCTCGATATCCCCAGGCAGTCGACCGTAGTAGGCAAATTTATTGGCCGTGTCCAGCACGGCTTGCACCACGTAATCTCCTGGCGGCAACTTCGAGAAGCCCGCGGGAAACGCAATGTTGTCGGTGTCGATATCGACTGATTCGCCCGGCTTCCATCCGCTGACATCCTTCGCCGCAATCGAAATGCTGGCGGGGCGAAATTCACTTACCTGGACGTCTTCGAGCTTCGTCCCCGGCTTGATCAGCAGAATCAGCCGCCCTGAAACAGGCGTGGTCTGCTGTGCGCCAAGTGTCACGCGAAAGAAGAGATGTTGCGGCGAAGGGCTCGAGACCGCCTGCGCCAGGCAGCCGATCGATACCGCACCAAAAATGAGAGGGAGAAATTCAAGAGACCGCAGGCGAAATGTCTTCATCGTGCGCGAGTGTATCAGACCCGAGCCAAATCGCAACCGCCTGATTTTTGCCGACTGGACGGCTTCCTCTTCGCCTACTTTGCGCTGGTCTTCAGCATCTGCTCGGCGTGCTTCAGGCTGGTGTCTGTCACCTGGGCGCCGCTCAGCATGCGGGCAATTTCCTGGCGTCGCTGGTCCTTCGACAATTGCCGCACACCAGTCTTGGTCCGTCCGCCATGCTCCTGCTTTTCAATCAGGAAATGCTGGTCGGCGAAAGCGGCAATCTGCGGCAAGTGGGTGATGCACAAAATTTGCTGACCCCGCGCCAACGTCTTCAATTTCTGGCCGACGGCTTCGGCTGCGCTGCCGCCAATGCCGATATCAATCTCGTCGAATACCAGCGTGCGCGGCAATTGCGTTTTATGCTTCCCTTTCGCAGTGGAGTTCGCGCTCTCTTCCACGCTCACCTTCAACGCCAGCAGCACGCGCGACATCTCTCCGCCGGAGGCAATCTTGTCGAGCGGCTTCAGCGGCTCGCCAGGATTGGTCGCGATACGATACTCCACCGTGTCCCAGCCATGCGCGCTCCACGCTGGCTCCTCGCGCTGCGCAGTCACCGCGATTTGAAACTGCGCCTTCATCGCCAACTGGTTGATCTCAGCCTCCGCGCGCTTCGTCAGGCGCTTGGCCGCAGAACTTCTCTGCGTCGTCAACCCGTCGGCAACGGTTTTATATTCCGCCGCCGCCTTCGCTAATTCCGCAGCCAAGTCCGCCAGCAGTTGATCTCGATTTTCGATTTCATCCAGCTTGCCCTGCACCTGCTCTCCGTACGCGATCACCTCCGCCACATTGGCGCCGTACTTGCGCTTCAATCGATCCAGCAACGCCAGCCGGTCTTCAATTTCCTCCAGCCGCTCCGGCGACGCCTGAATCTTCTCCGCGAATTCCCTCGCCTGCTCCGCCAGATCGCCTACCGTCGCGCGCGCCGCGATCAACTGCTGCACCGCCTCTTCCCAGCGCGTGTCGTAGCGCAGCAGCTCTTCCATCTGCTTCAAGCCCGCACGCAGCGCCACTTCCGCCGAGGTCGCCGACTCATACAAAACATCGTGCGCACCCAGCGCCGCGGTATAGAGTTTTTCTGCATTCGCCAGCACGCGTTTCTCCGCCAGCAATGCTTCTTCTTCGCCGGACTCCAACTGCGCCTGGTTGATTTCTTTCGCCTGGAATCGCCACAGATCCGCCATCCGCAGCCGATCCTGCTCGTCCGTTTGCATAGCCGCAAGCTTGGCGCGGAGCTTCGACCACTGCGAAAATGCTTCGCCGACGGCGTCTTCAGAAATGGCCGCACTGCGGTCCAGCAGACTGCGCTGCTGCGCCTGATCGAAGGCCCCCAAAGAATCGCTCTGCGCATGCACCAGCGCCAGCTCCGGAGCCAAAGCCTTGAGCACTGTTACAGTTGCGGGCTGGTTGTTCACAAATACGCGAGCTTTGCCTGCGACCGTCACTTCCCGGCGCAGAATGATTTCCTCTCCGGCTGCATCCAATCCATTGGCATCCAGAATTTCGAGCGCGCCCGGTGTCGCCTCAAACACGCACGCGACCAGGGCACGGTCCGCTCCATGGCGAACAATTTCCGAGGAAGCTTTTTCTCCCAGGAGAAGTCCCAGCGCGTCGATAAGAATGGACTTGCCTGCGCCGGTTTCGCCGGTCAGCAGATTCAAGCCCGGTCCAAACGCGACGGTGACGTTGTCGACGACGATGTAATTTTCCGCGCGTAGTTCCAGCAGCATGGCACTCCGAACTCAAGAAGCTGTCGCATCAACGTTTCAATTGCTAACGAGGAGATGAGACCGCTTCGAGCGCAGCATACCATGAATCGATTTGCAATCGATTTGCCGTCCCACGAACCTAGATCGCAACTTGGAGCAATCGGAAAGCCCCAGTACACTCAAACTAGCTATGAATGCATTGTCCGCTCTACTTATTTTCTTCTATCAGACCGCCGACGCGACCCAGGCTGCGCCGCCGATCAGTGGCAGCGCCCTGACTGACATGTGGCACAACCTCGGCCCCATCGCCATCGCTGTGCTCGTCATCCTGTTGATCGCCAGCCTGCAGTCGTGGAGCATTATCCTGGGAAAGTGGTCGGCCTTCCGCAGAGCGGGGACGCAAAGCAAGCGATTTCTGCGCGCCTTTCAAAAGGCGGACCGTTTGCAGGATGTCGCCGCGGTCGCCGAACAGTTCAAGCCGAGCCCCCTGGTGCAGGTGTTTGAAGACACCTATGAAGAGTACCGCCACCAGATAGAATCTGCCGGCGAAGTCCGCAGCATGAAGGCGCTGGAGCGAACCGCGCAGACTGCGGCCAGCGAAGCGCTCACGGTGATGGAGAATCGCATGACCTGGCTGGCCACCATCGGCAACGTAGCCACGTTCATCGGGCTCTTCGGAACCATCATGGGTATCGTCGATGCCTTCCACGGCCTGGGAACATCCGGCGGAGCGACACTGCGCGCCGTCGCCCCCGGCATTTCAGAAGCATTGATCACCACCGCCGCCGGCATCTTCGTCGCCGTTCCCGCCGTGATGGGATACAACCAGCTCACCAGCCGTCTGCGGGAGTTAGCCGCGCGCCTCGACGACTTTGGCCGCGAGCTGCTGAACACCATCGAAGAGTTGAATGCCATGCCGGCGCCCACGGCCGAGGAATACGCGCGCCAGCGGGAGGTACCGCGTGGCTTACACCGCTAAGAATGGCGCGACGCAAACCGCACTGTCCGACATCAACATTACCCCGTTGGTGGATGTGGTGCTGGTGCTGCTCGTCATCTTTATGATCACCGCGCCGGTGTTGCAGTCCGGCATCCAGGTGGCTGTTCCCCGCACCCGCACCGTCAAGCAGATCACGCAGCAGCGCACCGTGGTCACAATTGACAGCGAGCAGCGCGTGTACCTCGATGACAAGCCGGTCAACGTGAACGACCTACCGCAATTGCTGCTGCAGAAAGACGGCCACACCGCTGCGGCGAATCGGGTGATTTATTTGCGCGCCGATCAGAAGGTTCCCTTTGGCGCCTTCGCTTCCGTCATGGACGCAGTCAAGCAGGCGGGCATTACCAATATCAGTATTGTGACCCGGCCCCTTGAATCCTCTCCGGCTGGGCAATAAAAAACGATGCCATATATTCACGAAACCTGGGACCAACACGAACCGATCGTCGGGTCATGGTTTGGTTCGTTTGCGCTGCATGCGGTGCTGGCGCTGGCCATCGTTTCGTCGACGATCTATCTGCACAGTTTGCATGACAGCCGCTGGGGTCAGATCAGCTCCGGAGAAACCATCAGCGCCAACCTGGTCTCTGCCGCGCCTACCTTGCCGCTGCCCAGTCCGCAACTCAACTCAGATTCAGTATTGGCCACGCAGACACCCAGCCCCGCTCCGTTGATTCCTGAAAAGCAGGCGCAGGCCGCCCCCGATCTGACCGCAATTCCCATCCCGGCCAAGCCGAAACAGATCAAGAAAGTGGCTCCCAAGGCTGCCCCCGCTCCTCCGAAATATGTCCAGCCGAAGCAACAGCAGCATCGCGCCACCTATGGTGAGGCTGCGCCTTCCAGCATTCCAACTTCGATTCCAACTTCCATGGACAAGAGCGTGGTGGTGCAGAACGGCGACTTTGGCTCGAGATTCGGCTGGTACGTCGACGTGATCAAACGGACCGTCGCGCAAAACTGGTATAGCCAGTTGGCCGACCCCAAAGCATCCATGGGCCACTCCGCGGTCGTCACTTTTGTCGTGCACCGCGATGGTTCCGTCAGCGACCCGCGCATCGCTCAATCCAGCGGCGTGCCCTCGCTCGATCTCTCGGCGATTCAAGCTGTTGAGCGCGTCAATGCCTTCGGACCTTTACCCGCCGGATACGCCGGAAATTCCGTCACGGTGGCCTATACCTTTACTTATGATCAAAGTACCCGGCATTGATTTTCTTAGAAATTGCAGTGCGAAACAGAGATAATCGACAGAAATAGAATATTTCGCCTATTCCTGCTGTTGAAATTTCTTTTTGTACAGTCAGAAATTGGAGCTGATTCACGATTGGTGTAGTTGTTTACGCAAGAGGAGTCATTCTGAACGAAGGTCGCCGCGGGTCGCCGCGGCGACGAGTGAAGAATCCAGACGATCTAGGCGTGGTAAACGCTGCCATCACCCTCTGGATTCTTCGCTTCGCTCAGAATGACTCACATCGTTTTCGAATTACAGTATCTGTAAATCCGCATCGTTGAACCTATTCGTCAAACGGAGTGCACAATGGAAGCTTCCCCGAGTTTTGCTACTAAGCAAGCCGTCCGCCTTCTCTTCGCCTGCCTGTTCCTGGCCACGACGCTGGCATCGGCGCAGGACTGGGTTCGTACCGGCACCAATCTGGGCGCGCAGAAAATTCGCCTGGCCGCAGCCGACTTCAAGATGGTCGGCAATGATCCGGCCTTGAGCACCGCTCAACTGACCTTCAATCAGGTCCTCTTCGCCGATCTCAACAACGCCGGCATCTTCGACATGGTTTCCAAGAGCATGGCGCCGGCCGCCACCCCCGGTTCTCCCTCCGAGATCAACCTGACCCAGTGGAACTCGCCACCCGCCAACGCCGCCATGGTCGCTTTCGGCGCCATCGGAGTGCAGAACGGACAGGTCACGGTGGATGGCTGGCTGTTCGATGCAAAAAATACGCAATCTCCGCAGGTCCTGGGCCAGCGCTATGCCGAAGCGCTCACGCCGGACACCGCGCGCCACATCGCCCATGAATTTGCCGATGCCATCATTGCGCGGCTCGGCGGCGGCATCAACGGAATCGCGGAAAGCAAAATCTATTACATCTCCGACCGCAGCGGCACGAAAGAAGTCTGGGAGATGGACTACGACGGAGCCAACCAGCACCAGATCACCCATCTAAGTTCCATTTGCCTGTCGCCGCGTATTTCTCCCGACGGCAATCGCCTGGCGTTCGATGAGCTGAATTCGCGCGGCGGCAACATCCGTATCTACTCCATGAGCCTGCACCGCATGGTGAGTTTTCCGATTCATGATGGAACCGATTACTCCCCGGCGTGGGCTCCGGATGGCAACAGCCTCGCCTTTTCTTCTTCGCGCACCGGCGATCCGGAAATCTGGATCTCCTCCGCCAGCGGCTTCGGTCTGCGCCGCGTCACCGCCTATCGCGGACCCGATGTTTCCCCGGTGTTCAATCCCAAGACGGGCAATCAGATTGCCTGGATCAGCGGCCGCACCGGCTTACCGCAGGTCTACACCATGGAATCCGACGGCACCAACGTGCAGCGCCTGACCGACGGCGGTTATGCCACCTCGCCGGCCTGGTCGCCCAACGGACAATTTCTGGCATTCGCATGGGCGCGTCACTATGGGCCTGGCGCTCCCGGTGGGCAGGATATCTACGTGATGGATATCGCCAGTCGTCGCTGGGAACAGTTGACGCATGATATCGGTCGTACAGATTTTCCGGCGTGGTCGCCCGATGGCCGCCACATTGTGTTTCAGCGCAACCTGCACGGGCACCGCGAAATTTGGACCATGTTGGCGGACGGAACCGGGCAGCAAGCCCTGACCACGGTTGGAAACAGCCAAATGCCCAACTGGAGTTGGAAGTAATTGTGCCTGTGATGTATCGCACACAACAACCGGTTTATTCGTTCTACACTAGTTAACGAAGGAAGGTCCTGAGGAGAATCCATGAAGAACTATAAAAAAAATTCTGCGCTCGCATTCGCGGCGTTTGCTGTTTTCCTGTTTACTACTGGCTGCCATCATAAGCAGGCCGCAGCACCGGAACCCCCGGCGCCTCCGGCTGAAACCACTCCCGCTCCCACCGCAAGCATCACTGTCACACCGGATACCATTACTCCTGGCCAAAGCGCTGCCCTCAACTGGACGACCACCAACGCGACCGATGTCTCGATTGATGGAATCGGCGCCGTCGAGACCAGCGGCACTAAGACCGTCAGCCCCACCGACACCACAACCTTCCACCTGGTGGCGCGCGGCGATGGCGGATCGACCGATGCCACGGCAACCCTCACCGTGAGCCAGGCTCCTCCGCCGGCAGCTTCCTCGGGAGCGTTGACGGAAACGGAATTCGAGCAGAACGTCAAGCCAATCTTCTTCGATTACGACGCTTACAGCATTCGCTCCGATGCGCAGTCGACCATTACTCAGGACGCGTCCTTCCTTCAGTCGCATCCAACTGCAAAGATCCTGATCGCCGGCTATTGTGACGATCGCGGATCGGCGGAGTACAACCTGGCACTCGGTCAGAATCGCGCCAACGCCGCCAAGACTGCCCTGGTGCAGGCCGGCGTCGATGGCAGCCGTGTTCGCACCATCAGCTATGGCAAAGAAAAGCAGTTCTGCACGGAACAGAATGAGTCTTGCTGGCAACAAAATCGTCGCGCCCAGTTCAGCCTCGATCAGTAGAGGTTGCCTCATCGCGCGAAGAATGCACCGCATCCGTTCGCGGATCATCCAAAGCCTTACCCCTGGCAGCACATGCATGGATCACCCTCCTGCAGGTGCTGCCGTGGATTTTGAAACACGCATCCTACTTGCCGTACACTTTTCTTAGGAACCAGAATTCAGGCGCAATTCGCGTCTAGAGCGGGTGTCGCATGCGTATTTTTTTACGAGCTTCTGCACTTTCGGTTTGCGTTCTTTTGCTGGCCGCCGCGCCCAACGCGTTTGCGGTCAACAAAGACATCATTGCGCTGCAGGCCCAGGTGCAACAACTGCAGGACATGATGATGAGCATGCAGCAGGCGAACGATGAACGCTACGCCACCATGCACAACCTGTTGCAGCAGACTTCCGAAAGCGTCTCCAAAGTTGCCGCGCAAGTGGATTCCATGCAGAAAGCTGCGCAGGAACAGCAGGGCTCGCAGGGAAATTCGCTGCAACAGCTTTCCGGCCAGATGCAGTCGATGAACGATTCGCTGGATGAGTTGCGCGCTCGCCTCGACAAGCTGGACAAGGAGCTCAATTCGATTTCGTCGCAGCAGGCCTCGCTGGCCGCCGGTCAGCCCATGGCCGCCAGCCAGCCCGGGCAGCCGTTGCCGGCAAACGGCCAGCCCACTGGGGACCAACCCCAGGCCGCAACGGATCAGCCGCCGGCCCCGCAGGCGCCTCCGCTCGATCAGCTCTATCAATCCGCGGCCAGCGATTACAACGCCGCAAAATATAACCTGTCCAGTCAGGAATTCGCGGACGTCATCAAGTTCTATCCGCAAAGCCAGCAGGCTGCCAACGCCCAGTTCTACATGGGCGAAATCGACTATCGCGCCGGAAATTATAAGAGCGCCATCGATAACTACTCTGCCGTGCTTTCGCAGTACGCCGGCAGTTCCAAGGCTCCCACAGCGCAGTTGCGCAAAGCAGAATCGGAGCTGGCCCTGGGTCAGCGCGATGCCGGCATTCACGATTTGCGCGCCCTGATTCAGCGCTACCCGCAAACGCCGGAGGCGATGCAGGCGCGCAGCAAGCTGAACGGCATGGGCGTTCACATCTACGCCAAGCCGACCGCGGGACGCCCATAAACACGGCTCGACTCAAGTTCCACGCACTAGCTTTGCGAGGATTTTCGAATCTTATGAACCAGACAAGCATTCACTCCGCGCATCCTGACGCCGACGAAAACAAGGGCGTTGTTGAAGACTCTTCCCCACGCCAACCTGGCAAGCCGCAAAAATCTCAGGAGTCGATGACCGGACAGTTGGGTCATCGCAACGCCGACGATCTCATCAACGGCAACGATACAGACTTCCCCGAGCCCGGCTCCAGTCCGGAGCACAGCGGCGAGCACAAATAGGTGGTCCGCGCTCTTGTGTCAGGCGTGTAAGCGCCGATGCATTCGGTGACCCTGCACATTCTTGTCGTCTTATTTCTGGCGACAGTGATTCGATCGACATTCGGATTCGGCGAAGCTCTATTTGCCGTGCCGTTACTTGCGCTTCGCATCCCCCTCACGGTTGCGGCTCCGCTGGCCGTGCTGGTTTCCATCACCATCGCCCTCGTCGTTGTGGCGCAGGATTGGCGACACATTCACCTGCCTAGCGTCGGCGGACTGCTCGGATCGACCGTTCTCGGCATCCCCGTGGGCCTGCTGTTGCTCAAGGCCGGCAGACCCAACATCGTGAAAGCCGCACTCGCCGTCATCCTGATTTGTTTTTCGGTCTATTCTCTGCGCGGACGAACGCTGTTGCGCTTGCAGAGTGACAGCAAGCGATGGCTGTTGGCCTGCGGATTTTGTGCTGGCATCCTCGGCGGCGCCTACGGAATAAACGGGCCTCCTCTGGTCCTTTACGGAGCCATGCGCCGCTGGTCGCCGCAGCAATTTCGAGCCACCCTGCAAGGCTATTTTCTACCTGCCAGTATTCTTGGCATGGCGTCGTATGGGTTTGCCGGTCTCTGGACTTCCACCGTGACGCACGATTATCTGTGGTCATTGCCTGTCGTTCTTCCGGCAATTTTGCTTGGCAGAATCTTCAACCGCCGCCTCCACGGAGAACGATTTCTCCGCTATGTGTACCTCGGCTTGGCCACGGTCGGATGCGTTTTACTGGTACAGGCAATCCATCCATAAATCGGCGGCGGTGCGAGATAATAATGCATGGTCAGCTACCAGCCCAATCCACGCACCACTGTTACGCGACTGCCGAAACGCGCTGTCTACGACAAGTCGCAAGTCCACGCCATTCTCGATGAAGGATTTCTCTGCCACGTCGGCTTCACCGTCGAGCAGCAGCCTTACGTGATTCCCACCGGATATGTTCGCGCCGGCGAAAAACTCTACATCCACGGCTCTGCCGCAAGTCGCATGCTGCGCACGTTGGATCAGGGCATCCAGGTCTGCGTCACGGTCACGCTGGTCGACGGACTGGTGCTGGCCCGCTCATCCTTTCATCACTCCATCAACTACCGCTCTGTGGTGGTGCTTGGAACCGCGCACCTGGTCCTCGACCGGGACGAGAAGATGGATGCGTTGCGTCGCTTTACGAATCACATTGTTCCCGGCCGATGGGACGAGGCAAGAGTGCCGACGGATCAGGAATTGAAAGCCACCAGCGTGCTGGTATTGCCAATGGAAGAAGTCTCCGCGAAAATGCGTACCGGTCCACCGATTGACGACGAAGAGGACTACGACATTCCCATCTGGGCTGGTGTGGTTCCCATTCGTATGCGCGCTGGTGATCCGATTCCGGATGATCGCCTATCACCCGCCGCCGAGGCCTTTGACATCCACCGCCTCACAAGGTTTTCTTAGGGCCTGTTGAGACTAAGGTAGGCCCCGAACTTCAGTCCGGGGAATCGAGTTTGCTTCCGTGACGCGCCTTCAGGCGTTGAGATTCGCAATTTCTGCTCACCTTTGCATGCTAGAGTCGATTTTGTGGCTAGAACGTCAGAGGATTTGCATCGCTCCAACAAGAAGCCAGGGACCGCGAGCGGCCAACAAACCCGCAACATGGCGACATACGACGACTCATCCAGTCAACTCGATCACGCCGAAGTCGTCAGCGGCCGCTGGTTGGTGAAAGCCATCCTGATCGTCCTGGCGGTTGCCGGCGTCGCACTGTATCTCACCGTCTGCCTCCTCTTCTATCAAGGCCAGTGGCAGTTCACTTTCTTTCCTCCGAAAACAATTCAGCCCAGCGTCGTCACCGTGGCCGCAAACAGCAAACTTCCCATCACAGACGTTCGCTTCGACACCACCGAAGAAGGCCTGCAGCGATTGGATGGTTGGTGGATTCCCTCTTCATCTCCCGTAGCGCCCCTTTCGCATTTCGTGGTTCTGTTCTGCCCTAA
The DNA here is from genome assembly GCA_049692235.1 of Acidobacteriaceae bacterium. Lineage (GTDB taxonomy): Bacteria > Acidobacteriota > Terriglobia > Terriglobales > Acidobacteriaceae > JAKAAZ01. The sequence continues at coordinate 43,569 of JBAVOQ010000166.1, read as the reverse complement.
CGGCCATACGGATTTGCCGGACAACGTCGAAGCCCTCAAGGCATTGCACGCGATCGGCGTCAATGCGTTCGCATTCGACTATCAGGGATTCGGCAACAGCCAGGCCGGTCATCCCTCGCAGCAGAAGGCCTACGCCAATGGCATCGCCGCTTTGAATTATCTGACCGGGCTCCGGCATATTCCAGCCGATCACGTGGTTGTTTACGGCGCTCGCCTCGGAGCCGCTGTCGCCGCGCATGTCGCGCAAACTTCTCCCAACATCGCCGGCCTCATGCTTGAAGATCCGCAGCCATCGCTGACGCATCAGGTCAAACGCGAGCAGCATATCCATCTGCTGCCCATGTGGCTGGTTTTTCAGGATCGATTTGATATCGCCGGCATCGTGCCCTCGCTGAAGATGCCGAAGCTCATTCTCTCCACGCCTGCCATGCGCCCGTACGCCTCCGGCACCGCCCAGGTATTTCACGATGCCACCGCGCCGAAGCAGCAAGCGGCCATCACCGACTCGTCCATTCAACCCATATATGCGCTTCCGGAATGGCGTACCGCCGTCGGCAATTTTCTCCGCTCTCTTTCCAGCCAGCTCTCCGATCAAACTGTTCCAGCCCGTACCCTAAAATAGCTTGAGGTTAAATGTTTATGCAGATCGACACCGAAGAGCAACTCGAAGACAAATTGTCCCAACCATCGCTGGATGACGTCGCCGCGATGCGGGCATTGCAAGGCGACATCCTGGTGCTGGGTGTCGGCGGAAAAATGGGGCCAAGCCTCGCGCGCCTGATGCAACGCGCCATCGATGAAGCCGGTGTCCAGAAAAAAATCATTGCGGTTGCGCGCTTTACCGATCCGGCCCTGCCCGCCGCACTGCAGGCAGATGGAATTGAAACCATTGCTTGCGATTTGCTGGACGATGGCGCGCTCGATCGTTTGCCGGATGTGCCCAACGTCATTTTTATGGCGGCACGAAAATTCGGTACCACCGGCGCCGAATATCTCAGCTGGGCGATGAACACGCAGCTCCCCGCACTCGTCGCCAGCCGCTATCGCAATTCGCGGATCGTCTGCTTCTCCAGTGGCAATGTCTACCCGCTTCGCCCGCTGCACCTTGGCGGAGCCAGCGAAGAAACGCCCATCGATGCTCGCGGAGAATATGCCCAATCCGTTCTCGGTCGCGAACGCATCTTCGAGTACGGTTCGCATCGCTGGGGCACGCCCGTCACTCTGCTCCGCCTTAACTACGCTGTCGACCTTCGCTATGGCGTGCTCTCGGATATCGGCACCGCCGTATTTCAGCGCCAGCCGCTCGACATACGCACGCCCGCACTGAATGCCATCTGGCAGCGCGACGCCAATGCTGTTTGCTTTCGCACCTTCGAGTATTGTCAGTCGCCGCCCTTTGTCTTGAATCTCACCGGCCCCGAAACTCTCAGCATTCGCTGGATCGCCGAAGAATTTGGCAAGCATTTCGGATGCGAACCGATTTTTGTCGGCGAAGAAACTTCCTCAGCCTGCCTGAGCAACGCGGCGAAACAGCATCAACTCTTCGGCTATCCCACCGTCACCCCGAATCAAATGATTGCCTGGACCGCCCACTGGATCGCCGGCGGCAAGAGAAACCTGAACAAGCCCACACATTTTCAGACACGAGACGGAAAATACTAATGACTCTGAGAGAGAAGTTTAAAAGCGGCCTTGTTATTCCCGCCCACCCGCTCGCTCTGACCAGCGCGCGCAAGCTGGATGAGCGCCGTCAGCGCGCCCTCACGCGATACTATCGGGCAGCTGGAGCCAGTGGCATCGCCGTCGGCGTACACACCACCCAGTTCGCCATTCGCAATGTGGGACTGCTGCAGCCCGTCCTGGAGCTGGCAGCGGAAGAAGTTCGCGGCTCAGCAATGGTAAAAGTCGCCGGCGTCTGCGGCCCTCTCGCCGCCGCCGTTGCTGAGGCCGAACTGGCCCGCTCGCTCGGCTACGACGCTGCGCTGCTCAGCATGGGGGGTCTGCAATCTCTCACTCTGGACGAGCAGCTGGATCGCGCCAAAACAATCGCTTCCATTCTGCCCATTGTCGGCTTCTATCTGCAGCCGCTCGCCGGTGGCCAGATTTTTCCCTATCGCTTCTGGCGCAAATTTGCCGAGATTGAAAACATCGTCGCCATCAAAATGGCGCCATTCAACCGCTATCAAACCATCGATGTGATCCGCGCCGTCCTCGACGCCGGTCGCGAAAACGATATCGCTCTCTATACCGGCAACGACGACAACATCCTGATCGATCTGCTCACAGAATTTAATTTCGGCGGCAGCAGCGCTCACATCGTCGGTGGCTTGCTGGGTCACTGGGCCGTCTGGACCAAAACAGCCGTCGCGCATTTGCAGCTCGCAAAACAATCGCGCGGTCCCATCCCCGCCGATCACCTTACGCTCGCCCAGCAAATTACCGATGCCAACGCCGCCTTCTTTGACGCCGCCAACACCTTCGCCGGCTGCATCGCCGGCATTCACGAGGTGCTCCGCCGCCAGGGCCTGCTCGAGGGCATCTGGTGCCTCGATCCGAAAGAAACTTTATCCCCAGGCCAGGGCGAAGAAATCGATCGCGTCTATCGCGCTTATCCGCATTTGAATGACGATGCATTCGTCGCGCAGCATCTCGACCAGTGGCTTCGATAACCATCTCCGCTGCCTCCGAAAGGAAACCGCGTTGCGAGTAGGCATCATCGGCACCGGCGCCATGTCGCACAAGCACGCGCAGGCCTGGCGAAACATCGGGTATAAATTGACGGTCTGCACCAACACCACAGCTGCAAAAGGTCGCGCGTTTGCCGACGCCACCGGAGCGGAGTTCGTCTCGAACTACCAAGAGCTTTGCCGTCATCCGCGCGTCGATATCGTCGACATCTGCACTCTGCCCGGTTTTCGCCTGCCCGCTGTCGAACTGAGTGCGAAAGCAAAAAAGCATGTCATCGTCGAAAAGCCCATCGCCACCAACCTCCAGACAGCCCGAAAGATGATGGAAGCCGCACGCAGCGCAGGCATCCAACTCGGCGTCGTCAGCCAGCATCGTTTCGATGACTCCACACAATTCTTGAAGCAGGCCCTCGCCGATGCACGTCTTGGAAAAATCATCCAGGCTGACGCATACGTTAAGTGGTATCGCTCCGCGGAATACTACAGCCGCCCGATCAAGGGCAGTTGGGCGGGCGAAGGTGGTGGCGCGTTGATCAATCAGGCTATCCATCAGCTCGACGTGCTTCTATATTTGATTGGCCCGCTCGATCGCGTATCTGCCATTTGGCAGCTGGGCGCAGCGCACAGCATCGAGTCGGAAGACGTGGTGAACGCGCTGCTCACCTATGCCAGCGGCGCCACCGGCGTCCTTCAAGCCTCCACTGCGTTCTGGCCTGGATACCCGGAGCGAATTGAGATTCACGGAACCAAAGGCTCTGCCATCGTCACCGGTGACAAGTTAACGAGCTGGGACCTTCAGAATGACAGCGGCGATCCCGCGCCCATCGACCGCGCGATGGCTTCCGGCGCTTCCGATCCCATGGCGATTTCTACGCTGACCCTGGAACGCCAATTCCTCGACTTCGGCGACGCCTGCGCCAACGGACGCCCGCCGCTGGTTTCCGCGGTCGACGGATACCGCGCGCTCGAAGCCGTCACCAGCATCTACGAATCCTGCCGGCAGGGCCATACAGTCGCCATCGATCGGCCCGCTCCCTAAACCGCTCTCGCCTGCGCACCCACGCGAGCTTCGTGTTTCAATCGCGTCGCATACTGGATATAGTACGTTTGGACGCGCCACATTACGCTGCATCGAACCAGGGCTTTTCGTACTTATACTTCGCAACACTGCAGCCATTTCGTCAGGAGGTAGCAACGATGCGCCACGGACTGTTCCGCCGATCTCTGATCCAGGTTGGCCTGCTGCTTTTCATCCCTTTGTTCATCACTTCCGCAGTGGCACAATCGGCATCGCCATTTTGCGCCGATACAAACTGCACCGCGACACGGCAGACATTCAAAAGCATCTGCGACTATATCGTCAAAGAGAAAAGCGCCTTCCCCACCATCTATGTCGGCGGCTATTACATGCGCGACCTGGTCGCGGGCTACGAAATTTTCGGTGATCGCCGCTATCTCGACACCGCCATCGCCTATGGCGACTATCTGCTGTCCAAGCAAATGCCGAGCGGCTTCTGGGCCACAGGCTACGGACCCGTCTATCTTGCGGATACTGGCAGTGCGCTCGGACTCTTCATCGTTCTGTACAAGCATGTCGACGCGGGCCGCCAGAAGAAATACTTCGACGCCGTTCAGCGCTATACCAACTCACTGCAGCACGACGGCATGATCCTGCCCAGCGGCGCGTTCGGTACCGGCTGGCAGCAGATTAAAGATGGCGTGCCCACCGACCCCATCCACGATCAATACACGCTCTCTTCCGCGCTCACCGGCGCGACAATCTTTACCTGGATGTATCACCAGACCCGGCAGGATAAGTATCGAGAAATTTCCTATCGCGCGTTGAGGTGGGTATTTTCCACCATGCGCAGCGATGGCAATATTCCGTACATCCTGGCCGAGGAAGGCGCGGACTGGGCAAAGCGCGGCGATCCGAAAAACGACTACCAATTGTGGACCGACAGCACCTACGGCACCTCAGCCTACGTGGGAGAAGGCGTGATCTCCTTCGATCTCTACTGCGACAATCCCGCCTGGAAAACCTGGATCGGAAAAACCGTCAAGCCGAACATTGAGTTCTTACTGCGCACGCAACTTCCCGACGGAACCTGGTCGAAGCTGGGTCAAAAAAGTTGGGACCGCACTCGCAGCCCCGGAATCATTAACTATCTGACCTGGTATTACAACCATGTCGATCGCGATCTTCGCATCGTCACGGCGGTCAAGCGCTTCGATGCATTCATCGTTGTTCCCGCCAACGGCAAATCGTATGGGCTTCTCAATGACGGCGCAGACTACGGTCCGAAGGATAAGGCCAACGCGTTCAACACCGCCACCAGCCTGACCGGTCGCGCGCTGGCAGACATCATTTCGCCCGGCGTCGATGCGCAATGGTAGCGGTCACGCGATGAGATCCCTGACCCTGGACCGCGCGAAGCTCTACGCCCAGTACAAAACCCTGTTGCTCGACAACGTCGTGCCCTTCTGGCTGAATCACGGCATCGACTGGAACTATGGTGGCGTGCTTTCCTGCATCCGCGACGATGGTTCCATAATCAGCGGAGACAAATTCCTCTGGTCGCAAGCCCGCTCTGTGTGGACTTTCGCCGCGCTCTACAATCGCGTCGAAAAGCGCCCTGAATTTTTGGCTGCCGCGGAAAATTCGATTCGCTTTCTGGTGGCGCACGGTCGCGACAATCTAGGCCGCTGGATCTATCACGCCGATCGACAGGGCCGCGAAATCGAAGGCGCCACCAGCATCTACACCGACTGCTTCGTCATATATGGTTTCAGCGAATACTATCGTGCCGTTCCCGATCAAGAATTGCTCTCAATCGCGCGCGAGACGTTGGAGCGTGTTTGTCAGCGCGTGGATCAGCCGGATTTTCAGGAGACCGCACCCTATCCGCTGCCCTTGGGATGGAAAAATCATGGCATCCCGATGATCCTGACCGAAACCCTCAACGAGTTCATCCTGACCACCGGAGAGACTCGCCTGGAAGCGCAGCTCGACGACTACGTAGCCCGCATCATGGATCGCTTCGTTCGCCCCGGCAAAAAGGTACTGCTGGAATTTCTGACGGTCGACTATCAGGAATTGCCCCCACCCGCCGGAACCTTTATCATGCCCGGCCACGCCATTGAGTCGATGTGGTTTGTTCTGCATGTTGCCCGTCGACGCGGAGATCAGACCCTCATTCGCCGCGCCGCGGAAGTGATTCGCTGGCATCTCGAACTTGGCTGGGATCCGGAATTCGGCGGTCTCTATCTGTCGCGGGATATCGAAGGTCACCCGCCCTACCTTCCCCATTCCGAGAAAAAGCTTTGGTGGCCGCACGTGGAAGCGCTCTATGCGACGCTGCTCGCGTACGAACTCACCGGTGAATCGTGGTGCCTCGAATGGTACATGCGAGTCGCCGATTGGACATGGTCTCACTTCCCCGCTCCAAATGGTGGAGACTGGTTGCAGCGCCTCACTCGCGAGGGCAAGCCCACCACCGAGGTCATCGCGCTTCCGGTGAAAGATCCCTTCCACCTTCCCCGGGGTGCCATGCTGATCCTGCAATTGATGCAACCAACGCTATGAGGTCACGATGAAATCACGATCGATTACCGGGTGCGACCCATCCAGCGGCAATGTGCTCGAGGTCATCATTGAGAACGGCCGCATTCGCGCCATCATTCCCAGTCCTATCGAAGAGGCGCCGTGGCTTTCTCCCGGCTTCATCGATCTGCAGGTGAACGGCTACCTTGGTAGCGACGCAAATGCAGACGATGTTGATCCCGACGTCATCCTCGCCTTGACGAAAAAGATGCTCGCGCTGGGAGTGACGACATTTCTCCCCACCATCATTACCGCCTCCGAAGAAAAAATCACTCGCGCGTTGCGGGCTGTCGCCGACGCAAGATGCGCCTATCCTTTGGTCGCCGATGCAATTCCATTCGCGCATGTGGAAGGCCCCTTCATTTCGCCCCATGATGGTCCTCGCGGAGCCCACGATCTCGAGCACGTTCGTCCTGCGAATCTTGCCGAATTTGAACGATGGCAGGCAGCATGCGGCGGACTTGTTGGCATGGTCACGGTGTCGCCTCACAACGACGACGCTCTTGCGCTCATTTCCCTGCTCGCCGATAAAGGAATCGTCGTCGCCATCGGCCACAGCCATGCAACTCCGGCCCAGATTCATGCAGCCGCCGACGCCGGTGCTACTCTCTCCACCCATCTCGGCAATGGACTGGGCAGTCCGCTCCCCCGCCATCCAAATCTGTTGTGGGCGCAGCTTGCCGAAGACCGCCTCGCTGCCACCTTCATCGCCGACGGTCATCATCTTCCCACCGACACACTCAAGTCGATGTTGCGCGCAAAAACAATCAGTCGCAGCATACTCGTATCCGATGTTGTCTCGCTCGGCGGCATGCCCGTCGGCGTCTATCAGGCAAACGTTGGTGGCGCGGTAGAGGTGACATCCGACGGCAGCGTCATCAGCGCCTGCGGAGGCGGCTTTCTTGCCGGCGCATACCGCCCATTGCCGGTCGGTATCGCGCTTGCCGCTGCCATCGACGGTGTTTCCCTCGGCGGCGCCATTCAAATGGCGACAGAAAACCCGGGCTATTTCGTCGGCCGCAATGGAACCCTGCACATTGGCGCGCCTGCCGACCTTGTTCTTTTCGACTGGTCGCCGCACCACCCCGCTGCGAATGCGCTGGAAATCCAAACCGTCTTGATCGCAGGCGAAGAAGTCGAATGATTCGTCCGAAAACCGCTGGCTTGGCTGCGCTCACGCCGTTGAACTGGGAATAGGAATTCATGCACTTTTCCGCGTCTGTTTTGATGTTTGGCATTGCGTGCGCCATTGTCTCCGGCATCATGAATGGCATCTTCACGCTGCCCATGCGATATCTCGGGCAATGGCCTTGGGAAAATGTCTGGGCGCTTGTAATGCTGGTCCCCTGCGTCCTGATGCCCATCGCCATCGTGCTGCTCAGCGTGCCGGGATTTACGCATGTCCTGAACGCGTCGCCGCCGCACGCAATTCTATTCGCATGCCTGTTCGGTTTTGCATGGGGCTTTGGAGCCATCATGTTCGGCCAGGGAGTGGCCGCCATCGGCATTTCCATGGGCAACACGCTGGCGCTTGCCATTAGCGCATCCTTCGGCTCGGTTCTTCCCATCCTGGTGCTGGCCCCGGAGCGGCTGTTTCGTGCCCAGGGTTTGGCCATCTTGGCGGGCACTTTGATCGGCATTGCCGGCATCGCCTGTTTTGGCTACGCCGGTTTTCGCAGGGAGAAGAGCCAGCAAGGCAACACCCAACAAGTTCGCGGCGATATGGTGGGTCATGCGCGCCCCTTCGCCGTCGGCCTCTTGCTGTGCATTGGATCGGGCCTGCTCTCCGCTGTCTTCAATATCGGCTACAGTCTTGGCCAGCCCATTCGCGAAACCGCGGTTCGCATGGGGCACAGTACCTTCGCCGGAACCAATTTGATCTGGCTGCTCATGCTCACTTGCGGGGCCATCCCCAGCCTCGTCTTCTGCGGATACTTGATGGCGAAAAACGGCACCTGGCAACGATATCTGGCCGCGGGCTCCGCCCGTCTCTACATGTTGACCATCGGCATGGGATTGGTCTGGGGCGGGCACACCTATCTGTATGGATTTGCTTCGCCCAAACTCGGCAAGTTGGGCCCGTCGATCGGGTGGCCGCTCACGTTGATGGCAGGCTTGGTCACGGTGAATGCCTGCGGCTTTCTTGCCGGCGAATGGAAGCTGACTCGCCTGCGCGATCGTCAGTGGATGGGTCTGGGCTTGATCGTGACCCTGGTCGCGATTGCAGTCCTGGGCTGGTCCAGCACACTCGGCTAACGCCGCAAGCTTTACCGCGCCATCCAGCCGCCATCGATCGGCAGCGATGCCCCGGTGATGTTCGCCGCGGCAGAGGAACAAAGAAAGATCGCCAGCGCCGCAATGTCCTCCACCGTCGTGAACTTTTCGGTGGGCTGCTTTTCGCGCACCAGCTCGCGCCTGGCATCCTCCTTCGTGATTCCATGCTGCAGCGCACGATCGTCCATCTGCTGCTCGACCAGAGGCGTCAGAACAAATCCCGGGCAAATTGCATTGCACGTAATTCCTCGCGTGGCGTTTTCCAAAGCGACCACTTTCGTCAGTCCAACCAGGCCGTGCTTCGCCGCCACATACGCCGCCTTGTGAGTGGACGCGACATGCCCATGCACCGACGCAATGTTGATGATCCGGCCCCAACCGCGCTTCTGCATCGCAGGCAGCACCGCGCGAATGGTGTGAAAGGCCGCTGAAAGATTGATGGCGAGAATGGCGTCCAGCGATCGGCAGGAAACTCCTCGACCGGCGCTACAAATTGAATGCCCGCATTGTTGATGAGGATGTCGACCGTTCCGAATCGCTCTTCCGCAGCTTCCACCAGTGCGGCGCATTGTTTTGCATCGGCCAGGTCCGCCGGATGATACAGCACCTCTGTTCCGTGCCGCCGCAATCGAGCCGCCAGCGCGTCCGACTCCTGCGCGGTCGCAATCCCATTGATGGCAACACGGCATCCAGCGGCAGCAAAGGCCTCCGCCAGTCCAAGTCCAATGCCGGAAGTCGCGCCGGTAATGACGACAGTATGATCGCGAAGCACGGAGCGTCCCTCCCACGATAGCGACGGTCGAGATATATCGTATCAACCGCTTCGTTCGGGGCGCTCAGATCAGTTTTGTCTCGGGTAGAGGGTCAACATGCTTCCCAGGAGGCAGGACGTTCTTCCATGGACGATAAATGTAGATACCGATCAACAGAATGTGAATGCCGATGTAGGTCACATATGTCGCCAATAGAAACAGCGCGCCACGACTGGTGAATTCCATTCCGATGACCAACAGCACTCCCAGTGCCAGCGTGATGGCGCCCAGCAACCGCAGCGCTTTTCTTTCCCGCGGATGATCGCGCAGGTGCGATGCGAACCGCAGGTCCCATCCGCCCCAGATCAATCCCTGCAGTCCTGCAAGTACCGCCAGCAGCTGCACTGACCCCCAGGGGCTCATCCAGAAAAACAATCCCGCGCCCATCGCCAGCGCCGCAAAAAATAAATAGAAGTGCAACTCCCGTCGATGCCCATGATGCAGCGCCAGGCCGCCGATGCAATCGATCACGCCGATCAGCAACAGCCCGGCCGCGGTCAACAATACCGCCACCACGCAGCCGGTTGCCTCAAACACAATGTTGGTCATGGTGGACCTCACCCAGAATAATGCGAGACCCAGCGCAATCATCAAAATCCCTTGAGCAACCAAAACTGTGGTGTGGACTTTCGCTTCCCTGACCATACGCAGTCCCCCTGTGGGTTTTCCTACCCGCGATGATACAGTTCCTCCCGCTTGAATGTAATGACGGGACAAGGCGCCGAGCGAATTAATCCATACGCAACGCCCGCCGGCATGAACGCCGCAAGTTTCCGACCTCGCTCGGCCCCCAGCACAATCAGGTCCCCCTGCGTCGCGATCACCCGGCGAAGTATCGCTTCCACCGGTTCTCCGTAAACGCGATGCACGCTCACTTTACTGTCAGAACCCTTCAACGCCTCGGCCAGCAGGTCCGACTGCGATTGCACTTCTTTGTCGAACGAATTCCCGGGTAGCTCACTGATTTCATCGATAGCATGGACCAGTTGCACGTGCGCATGCAGCGCTCGAGCCAGAGAAGCCGCATAGAGCAGCGCAGCCTCGGAGGGATGCTGCAGCACGGTCGCGTACACAATTGTCTGCAATGCAAGATTCTTGGGGGTGATGTTCGCGCAGCTTGGTCCCACCGTCAGCACCGGGCAAGACACTTTGCGCAGAATCGCTTCCGCTGTCGACCCCAGGATCAGCCGTTCCAGTCCGTGCGCCCCGTGCGTGCCGATCACCAGCAAACTCGGCTTCTCCTGTTGCACCAGCGTCTCCAGCGCATCCGCGACTGGACCTTCAGCCAAGATGGCGCGGGCGTGAATTCCTCGGCGTCGCAACTGGTTTGTCAGTTGCTCCAGGTCTTCTGCCATCGCCTGTCCAATCTCGGGCGCGGCAAATACCGCTAACGGTTCCGGAGAGGACACATTTCCGGAGCTCACCACATGGGTCAGCAGTAATTCCGTACCGTAGAGGTTGACCAGATTTTCGGCGTAGGAAAGGGCTGCGATGGAAGATCTGGAAAAGTCAGTGGCGACCAGGAGCTTCTCAAAAGCAGGAATAACTTTCTTGGGTACAATTGTGGTGCCTGTATGCGTGGACTGTGCCATAAGCTACCTCCCTCGATGGAGAGCCCTGCTACAAGGCTGAACCGCAGCAGGGTGCCCGGGCAGTGACGGCCAGTACATGTCTCTGTGATGAGAATCACTTTTCTTGCGGAAACGCAGGCGCGGTCGAATTCCATCGCAGCGTCGATTTCTCCGCCCAAGGCCGGCCATCGCAAGCCGAAATCTTCAGGCTCTCTGCGTGACAGGGTCTAGACGGTTTCAAGCTCGGCGCACACCGGATCTTCGATCGACCGCGAACCGTCACTGCTGCGGCGCTTGACTGCAGCAGCGCTGCAGCGGGATGCAGGCGCGCCCTCCAACAATTTCGCAATCACATCGGCGGCAGAATAGGTGGATTGCCCCGGCGGAAGGAACAAAGGCACGCTGCCCAGGTCATCGCCGGCGGTCACAATTCCCTGCTCGGTTCGGCTGCCATTTCTTACCTGCGGGTAGCCAATGTTCGCCAGCAGCGCATTACAAAGACACTTTCTTCCCGCCGCATCCTCCGCGTTGCCGCCCTTCGCAACATACACGCTCTGCGGTTCAGCGGAACAACGGTACCCAATGGTTCCTTCTGGAGTTCGATACGGCTCATGCAAAAATCCAAGATCGCAAATGCGCGGTCTCGCGGCATACACGTCCGGCTCAGAGCCGGTACCTTCCAGGCGCGCCACCTTGAATGGAAATTTTGTCGGCGATGCCAGCGGATCGGTAAACACCGTCGCGTCGCCGGCAATAGCTTTCTGCAACAGCGCGCGCTTGTAATTTTCCCGCAGGCCCGACTCTTCGGAGAATTCAAATGCAGTTCCCACCTGAACTCCGGCCGCACCCCGCGCCAATGCTTCACGCAGCTTCTCCGGATGTCCGTAGCCTCCGGCCAGCCAGAACGGCACTCCCAACTCGCATAACTTCGCAATGTCGATTGCATCCCGCTCGCCATAAATCGGCTCACCCGCATCCGACAATTGCATCTTGCCCCGCGGCGGAGCGTTGTGACCGCCCGCGCTTTTCATCTCCACCACCAGCCCGTCCACTCTGCCATTGGCTTTCTTCACCATCGTCGTCGCCAGCGTGTTGGAAGAGACAATCGCGAAAAAGTTCGGCCGTGGTAGCGGGCCCAATTCGCCCTCCATGTAGTCTCGCGGATTAAAGTGCGCCGTGGTATCGTCGCCCTCAAGCGCGCCCGTCACATGAATCGTGTACTCGGCCGCTTGGTGCTCGACATATCCATCCAGCAGACCAGGAATTTTCAACGGAATGCCCGCGCCCATAATGACGGTTCCAACTCCAGCAAGCATGGCGCCGTAAATCGTCGAAAGATGTGCTGTTTGAATTTTTTCCAAATAATTGATGCCCACCGGATAATCGTGGCCTTCGCGCGCCAGAAACACTTCGACAAAATTGCTGACAATGTCCAGCTCAATCAACTCCAGCGGATTATCTTTCGTGTGTCGCGGCACCGCCCGATACGGAGTCCGCTCGCTCTTGCCGCCTGCAATGTAGTACCGCTGCCAGATGCGCTCTGCCATGGCGGGAAACGGAAACGCATGCACGCCGCGACGCATATGCCCGCCGGGGTCGCCATCTTGCAAACGCCGTGCAAAAATTTGATCGAGCGCTGTTCCGGAGACAACGCCAAGTTGTCCAAGCCGCGAGACAGCATTCGCCAGGCGCCAGTTCGACACGCCCGCGCCCATGCCGCCTTGAATGATGAGGGGAGATGAATTCATCGCGACTCCATTCTTTCACTCTGCATCCTGCGAGAGTGTCTTACTTTTGTAATCTTCAGCACCAGCGTTTCCGCATCGACAACTTGCGCGTTCACGTGTCTTCCAGCAAACACCTTCCGACAAAACCTGCGATGTGACCTTCATCACTGCATCCCCCAGTTTGAATCGTTACTGTTAGGGATAGTGAAGCGGTCTCCGCAGCCTCTTCCACATCACCTCGGGCTGCATGGTCCGTAGCTGCAGGCGCAAACATAGTAGGCGACGGCATGAAAAACATTGTGATCATTGGCGGAGGGATTACCGGGCTGGCCACCGCTTTTTATCTGCAGCAATACGCCAGTGCCGCCATCGACACCACGTTGATTGAAAGCTCCCCACGACTCGGCGGGAAAATCCTCTCTGCCCATCAGGACGGCTTTACCGTCGAATGCGGACCCGATTCCTTCATCACACAAAAACCCGCAGCCATCACACTCTGCCAGGATTTAGGCCTCGCGGATCAGCTCATCGGTTCCAGCATCGGCAAACCAACCTATGTCTGGAATCGAGGCGATCTGCATCCCCTTCCGGAAGGCATGATGCTCATGGCCCCCACCATGATGCTTCCCTTCCTGCGCTCGCGGCTCATCTCCTGGCGCGGAAAATTGCGCATGGGCATGGAGTTGCTGATTCCGCGCCGTGAAGATTCCGGCGACGAGAGCCTGGCCAGTTTTACCCGCCGCCGTCTGGGTGCGGAAGCACTCGAGAAAATTGCCGCTCCGTTAATGGCAGGCATCTTCGCCGCCGACCCTGAAAAGCTTGGCCTCGAAAGCACCTTCCCCATGTTTCTGGAGATGGAGAAGCAACACGGCAGCCTGCTGCGCGGCATCCTCAAAAGAAATCGCGCCAAGGCGCGCAATCCTGTTCCCGCCGGCTCTAAGCCCAGGCCCTCTCCCATGTTCATGACACTGAAGGGTGGTCTGGAGCAGCTTGTCGAGGCTCTGGTCGCTCGCCTCACGCTGGAGAAGGTCCGTCTCAATACCAAAGTCGTCTGCGTCAACCGCGTTCTCGATCGCTACCAGATCGATTTGAACGATGGCTCGCGACTCTGGGCCGACGAGATCGTATTCGCCACCCCCGCAGACGTCACCGCCAACCTGATCCGCGGCATGGATCCTGTGCTCGCGTTCAAACTGCGCGCCATTCGCTATGTCTCCACCGCCACGGTTTCACTCGCCTTCAAACGCAGCGATTTGAAAACGCCCCTGCATGGCACCGGCTTCCTGGTTCCACACAATGCCAAGCGCAGGATCACCGCCTGCTCCTGGTCGTCACAAAAGTTTTCCCATCGCGCGCCGGAAGAGTTCGAACTCATTCGTGTCTTCATCGGCGGCGCTCGCGCAGAATCCCTGGCGGAACAAAATGACGCTGCCCTGATTCAAATCGCTCGCGAGGAGCTTTGCGCCATCATGGGCATCGACGCCGAGCCGGTGCTGGCCAAGGCCTATCGCTGGTCGAAAGCCAATCCACAATATGACGTAGGCCACGGCGCGCGCATCGCAGAAATCGAACGCATCGTCGCCTGGCATCCGGGATTGCATCTGGCCGGCGCGGCCTACCATGGCGCTGGAATTCCAGACTGCATCTCCAGCGGCATCAAGACCGCCGGCAACATCGCCAACAGACTCACGCATCCCGAGCCGGTGGACGAACCTGCGCATCTCGCCGATTCTGTTTCTCTCAAGGAGAAGACAAGTTATGACTTCCGTCGATATTCGAACGCTCGCTACCACTGCGACCCGGCCGTCCCATCGGCCCTCGGCCCACGACTACTCAAAGAATCCCATGCTGGTGTATTGGGAGATGACCCAGGCCTGCGCCCTGGCCTGTCGCCACTGTCGCGCCGAGGCCGTTTCTAACCCGCACCCCGATCAGTTGACGAACGCGGAAAGCAAAGATCTGCTGCGCCAGATTGCCGCCTTTGACAAGCCGCATCTCATATTGACCGGCGGCGATCCGCTCAAGCGCGACGACATTTTCGAGCTGATCGATGAAGCACGCAGCCTTGGCCTCACCGTCTCCATCACGCCCAGCGCCACTCCGGAGCTCACCCGCGACGTGCTGGAAAAATTGAAAGCGCACGGCATCGACAGTCTCGGCCTCAGTCTCGATGGTTCCACCGCCGCGCGTCACGAAGCGGTGCGCGGCGTCCCCGGCTGCTTTGACTGGACCATCCGCGCCATGAAAGATGCCGGCGAATTAGGCTTTCCCATTCAAGTCAACACTCTCGTATCCGAGGAAACCGCCGACGATCTGCCCGCCATCTTTGAGCTGCTGAAATCCATGAAGGTGATGCGTTGGAGTCTCTTCTTCCTGATCGCCGTCGGCCGCGGCAAAACCCTGCAGCCCGTCTCGCCGGAACGTGGCGAAGAGCTGATGCACTGGATTTACGGCCTTTCCCGCACCGCGCCCTTCCAGGTGAAAACCACCGAAGCGCCGTCCTATCGTCGCATCGCGCTCACCGAGATGCGTCAGGAGGGAATGTCCTCGCAGGAGATCGAGCGCACGCCTGTCTATCGCGGCTTTGGCATTCGCGACGGCCACGGCATCATGTTCGTCTCCAACCAGGGCGATGTGTATCCCGCCGGCTTTCTGCCCCTCGTCGTCGGCAACGTGCGCAACGACAGCCTGGCCAATATCTATCGCAACTCGCCTGTCTTTCGCGGCCTGCATACCCCCAGCCAGTTCAAGGGCAAGTGTGGATACTGCGAATACTCCGCGCTCTGCGGCGGCTCCCGTGCCCGCGCCTTCGCCTACACCGGCGATCCGCTCGCCAGCGATCCCTTCTGCCCCTACGAACCCAAAGCCCTCCCCCACTCGTCCGCCAGGGTGTAGCACGGTAATAGTGCGCGGCCTGAGTCTTTGAGGTCAGACGTCATTGATCCCTTTTGTTCGAAGAGTCTAAGCTCGTAACTTCGATATGCACTGCTGCAGCGGAGATGTCGTGCAAATGCAAATGAATTGTCGAATCTCTTCTACGAATGGGCCGTTCGGGCGGCGCATTGACTCCGCCATTGAGGCCAACCTTGGCGTGACGAAACAAAACTTCGATCAAGACCGCACCAATGCCGACGAGCACGACCGTTTCGGGCGATAGATATATCCACACTCCTGCCGGTATTTGGCGCAGCAAGTCGCGGACAATCTCGAACCTAGCAAACCAGTCGAGAGCAAACACGCAGCAATCCCAAAGTGCACAAATACTCATAGCGGTTACCCCGGTTCGTAAATGGCTCAGACGGCTCCTTGAATATTTCGCGGGAAAATAGAACTCATAACAAGGGCCCGTCGATTAAATCGACGAGCCCTGGAGTTGACGTCCTCCCCTCCCATCTTCTTAATTCTAGCGAACCGGGCTGGATTAACACGCCATCGCACATCGGGCCTATCGCCTGTCATTTCAATGACTTGCCTAACGTGTCATGAATGACTATTTGACAGAATCGTTATTGCGCCCAAAACTTCCGCTCAAAGGGTTACTTTGGGGAGTGCGCTAGCGTGAAAAAACCTGGCGGCCGGGTGCCCCACGTCTCGCCTTTGAGACGTGGGATACAATCTCGAAATGCCGCAGGGTCTGCTGCGCTATATGCACCGCAAACCGGTTTCAGGCGGCCTGGTGGCCGAGCGGGAACAGCGGGCGTGGTCGAGCTTTCGGCACTACCAGACCGGTGCAATCGGAGTCGTCGAGATTGAGTCCTTATGAACGGCTGCGCGGCGAGAACGTGGAAAACAACCATCCCACGTCTCAAACTCGAGACGTGGGGCACCCAACGGATGAGCGGCACCCAGACTTGTGCTACCCGCCATTTTCGACAGGGAGAAGCACTTCGAATATCCCGAGGGCTGCCGCTGTTAGCGGTGCGGCAAGTGCCAAGCCAAGCGGCCCCGCAACCACGGCAAGCAAAAGCTGCGCGCTCATCGTGAGTGCCGGGGGTAGACGGACTATCCTACGTTCCAATAAGGGTGTGATGACGTTGCCCTCCAGGAAATGGACCAGCAGGAAAAGCATCACAGTAAGCAAGCCCTTCGTGGGACTAATCGCAAGAGCTAGCAATGCCGCAGGAACAACCGACAGGATTGGGCCGATGTTTGGGATGAACGTAAGCAGGGCTGCAATGACGCCTAGGGTTCCAGCAAGCGGCACACCGAGCGCCCATAACCCAAGCGCGACAATGATACCCACGGCGGTCATGGACAGCATCTGAGACAAGACCCACCAACGAAGGTTACGCACAGCATTCTCGGCGCAGGCGCTGAGTGTCGCTCGATAACGTTTTGGGGTTGCGCGTTGAATGCCGGAGAAGTAAACCTGTGGTTCCGCCGCGAGATAAAGACCGAGAAACGCAATAAGGACGAGCCCCGCCAGTACAGTCGCAGTGCTGACGACAATTCCGCCGATGCGGGTCAGAGCGGAACTGACGCTGGATGAAAGTTGAGAGTAGCCGGACCATTGAGCCATCAACCAACGGCCCCACCCATATCCATTCACCCTGACTATGAGCTGGTGGACAGCCTGGGGAAGATCCGCCTGAAGGTTTGCAAATTGGCCGATGATGTTCGGGCCGCTGAGCCATAGAGTGAAAGCAACGATGAGGGTTATTGCAGACAGAATTAGAGCGAAAGCGACCCCTTGCCTGAGATTCAATTTTGCTTTCAGCCAATCGACCATGGCTGTCATCAAGACGGCTACCACGATTGCTGCAAAAAGCAACAACAATATCACTCGCGCGAGCCAAGCCAGCATGAGTGACACAACAAGCCCAATACCCAGGAACAACAGAGTGATCGGCGTATTGCCGATCTGATGTACAGTCGAAGTTGATCTTTGCTCGTCCACGCCGCCTGAGTATAGTCCCTCCGCAATTGGAGTCCCTGTCTCGTCGAGCCCATCATTACAACTGAATGCCTGTAAGTTTTGCATACGGGGAGATACAGTGACACAACCCAACCCGGTGCCCCATCCTTGCGCAGCAAGGGTGGGAGAAAACCTTCCCCGGACCGCAGTCACTGCGGAACTTGCTCTACGTATTCTTCCCCACACTCAACGGCAAATGAAAATCGCTGAGCTGTCCCACCGGAAGAATCATTCGCAGTGAGTTCAAGATCGACAACAAATCGATCACCTCCTGCGCAATCGCACCCTGAATCGGCGTCAGATATCCTAGGCTCGCAGCGCACATTCCCGCCAGGCTCAGCAGCATTCCGCCTACCGCGCTGGTGATCGCAATGCGGCGCATGCGACGCCCAATGTGCATCAGCTCATCCACGCCCGCCAGCGACGATTGCAGAATCACCGCTCCCGCCGCCTCCGTCGTAATATCGCTGTTCACTCCCAGCGCAACGCCCGCCGTGGCAGCCATCATGGCAGGCGCGTCGTTGATTCCATCCCCCAGATACAGCGTCGGTGCCTGCGCCGTCAGTCGCCGCACAATCGCCAGCTTCTGCTCCGGGCTCATGCCGCCATACACGTGCGTCAGCCCCATCGTGCTTGCGAATTGCGCCACCTCTTCCGGCCGATCTCCAGACAGCAGCACGATCTCCTCAATGGCATGCTTCGGACCCAGATGCGCAAGAAACGGCTGGCTCTCGCCGCGCGGCTCATCCTTGAATCGAAGCAGCCCCGCCAGCTCCCCATCCCGCAGCAGCACGCACTCCAGCCCCGGCACCGTCGGCGGCAAGCGGCTCGCCAGTTTTTCGTCAATGCGTCCCCGCCCCGTCAGCGTCCACTCGTGGCAGTGGATTTCCCCGGTCAATCCCGTCCCCGGCGCTTCTGAAACTTCTCCGGCGCTGAGCAGCGGAATCTGCTCGCGATTGGCGGCATCCAGGACGGCCTTCGCCAGCGGGTGTTTCGAGTACCTCTCCAGGCTGGCCGCAAATTGCAACAACGTCGCCTGCGGGATCGTGCTCAGCGAAATCACTTCCGTCAAACTCGGCTGGCCATAGGTCAACGTCCCCGTCTTATCGACGATCAAAATCTTGCAGGAATCCAGTTTCTCCAAAATGGAGGGATCTTTAATTACGATGCCGTAGCGCGCCCCAACAGATATCGCGCCGATAATGGCCACTGGAATTGCAATCAACAGCGGACACGGCGTCGCAATCACCAGCACAGCCAGAAAGCGTTCGGCGTGTCCGCTGAAAAACCAGCTCGCCGCCGCAATCAACACCGCCAGCGGCGTATACCAACTGCCGATGCGGTCTCCCAGTCGCCGAATCGCCGGACGATCTTCTTCCGACGCGTGCAGCACCTCGACAATCTTGGCATAGCGCGAATCGCTGGCGATTTTTGTCGCGCGAATCGTCAGCGCGGAAATTCCATTGATCGCTCCTGACAACACCGTTGTGCCAGGAGCTTTCTCCATCAGGTACGGCTCGCCGGTCAGGTACGACTCATCCATGCTGCCCATGCCGTCCATCACAACTCCATCCACCGGGCACAGTTCGTGCGGATACAGCATAACCAGATCGCCCACCGCGATCTCTCCGCTGGGCACATCCACAACCAGCCGATCTGCACCCACCCTGTGGGCAACTTCAGGCATGCGCTTTGCCAGCGCGCCCAGCACAGAGGAAGCGCGACGAGTGGCAAATGTCTCCAGCGTTTGTCCGCCGGAAAGCATCAGAATCACAATCGCCGCCACCCAGTATTCATGCAGGATCAACGAGGTCACGATGGAAAGGGCGGCCAGCAGATCGACGCTGAAATTCCCGCGCGTCATCTGTCGTATCAAGTCGAAAAGAATGGGCAGGCTCGAACCAAGAATTCCCACCAGCAGCAACGGTTCGACGGCGGCGGAAGCATGCAGCACGAACTTTGCAATCAAGGCTGCCGCCATGGCGACGGAAGTGAGGATCAGGACGGCGGTCTGCCAGTGAACCGAATCAAACCATTTGCCTGGTACGGTGGTCGCGCGCATTAATGGGACCCCTTATGGCTTGTTTTTTTGACGGCAACGCGAAGGTCGGAAAGTTTTCACGTAGGCCTCAGGTATATCTTCCTGCGTCACCCATCGCAGTGACGCGCGTCACTCCAGACACGCAGAATCGCTGTTAATTTGGGGTAGTTTTAGCGCATACTGGAAGGTAGTCTCGAAGTCGAATTGCAGGAGATGTTCGGTGCAGAAAAATTCTGTGGGAGTCCGCGTTGCCATCGCCACCGTCGTCATTGTTGGCACAATCTTGTACCTGGCCGTGACCGGCGTCCGTGCCAACAAAAGCTATTACGTCACCATTCAGGAATTGCAGTCCATGGGCAATCGCGCCTACTCCCGTCACCTGCGCGTTGCCGGCAATGTGGAGCCGGGCTCGATCCAGCGCGACGGCGCACATGCGCAGTTCATTTTGGTGGAGCAGGGCCGGAAGCTCCAGGTCAACTACACCGGCGGCGATCCTCCGCCCGACACCTTCAAAGACAACGCCCAGGCCCTTGCCGTCGGTATGTACGGTCGCGATGGCGTCTTTCATGCCAGCCAGATCCAGGCCAAGTGCGCGTCCAAGTATGCTCCTGCAAAGCCGGGCGAAAAACCCAAGCAATCCGCCTCCATGGCGCAGCCCCGGTAAGTCATCCCGGGTTCGCCTCGGATGCGTCGGATCTGTAGTAGACTTTCGGAAACCATCCCGACAGATGTAGAAGGTAGCAGCAAGACACACAGCAGTTACAAACTCTCATTCTCGCCATGAAAAAAACTCTGTTGATTGGATTACCGCTGGCCTTGATTCTGTTGTCCGTCGGCTTGTATCAAGCCATTTGGGTGGCCCCCACAGAAGCCACCATGGGCCAGATCCAACGCATCTTCTATTACCACTTTCCTTCCGCCATCATGGCTCTGTTGTTTCCCTACATCAACTTCATTGCGTCGCTGGTTTTTCTTACGACCAGAAATTCCAACCCGCCGCGCGCTCAGGCTGCCGACGCTCTCGCGCTCGCCTCCGCGGAAATGACGCTGATCTTCTGCAGCATCGGCCTGGCCACCGGCATGTTATGGGCCCGGCCCGTATGGGGCATCTGGTGGACATGGGATGAACGCCTCACCAGCTTCCTGATGCTGTGGCTCATCTACGTCAGCTATCTGCTGCTGCGCCGCTTCACCGCCGGCGGCCAGACGCAAACCCTCGCCGCCGTGTTGTCCATCTTCGCGGCTATCGATGTTCCTATCGTCTATATGTCGATTCGCTGGTGGCGCACCCAGCACCCGTCGCCCGTCATCGGCGGCGGCGCCAACTCCGGCCTCGATCCCAGCATGTGGCCTGCCGTCTGGTGGAACCTTGCCGGATGGTTTGTCTGGGGTGTGATGCTGGTCACGCTGCGCTACAAACTGGAACGCAAACGCCAGATGGCGCATGATGCGTCGGTGATGCAAGCCCTCGCAGCCAACTAAGTCAACGCAAAGTCGCCCAGAAATTCCTGGTCGGAGCGGCATTGGCCCGCAGATGCGCAGGCGCGCGATCCGCGGCACCCACCGTGGTTGGCCGATTCCATCCACGCATGAATTTGCTTCATTGCAACGCCCATCAGCAGCGGCAATGCAGCCGTCACTGCCGCTGACATCTCCAGGCCCCACGCCGTGCTGGCCGGCTCGACTCCCAGCAAAATCGCCTCGCGTGGCGGATTCCCCAAAAGTTGGATCGCCACCAGCAAATCGGACAATCCCATCAGGTGGACGCTTCGCCCCACCGGCAGCTGATACAAACTGTCCCCTTCGTATCGCGCGACGGTTCCCGACGCCTGCTGCATCGCGACTGCATCCAGCACCAGCAAGTACTCCACGCCCTCCAGGGAGTGCGTCAGCTCCAGGCCCAGCGTTCCGCCTTCAATCCAGCGCAGCTCGATCCCACGCGCTTCGCACTCTGCCGTCAGCGCGAAGTTTTCCGCCTCAAGCGCTCGCAGCACATGGATGCCCACGCCATCGTCGCCATGCATCAGATTTCCCAGCGCCAGCACGGCAATCGTCTTCGTGCGGGCCGCGTTAGCGATCGGAGGCATCGATCTTCTTCTCCTGTTCCAGCAAATCCAGACTGGTCTCTTCCAGCAGATGGCTGCTCACGGATTTGTTGCCGGTAAAGATGCTGTCCATCAAGCCGTCGCGCTCATGCATCGCCGTCAGGACAGCGCTATACAAGTGGTGGACAAGGAACGCCCAGAAAGCAAACATCAGAAAATAGTGAATCGACCGTAGCGTCTGGATGTTGACCATCAACGGCATCCATCCCACCAGTGCGTTCAGGAAGGGCGCCTTCAATTGCGCGTTGTACATCACCAGGCCAGTCAAACCTTCCACCGCGCAAAGCACATAGATCAGCGCGTACACCGGCCCCGCCAGCATGTTGTGGCCAATCGTCAGCGGCGGGGAATAGCGCAGTAACGCGTAATAACGAATGGTCTCCTTCAGATTCTTGCGCTGCGTCCTGGTCAGCGGCAGAAACGCCCGCCAGCGCGCAAATTGATTTCCTGCGAAGAACCAATATAGCCGAAGCAGCAGCGCCGCCAGAAAAATAAAGCCCGCGCTCAGATGGATCGCACGCATCGTCCCCATCACGTACGCGCCCCTGCCATGGGCTATCAGGTAGGGGTTATGGATGTAATAGCCGGTCGCCGACAGCACGATGATCGTGAAGAAAATGGCCCAATGAACCAGCCGCACCGGCAGCTCCCACACGTAATAGCGCACGATCCGCTTCTCGTTCTGCGCAGCGCTTGCAATCGTTGTTGCCATGGGCTTCCCTCCTACACGCAGGTCAGAATTTCGTGCGCCAGTTCCACTTCTGCCGCGTCGACCACGTGCACCGCGCAGGCCAGGCAAGGGTCGAACGAATGCACCGTCCGCAGAATTTCCAGCGGCTGTTCAGGATTCGTCAGCGGAGTGTTCAGCAACGACGCCTCATACGCTCCCCGTACCCCGTTCGCATCGCGCGGCCCCGCAAGCCAGGTGGTCGGCGCAATCACCTGATAGTTTTTGATCTTGCGATCTTCAATCTCCACCCAGTGTCCCAGCGAACCTCGCGGCGCCTCATGCAATCCGGTTCCCTGCGCATGCTTCGGCCACGACGCCGGATCCCACATATCGCCATTGTGAATGCGCAAATCCCCGCGATTCATGTTCACGTCCAGCTCGTCAATCCAGCCCGATAATTTTGCTGCGAGAACTTTTGCTTCAAGCCCGCGGGCTGCTACCCGCCCCAACGTGGAATAAAGGGCTTGAGGCTGCAGTTTGGCGGCCTGAAGAGCGCCGTCCACTGCGGACTTAACATCGGGTTGGCCGGCGGCATAATTCACCAGCATCCGCGCCAACGGTCCCACTTCCATCGGCATGTTGTTATAGCGCGGCGATTTCAGCCAGGAATATTTTGCTTCCACATCCAGGAACTCATACGGAGGTTGCGGACCCGCGTACTTGGGATGGGTCTGCCCTTGCGACGGATGCAGCGACGTTCCACTCGCCCCGTCATACTCATACCAGGAGCGCGCCACGTTCTCCGTAATCTGCGCCGGATCCACCGGATGCACCGTCGACAAATCGCGTTGGAGAATCATGCCCCGCTTGAATCCATAACTCGCAACCGTTCTCAAACTGCCCGCGGGATAATCCCCGTACGTCATAAAATTTCCCAGGCCTTCGCCGCGCTGGAACCAGTCCGGATAATAGGAAGCAATCGCCAGAATGTCAGGAATATAGACCTGATTGACAAACGTCTCGCCCATCGCCGCCAGCTGCCGCAGCAGACCGATTCTCTCTGGATTCAGCACCGCCTGCGGTTCGTTCGGATCCATCGAAGTCGCCATCCCACCCACAAGAAATGTCTGCAAGTGTGGATTTTTCCCGCCCAGCACCGCATGCAGGCGAATGTATTCCCGCTGAAATTCCAACGCTTCCAGATAATGCGCCACCGCCAGCAAATCCACCTCAGGCGGCAGGCGATAATCCGGGTGCCCCCAATAGCCGCGGGTAAAAATGCTCAGTTGCCGACTCGCCACCAGTCCCTTGACGCGGTCCTGCACGCTCTTGAAGTACACCGCGCTCGACTTCGGCCAGTCGGAAATCGACTGCGCAATCTGAGACGTCTTTGCCGGATCGGCCTTCAGCGCGCCCGTCACATCCACCCAGTCCAGCGCATGCAGGTGATAAAAGTGGATCACGTGGTCCTGCACATTTTGCGACGAGGCAATAATGTTGCGCAGCAGGCGCGCATTGTCCGGCACTTCCACGTTCAGCGCATTCTCTACCGCCCGAACCGAAGCCATAGCATGTACCGTCGTGCATACGCCGCATATCCGCTGCGCCCAGATCCACGCCTCCCGCGGATCGCGATCGCGCAAAATAATCTCAATGCCGCGAAACATCGTTCCGGAGCTCCACGCGTCCGCGACCTTTCCGCCCTGCATCTCTGCCTCAATCCGCAGGTGCCCTTCAATTCGCGTCACTGGATCAATGACCACGCGTGCCATAGTTCAGTTCTCCTTCTCATCCGGGATTGGCTTCTCGTTGGGCGATGGGCTGGGCTCAGGATCTGACGTTACGTTATGTTCGCTTGGTTCATACCGGTAGTGGACTGCGCGGGCCACGCCATGAACCGCGCTGGCCACGGCCACGCCCCCCAGCAGCACCGCGCCAATCTCGCCGATCGGCACGTCCACGCCAAAGCCGGGAACGCTCGGCAGCCGCTGATAAAACGGCGACATCGTATCCCAGAATCGCGGCGCCGCGCAGCCAATGCAGCCGTGTCCGGCCTTTACCGGCCAGCTGGTGGCATTGTTCCAGCGAACTGTCGGGCAGTTGTAGGTTGACTCCGGCCCCTTGCATCCCATTTTGTACAGACAAAATCCTTTGCGGCTGCCGGCGTCGTCCCATTCCTCGACAAACTCGCCGGCATCATAATGGGCGCGGCGTTCGCACTGGTCATGGATCAAGCGCCCGTAGGCAAACAACGGGCGATTGTATGGATCGAGCGCCGGCAGTTGGCCGAACGTAATATAGTGCGTCAACACCGCCGCCGTATTCGCCGGATTGTGCGGACATCCGCCCAGATTCACCACCGTCGTTCCCGGTAGCACCGCCTGCAACCCCACCGCGCCCGTCGGATTCGGGCTGGCAGCCACCAGCCCGCCATCCCACGCGCACGCGCCCACCGCAATCACCGCAGCCGCATCCTTGCAGACATCCTGCACAATGCTCAACGCCGTGCGTCCGCCAATGGTGCAATAGACGCCGCCATCCCCCTGGGGAATCGCGCCCTCCACCACCACAATGTATTTGCCCTTGTATTGGCGGATGCTGTCTCCGAGAGCCTTATCGGCATATTTGCCGGCCCCCGCCATCAATGTTTCGTGATAATTCAGCGACACCAGGTCGAGCACGAAGGCGGCAATGTCCGGAGAGGACGACCGCAACATCGATTCAGAATTTCCCGCGCAGTCCTGAAATTCCAGCCACACCATCACCGGCTTGGCTTTGGTTTCCAGCGCATCGGCCACGCGCGTCAGGTAACTGTCCGGCAACGCCAGCGTTGCCGTCATTACAGAGCAGAACTCTAAAAACCGCCGCCGCGACACGCCTCGGCTGCGCAGCGCAGAATATACGGTGGCCTCCTCGACCGCCGCATCGGGCAAAAAAACTTCGTCGGGCATCATCGTTCACTCCTGGATTGCGCTTTTCCACGGACTGTATCGAACGATGTTCCCTTGGAAATATCTTTGGCGGTGATGCCAATCACGCGTGTTGCCAAATCACATCCCATCCCATGCGCGCTCGCAATAATTCCAGCACCGCCGTGCGAATCTGCGATACCCGCGACTCCGTCAGCTCCAGTACCAGACCGATTTCCTTCAGCGTCATCTCTTCCACGTAAGACATCTGCAGCACTCGCTGCTCTCGCTCCGGCAACTCCGCCACCACCGCCGATAACCTCGCCGCTCGCTGGCTGCGCATGCATCGGTGCAGAGGATCGTGATCCGGATTGGCCTCAATGAAGACCATCTCCTCCTCCGCCGAGCCGTCACTATGCGGCTCCTGCAGACTGCCGATCTCCAACCCCTTCACCGTCAGCAGCAGTTCCTGAAACGACGCAAACGCCATCCCCATTTCGGCCGCAACTTCACTCTGCTGCGGTTTCCGCCCCATGCGTTGGATCAGGCGCTGCGTCGTCTTTTCTATTTCGCGTGCCTTGCGGCGTATCTCCCGCGGAGCCCAATCCATCCCGCGCAAACTATCCAGGATGGCTCCCCGTATCCGCACCGCCGCATAGCTGCGAAACAGAACTTGTTTACTTGGATTGAATTTGTTGTAGGCGTCCATCAGCCCCACCACGCCCGCGCTCACCAGATCGTCGAACTCGACCGACTGCGGCAGCCGCTCCAGAATGCGGTAGGCCACCATCCGCACCAGCGGCATGTGCTCCAGCAGAATCTCCTCCCGCCGGGTGGCCCATTCAAGCCACCGGGGTCCCCGGCGAGCGATCTTTGCTCGCTGGGGTGGAAGCCCTCCGTTGGCTTGCGTGGGGACTGGCGCGAGATGCGCCGCTTGCGCTGTTGCAAATGCCCTCGCTGCCGCCCCACGCGGTTGTTTTTCCGGGGACGGCAGCGGCACCCATTCGAGCGCCGGCAACACGCTCAACGGAATTTGTACGGAAGCTTGCGAAATCCTGGAACCGGGGGAGGTTGCCATTTTCCTGCTCACTCTCTGTCGAGACAGGTCAAGGCGTCAGCATCTTCACACCCTGGCCGTCTGGTCTAGAGTCACGCACGCAGCCAGCGAATTTCAATCGAAGAAGTGCGCTCCGTCCGCGCCGAAATTCATTTCGGCACACCCCTCCCCACCCCTCCCATTCCGGGAATCAACGCTCCAAAATTGTTCTTGGATTCTTGCGGAAGTATGTCTTACTGTCGAAGCCGCTAACCGCGGTCCCGAACAAACTCCCCGGGCAACTGCGACACGCCAGGGCTCGCGGCCGGTTTCAGCTATGGCAGTTCGTACTCCAGGTCGTAGCTGTGCTTCCCGTCTGCGATGATGATCGTGAATGTGCCCGAGATGCCTTTCAGTTCCCCGGTACCTGAGCCTGGCGTGACCTTGACCATCATGTCGCGGCCACTCGCATCCATCGTCGCGAAATGCTGCAGCACGAAGCTGCCGCTCTTGCCGGCCAACGTTCCGCTCACCGTTTCGATTGCGACATACCCGGCAGCACCCGACTTGGGATCACCCGCAGTGAACATCTCACCCTTTGTGGTCGCTTCCAAATCGCCGTGGAGGGTCTTGTCGATGGAAAAGCGGGCGACGCCCTCCATGTCGGGAGCAGGCAATGGTTGAACTTTCACATCGAATGTCCCGCGAGCATGGTGAGGCATGGACGACTCCTTTGGCCCCGTAGGCCGCTGTGCATGAGCGACGGCGCAGATGACTAAAATGGTGACGCAATACAATATTCTTCGACGACAAATCATGCGGTGGATTGTAGCAGCGCCTTCTCTGTCACAGTCAAGCCCGGCCCGACAATGCCTTTTCCCAAACGAGAAGTGAACGGCGGAGGAACAATGACAGACACTCACGAATTGATTGCAAACGCCTATGCAGCTTTTAACACACGGGACATCGACGGTGCGTTGGCGCTGATGAGTGAGCAGGTCAGTTGGCTCAGGGCTTCGGAGGGTGGCCGTGTGGTCGGGAAGGCTGAGATTCGTGCCTACTGGCTTCGCCAGTGGAGCCAGTTCGATCCCCATGTGGAACCCGTGGAGGTGATCGACCGGGGCGCCGGCAAGTTCAGCGTCAGGGTTCATCAGCGGGTGAAGAGCCTGGACGGCGATGTTCTGTCAGATAGCGAAGTCTGGCACACATACACAATTTCAAGCGGCCTGATCGATCGCATGGACCTGAGCCAAAACGAGACAAGCGCGGACTCGGCTCCATCCGCCGCATTTTCGAAGCAGGAATAGACCAGGGTGCATCGTCTTGCCGGGCTCGCCGCAGACTCACCCGCACAAGGCTCCATGCGCACGCGCCTGTGCCTTGAAATGTGGCTACCAAAAGCGCAGTATCGGTGATTAAAGCAAATCATCGCTGGATTGTGTTATGTGCAGAGGGGGGTGGCCCATTCAAGCCTTCTTTTGGCTTGAGTGGGGCTTTTCTACCGCAGCAGAAAGCCGCCCGAGCGCTCGCTCGCGCCTTCTCTCTGTCCATTCACATTCAATCTCCACTCGCCCATCACATCCCGTCGCGTACTGACGAAAACTACTCCACTCCCAGTCTTCCGGTCGTTCGCATACCCCCCGCCGCACCGAATTGCGATGGATGTATCGCAGCTTTTCAACATGCTGCGCGTAGCTCCGGACATTGAAATCGTAATAGCGTTTTTGCCAAAAGTGTTCGGAATTGCCAATCAATCGTCGCGACACACCTTGCTTCAACGACTTGATTGCGTCCGCAAGCACCCCGCGCTGCGGCTCGCCGACCAGCAGATGGATGTGATCCGGCATGACCACGTAGCCAAACACGCACATCTGGAATTGGCAGCGCACCCTCTCCAAGGCCGCTTCATACGTGCGCTTCGCCGCTGCATCCTTGAAGGACTCTCGGCGACGATAGCTACCGAAGGTGACAAAGTGAGTTTGTCCGGATTCCTGAAATCGCCGCAGGCCCCAAGGCATATGCCAAGCTTAGGCCGCAATCCCTCCCCACTCAAGCCAAACGAGGGCTTGAATGGGCCACCTGCCATCCCCACTCAATCCAGCCCAAAACTTGCTGCTCCACCCGCGATTGATTGATGGATTTAGATAGAATTCTTGCATCATGGCTAGGCGGAAGAGAAGATTCGGCTCGATTGCCACGGAACTAGTAAAGAAATCCCGTGAAGCGATGCTCACTGCGGTCCAGATATACAACAACCCGCAGATCGAATTTAAGTCCGAATTATTCATCATCACGACGGTGATTGCATGGACTTACCTGATGCACGCGTACTACAGAAAAAAGGGGATTGAATATAGGCAATTTCGCCAGATCGGCGAGCGCAAGCGATTTTTGAAAACGACGTTTGGCGCTATACGGCGTTGGGGGTTAGAAGAATGCCTCAAATGTTCCGCATGTCCGCTCGATGAAATCGTTCGGAAGAACCTCATGTTCTTAATTGGAATTCGGCACGAGGTTGAGCATCAGATGACCACGCGCATCGACGACCAATTGAGTGCAAAATTCCAGGCCGCCGCTCTGAACTTCAATGCGGCAATTAAGAAGCTATTTGGCGACAAGCATTCGCTGGACGCTGAACAGGCATTCAGTATCCAATTCGCTGGGATTAATGAAAGCGCCGCCAAGGAGCTCTTAACGCAGCCCGACTTGCCACAACACATTCGCTCCTTTGTGGTGCAGTTTGAAAGCGGATTGTCTCAAGAAGAGTATGACGATCCACGTTTTTCATATCGCGTAGCTTTCGTTCGCAAGACAACAACCAGCAAGACTGCGGCGGACAAGGTTGTTCAGTTTATTCCACCAGGTAGTGAAATCGCCGCAGAAATCAACAAAGTTTTCCTCAAAGAAACCGAGAAAGTAAAATACCGTCCTGGGACGATCGTCAAGCAGATGAGGGCGGAAGGATTCACGAAGTTTGGCATGACCCAACATACCGATCTTTGGAAAAACAGGAGTGCGAGAGATCCAAGGCACCAATTCGGAGTTTCTGTGGAAGGATACTGGTTTTGGTATGAGGCATGGGTTACGGAGGTCCGGAAACACTGCCAAGAGAATGAGGCTGCCTACAAGACTGTATTATCCGTAGCTCCAGTCGAGCAAAAGGTGGGAAATGTTGGCTGAGCCGTACTCAGGTCCCCCATGCTGGGTTACGCGGATAAAAACCAGTCGGACAAACGACCTCCACGATACCGCCTGCGTCTCTCAGCCATTATTCTCGCGCATACAAGATGGCGCGCTGATCGCCAACAAGCGCATGAAGATCAGCAGTTTCACAAAGGGTAGATTGTTCCTGTCGCGGTCGCCGGGCCGCGCACCCAAGAGGAGAGTGTAGAGCTATGGCTAAGACAGTCCGCCCAATGGAGCGGATCGAAGAACTAGACAAACTATGGACATGGTTTGAGCGGTTCGGCCTGCTCAAGACCGTGTTAACAGGCGCGATAGCCGGGGGTGTTTTTACCTACCTCGTCTCTCGGTTCCAGCATTTTCCGCGATGGCTGATCCTCAGTTTAGTGTTTCTGGTTTCGTCGCTAGCGTTGGTGGCACTTGTTGCCGGAATTGTATGGCTGCTTTCGCTTATCCAGAGAAAGATGAAGGAATCGGTGTCCGATAATCCGCTCAGAAGACGAGTCATCGCCCTTGAGCAATCGGTTGGGTCGCGTGAAATAAGTGAGGCGCAACGAAAACATCTCATCGCGGAATTGTCTAAACACCCCGGAAGGATCAGAATTTCTGCCGTGAATCCGGATGATGACGCCGCACAGTACGCGGAGCAATTTGCGAGCTTACTCCGTGAAGCCGGATGGAATGTATGGGGAGTTGATCGCCCTTATACTAAATCCCTCTGGAACGGCAATATTGGGCTAATATTATCGACAACCGAGAATCTGATTGCCCCGTATCCGCCGGCTCAGGCTCTCGCTGAGGCTATGGAAGCTGCAAATATACCGTCCCACTACTTCATCACATTTGAACTTGTGAAAGATAGTTGCGAACTGTTTGTCGGACACCGCGGACAGGAGGTTTACTAGGCAGCGCGCCCCATTTCTTAGCTTGAGTACTTGCATCAGAACTCCTCATCATCCAACAATTCCCTTGCAAATTCGCCTTTCATTCGCTAGACTGGCGGCACCATGGCAATCACCAAGCGTCAAAAAGAAGTTTTGGATTTTATTCGGAATTTCGTCGAGCGCTGCGGCTACTCTCCCTCCTTTGAAGAGATTGCTTCCGGGCTCGATCTGAGTTCCCTCGCCACCGTTCACAAACATATTTCCAATTTGGAACGGAAGGGCCTGCTGAACCGCGCCCACAATCGCAGCCGCTCCATCGATCTGACGCCGGAGCGCAAGCCCGCCACTATGCAGGACATTCCGCTGATGGGCCGCATTGCCGCCGGTCGCCCGTTGGAGGCGATGGAGTATCGCGACAGCCTCTCGCTCAACGATATTGTCGAGAACAAAGCCGTCTTCGCGCTCGAAGTTAGCGGCGAGTCCATGCGCGACGACCATATTATGAACGGCGATTATGTGCTGATCGAAAAAACGCAGACCGCCCGCCAGGGAGAAATTGTCGTGGCGCTGGTCGACGGCTCGGAGACCACCCTGAAGCACTATTATCTGGAAGGCGACACGGTTCGCCTGCAGCCGGCAAACTCCGAAATGGAACCGATTTATGTTCCCGCCGCTCAGGTCGCCATTCAGGGCCGCGTGCTCGCCATCGTCCGCAAATTTGCGTAGCAAGGGCCTGTCATTCTGAGCGTAGCGAAGAATCCAGAGGGTGTAGGTGCCGGGAAAGATTCTATCGACTCTTCACTCCGCTCGTCGTGGCGAACTTCTATCTGAATAATGCTCTGGAGAAAGTCGGATGGCCTCCGCCGCAACCGCGTCCGCGCAGCTTCGAGCCTTCCTGTCCAAGTACACGCCGGAAATCTCCGCGCAGGCCCAGGCAATCCTGAAAAAAATGCGCGCCCGCTATCCCACCGCGCTGGAGCTGGTCTACGACAATTACAACGCGCTCGCCGTCGGCTTCAGCCCCACCGAGCGCCCCTCGGAAGTCATCTTCTCCATCGCCATCTATCCCAATTGGATCAATTTATTTTTCCTGCAAGGCAAAGGCCTGCCCGACCCCCAAAAAAATATTGCAGGGTGATGGCAATCTCGTCCGCCATATCCGCCTGGCCTCTCCCGGCACGCTCGATGATCCCACTGTCCTCGCCCTGATGGAAGCCGCCGCAACCCGCGCCAAAGTTCCCTTCGACGCCAACGGCAAGCATCGCCTCATCATTCGTGCCATCGCGGCGAAACAGCGTCCGCGCCGCTCCGCAGAAACCGCATCGGCCCCATCTCGCGCCCGAACCCGCAAAGTAGTCAAATCCTAGAGCCAGCGCACCACTCCTGCAAGTTAAATAAAAGCTATCCCGATCAGTAATAAAAATTGTCATCCCGACCGGTGCGCGCCAATTTCGGCGCGCGTAGCGGAGGGACCTGCTTCTCCGGTTGTGCCCTAGTGACTCGGCCCCTCATGCAGCACCGGTCGCTGGTCATCGCTGTCCGTGCCTGCCGCGCCCGACCCCGCCGCAACCCGCCGCAGCGTCGGCGCATTCTTGTTCGTTCCCGGTTTGACCGGTCGCCGATTTTCCATCCGCGTCAGCCGCTCCTTGATCGCGTGGAACTCCGATGTGTCGACAATGTATTGCGGTCGCGGTGGCAGAATCGTCGCAATCTCATGCTGCGTTCGCTCCACCCGCGCCGGCGTCTGCGGATGCGTCGCAAACGTCCTCGCAATCAGCCCCGGCCTGGTCTTCTGCAGCTCCTCAATCTTTTCGAAAAAAGCAATCAGCTGCTGCGGATCGTAGCCCGCGTCATACATATACTCCACGCCCAGCCAGTCCGCCTGCTCCTCAAAGTCCCGCTGAAATTCCAGAAACGTCAGCGGCACCGCGAACGCAGACGCCTCATAGATCCCATAGCCGACGGCGCTGTAGCCGGTCAACATCACCAGCGGCACCATGCCCAGGTCGGCATAATGCATGCGCGTCATCTCGCGCGCCTGGTGGTGCGCCGCCACATGGCCAATCTCGTGCGCCATCACACCGGCCAGCTCCGCCTCATTATCCGCCGCCAGAATCAGGCCGCTATTCACGAAGAAATATCCTCCAGGCAGCGCAAACGCATTCACCTCGTCGGAATCGATCACGCGAATCGTGAACGGCGCCTTGGCATCGGAGTTCTTCACAATGTTCTGGCCGACCCGGTTCACGTATTCCTCAATCACCGGATCGCGCACGATCTTCGACGACTTCATCACCTGCTGCGCAATCTGCGCGCCCCACTGCATCTCCGTGTTTTCTGAGTACCAGTTGCCGAACCCGCGCCCGCCAATCGATCGATGCCCCACCGCGTTTACGTCGTTGAGGCTGCCTTCCTTCACCCCCGGCATCAAGCAGTCGGTCGTGTCCGCCGCCGAAGAAGCCGCCGCCGTCGGACACGGTGGTTCTTTCTGTTCCGTCGACGAAGCAAAGCACGCCGCCGCCCCTGCGAACACCAGCAGCAGCACCCCGGCGACCTTCTGTCTCCATGCGGTCATACTTTCAGTATGCTCCGTCCACCACCCTCGTTTCGAGTGCCCTCCATCCCACTCTTTCCATCGCCCACAAAACGAAAAGACCGCCGAAATCTTCCGGCGGCCTCTTTTATAAAGCGGGTGCCCTGGGTCTCTCCGCCGCGGCGGATGAGACCTGGGTGTTTTCAGCTAGTCGTAGTATTCCAGGCCAAGATGCGTGATCAATTCTTCGCCCTGAATATGCCGCAGCGTGTTCTTCAGCTTCATCGACTGGATGAACAGATCGTGCTCCGGATACAAACCTTCCGGCGTCATCGGCGACTTGAAGAAGAAGCTCAGCCACTCCTGAATGCCAATCCCCTTCAGCTCGTCGCTCCGCTTCGCCAGGTCCATCAGCAGCACCAAATCCAGCGCAATCGGTGCCGCCAGAATCGAATCCCGACACAGAAAATCTACCTTGATCTGCATCGGATAACCCAGCCATCCGAAGATGTCGATGTTGTCCCAACCCTCTTTATTATCACCACGCGGCGGATAATAGTTAATGCGAACCTTATGATAAATATTGGCGTACAGGTCGGGGTACAAATTCGGCTGCAGAATGTAATCCAGCACGCCCAGCTTCGACTCTTCTTTCGTCTTGAACGACTCCGGATCGTCCAGCACTTCCCCGTCGCGATTGCCCAGGATATTTGTCGAGTACCACCCGGCAACGCCCAGCATGCGAGCCTTGAACGCCGGCGCCAGCACCGTCTTCATCAGCGTCTGCCCGGTCTTGAAATCCTTGCCGCAGATCGGAGCGTTGTTCTTCTTGGAAAGCTCCAGCATCACCGGCAAATCCACCGTCAGATTCGGTGCGCCATTCACAAACGGCACGCCTTCCGACAACGCCGCATACGCATAAATCTGCGAGGGCGCAATGTTGATGTCGTTGGCTTCCAGTCCCTTTTCAAACGCCGCAACGGAATTGTGCACCTCCGACGGATGCAGAAAAATCTCCGTCGAGCCGCACCAGATCATCACCTGGCGATCCGTCTTTTTGCTGAACTCGCGAATATCCGCGCGCAATTGCTCCGCCAGGTCGCGCTTGTTCTTCCCCTGCTTCACGTTGGTTCCGTGCAGCCGCTTCACATAATATTGGTCGAAAACAGCGGGCATCGGCTTGATCGACTCCAGGTACGGCCGAATCGACTCCAGCAGCTCCTTCTCCAGGACCTTCGCCGTGCTGGCAGCTTCATACAGGTTGCCGCCAAAAATATCCCAGCCGGTAAACACCACGTCGTTCAAGTCCGCCAACGAGACAAAGTCCTTCATCAATGGCGTGCGGCCATCGGTGCGCTTTCCCAGTCGAACTGTTCCCATCTGCGTGACAGAGCCGATCGGCTTGGCCAATCCCTTGCGAACTGCCTCAACGCCGGCCACCAGGGTGGTTGCTACCGCCCCCATGCCGACAACCATGACGCCTAATTTGCCCTTCGCGGGCTCAATCTTTGTTGCGCCAGCATTGCTCTTGTCGCCGGCTTCGTGAATTGCCATGCTTCGTCGAACCACCCTTCGCGATCGATTTATCCTGTTCCATTAGACATGTAACAGTCTATCAGCGCATCCGGCTTTCCGACACGATGGCACACTCTGCGAGCCGGTAGGACGCCCCCTGCGGCAAGTTCCCGTGCCCTCCCTAATCTGTAGTGTCCGCCGACAAGGATTGGTTCCACGTTTCACATTAGTACCGGATTGTGTATTAAGTACCACATTAAGTTATTGCACCATATTTCTAATGCGTGCATACTATATTTATGAGAACCAATGTCAATCTCGCTGAGGATATTCATCAGTTTGCGCGCCTTTACGCGGATGCAAAGGGCATCACGCTGGGCGAGGCTGTTACCGAGTTGATCCGCAAGGCGCAAAACGCCGAAACCTCCGAACACCAGGTTCCCAAGTTCCGACGCTCTTCCGCTGGCTTTCCGCTCTTTCCGCGCACCGTTTCCAAAATCACTACGGCCATGGTGAGAAAAGCCGAAGAGGACGACCTTGAGTAAGATCCGTTATTTGCCGGATGTGAATGTCTTGATTGCCTTGAGCGACGATACTCACGAAGGACATCAAACTGCTTCGAAATGGTTTAAGACTCGCGGCACGAACGAATGGTTCCTGTGTCCGCTTACCGAGGCGGGCTTCGTTCGCCTGTCTGCCGCGCCTCATGTGGGCAATAAGGAAATGAAAGATGCGATCGCGTTATTGAGGGAAATGGGTCAACTTCCCGGCTTTCGATATTGGCCGATTACCGAATCCTGGTTGAATCTCGTGAAGCCTTTCGCCGCGCGTTTGCACGGCTATAAGCAGGTGACCGACGCGTACCTGCTGGGATTGGCGATCAAGCAAAATGGCGTTCTGGTTACCCTGGATCGACATGTAAAGGCCCTGGCCGGAGCGGAGTATTGCCGATACCTGCTAACGCTCGAATGAGTCAATGGGTTTCAGCAACGAGGCGGTAAATCGGGATAGGCAGAACCTTGTCGTGCGTTAAAAGATCCGATAAACCTACGATTCCAAAAAACGGAATCCTTAATCCTGCATCTCTCTTAGATAAGACAACTTTTTTTGAGGATGATATTTTTTGATGGCTACAGAAAACAAGCAGCAGCCCAAAAACACCATTGCAGCCAAGTTGGAAGGCCGACGCCGCGTCGTCATTGAAGACGTGCAGCCGGAGATTGATTGTGGCGAATTCCCCATCCAGCGTGTGGTCGGAGAAATCGTCGCAGTCGAAGCGGATGTTTTTGCGGACGGTCATGATGCCGTCGCAGCGCAGCTCCTCTATCGCTGCAGCAGCGAGCGCACCTGGCGCGCCATCCCCATGCAGCCGCTCGGCAACGATCGCTGGTGCGCGGAATTTGCCGTCATGGAGTTAGGCGAATATCGCTACACCGTCGAAGGTTGGATCGACAGCTTCACCACCTGGCGCAACGATATGAAGAAGCGCATCGATGCCGATCAGGAAACCCACGTCGAACGCATGGCCGGCGCTTCCATGGTCGCCGCCGCCGCGAAACGCGCGAAAAAAGAGGACGCCCGCGCCCTGAAAGACTTCGCCGCAAAAATCAACGACGCCGATCAGACCGCAGCCTCCACCGCGTCTCTCGATCCCGCGCTCGAATCGCTCATGCACACCTATGCCGAGCACGCCCACACCACCCGCTACGCCAAGGAACTCGCCGTCAGCGTCGGCCGCGAACGTGCCGCGTTCTCCGCCTGGTATGAAATCTTTCCCCGCTCTTGCGCCCCAGCGCCAGACCAGCACGGCACCTTCAAGGATTGCGAATCCTGGCTGCCCTATATCGCCTCGATGAATTTTGACGTGCTCTATCTCCCCCCCATTCACCCCATCGGCCACGCGTTTCGCAAAGGCAAAAACAATTCCGAGACGGCCGAGCCGGACGACGTCGGCAGCACTTGGGCCATCGGCTCCGAAGAAGGCGGCCACAAGGCCATTCATCCGCAGCTCGGCACGCTCGACGACCTTCACTCCCTGATGACCGCCGCCAAACAGCACGGCCTCGAGCTCGCTCTCGACCTCGCCTTTCAATGTTCGCCCGACCACCCCTACGCGCAGCAGCATCCCAGCTTCTTCCGCAAACGCGCCGATGGAACTATCCAGTACGCGGAAAATCCTCCCAAAAAATATCAGGATATTTACCCCCTCGACTTTGAAACCGAAGACTGGCGCGCGCTCTGGACCGAACTGAAAAGCATCATCGACTACTGGATCGACGAGGGCGTCCTCATCTTCCGCGTCGACAATCCCCACACCAAATCATTTCCTTTTTGGAAGTGGGTCATCGCCGAGGTCAAGTCCGCCCACCCCGATGTCATCTTCCTCGCCGAAGCCTTCACCCGGCCGAAGGTCATGTATCGCCTCGCCAAGCTTGGCTTCACCCAGTCCTATACCTACTTCACCTGGCGCAACACGAAGGAAGACCTCACCGAGTATCTAGAAGAGTTGACACAAACCGACGTCGTCGAATTCTTCCGACCGAATTTCTGGCCCAACACGCCCGACATTCTGCATGAAGAGTTGCAGACGGGCGGCCGCCCCGCTTTCCTCAGCCGCTTCGTGCTAGCTGCGACACTTTCCTCCAACTACGGCATCTACGGTCCTGCGTACGAGCTATGCGAGAACGCTCCTATCAAGCCGGGCAGCGAAGAATATCTCAACTCAGAAAAATATCAGCTCCGTCATTGGAATATTGAAGACCCGCAAAATCTGCAGACGTTGATCGCGCGCGTCAACGAAATTCGCAAAAAACATCTGGCGCTGCACAGCAATCGAACGCTGCGCTTTCATCCGACCGACCAGCCGTTCCTCATCAGCTACAGCAAGACTGACCCCGAGGAGAAAGATGTGATTCTTGTTGTCGTGAATCTTGACCATCAGAATCCGCAGGCTGGGTGGGTCGATCTGGATCTCGCCGAACTGGGCATCCAGCCGGGCCAGACGTTCGATGTTCACGATCTGCTGACCGCCCAACGCTATCAGTGGAGCAGTGCGCGAAACTATATTCAGCTGGAGGCGGGGCGCTCCCACATCTTCCACGTGGAGACGGAGCCGGTCCCCTCGGCGTAATCTCAGCGAGATGCGGTGCACCATTCAAGCCCTCCTTTGGCTTGAGTGGGGATTTGAATTACGTTTGTCATCCCGAGCGAAGGTCGATCCGCCGCGGCGGGCGACCACAGTCGAGGGACCTGCGGTTTTCATGAAGGTGTCCCATTCAAGCCCTTCCTTGGCTTGAGTGGGATTGAAGAAAAAGGAGTACCCCATTGAAGCAGCCCGGCAGCGCCCTCGATCCCCTCTGGTATAAAGACGCCATTATTTATGAGCTGCACGTCAAAGCGTTTGAAGACGCCAATAACGACGGCATCGGCGACTTCCAGGGGCTGTTGAGCAAGCTGGATTATTTGCAGGAGCTGGGCATCACCTGCATCTGGCTGCTGCCATTTTTCTCTTCGCCCCTGCGCGACGATGGCTACGATATCGCCGACTACGTGACCGTCCATCCCATCTACGGCACCCTGGAAGACTTTCAGACCGTTCTGCACGCCGCTCATGATCGTGGCCTCCAGGTCATGATTGAACTCGTCGTCAACCACACTTCTGACCAGCACGCCTGGTTCCAGCGTGCCCGCCTGGCGCCCCCGGGATCGCCGGAGCGCGACTATTACGTGTGGAGCGATACCGACGAGAAATATAAAGACGCGCGCATCATTTTCACCGACACAGAAAAATCCAACTGGACCTGGGATCCAATCGCCAAGGCCTACTACTGGCATCGCTTCTTCTCGCATCAGCCGGATTTGAATTACGACAATCCTCTGGTGTTGGAAGAAATTCTGCGCGTCATGCGCTTCTGGCTCGATATGGGAGTGGATGCGCTGCGCATTGACGCCATCCCCTACCTCGTCGAGCGCGACGGCACCAACTGCGAAAATCTTCCTGAAACTCACGCCGTCATGAAAAAGATTCGCGCCGAGATTGATGCCCATTATGAAAATCGCATCATTCTCGCCGAAGCCAATCAGTGGCCCGCCGACGTCCGCCCTTACTTCGCCGACGGCGATGAATGCCACATGGCCTTCCACTTCCCCCTGATGCCGCGCATGTACATGGCGCTCCGCCAGGAAGATCGTCTTCCCATCACAGAAATCATGGGCCAGACGCCGCCCATCCCCGACAGTTGTCAGTGGGGTCTGTTCCTTCGCAATCACGACGAGCTCACACTGGAAATGGTCAGCGACGACGAGCGCGACTACATGTACCTCGCCTACAGCGCCGATCCACGCATGCGCATCAACATCGGCATTCGCCGCCGCCTCGCGCCGCTGCTCGATAACAACCGCCGCCGCATTGAGCTGCTGAACAGCCTGCTGTTCTCTTTTCCCGGCACGCCCATCCTCTATTACGGCGATGAAATCGGCATGGGCGACAACATCTATCTCGGCGACCGCAACGGCGTGCGCACCCCCATGCAGTGGACTGCGGATCGCAATGCCGGCTTCTCCCGCGCTGTTCCCGCCAAGCTTTATAGTCCCGTCGTCATGGACCCCATCTGGGGCTACGAAGCCATCAATGTTGAAGCCCAGCAAGGCGATTCCTCATCGCTGTTGAACTGGATGCGCAACCTGATTGCGCTGCGCAAACTGTTTCGCGTCTTCGGCCGCGGCGCGCTCAAATTTCTGAATCCCGACAACCGCAAAGTCCTCGCCTACATCCGCGAAGCCGACGATGAGATTGTCTTGTGCGTCGCCAACCTCTCCCGCTTCGCGCAGCCCGCGCAACTCGACCTCAGCGAGTACGACGGCATGGTTCCCGTCGAGATGCTGGGCTACGTTGAGTTCCCTTCCGTCACCCGTCAGCCCTACGCCGTCACGCTCGCGCCGTATGGATTTCTCTGGCTGGAACTGCATCCCTCGCCCGATACCGCTGCTGTTCAGCCGGAAGATTCCGCCCTGCTGCTGGCCGACACCTCCGACTGGACCAGCCTGTTTCTCGATGGCAACCTGCGCAAGCTGCAGGAATCCATTTTGCCCACCTATCTTCCCTTGCAGCGCTGGTTCGGCAACAAGTCCGCATCCATCCGCAGCACCACCATCGCAGACTGGGGCAAGCTCGACCACAGCGGCGCCATGTTCTGCCTGGTGCACGTCGAGTATGAAACCGGAACTTCAGATCGCTATTTTCTTCCCGTCGCCATCGCCTTCGGGGACTCGGCCCGCGCCCTTCGCGATAACTCACCCTCATCCATTCTTTCCACCGTGCTCTCTCCTTCCGGAGAGGGCGTTCTGTACGATGCGACATTCGACCCGCATTCCTGCGAGGCCCTGTTGAACGTGATCACCAACTCCACCAGCTTTCCCATGCAGCAGGGATCGGTCGAGGGTACGCCCAGCAGCGCATTGCGCGGCTTGATGACAAAGAAATCTGCCGACAAGACGCTTGCCCCACGCCGTAGCTCCGCCGAGCAAAGCAATACTTCCATTCTGTTCGGCGACCGGCTGATCATGAAGCTCTTCCGCCATCCCGAACCCGGCCTGAATCCGGATTGCGAAATTGGCAGGTTCCTCACCGAGCAGGCGCACTTTGGCAACATTCCGCCCTTCTGCGGATCGATTGAATATTTGAGCCAGGGTGACTCTCCTACAACTCTCTGCATGTTGCAGGGGCTGGTCACAAATCAAGGCGACGGCTGGCAATGGATGTTGGAAGAGTTGGAACGCTATTACGAAAATTATGTGCAGAAGACGATTCCCGCGGAAGAATTAGGCCTGCCCGCCGTATCGACCTCCGCTCACCTGGGGGTGGCGCGGGCATCGCAGTTTGCGCAGGAACACGCAGGCGTCGCCCTGGACGCCGCCGCCGTGCTCGGCCGTCGCACCGCGGAAATGCATTTGGCCCTGGCTTCCTCTCCAACCAACACAGCCTTCTCTCCGGAGCCTCTGACGAAAGAGTATTTTGACCACCTGCAGGCGTCGATCAACGCGCAAGCCTCGCATGCCTACGAACTGCTGCGCAAAACCATGTCCGGCCTGGCGGATGATACCGTCGAGATCGCCGCCCTGCTTCTCAGTCACCGCACCCGCATTCTCGGCGGCCTCGGCGCCTCCAGCATCGGCAGCATGGACGGTCGACGCACCCGCATTCACGGCGACTATCATCTTGGCCAGGTGCTGCGCGTCAAATCCGACTTTGTCATTCTCGACTTTGAAGGCGAACCGGCCCGCTCGCTCGATATCCGCCGCATGAAGCATTCCCCGTTGAAAGATGTAGCAGGCATGCTCCGCTCCTTCAACTACGCCGCCTGGGCTGCGCTCATGCGCTATTCCTCCCGCCGCCCGGAAGATCAATCGAAGCTGGAACCATGGGCGAGGCTCTGGGATGAATCCGCGTCGGCAGAATTTCTGCACGCCTATATGCAAACCATGGCGGCCAGTCACCTGATTCCGGCCACTCCCTCCGCGCAGTGGAGTCTGCTCGACCTGTATTTGCTGGAGAAAGCTTTCTACGAACTGATCTATGAGTTGAATAGTCGTCCCGATTGGGTGAAGATACCGTTGATGGGCGTCGCCGCCCTGCTGCAGCAGGAATTTGAATAGAAATACTGAGGTATTCTGAGATCGCCGCGGCGACCGAAGAATCCAGAAGGGTCATGGTGACAAGAAAGATGCTTGTCATCTCGACCGGAGCGTAGCGGAGTGGAGAGACCTGCGGTTTCACGGATTTGTGCATTTCATCGGGTGCCCCATCCTTGCCGGTTGGCGCGGGTCTCCGCGGCAATCGGCAAGGG
Organism: Acidobacteriaceae bacterium; assembly: GCA_049692235.1. Taxonomy (GTDB): domain Bacteria; phylum Acidobacteriota; class Terriglobia; order Terriglobales; family Acidobacteriaceae; genus JAKAAZ01. The sequence goes on along the minus strand of JBAVOQ010000166.1, from coordinate 2,258 downwards.
TGGGATGGAGATTCCATTCCAATCGTGCCGGATCGATCACGTTATATTTTCCCCCGCAGCGGAGTAAATCGAAACGATGGCTGAATTGGAAGCGCTGCAGGAACAAAAACAGGAGAGCCCCGAGATTGGCCCGCCAGATCTCCTCATGGCGATCCCGGCTCCGCTGAGGAGCGAGCTTCTCACGCCCGCCGTGCAGAAGGTCCTGCAAGCCTGCAAGCTTCTCTCCTCACCTTGCCAGGTTGTGCTCGCGCTGCCCGGAGAACACCCCCAGGACGAGCCCGCCGAACTCGCGCTGAGCGGCGATCAGCCAGCTTCCCAGCAGTCTCTGCGTTACGTCAACTATCCCCTGCAGGCGACCGTCCCCGGAATCATTCCCTGGCTTCCCAACGCGGCCACCTATCGAGAGATGGCCCGGCTCGCCACTGCCCTGCAGGCGCGGGCTTGCACCGTCCTCGGCACAGATACCGGTTTCAGCCGCGAATCGCTCACTCCCGAGAAACTCACTCTGCTCGTCGATCCCGGAATCGGCGGCAGCTTCGATCTCGTCATGCCGCTCTATGCATCGCAGGCATTCGACGATCTGGTGAACAAAAGCATTCTCTATCCGCTGACCCGCTCTCTCTACGGCCATCGGGTTCAGAATCCGCTCGGAACAGAATTCCAGATGTCATCGAAAATGTTCCCTGTGATCGCCGCGAATATTGTGCGCGACCCCAGCCAGCAGCAGGGCCGCCTACCCTGGCTCGCGACCCTCGCGGCCAGTAAGAATCTGAAAATCTGCCAGGCCCAGCTCGGTGCGCGTCGTCCCTCCAGCGCCGACGGCATTGAGCTAAGCGACGCCCTCGCCCAGTTGACCGGCCCTCTGTTTCTCGATATGGAAGACACCGCCGCGTTCTGGCAACGCATTCGCGGCTCGCACGATGCGCCCATTTTCGGCGCCGCGTCCACCTCCACCGAAGCGACCGACACTGTCGATGTCCGCCACATGGTCGAAGCTTTCCAGCTCGGCGAACGCAACCTGCGCGACTTCTGGGCGCTCATCCTGCCCCCCGTCACGCTGCTGGAACTGAAAAAGCTTTCCCGTCTTTCCCCCGATGAATTTCATATGCCGGATACGCTGTGGGCCCGCGTCGTCTACGATTTTGCGCTCGCCCATCGTCTTCGCAATGTTCATCGCACTCATCTGTTTGGCGCGCTCACCCCGCTCTATCTCGGATGGGTTGCGTCGTACGCGGTTGAAATCAACCAGAGCGGCATCGCCGCCGCACCACAACGAATCGAACATCTGGCACGCATCTACGAATCGGAGAAACCCTATCTCCTCTCCCGTTGGCGCTGGCCAGATCGCTTTCATCCCTAGAAACCTGCTCTAGAACAGGAGTCCGTCATGTGGGAACAAGTACATCAGGCGCTGCTGGAATCGCTTCATCGTGCCATCGTCAAAGTCGCAACGCTCCTGCCAGGAGTTCTCGCGCTGATCGTCGCGTTAGTGGTCTCGATTTTGATCGGATGGCTTTTGTCCGCTATTCTACGGCGCATCCTACTTGCACTGCGTTTTGACACGCGTGTGGAGCAATCCGGTCTCGCCAACATTTCCGACTGGTCCTCCGCCAAAACGCCCACCTTTCTGGCCACGCGCATCGTCTTCTGGCTCACCGTCATTGCCGGCCTGTTTGTCGGCATCGCCGCCTTCGACGCTTCCCTCTCTTCTGGCCTGTCCGCCTACGTCGTCACCTATATTTCCCGCATCGTCGCCGCCGTGGTGCTTCTGACGGTCGGCGCCATCGTCGCTCGCTTCCTGTCGCGCAGCGTTCTTATCAACGGCGTCAATATGAACCTGGAGCATGCGCGCCTCCTAAGCTTAGGAGCGAAGTGGCTGGTCCTCGTCTTCACGGTTGCCATGGTGCTCGATCATCTCGGCATCGCCCGCAGCATCGTCGACCTTGGCTTCGGCATTTTATTCGGCGGCATCGTGCTCGCGCTCGCCCTGGCGGTCGGCCTCGGCTCGCGAGATCTGGTCAGCCGATCCCTGGAACGCGACCGTCACAAAACCTCCACGGAAGAGGATGTCGTTCGCCACTTCTAGTCTAATGTTTCATAAATAGCTTGACTGGTTAACGAATGGGCTGCATCCTAGTGTAGTGTCTCATTATTAGAATCAGTTATATATTGAGGTTCATCTTATGATGAGAGGACCTCGATATGCGTGTTGCGCAGCCCATTGTTTTGAACGAAGAGACACGGCGGAAGCTTGAGCA
>JBAVOQ010000165.1:0-28203 GCA_049692235.1 Acidobacteriaceae bacterium | reverse complement strand
CAAAACGGCACAGAAAGCTTGCTATAACCCACCCACGGATTACTGCTTCCGCGCCCAAGTTTGAACACCGCCATGCTAATCACTGAATCGGCCCTGGCAAAACGCTATGCCCGACACACACCTAGAGCCAGGTTTCTTTTGGGGGAACCACGGGGAATGGATTCTGCTAGGCTCGCCGCACCAGTTGCCGGACGCGACCACCCTGCTCGCTAATTCCATCGAGGACGCCTTCCAGGCGACCCAACATTTCATGACCATCCTGTAGCAAATTGGGAACGTGCTTCCACAGCTCCTTCATCGCTTCCGGATCCTCGGATAGGATGACCGCTGCCCCCAAACCCGAAGCTGTCAGTGCAGCCTTCTTTCGTCCGGTCAGCAACAACGCGGCCGCGGCAACCAAGGACCCTGCTGCCAGCGCTCGCAACCAAGTCATTTCCTGTTCCATGGGTTACTCCTTTCGCAAACTCTATCAGATTAGAGATGCACTCGGGTGCCATTTCAGTTGCGGAAAACTCGTACAAAATCTGAATTCCGGGGAGCGGCGTCTTTTCAAGAATTTGCAGCAGCGGCGTGTACCGAGGCGCAAAGATCTAAACATAGCTCGAGCCCGCAATTTCAGCGGCGCCCCCTCATAACGCATGCTGATGGCGACGAATCCAGCAGAAAGCTCTCCACACGTACATTGCCAAATTCGCGACGCAAACGGCAACGCCAAAAATTGTCAGAAGCACCGCCGAAACATCGGGATAGACGATGGAACTAATGTAATGCTGCAGGAAACCTCCACCGTTTTGGACCAAGCGCTCAGGCCGTTGAAAGAAATCCTCGGCCATTGTAAAAGGGCACGGCCAGGGGCCAACTTCAACCATAATTCCCCAGACCAGCGACGCGAGGTGGAACGCCGTCAGCCATCGGTGGCCAGAGGTCCAGAAGGCGCCGAAGATCACCCACAGGATCCACGCCAGGTGCGCGAAGAGCACCAGAAGGATCGCCACACCGTCGAAATGCGCCCCATTCATCGCCCCATCTTCCTCTCACCGTTCGACTCTTCGCGGCTACTCGAGGCGCGCGTTCGGGATGGTATTTGGATCAGACATCGCTCCGGAGGATCATGCTTGCCGCATATCAGTCGCTCTGCTACGCTCAGGCGTTGCAAATTTTCGCATCGAAAGGGTCCTCAATGAGAATAAGAAATCTGGCCGTACTCTCCGCCGTCCTGGCCGTTGCCGGACTGTGGACCATGCCTCCGATCCAGGCACAAGCGGATACGACCGCCGCTGCTGCAGAAACGACCACGCCGGCGCAGGTGGTCGATCAGTTGCTGAGCATGGTAGAGGGAGAGATGGTTCCGCTGGTGGAGGCCATGCCCGCCGACAAATTCAATTTTGCTCCGACCAACGGGAATTTCAAGGGCGTTCGAACCTTCGGGCAGCAGGTGCAGCACGTGATCGCCGCCAACTACTATATGTTCGGCGCCGCCGCTTCCATCCAACCCCCGGATCGGCAGACTTTCAAGGCGATGAAGACCAAAGAACAACTGGTCCAGGGATTGAAGGATTCATTCGCGTTCGGACATCGCGCCATCGCCACGTTGACAAGTCAAAACGCAATGGAGACGGTGAAGCCCGTGGATGGAATTTCCACGCGCGGGGGAATCATGGCATTCGCCATCATTCACATGAACGATCACTTCGGTCAGTTGGTGGAATACCTGCGCATGAACGGCATCGTGCCGCCCTCCAGCCGCCCAGCCGCGAAATAGTGAACGCCAGCAATTGATTCGGCACCTGAGCGAGGATCGCAATGGCCCTCATTGCGATCCCCGCTCAGGTGCATGCCCTCCTCGTTCATTCGGCCCTGATTGTCTTCTCGATGCCCCGAAGCATTTGATGGTCTCGCGTTTCGGTCGATTCAAAATCGACTTGAATTGAATCCGCTCGGTTTCACGGGACGCGGGCGAGCTAACCTTGCGCTCCGTTTCAGCGTCAAACAAAGTAAGTAAGAAAATAGAAGTTCGAGGCAGAATCACTTCGGTTCGCTTCACAAAGTTGTGTTCTGAGATTTCCTGCCTACTTCTCCTCTACATCGAAGGAGTTCCCCTGGCATGCTGAGTCATTGCGCCAATCCGAATTGCAACAAACCGCTTCACTATTTGCGCGAAGGCAAGGTGTTTCTTTTCTCGCGTAAAAATAGTTCGAAACAAAATTCCAATCCATTTCAGCTGTTGGAACATTATTGGCTTTGCGGGGAGTGCGCCCGCGACTGGACGCTCACTATGGTCGGCGATGAGGGCGTTCAATTGTCAGAAAGGAAGCGTGGCCGGTTCCGCAATACGTATCGGCGGCAACACCCATTGCCCGCCCACTAAGCTGCGTTCTCGTGGAGCCGGCCTGGCAATTTCACTTGAGAACGTCCGTCAGGTTTTGGCGACGCGAGCTGCGCTCTTTTTGCCGCAGCCGCAGCCTCCAAGTCCGTCTTCGTGGAATGGATCGGCGCGGTAGTAACCGGCCAGCGAGTAGAAGCGGACCTTCAACAAGTCCTCGAGCATTTTCAAACCGTCTTTGAGGTAGCTGATACGCGAGCGCTCGTCGTGCCCCCAGGTGACCGGAACCTCGTCAACGCGCATTCCCAATCGCAGGGCAATGTAGAGAATTTCGGGATCGAATCCCCAACGTTCAATGCGCTGCCGGACGAAGATGATTTGTGCCGCTTCCCTGCGAAATGCTTTGAAGCCGCATTGCGTGTCGGCCAAGGGAAGGTTCATGATCAGCCGCGTCAGCCAGTTGAAACAGCGTCCGAAAAATCGCCGATAGAGGGGTTGTCGCAGTGTCTGACGAGACCGGTCCAGCCATCGCGATCCGATGGCGACGTCGGCGCCGTTGGCGATGGCGGCAAACAATAACTCCGCCTCCTCAATCGGGGCGGACAGGTCGGCGTCGGAAAACATGACGATCGCGCCTCGCGCTTGCAGCATCCCGCTGCGCACGGAGTAGCCTTTGCCGCGATTGCCGGGATTTTCAATTAGACGAATATTGGGATGCTTCAGCGCCGCTGCCGCCACAATGGCGGCCGTCTGGTCGCGGGAGCCGTCGTTCACCACCAGCACCTCAGCGGTCCAGCCGTGGGTTTGGATGCATTCGGTGACCCGATCCAGGGTCGCGCCGATGCGCGCCTGCTCGTTGAAGGCGGGAATCACGATGCTGTATTGCGGCTGATCCATGGTCGTCAAATGCCAGTCGTCACATGCCAAATTCGGGCGGTGCGCAATTCAGGATAAGAGGAGAATGCCGCATGCCGGGCTCGGAGTCTGCACCAATTATGGTGGAAGCCTGATAATTCTGCAATGTCGATTGCGGAGGTCCTGATGTTCGATGGATGGGATCGAGCGCCCTTCCGGTGCTACACTCCCCGGTATGGACGTTCAAACCGAGACGACATCCGGACATTCCTTCTGGTTTTGGCTCAGCCTGGTTGGGGGGCTGTTTCTGCTGTTCGTTGTGCTGTTGTGGACGGCGGCATGGCATGTGATGCAATCTTCCGGTGGCTCCGCGGCTGGTTTTGATGGATTTGGTTCCGGCAAGATTGCCGTGGTGGACCTGAAGGGCGTGATCCTTTCGGCGGACAAAACCGACGATCAGCTGGAGAAGTTCGCCAACGACGATTCCGTCAAGGCCATCATTCTGCACATCGATTCTCCGGGCGGCGGTGCGGCCGCTTCGCAGGAGATTTATCACGAGGTTTTGCGCATCCGCAACCACCACAAGAAACGCATTGTTGCCTCCATTGAGAGCGTTGGCGCCAGCGGAGCCTACTATATCGCCACGGCCACAGACAAGATTTACGCCAACCAGGCCAGCATTGTCGGCAGCGTGGGCGTCATTATGGAGTGGATCAATTACGGCGACCTGCTGAAGTGGGCGAAGCTGAAGAATGTGATCCTGAAAGCCGGCGCGCTGAAGGATGCCGGCTCGCCAACCCGCGACCTGACACCGGCGGAGCAAGCCTATTTCCAGGGCTTGATTGACAACATGCATGCGCAGTTTGTCCAGGATGTGGCGACGGGGCGGCGTCTGCCGGTAAAGGACGTCCAGACGCTGGCCACGGGGCAGGTCTGGACCGGCCAGGAGGCCCTGGGTCTGCATCTGATAGATCAGTATGGTGGCTTTCGCGAGGCACTGCTGGACACAGCTCGCGCTGTGGGTATAAAAGGAGAGCCTGTGATCGTCCGTCCGCGCCAACGCCATCCTGGCCTGTTCGACCTGATGCTAGGGGCTGACTCCAAGCTGGCTTTCCCCAATCCGGAGGAGTTGCAGTCCCTGCTGGAGAAAAGTCCAGGGTTTTATTTTCTATGGCAATAAGTTGTTGCGAAATCGATGCGCAAACCCCAGCACGCATCCTATACTCTGAAGGAGAAAGGGCCTGTTCATGACCAAAGCCGATCTTGTAGTGGACGTAATGCGACTGGGGGATCTGACGCGTACTGACGCGGAGACGATCATCGAGACCATCTTCGATTCCGTCGTAGCTGCTTTGCGCTCCGGCGATAAGATCGAAATCCGTGGATTCGGCAGCTTCCGCACGCGGCAGCGCAATCCGCGCATTGGCCGCAATCCCAAGACCGGCGCGCGCGTCGAAGTTCCATCGAAGCGGGTACCCTACTTCAAGCCCAGCAAGGATTTGCGCGACCTGGTCAACCACCAGGCAGCCAGCGGCGAAGAAAAAGCTGCGCCGCCCGCTGGGGAACAAGCGGCCGAAGGCGCTGCTACGCAGTAGCGGAGCTACATTCAAATCACGGACAGGAACATCCAAGCCTGACAGTCTAACCGCAACGCACCGATATCCGTCGGCCGAGTTGAACCCGACCTGAGTCGCCCCCACAGACGTCTGACGCCGTTGCAGGTCAGGGTTCAGTACACAGATCGACTCCGCCATAAGCATGCAACTGAACTGCTTTCACATTCTTGTCCTCCCCGGAGCGATGGCGGTCCCAGCGCTTCCTCTCCAGTAGGAAGCGCGCGAACAGGAGCTTGTTGCTTTGCCGGAACAGCATTGGGTTTCACGCGCAAAACCTGTGGCAAAGGGCCGAATATCGCCGCAGCCCTGGCCTGACGCCGTATCATTTTCCATGCACCTCGCCGTCCTTACCCTTGAGCTGAGACTGGAATACGCCCGCTCGTTGAAAGATCGGCGCCAGTGCGTTCGCAGCCTGAAGGATTCGCTTCGCCACGGCTTCAACGTATCTGTCGCGGAGCTGGACGAAGTGGTGGTGTGGCAACGCGCCACGGTGGGCATTGCCGCGATTTCCGCCTCCAGAGACTATCTGCGCGGACAAATGCAGCAGCTGGAAGAAGCCAGTATTCGCATTGTGGAAACACATGGCGGACAGGTGAGCGACAGCTTCGTGGAATTCTTCCCGGAGGAATAAAGCGCCCGAATGGTTGATTGGGTGCAAGTTTGATATCCTCATTCGTTTGCTGGATTCTTCGCAGCGAGCGATTTGATGCAATGGAATGGAAAGGGATGACACCATGCCAGAACAGCGCGGACGTACCTATCACCAGAACCGCGTAGCGGAAACGCTGCGCGAGGAAATCAGCGCCATGCTGGAAGGTCAACTGAGCGATCCACGCATCAATTTCGGCTATGTCAGTGAGGTGGTGCTCGCTCCGGGGGGGAAATCGGCGCGGATTTATGTATCCGTGGATGGCGACAGCAAGGATGAAGCGGATATGCTGGCGGGCCTGGAAGCGGCGCGCGGATACATTCGCCATCAACTGCTGCAGCGAATGGGGGTACGCCATATCCCGGAGTTGTTTTTCCAGGTAGACCATTCCGAGCCAGTGCGCGCGAGAATCGACGAACTGTTGGGCAGAGTGGAACGGCGCAATCGGCAGAAGGAAAGGTTGCAGCAGCAGAACGCGGAAGCCGCGGCGGCGAAGCCTACATCGAGCGAGCCCGAATAAGAATGACCGAACCCTCCACGACCGAGCGGCGAACGCCAGCGAATTCGATTGGAAATGGCGGACGCATCGAGACTCCGACGCTTGACACGTCGCAGGGGTCGATTGAGGCAGTACTGGACGTGATCCGGCAGCGGCAGCGCTTTCTGCTGACGTCGCACGCGCGCCCCGACGGTGACGCGGTGGGTTCCCTGCTGGCGTTGTGGATGACGTTGAACGCGATGGGCAAGCAGGCGGAAATGCAGATGTTCGATCCCGTGCCTGTCATTTATGGAACGCTTCCGGCGGCGGACCAGATCCGGCAATTCGCCGGCCCGATGGTTGGATTTGAGCCCGATGCGGTGATCTTCCTGGAGTGCGATAGCGTTGGGCGGTCGCGCCTTGAAGGCCTGGACAACAAATTTCTCATCAATATCGACCACCATACCAGCGGCACCCCGTTTGCCAGCGTGAACTGGATCGATACCAAGGCGAGTGCGGTGGCGGAGATGGTCTACCGGCTGGCTGTCGCTGCGAAAGTAACGGTGACGCCGGCGATGGCGACCTGCCTCTACACGGCTTTGCTCAGTGACACCGGTTCGTTTTGCTATGAAGGCACGGACGCCAATACATTCGCGCTGGCCAAGGATCTAGTCGACATGGGAGCGACCCCGGCGCGCATCGCCGAGGATCTGTACTTCAGCAACCCGCTCTCGAAGATGCGGTTGTTGGGCGCGGCGCTGACAACACTGCAGCGCGATGACAGTGTGGCATGGCTGTGGGTGAGGCATGACGACATGGTTCAACTCGGCGCCAGCGATGAAGATTCGCTCGGCATCGTGAACTACGCCATTGGAATTTCAGGAGTCGAGGTTGCGGTGTTCCTGCGTGAAATGGCGGATCGGCGCATTCGCGTCAGTTTACGCAGCAAGAGTACGGTTCGAGTCACTCATGTAGCCGAGCAATTCGGCGGCGGAGGGCACGAAAATGCCAGCGGCTGCACCCTGGACGGACCCATCCAAGCGGCCACGGACCGCATTCTGCACGCGGTGCGCCAGCATCTGCGCCTGCATGCTGTCACCGAAAACATTTGAAGAGTGGCAAGGCAAATCTTCTCTTGCCCGGCGCCAATAGAAATCTCTTGGCCCCAACATCAGCTAGACATCGCACAGATTGGCCGCCTGCAGCAGAGCGGCGTAGGGATCGCCCGCCGGGACAAACTCGTGCGCCACATATCCGTGGAAGTTCGTGGCCACGATCCCGCGCATGACACCGTCCCATTGAACCTCCTGCTGATTGTTCAGTTCATGCCGGCCGGGAACGCCGCCGGTGTGGAAATGACCAATCCACTGAATGTTCTGCTGGATGGTGTCGATCAAGTCGCCTTCCATAATTTGCATGTGGTAGATGTCGTACAGCAACTTCACATTCGGCGAATCTACTCGCTGCATCACGTCCACTCCCCAGGCAGTGTGATCGCACATGTAATCTTTGTGATTCACCTTGCTGTTCAGCAGCTCCATGCAGATGGTGACGCCGTGGTCTTCGGCAATTTTCTTCACTCGATTCAATCCAATCACCGTGTTCTTCGCGCCTTGCTCGTCAGAGAGACCGGCGCGATTGCCTGAAAATGTGATCACATTCGGAACGCCAGCCTTGGCCGCCAGCGGAATATTTTTGCGAAACCCACGTTCGATGGCAGCATGATTCTCGAGGCGATTCAAGCCCTGGGCAATCTCACCGCCGCCGGCATAGCCCATGGTGCAGGTCAATCCATAGCGTCGCGGAACTTCGTACTGGTCGGGATTGAGGAGATCAACGCCCTTCAATCCAATATGAGCCGCGTAAGCAGTCAGGTCATCCAACGGAATATGCGGATAGCACCACTGGCAAACGGATTGCTGAATTCGTCCGCGACGAACGATCGAAGCATCATTCGCAGACCATAGCGCCGGGACGCCGGACGCAACCGCAGCGCTGGCGGCGATACTTTCCAACATGCGACGTCTGGAAATTCTCATTGCAACTATCCTGCCAGATTTAATTGATCTCTTGCACGGGATCGTTCAAGCATTTCCGTCTACCCAACATCGGTCATCCGGCGCATTTTCGCTTTCCATCGTCATTCATCGCAGCATTTGGTAGGCTGAGAAAGGTCTTCGCACGTATGGTTGCGAAGCTGAGTACTCAGGACGAAGTGATCGCAAATCGAAGCGACAATTGGAGACAATACCTGCCAGGTGGAGCGTTCTGGCAGAAGCTCACCGCCGCAACGGTGGCTGAGTTTGCCACGCTGGTGGGCTTCACGACCTTTTTTCTCGGTTATGGACTGATTCCCTACCTGGGTGGGTCCGTGATTGGCCTGGTCGGCGCAGACGAGCCCCGCTATGCGCAAATCGCGCGAGAAATGCTGGCCCGGCATGACTTTATCACTCCAGTTTTGTACGGCAAGCCGTGGCTGGAGAAGCCTGCGTTGTACTACTGGCGGGCCATGTTCTCCTTCAAAGACTTTGGAGTTCATGACTGGTCGGCGCGGCTGCCTTCAGCGGAATTCGCTTTTATTCTGATCGTCCTGATTTATCTGCACATGCGGCGATTTCGGCCGGGCGGCCAGTTGGATGCTGCGCTGATCACCGTATCCTGCGCCGGCATCATTGGATTCGCCCGCGGCGCATCGACTGACATGCAACTGGCCGCGCCATTCTGTATTGGCATGCTGGGTTGGTATGCCTGGTATGAGACGGACAAAAAATTCTGGTTGTTCGACCTGTATTTTTTTGGAGGCGCTGCCACACTCGCCAAAGGCCCCGTAGCGCCCATGATGGCATTCGCCATAATTTTTCTGTTTGCGGGGCTGCGCAAAGAGTGGTCGCTACTGCGCCGCACGATCTGGATTCCGGGAATCGTCCTTTATCTGGCGATGGTGTTGCCCTGGTTCATCGCGGTGCAGCATCGAAACCCGCAGTTTCTCAGGGTGTTTTTCTGGGAACATAATCTGGAGCGCTTTGCGACCGACCGCTTTCGTCACTCACAGGCAATCTGGTTCTACATTCCTATTATGGCGTTGGCGTTGCTGCCATGGCTTGCCCTGGCGTGGGCTGCCTGCTGGGACGCGGTCCGCGATTCCATTGATGAATGGAAGGTCCGGCGCAATCCGGATCGCTACATCGGCAACCCAAGGGCGGGCGACGCATTCCCTGAGTTCCTCGTGTTGTGGGCGGCCTTCCCCATCGTATTTTTCAGCTTCTCGCAGTCGAAACTTCCCGGATACATTTTGCCCGCGGTGCCGCCGATCACCATTCTTTGTGGCGACTATCTGAATCGCATACGAAAACGCGGCCTGAAGATGCCTCTGCTCACGATTCACTCTATCGTGGTGGGTGCGCTGGTGGCAGCAACGCTGATGCTGCCCATGATTCTGATCCATCCGCACCAGTGGCCGCCGATGCGTATCATACTTGCCGCGATGATGGAGGGCACCGCCGTTGCGATCGCAATCCTGGTGGTGGTCGTGCGCTTTGGCATCAATCGGCTACGGGTGGCGACGCTGGTGCCGGTGGCGCTGGTTCTTGTGTTCCTGCTGGGAACGCGCAACGGCACCCTGCTCGATCAAAAATATTCCGCGCGTACCCTGGCCCATGAAATCTCTGCACTACCGGATGCTCCGCATATTGTCGCGGTTTACCAGGCGCGCCGCGACGTGCAATATGGGCTGGGCTTTTATCTGAATGAGCGCGTCACCAACTACCAGCGAGCCGGAATCCCCCCGGACGCGCATCTTCTGGTGGTGCAGGACCTTCCCAATCAGGCGGAGGAACAGCATTCGCAGGAGCAGCTCCAAAAGCTGCTGGCCGGTCGTCAATATGAGCCGCTGTTTTTTTATCGCCCGCAAGATCTGACCGTCTATCGGGTCAGCCCAAAGTCGCAATAACTATCAAGAAGACATCGGTCACGGCCTTCGTCCGAAGGGTGTCAGGCGATGTACGCCCGCGAAATCCGACGCGATTTCTGGATTTGCGGCTTTTCGATTCCACCCACAATGCCGTACACTCGCGCCATACGGTTGATATCTCCGGCCGCGTGTATTCGCGAGTTTTCTTCCCCTGGATTCGACCGCGAAGGCGATCATGACCTCCGCACTCGAACTCGAGTTTTTAGACCTGCGCCATTTTTCCGCGCAGCACCTTCGTCCGCTGCTGGAGGAAGAGAGCGCGCTTTGGAGCCAGCGCCTCCACTGGGACTATCGCAGCTCCGCCAGCCTTGTACTCCAGTACATCGAGTCGCATTTGTTGAGCGGTTATGCAGCTCTCGATCAGGGCCGTGTCTGCGGATATATCTTTTGTGTCTATGAGACCAACAAGGCTGTCATTGGGGATGTATTCGCGTCGCGCCAGAGAGAGGACGAAACCGCTGCCGTCGCCGTCGAGCTGCAGTTGATTGATCGCCTGCTGGAAACGCTGCAACACTCGCCCGATTTGACCCGCGTAGAAGCGCAACTGCTGCTGCACCCGCATGGCCTGCATCGTGAACCGTTCGAGCGAGCCGGCTTTCAACTATATCCGCGGCTGTTTATGGAGTTGGAATTGAAACCGCCAGAGACGACGGCAGCCGTTGTTCCCGCTCGCCCTGAAGAGTTCGCAGGCCCCGGCGGAGGCCATTATCGCCGCTGGAAGAATTCTGACTTCGATTTGTCTCCCCCTTTGATAACCGCAGCGTACTCGGGACATATCGACAGCGAAATCAATGACCAATATCTGTCATTGGGAGGGGCGCAGCGATTTTTGCATAATGTCGTGCGCTTTCCTGGCTGTGGAATTTTTGAAGAGCAGGCCTCCTGGGTGCTGGCTTCGCCGAACAACGATCGGCTGCTGGGCCTTTTATTGTGTTCGCGAGTGAGTGCCGGCGTCGGCCACGTGACCCAGGTATGCGTGTTGCCGGAATTTCAGCGCCGGGGAGTGGGCCAAAAACTGCTCGACTTGTGCGCGGGCTCTCTGCGGGCCACTGGATGCACCGCCGTCACGCTGACGGTCACCGAACGAAACGCAAGCGCCGTCAGCCTGTATCGGCGGCTTGGCTACCACGTACAACACCGCTTTGATGCGATGTTGTGGGAGAAACGCTGGCATTAGGTTTGGATACTGTGTGCGGACGGGATGCAACAGCCTGGAACATAGGGCAAGTTTGTCTACGGCGCTTCAGTGCTTGATCAGCCACATCGCCCAGCTGGCGGCGATGGTTCCCAACACAAACAGGCAAAAGCAATATACCCCATATCGAATCATGGCCCGCGCTTCTGACCGTTGGGTAATCCCAAAGACGACAGACGTGAACAGCGCGAACAACAGCACCGCGGTGAAGTGAGAGGGCGTGTACATCAGTTTTTCCTCCCCAACCGCAGGCTGTGCGCGTCGACGGCGGAAACGAAGTTCAGCAATCCGGCAACGACGATGAACTTGGTGCCATAATCCGCAGTGACAACCTGGACGACATTCTGACCCCATCCAAAGAAGGCGGACAGAACATACAGGACGCCGTTGCCCAGATCGCCGATAAATCCCAGCATCTCGATCAGTTCTCCGGTGTTGGCCGAATAAATTTTGCCGTGCATGGCCAGGCCGAGCGAAAACATGCAGGTGATGGAGGCAAACAGCAGAGCTGCTCGAATCCATTTTCCTTGCATCAAGTGACCGAGTCCGGGAATCATCCAGCCGGCGACGAGAATGATTCCGGCGGAGTATGGCTTGGAGTCCGCGGCAGGTTGCGCGGCGCTATCCTTCGTGGTGGCCTTGGCGGTGGACATCTCCAACGAATATACCAGTTTCGTGCTGTGCATTTGTTGCCCTGCGTCGTCGCCGTCGGTGTCGCGCAGGCTTCCGAGCGACGATCGCGTGGCGGGGTAGTGAATTCAGGGCGGCGAAACTCTAGATGCGCACCAATTCCTTCTGTATACGTCCGCTGACTTTGGCTTCGCCGGGGCGCGTCATCATATCGACTTCGCTGCGCACGCCAAACTGGGGAAGATAAATCCCCGGCTCGACTGAAAAACATGTGTTCGGCAGGATCAGCCGCTCATCGTGCGTTTCAAAGTTGTCCAGGTTCGCACCATTGCCGTGAATGTCGGTGGCAATGTTATGACCGGTACGGTGGGTGAAATATTTTTCGAATCCCGCCGCACGAATCACATCGCGAGCGGCATCATCCGCCTGCCAACCGGCAATCGGCTGGCTGTTTGCATAGGCTTGCGAAACGCGCTGAATCGCCGCATCGCGGGCCGCTGCCACCGTTTCAAACACCTGCTGCTCGCGGGTCGTCGGCTTTCTGCCCACCACGCCGGTCCAGGTGATGTCATAGAAGACGGTGCGCGGGGCATTCTTCCGCGCCCAGATGTCGATCAGCAAAAAATCTCCCGCGACGATGGGCTGCGTCTTGTCCGCAGCGGGCTCATAGTGAGAATCCGAACTGTTGCGATTCACAGAAACATTCGGCCCGTTGTCCCAGACCAGGTCTTCACGCCGCATCGCTTCCTGCAGCCATCCGACCATGGCAAACTCCGTGGTGCCGCCGGCGCGCACGCGACGACCAATCTCACGGAAGCCCTCCGCCAGAATTGCGTCGAGAGCCTGCTGCGCCGCGTAGTGGCTGGCAATCTGCTCGTCACTCAAGACCGCTTCAAAGTGACTGACCATGTCCGCCGAGCTGACAATCTCCTTGCCCAGGCTATGCAGCACTTCGACCGTGCCTGCATCGACCATCGATACATACATGATCGCGTTGCGTGGAGAATATTGCATGGCCAGGCGTGTGCAGTTTTCAAGCATCAGCGCCAACTGCGCTTCCAGTTCCTGCCAGGTGGAATAGACCGCCTTCGAGCCCGGCAGCGGGTCGAGTCTTCCCTGCTCAATGCGATGCACCAGCTTCTTCGGTTCTCCATGCGCGGGAATCAGATAGAACCATCGCCGCGTGACGTGCAGCAAATCGCTCAGTCCCAGAATGCGATAGGCAATCGGGTCGCGATGGTGATGATCGTAGAAGAGCCAGCCATCAAGGCCGGCCGCCTGCAACGCAGATTGAATAGCTTCGAGATTCATAAGTGAGAGTTCCGTCGGAGATATTGATTTTAGCCTGTTCGCCCATCACTGACAGCTTTTGCGAATGCCATAGAAGCAAGCTGGCGCTGTCGCGGATTGTGCGAGAATGCGATCGAGTGCGACACTAATGATGTTCGGTACCAGATTTTCAATCGCTCGAGACAATCCTTCTGAGGTATTCCGTCCCATGATTCGTCGAATGCTGCGTCATGCTTTGGCGCCAATGCTGATGGCAGGCTGCTTGTGCTCGATCGCGAGCGCCCAGGAATTTCAGACGATTGAGAAGAGTTTTGCGCAGCAAGTGACGGTGAAGAAACTGCCCAACGGCCTGACTCTGATCGTGTGCGACCGGCCGGAAGCGCCGGTGTTCAGCTTCTTCACCATTGTGAACGCGGGCAGCGTGCAGGACCCCAAAGGGGAAACCGGGTTGGCGCACATGTTCGAGCACCTGGCCTTCAAGGGTACGAAAGATATTGGCACCACCGACTACCCTGCGGAAAAAATCGCGCTGGCCAAAGTAGAACGGTCGTATGCCGCGTATGACGCCGAATATCGCAAGCGCGTCGGGCAGGATCCAGCCAAGCTGAAAGAGTTGAAGGCGCAATTCGACGCTGACACCACCGCAGCCGACAAATATGTCATCCCCAATCAGTTCACACAAATTGCAGAGATGAATGGCGCCGTCGGGGTGAATGCAGAAACAGCCAGCGATGCGACCGAATACTTCTGGAGCATGCCGGCCAATCGACTGCAATTGTGGGCGTACATGGAGAGCGATCGCATTGCGAACCCGGTGCCGCGGCAGTTTTATAAAGAGCGCAGCGTGGTGATGGAAGAACGTCGCATGCGGGTCGATTCCAATCCCATCGGCTTTATGATTGAGCAGTTCCTGGCGACGGCCTACGTCGCGCACCCCTATCGAAATCCGGGGACGGGGTGGATGTCGGATGTGAGCCAGATCAGCGCCACCGAGGCGGACGCATTCCACAAAAAATACTATATGCCCTCGAACATCGTGGTCACGGTGGTGGGAGATGTGACTGCAACCAAGGCCATGCCGATGCTGGAGAAATATTTCGGCAGCATCCCCGCGGGGCCGACGCCGCGGCCTCTGGCGACGGTGGAACCGCTGCAGGAGGCCGAAAAGTCGGTCACCCTGGAAGAGCCGACGCAGCCCTTTTACATTGAGGGGTATCATCGTCCGGATTATCTGAATAAGGACGACGCCGTGTATGACGCGATCGGCGACATCATGTCGAACGGGCGCACGTCCATCCTGTATCGCAGTCTGGTGCGCGATCAGAAAATTGCGGCAGAGGCGGCGGGATTCAGCGGGTTTCCGGGCGACAAATATCCCAACCTTTTTGCGTTCTACGCTGTCCCCACTCCTGGGCACTCGCCACAGCAGATGCGAACTGCGATCCATGCTGAAATCGACAAGTTGAAGACACAGGACGTGACGGATGAACAACTGGCCATGTTTAAAACACGGGCCCGCGCCGATATTCTTCGCAGCCTGGATAACAATGAGGGTCTGGCACAGGAGTTGGGCACCTATCAGTTGCGCTATGGTGATTGGCGCATGCTATTCCAACAATTGAACAAGATTGACGCCGTCAGCAAAGCCGATATACGACGCGTCTCCAACCAGGTATTTACCGCCAAAAATCGAACCTACGCCATGATCGAATTCGCCGCGCAGAAGCCGGCAAAACCGGCCCCCGAAGCACCCGCGCAACCGCCAGCCAAGACCACTCCGTCGAAACAAGGAGGCCGCTAATGCGCGCTCGCATCGGACTCTTCGCAGCAATTTTCGGAATCGCGCTCGCTTCTTTTTCAGGCTCGGCATTCGGCCAGGCGGCTTCGTCGGCGACGGCGCCTCCCGGATCGCCTGCGCCCTGGACCTCATGGAAAAAGGTTCCCATTCCCTCACTTCCGGCCTTCCATCCCAAACAACCGACGCGGATCACGTTGAAGAACGGAATGACGATTTTTCTGCAGGAGGACCACGAACTGCCGTTCATCAATGGCTTCATCATGATTCGTGGCGGCTCGCGCGATGAACCGGCGGACAAGACCGGGCTGACCGATTTGTATGGCGCGGCGTGGCGCACCAGCGGCACGGCGGCCATGACCGGCGACAAGATGGATGACATTCTGGAAGCGAAAGCCGCCAAAATAGAAACCAACAACGATACAGAATCCACCAGCATGACCTGGTCCAGTTTCAAGCAGGACTTCAACCAGGTATTTGGCATGGCGACGAGCCTGCTGCTGCATCCGGAATTTCGCGCGGACAAGCTCGCGCTCGCCAGGCAGCAGGAAGACACCGGCATCATTCGCCGCAACGACGATCCAGAAGAGATTGCGGTGCGTGAAGCGGAACTGCTTGCCTACGGCAAGGACAATCCCTACGCGCGCGTGCCGGAATTCGCTACCGTACACGCAGTCACGCTGGCGGACCTGACAGCATGGCATGATCGAACCGTGACGCCGAACAACATGATCCTGGGAATTAGCGGCGACTTCAACACAGCGGAGATGGAAGCGAAACTCCGCACCGCATTTGAACCGTTACCGCGCGGTCCAGATTTTGTATCGGTCAAAACAACATTTCCCGGTCCCACGTCCGGCGTATACCTTGCTCAAAAAAGCGATGTGAATCAGAGCAACGTATGGATCGTGGGGCTTGGCACGGAACGCAGCAATCCGGATTACTACGCGCTGAGCGTCATGAACACCGTGTTTAGCGGCGGTTTTGGCTCGCGCCTGTTCCAGGATGTACGCACGCGACTTGGACTCGCCTATTCCGTCGAAGGAGCTTACGGCGCCAGCTACGACCATCCGGGGCTCTTCTATGTTGCTGCGGGAACGAAAAGCGCCAGCACCGTCGCTGCTACGCAAGCGATGTTACGACAGATTGACAAGTTGAAAACTGTACCGCCCACCGCCGTGGAACTTCGGAACGCGAAAGACCAGGTGTTGAATTCCTGGGTCTTCCACTTTGACTCACCGGAAAAAATCTTGCGGCAGCAGGCGACGCTGGCCTTCTTCGGCTATCCCCCCGATTTTATTGAGAAGTATCGCGACGGTATTGAGAAGGTGACGGCCGCCAATGTCACCCGCGTGGCCAACAAGTACGTTCATCCGTCGAAGCTGGCTATTCTAGTAGTAGGAAACGAGGCGCAATTCGGCACCCCGCTATCAACTCTGGGTCCGGTAAAAACGCTCGACATCTCGATTCCGATGCCGCCGGGAATGCAGCAGCAAATGGGCCAGCAGTGATGGCGTGATTGTTGCTTCGCGACGGATTTCGTGTGCGCCGCCTTATTCTTTTTCGAATTTCAGCGCGGCGGAATTGATGCAATAGCGAAGTCCGGTCGGCTTGGGGCCGTCGGGAAATACGTGGCCGAGATGCGCGCCGCAACGCGCGCACGTCGCTTCTATGCGACGCATCCCATGGCTCACGTCTTCATGGTTCTCTACCGCGTCCGGCGAAACCGGGAGCCAGAAACTTGGCCAGCCCGAACCGGATTCAAACTTGGTGTCGGACTTGAACAGCGGCGCGTCGCAGGCCACGCAGTGATAGCTTCCATCCTCGTGGTTTTTATAGAGAGCACCCGAAAAGGCTGGCTCGGTTCCCTTCTCGCGAGTCACGTAATACTGTTCCGGCGTCAGCTGTTGACGCCACTCGGCGTCACTCTTCTGGATTTTTTCGGTTTTTTGCGCGTTCTCTGTCATGGTTCCCTCGCTGACTTCAGAGTATTCGCCCCGGCAGCATCGTTCAACCGGGTTTGGCAGTCTTCTCAGTGGTTGATATACTCACCAAGAAGCAGCAATCGGATATCTTCACTTCCCTCCACTCGTGTGCAGAGTTCCCTTCTGGAAAAATCTACACGGCCAGGTAGCTCAGTGGTAGAGCGCAGCCCTGAAAAGGCTGGCGTCGGGGGTTCAATTCCCTCCCTGGCCACCACATTTCAAACGTTTTGCAGCATTGTCGCCGCAACTTCGGACTCGCACGGACATTCATTCTCCCGTGGCTGACAGGGTGCCTCGCCATTTTCGTCGTCGATCGACCCCTTGATGTGCGACCATCGGGAAGCAAATCCGCGCGACACAGTAGAATTTATATAGAACCCTGAAAATGCCTTGGGAACAGGAACCAGATGCAGGCCACAAGTACCAGAAAAGTTGAGCTGTTCGACACCAGTCTTCGGGATGGGATGCAACAACCTAACCTCGAAATCTCCATACCCAATGCGATCAGCCTGCTGCAGCGCATGGGCGGTTTTGGCGTGCATTATGCGGAAATCGGATTCGCAGGCGCGAATCAATTTGTCGGAGACCTGACGCGCGCTCTTGATTCGGTCGATACGCGGGCGACGAAACTCGCGCTATTTGGCAGAACCCGTGGTCGTGGCGCCAAGGTGGAGGAATGGCCGGACGTTCAATTCATGGTGCGCTATAAGGAGCGGGTGTCGGTCGCAGTTGTCGTCGTTAAGTCCCGCCTGCTGGATGTGGTTCGGTCATTGGAAACGACACCGGAAGAAAACCTGCGCATGGTCTATGAGACGATCGCGTGCCTGCAAGACACCGGCCTTGAAGTGATCGTAGACCTGGAGCATGCCATGGATGCGGCGTGCGGTCGCCGGGAAAACGGCGCTGCTTGCGATGCGGGGTTCAGCAAACGCAGCCTGGATTATTTCAACCAGATCACGGCGCAATGCGTGCGCCAGAATGTAAGCCGACTGGTTGTTTGTGACACCACTGGTGGCGCGGGCCCGGAAGAAGTGACCCAGGTGATGAGTTGCCTGACCTGGGCCTATCCCAACGTCAAATTTGGATTTCATGGCCACACCGACCGCGGTCTGGGCGTTGCCAATACTCGAGCTGCGATTTTCGCCGGCGCTGCGCAAATTCAGGGCACGCTTGTCGGAACTGGCGAGCGGTGCGGCAACGTGAACCTTACGACCGTGATTGGAAGCATGCAATTAAGAGGCGAGGCGGAATTTGTCTCGCCCGAATCGCTGACCGGACTGACTGGCCTGGCACATACGGTGTACGGCGCTTTCGGACTTGAAGTGCCGCACGGCGCTGCGATTGTTGGCCAGGGAGCATTTGGCACCTGGGCCGGAATGCACGGCAGCAGCGAGCGAAAAAACCCCGGCGCTTACCTGTGGTGCAATCCGGAAAAAGTCGGCGCCAGTGCGGTCATTGGGGTCAATGGTCAATCGGGAAAAGCCAATATCATGCTGCTTTCAGAATCGATGGGCACTCCGCTGAATGCAGTCCAGGCGCAGGCGCTGATCGACGCCAACCAATCCATGATCGATGGCGGCGGCTTCACGGCGAGTGAAATTTCGTTTCGATTGGCCTGCATCCGAGTGTTGAAGACGCTGCGAAACAGCTTTAGCGTGAAGCGTTGGAAGGTGCTCGATGAATCGGACGAGGCTGGAAACAGGTCCGTGCGCGCCTCCATGTCGCTGCAATTGGGTGACGACACCATCATTGAGACGACGGCCGAGGGTGCAGGCCCGGTCGACGCGCTGAGCAAGGCGATGCGCAAAGAATTGGAACGTTGGTATCCGACCATGAAACAGATGCGTTTGGAGACCTTCAGCGTCACCGCCATCGACATTTCCGCGCATGATACCGCGGCTCACGTCCGAGTCACCGTCAGCTTCCAGGCTGACGGGCATGAGCCATGGACCACAGCGGGTGTAAGCAGCGATTTGAACCAGGCGGCCCTGATGGCGATTCTGGACGGCTTTCATTTCTGGCTATTGAAGAATCCCGACTAAGGCGATGCGTTCGCTGGGGACTGGACCGGCTTCGATCGCTGGCTGTTATCGACGCTCGATTACACGCGAGAAATGAAATGGATTTCGGACTGTGGACTCGCGGCGCTTTGGGGTATCGGGAAATGAAATTTTCGATGCTGCAGCAGTCGCATGGCGATTTCCCTGTTGTATCGCTGAACCACGATACATGGAAGATTGGCCGCAGCCGCATAGAACGCCATCACACCCCAAACCCAGGGCGGATTCCAGAAGAAAAAGATTGGAAAGCAGCCCAGCATCAGCCAATGTGCCAGCTCACCTCGCCGGGTCTCGCTCACAAGCTGGCGCAGGTATGCCGAGTCGCGGCGATCCAGATAGCGCTTGTGAAATGTTCCGCCTACCCATGGCGCTCCGTCGGGTAGCATTGCTTTCCATCGGCGGACGCGCAGCCAACGGCGATATAGATCAATCTCCCAACTATGAACCTGCGTCCAGCGACGGTCGCGCGCAAAGTGTTTAGCACTCACTCGCGTCATACCCCACGCGATGGCCAGCTGCAGGACGAGCCATCCGCAAGCGTTCACCACAATCAATTCCATAGCCGGCGCCCTTTCCACGTCACGGATTTTCCAAGCCGTTGTCGCCACAGCGACTGACCGAACACAACAAAATAAAATGACAGCGCGATCGGGTACAGCCAAGCCATGGTCCACCGGAAGGAGCCGAGCTGCCGCGCGTACCAAGCGATTTGAAGTACGTTGAGAAGATAAAGAACCGCAACCGCCAGCCACATCGAACCGCGAAAGACAAACAGCAGAATGGCGGTCGACATGGCGGTCGAAAGCCAATAGACCGACAACGCGAGAACCAGAGGAGAAGTTAAGCCAGCGGCAGCGGCAAAACCCTTCTGCCAGCTCTCTCGCAGTTGCCCAATCCCGTGCGGGAACATTCGCATCTGCAGCGTGCCCCGCCCTCCGAGCGCGCAAATGTTTCCGTCTGCCGCCAGCACGTGGCCACTGAAGCGCAGGTTCTCTAGAATCTCACCACGGACGGACTGATGGCCGCCTGCCCGTTCGTACAGATCTCTGCGAATCAGAACGGCCTGCCCAAAGAGATGCGGTGTGTCTAGCTTGCCGAAGCCACCCGCTCCCATCGCCATCAGCAGATTAAAGAACAGGGAGAGCTCTTCATACCAGCATTGCGTGCGGTGAAATGGCAGCAGCGACAGCGCAGTATTTTGCGGGAGCTTCGCAAAGTATTCGATGATTCGCGCATAACCCTCAGGGACAAACTGTGTATCGGCGTCCAGAAAAAATAGTGCTTCTCCAGTGGCCGCCAGCATACCCCGGTGACAGGCCCAAGTCTTCCCCATCCAGCCTTTGGGCAACGTACCTGCATCGATGACAGTCGCGCCGTATGTTCGGGCGACGGTGGCCGTGGCATCGGAGGAGCTATCGTCGACAACGATCACTTGCAGGGATGGACTGGCAGAGCTCCGCAAAGATCCCAGAAGCTGCGGCAAATTGCTTTCTTCATTTCTTGCGGGAATGATCACGCTAACTCGAAGTGGGTCGCGCTCCAATGTTTGGCACGGAAGTGCAACCGGAACTTTCCGCAGAAGCGCCAAGCCTGCAAGCAGTCCCCCGGCCGACATTAACAGGAGAATGGCCATCATTCAGGACCTCGCCGCTTGTTCCATGACCAGACGAGCAACATGCTGACCGCAGAGTGTGACCATGGGCATGCCGCCGCCAGGATTGACGCTGCCGCCGACAAAGAACAGATTCTTGTAATCGGGGCTGCGCTTGGGAGCTTTGAATGCGAAGTTCTTTCGCATATCGCTGACAACACCGTAGATCGAACCTCGGTTGGATAGATATTTTTCTTCGATGTCGAAGGGCGTCCAGAAATCTTCCACGATAATATGCTGCCGCAAATTCGTCAGACCCATGCGTTCCAGCTTGTCCAGGCAAAGCTCCTTCAACGCGACGTAGTCATCTCGCGTGTAAGGATGCCGGTCATTAAGATATGGAATGTGAGGGAGGATCTTGATGTTGTCGCATCCCGGCGGAGCCTGCGATGGATCCGTGCGCGTCGGCGCGACTAGATAAATGGTGGGATCATCGGGCAGCTGTTTCTCCTGGAAGACGCGATAAAAATGCTGTTTCTGATCGCCGGAGTAAAAGAAGTTGTGATGGGCAAGCTGGGGATAGATTCGATTCAAACCAAGATGCAGTACGATGCCAGAGCAGGATGGCTCGAAACGTTCGAGACGCTTCATCGCTTTCGGCGGCTCGCGCAGAAGCTGCGCGCTTGCCGGGACAACTTCCATGTTCGAAATAACAAAGTCGGCAGCTAACTTGAGTGTGGCGCCGTCGCTGCGCGTGGCGACGACACCTGAAACACTTTTCCCCTGCTTGAGTATTTCTGCCACGCGATGATTCAGGTGAACTCGCACACTGGTTTCCTGCAGTCTTCGCTCAAAGGCCTTCGCGAGCTGAAACAAGCCGCCCCGAACATACCAGAGGCCAAACTCAAGCTGAATGTTCGGCATCAGGTTCATAAATCCCGGCGCGTCGTAGGCGGAGGAGCCAACATACTTGATGAAGTATTCAAAGATGTCGCGCAGGTATGGATCGCGGACGCGCTTGTGGACTCCGGCGGCCATGGTTGCGGTGTAGTCCAACCCTCGGCCGCCTCGCAGACCGTAAAACTTGACGAACTGCCAGAACGTGTCAAGCCCTTGCGCAAAGTAGCCACGCTCCACAATCTGATACTGCAATCGTGAGTATTGGCGGAAGCTGGCATAATCCTCGACGGCGTGCGGGCCTAACTTGTCGAGCTGATGCCGCATGGCCGCGGCGTTCTCCCACAAGTCGACTACGGTTCCATCTGGAAAGAAATTGCGCCACTGCGGATCGACGCGCTCCAACTGGATGTAATCTTCCAGGCTCTTGCCATCCTGCTCGAAGATCGGCCGGAATATCTGTGGCAACGTGAAAATCGATGGGCCGAGGTCAAAACTGAAACCCGCCTCGCGATGAATGTTCAGTTTGCCGCCGACATTGCCATTCTTCTCCAACAGATCGACCGAGAAGCCAGCACGCGCCAGCTGAATCGCTGCTGTCATGCCACCGAGGCCGGCGCCAATGACGACCACTCGTTTTTGGGCTGCATCCTTCACCGCGCTATTTTTCATGGCGCACCCTAGTGGACCAACGTGATGGAAAGGGATTGGTTTCCCTCGCCGTGCGAAAAGGCGCATTCATTAAAATGCGGGGGGCCCATCCGGCCTTTTGGATTGTTCGACGCGCCGACCGGCTCTTTGGGAATTCCGAACCAGTTTGTGTCCAGTTTGTGATTGCCATTCTTGTCGAGATACACGCTGACTGCATATCTTCCCGGCGGAAGCACCCCAAGATCCAGGGACTGCCGCGCTTCTGGCGGTTCGGCGACTGGAACAAATCCGTGACGCAATGCCTTGGCGCGATCTCCGGGAAAGCCGTCGGCAGAGGTAAAGACGAGGTATGCAATTTGTCCATGCGCGTGGGGTGGCAGCGTGACCGTAGCCTCAAGTGAACCTTCGGAGTTTGCGGCCGCGTTCGATCGGCCTATCAATGCGCCAAAGCTCACAACGAATAACAGCATCCACAGGCTTGCCAGACGCTTCATGCCGCGCTGCATTTTGCCGCCGTGCCGCATTTGAAGCAATTGGCGAAGGCGGTCGAATGTCTTTGCTCGAAATGGAAACCAGTGGACCTCGACACGACGAAGACGGCGAGCCACCATCACGGTCTTGATGCGCGAAAATGTTCGCAAACCCTCCGCACCGTGATATCGGCCATAGCCGCTCGAGCGGTTGCCACCGAAAGCGACCTGTGGGTTGCCGATGTTGCGAATCACGTCGTTCACCGCGCAACTGCCGCAGTTCAGTTCGTACGCCACGCGCTCGCCTTGGCGATTGTCGCCAGTCCACACACTCGCACTCAGCGCAAAAGCAGATGCGTTTGCCATGTCAATGGCGTCGGCCTCGCGTTGAAACGGCGCAATGCAAACTACGGGGCCAAACGTCTCCTCGACCAGGAGAGCCGCGTCTCTAGGAACGCCCGTCAGCACGACAGGGATTGTGGCATCGTCATCCGCTCGCCACTCGGAGTGCAACTTCGCACCGCGCGAGAGCGCGTCTTCCACTTGCTCCCGCAGGCGTTGCTTCACAGATTCGAGGCGGACTAATCCCATGTCACTCTCGACGGCCGTGCCGACCCGAAGCTGGCGCACTCTTTTCAGAAGCAACAGCAGAAATCGGTCGTAGATTCCCTGATGGACAAAGATCCGCTTGGTGCCAACGCACACCTGACCAGCGTTGGAGAAGCTGCCATAGGTAAGCCCGTTCACCGTCCGTTCCAGATCGCAGGAGTCAAACACGATGGCTGCGTCCTTGCCGCCCAACTCCATCACTGTGGGGATCATGAGCGTGGCCGCCTTTGCCGCGATCGTTTGGCCATTACTGTTGCTGCCGGTGAAAAATATGAAGTCGGGTTTTGCCTCTACCAGGGCCATTGCTTGTTCCGGCATCTCGCATGAAACCTGCACCAGGTGCTCGGGCAGTCCTGCAGCATCGCACAGTTCTTCGATCATGCGGGCCGTATGTGGTGTATGTTCGCTGCATTTCAACACCACGGAGTTACCGGCAAACAGCGCGGTCGCCATCGGGATCACCGATAGCTGCAAGGGATAATTCCACGGAGCCAGCACCAGAACGACGCCGTGAGGCTCCAACAACTCTGTGAAGCGTGCCCCTCGATAGAAAAACCACGGGCTTCCTTTCTTCACTGGCCGAAGAACATGAGCGGCGGTTTGCTCATAAAACCGCAACTGCTCCAGCGTGACCATGACATCGCCGGCCAGCGCATCCATCGGAGGTTTCCCAACCTCCTCGGAGATCACCTGGACGATCTGGTCGATCCGCTGCGCGATCCCACGCCGCAACGGACGCAGATGTCGAGCGCGTTCCGCTGTCGAAAACCGTGCCCATAGTGCCTTCGCCGCCCGGGCACGATCGATGCGTTTCGCAGCAGTCTCGTCGCTCATTCAATCCCCAATGCTGCGAAAGCCTTGGGCTTGGGATATGGCACCCCGTGCTTGGCACTGATCAGGTTGGAGGAGATACGCGCGGATTCGAAGATGGTGGGCAGTCCGCTACCGGGATGCGTGCCTCCGCCCACCAGGTAAATGTTATCGAACAATTCAAACTTGTTATGCGGCCGGAAGTAGAGCATCTGGTCCCAACTGTGACCCATGTTGAAGGTCGCGCCAAGAAAGACGGAAACCTGCTTCTCCCAGTCTGCCGGCGTTAGAATCAGCTCCTCTCGAATGTGATCGCGCAGGTCCTTATAAGGGGTACGGTCTTCCAGTAATTGCAAAATGGTTTCGCGATAGGCATCCCGGTGCTGCTCCCAATCGATTCCGCTGGTATTGTTCGGCACGGGCGCCAGCACATAGAGAGCCGAGTGGCCTGCGGGAGCACACGACGGGTCCAGTGTCACG
The DNA here is from genome assembly GCA_049692235.1 of Acidobacteriaceae bacterium. GTDB lineage: Bacteria > Acidobacteriota > Terriglobia > Terriglobales > Acidobacteriaceae > JAKAAZ01. Next base: position 3,849 of record JBAVOQ010000165.1, on the reverse strand, counting down.
GCATTGCGAACATAGACAGAAAGATCATCGGAAACGATCTTTGTTTTTGTAATGTCCTCCAGGCATCGCTTGTAATCGCGCGCGAATACGATCATGTGATGCTCGGCAGCCGGATATAGCCGATCGAGGCCAAGGTACATCATGAACGTCGAACAAGAGTACTTGCGCTTGGAAAGAGCGGAGGGCTTGTATTTGCCCAGGTCGCTGTCAGGAAAGAGAGTACTCATGGCGTGTCCAAAGTCGGCATTGATCACGACGTCATCACAAAGAACGACGTCTCCGCTTTCCAGTTCCACGCCGCACGCCTTACGGCCCTGCAGCAGGACGCGCTTGACTCCGCAGGAGGTATGAATCTTCGCGCCTTCTTCGCGCGCGACTTTAGCGAAAGCCTGCGGAATTTGCGAGAGCCCGCCCATGACATGATAAATTCCGTGTGCGTGCTCCGTGTACGGGATCATCACAAACAGGCCCGGGCAATCCCAGGGAGACATCCCCAGGTACTTTGACTGAAACGTGAAGGCGAGCCGCAACTCCTCCGAACGGAAGTATGTGGAGAGCACGTCATAGAGCGACCGGCCCGGAGCGATGTGAGGCAGCGCCGCAAGCAGGGTTGTATGCAATAACGCAGCCGCGCTGCCATAGTCCTTTTGCAGGCAGGGGTATAGCTTCTTAAACCGCACGCTCTCCGAGGAAAGAAATTTATCCAATCCTGCGCCTTCGCCCGGAAAGACGCGCTCAATCTCGTCGCGCATGTCGGCGGGCTTGGGACGCGCCAGCATGGTTTTGTCAGGAAAGTTCAGGCGATACATGGGATCCAGCGCCCGACAATCGAGATAATCGCTCGTCTGCCGGGCGGCGTCCTCGAACAGTTCATCCAGCAGGAACTTCATCATCAGAAATGTCGGCCCCAGATCGAAGCGGTAGGGCCCCAGCGCCACCTCGGCGGTGCGACCCCCAATTCGCGGCGCCTTCTCAAACACCTGCACGCGAAATCCTCGGCGGGCGAGCAGCATTGCGGACGCAAGACCGCCGGGACCTGCGCCTATGACAACTACACTTTTGGCTTCCATCGTTGGATATTGGATACGCGATAAGCACAATGTGTTGACGGAATAATGCAGGGTGTATCTACCTGCATTAAAAAAGAGCCGCAGGATGTGCGCCTCATGAAAGTGTGCGCATTTTTCTACCTGAGTTCGTGTCGTTCCGGATCGGGGGCATACTACTGAGTGGAGGTTTTTCCTCATGTCGTGCCATCTCTCACGCCGGAACTTTGTGCAGTCGGTTGCCGCTGCGGCCGCTGCCGTCGCCGCAAAAGGATTCTGGGGTAACCTTGCCTTTGCAAGCGACCTTCATCCGTCGAACCTGTTGTCACAATTCGGCTATGGCGATGTCATCCTGGCGAGTGACCTGCACGAATCGCAACTGCACAGAACGCATTCCGTGCTGATGCAGTTGAGCGATGACAGCCTGCTGAAGCCGTTTCGCCAAATGGCCGGAATGCCAGCCGCCCGGTGAGGATCTGGGCGGCTGGTACCACTACAATCCTGACCTGGATCACTTTGCAGGCGACTACGGCTTTGCGCCTGCCTCCACCTTTGGCCAGTGGGTGTCCGCGCTGGCACGCGTCTATGCGATCACCGGCGATGACGCTACCCGGGAGAAAGTTCTACGGCTGAATCGGCTCTACGCGGCGACCATCAGCCCAGACTTCTACATAAAAAACCGCTTTCCCGCGTACTGCTACGACAAGCTTGTACTCGGCTTGCTCGACTCACACACCTTTGTGAATGACCCGGATGCCATGGCGATTCTGCAGCGGACCACCGACACGGCATTGCCTCACCTTCCTCCGCATGCGATTGACCACGATGTTTCCTGGAGACCGGACAAGCACGATATTTCCTGGAACTGGGATGAGTCGTACACGATGCCGGAGAACCTGTTCCTCGCCTACCAGCGTGGAGCGGGCCGACGCTATTATGACCTCGGCTTCCAATATCTTGACGACAAAACCTGGTTCGAGCCTCTGTCGCGCGGCGAAAATGTACTGGCCGGCCATCATGCCTATGGCTATGTGAATTCCTTGAGCTCGGCCATGATGGCCTATATGCTGGGTGGCAGCCAGATGCACTTGCAAGCGGCCAAGAATGCGTTCGGAATGCTTCTGGAACAAAGCTTTGCCACAGGCGGATGGGGACCCGACGAACAACTGCGCGCACCTGGCAGCGACGATGTCTTCGCCAGCCTCAGCAAGACGCACGCCAGCTTTGAAACGCCGTGCGGAAGCTATGCGCACTTCAAAGTAACCCGGTATCTCTTGCGGGTAACTCGCGACTCCCGCTACGGAGATAGCATGGAGCGCATGATGTACAACACAGTCCTTGGTGCCAAGGCATTGCAGGATAATGGTGAATCGTTCTACTATTCCGACTACAACTTCGATGGCGGGCGCGTCTACCATCGCGCTGCATGGCCGTGCTGCTCTGGCACGCTGCCGCAGGTGGCGGCGGATTACCGCATTCAGGCCTACTTCCACGACGACAAGGATGTCTTCGTCAATCTGTACATTCCGTCGACGTTGCGGTGGTCGCGGGTCGATGGTACCTTCTCGCTGACCCAGGCGAGCACGTGGCCCTATGATCCGAATATTTCCTTCGTCGTCAACATGGCCACACCCTCTGAAATGACGCTCCACTTTCGGATTCCGGCGTGGACCCGAGGAGCTTCTTTGACCGTCAACGGACAGCGCTGGGCGGGTGAAATAACTCCCGGACAATTCGCCGCCGTGAAACGCACCTGGAAGGATGGGGACCGCGTGGAATTAGAGTTGCCGCTGGTCACACGACTGGAAGCAATCGATTCCCGCCACCCGAATACGACGGCCGTCATGCGCGGCCCGCTGGTGCTTTTCGCGCTGAAACCCCTGCAAACAAGCCCGATGCCGAGCTTTGGCAGGAATTCCCTTCTCAATTTGCAGCGTATCTCGCAGCGGGCATGGCAGGTTCGCGGCGGGGATGCGACCTACCGCCTTGTACCATTTACTGAGGTTGGGTCGGAGCCGTACACGACTTACCTGCAGACTATCTAGCTCGAACGCTCCGACATAGCGACGTGGACGCGATTAGGCTAGCTACTTTGAAGTTTCGAGTGACGCGTTCTTTTTCTTGACGGGATTGTCTGGAGGCGGAACATATCCTCTGAATTCAAATCCAATCAAAATGGCTCCTGTCGTCTGATTGGCAACTTCGGCCGTCAGATCGATGGAAGTTACACACTGATTCGGAGTCGAAAATACCCAATGGGAGGAAAGTGTGCGCTCTTTCTTCATATAGCTCAGGGTCCACTCATCTTCACCTGCCCAGATACTGCCTGGCTTCAGAAAGTCTTCCTGACGGGTCGGCTTGCCATACTGTTTTGCCAGCTCGGCTTCAATCGTGTGGAACTGATTGATAAGATCCACGCCGTTAGTTTCGGTATCAATATCGTTGGTCTCTGCCGCAACCTTCAGTAAACCCTGGGTGGGTGAAATGGTCAGAAGGTAATAGCCGACGTTAGGAAAGGGTGTGGGTGCTGTCGCGGTAGAGTACTGATTCACACCTTCCTCTTTCAGCGGGCCAACCAGACTGCTAATCGCTTGTTTGCTGGTTCCACAGGCAAAACCGAATGGACCGGTCGCGTTCTGGGCGGCCGGGGACGTCGTTTGGGCCGGTAAAACACCGGCCACTGGAGTTTCTACATTTGCCTGGGCGATTGTTCGCTGAGGCATCTGGGTAAATAGGTCTGGCAATAGATTATTATGTTGACCGACCGACGTAATTGGATTACAGTATTCCTGGGTTTATGCTC
>JBAVOQ010000164.1:0-2669 GCA_049692235.1 Acidobacteriaceae bacterium | reverse complement strand
TCCCGACGAGCTTCCGGTCCACCACCGATGCTGACGGCGATGCAGCAACTGCCGCGGCCCGCCTCCTCGTAGGCTCGGAGCGCCCCCAAAACTGCAAAGTCATTGATACCCGTCAGCAATACACGTTCTCCTCATCGCAGCACATGTCAGAAACAGTGGCGCGCGCCTGTAACGTTCTGCGTTTGTTCAACGATGAACGCCCAACGTTGCCCTTGATGCAGGTCGTTGAATTGATCGGATGGGAACGAACGATTAGTTTTCGGTCGCTGGTTTCGCTCGAAAATGAAGGCCTGTTGCGGAGGACCGACGGCAAGAAGTACTGCAGCGACGTTTCTCAAGGCGGCACAGCAACGATGGCACGGAACGTGCGACGAAGTCGTGTTTCTCGACCTCGATATTGCAGGACCTGTTCCCTCTTTGCGTTTGTCTGCCGTCGAAGACGTGCTTCAGCATGGGCTGCTCGGGCAATATGCGATACGTCATCTTCAGTCGCATGGGGAGTTCATGCGCTCTTTCGAAATTGTCCGAAAGCACTTGCGTACCTCGCGCGCCCAACATGCGTCCGCTTTTCTTATTAGGGGCCGCCGGAATTCCGTAGCTGTTCGTATCAGGTCCAGCTTGAGAAACTCAGGATTGTATTTGCGATATGTGCACTTTGTCAATTTCTAGATTTTGTCATTGCACCAACTGGGCTCCTTGTTTTGTGCTGAATTCGGAAGCGTGGTACGGTTTTGGAGAAAAGCTGAAGATCGTCGAGGCTACGCTGTACTCAGCGATGATCTTAGGTCAAACGCAAGATCAGCTACCACTGGCGCGATACTCTGCACACTGATCGCTCTATCGCGAGATGGCGCCATCGGTTTCAAATCGACAAGGCTTCAAACTTCACGTATTTAGAACAAACGGGATGCTTTTTATGAATTTGGGGGCAGCTACATGGAATGTTGCAAAATGTCTGGCGGGTGCGATATGGATCCGACCCTACGAGATATAGCGATTTACCCGCATGAGGCTACCGCGAAGAATCTCGTTCGTTCGACCATCGATTCTGCTCACAGCAAGTCGGAGGCCGGATGGCGAGTTGGGACAATGGAAGAGACTGAAGCGGTCCGGATTTCTGCCCCAAGAGGCGCCAATATTTTCCTACACGATCGAGTCAGGTGACCCACATGAAGCCAGTCTCTCTACGAGGTATTACCTGGAATCACAGTCGGGCCTTCCCGCCTCTTTGCGCAGCTGCGCAGCGGTTTGAAGAACAAAATCAGAACGTGCAGATTCGGTGGGAAAAACGCAGCCGACACGAGTTTGGCCATGCCGACCTTACCTCGCTGTCGCGATCGTTCGATCTCCTGGTCATCGACCACCCGATGCTTGGAGACGTGGATCGCTTTGGAAGCCTCCTGGACTTGCAACGTATGCTGTCTCCGGAAACATTGGAGGAATTGCGAAGAGATGCGGCTGGGCCTTGTCTCGACAGCCACTGGTTTCGCGATCGGCTCTATGCACTCCCCATTGACGCTGCCGCACCGGCGGCAAGCTGCCGGCCAGATATTTTCGACAACGCCAACTTGAAGGAGCCTGAAACATGGGCGGATGTTCTCGACCTTGCGCGGCTTGGTTATGTTCGAATGCCAGGGTCCCCCGTCGATCTTTTCTTAAACTTTATGGGGCTTTGTGTTTCATACGGCAGCTCAGTTGCGATTGCCCGCGATCAGTTTCTGGATCGCACGATCGCCTTACAATCCCTTGAGACGCTGCGTGAGCTTGCCAGCCTCATGCCGGATACCATCTATGGCTACAATCCATTCTTGCTCTATGAAGACATGGCGAACTGCGACACCATCGCTTATTGTCCATTCGCCTTCACATACAGCAATTACTCCAGACGAGGATTCGCTCCGAACAGGCTCCGTTTTAGTGCGCCGATAACGTTAAGCACAGGTCATCCGCAGCGTACGATATTGGGCGGAACGGGCATCGGAATATCGAGCCAGTGCACCGCCCCTGACATGGCCCTCGCGTATTGTCTCTTTGTGGCCGGCGCGCAATGCCAAACGAACCTCTATGCTTTGGCGGGCGGCCAGCCTGCAAGCCTGACTGCCTGGAAGGACCCAACCCTGAATCATGTCACCGACGACTTCTTTGAACGGACTTTGTCGTCCATTCAGGCTGCATACATCAGACCCCGGTACAGCGGCTATATCCCAGTCCAGGCGCAGGGCGGCCTTCCGATCATCGAGTATCTCCGTCACAATCTTCCCGCCAGCCATGTCGTGGACAAACTTGAAGATTTGTACCGAGCCAGCTTGAAAGGCAGTACGCATGGCCCTTAAATTCAGTTACGTCGACGCTAGGTTCCTCCTCGATCGCTCGATCAGCCGGTCAGTCCAGTCCGACTGCTTGCCTCTCCAGATGTTGAGCTCGGCTTGTTCACGCGTAACTCGCAGGTGTCTCCAGAAATACTCGCGGCATAGCTTACTGCTTATACCAAACATGGAGCGACAACCTATCGAAACCTCACGTTCCATCTGCCCAGTTTTTTCAAAGAAGGAGAGTGTACATGAAAATCCAGAAGATTGAATGTCTTCAGCTTCGTTCCCCGCACGCCAGCCCGGATGATTGCGATGGCGCGGTGGACACGGCCGTCATCCGCATCACTGCCGATAACG
>JBAVOQ010000163.1:0-26326 GCA_049692235.1 Acidobacteriaceae bacterium | reverse complement strand
CCACCCACGGATTACTGCTTCCGCGCCCAAGTTTGAACACCGCCATGCTAATCACTGAATCGGCCCTGGCAAAACGCTATGCCCGACACACACCTAGAGTAAGTAGTTGAAAGAATTTGGAGGCGCGGGTCGGGATCGAACCGACGCATAAAGGTTTTGCAGACCTCTCAGGGCCATTTGTGCTGGTTTGTACCCGGTTCACTACGCTTGTATTTTCAAAGGGTTAAGGCTCTTCAGTTCTAACCCGTACAAGCCCATCTAAACCGGCACCCGCTACAATTTCCGCTACAGTCGCTACACGCAAGGAGCACTGGCATCCGGTGAGGGTCAGTGCAACCGTGGGCGCGGTCAACGGAGCAAATGAGGGTGGTGTATCCGGTAGGACAAACAATTCTGACCCGGCATCAGCCTACAGCGCGCTCAAACCAGCCATGTATGCAGCGAATCGTCCCTGTGCTGCTGCGATTGACGCACTGCTACAACGTTGCACCTTCCTGATCCTCAAATCCATCGTTGCAGTTTGCCTCATGCCGAATGTTCCCGACCTGCGAATGGCGGCGGGGAGTGAACCTCCCGCGCACGCCGACCACTCCGACTGTGGATGTCCGAATGTAACGAGGATGGCGATCAAAAAGCACTATTAAGGCGTTTTTAGCAAAGCCCACTACAGCATGGAAGGCACGCCCAGAGCGGCCTCAAGTCCCATCGCAAGAAAATACAGTTGCCGCCATGCGTTTTTCTAGCAGCCACAACTATCTGGATAAAAACAGATTAACGAGAAATAGCGTGATTGAGAATACTTGCAACAAGCGTGCCGTAATTGGCAAAAACCGCGTGGAAGGCAGGAAACACGCGGGGTTGAGGCAGTTTCGGATGAAAAACAGGATTCTTCAAATGAAGTACAAAAACAGGTGGCAAATGAGCCTGTTTCGGAGCCTGCGGACGGCGTGCAGAGGGGGGTAGGTTGGTCGGCGAAAACGGCCCGTTTATGAACTCGGAAACACCGCCTCACCGTTGCATTTTGGATCAAAGTTTCCTCAACCGTTCCGACCTGATCGGGGTGATCTCTCCAATGCGTTTTCTGCAACGATCAAGCAGTAAGCGGGCGGTCCCAAGCCTGCCACGCAGCACACCGGTGAAGGGGTAGACGGCGGTGCTTTGGCAGGGGTGCTTTGGCGCGGCCACTGACCCAGCCTAACTGCTGGGCCTTTATCTTGTACGATATCGTACAAATATCTTGTGCGATATCGTACAAACCGGCTCCACAGGATGCCCCGATCCACGCCCCTCTGAGATGCGCCGCAAGCAAAGCCGGTAGGCTATCCTATGCCGGAAACGTCCCGGCAGGCGCGGAACACCGAGAGAGGGGTAGGCGGGGGTGCTTCGGCGCGGCGCGACTGACTTTGCCAGCAAAAACTCCACAAAATAGATTTTCAGATGTTGGCAGTTTTCAAAAAAGTCCGATATCGGACTGGGTAATGTATTGATTCCATGAGGGGAGCCGCGAGGGGTCTTGACTTGTTGTCGAAGTGGGAGATTATTGACGTGCCGCTGATCGCCCTCGGCGGAAGGAAATCCCTTTATGGGGAAAAATACGATACGGTGGGCGGATTGGTTGCGCTGATTGCGCGTGAGGTGGAATGGTGACGGACTGGGTCATTGCCCTGCGGGAGACCGGAACGAGACGGGTCGTGCTAGTGACGGAGGACGTGGAAGAGATCGACGCGGCTGACCCGAGTTGGGAGCAGGATGTACATATTACGCCCTGTCATCTGGACGGAGGGGAATACCGCTTCGGTGTGCATGAGTGCGAAAGAACGTGTTCTTGTCATCCTGAGATACGCCATCGGGATCAGGGGCGGACATTGGTCATTCACTCGGAAAGAGTCAACTGATGCGGTACGGGTACGACCAATTTCAAGCGATGATGCCGCCGAACCGCTGCTTCCACCTCGTCAGTCACTCCGCATTGCGGGCTGGGAGCGTATTTACTGGATTCCCTTCAATAGATGGGATGGGGTAGTTCCGAGAGCGCGAGCTACTTTCACGATATTCAGCAGACTGACATTTCGCTCACCGCGTTCAATTCCGCCGATGTACGTCCAATGGAGATCGGCTCTTTCCGCTAGCCCCTCTTGGGAAAGATTGAGCAGAAGACGCTTTTTTCTGACGGTTTCGCCAAGCTGGATGCGGGGATCAAGTTCCACGCCCTGATAGTCGGGCACTAATGACTTTGATTCTAGAGACGATAAGTATTACCATCCGTGCATCTATCACGCCTTGGTACGCACGTACAGGCAAGGACTCCAATGACGCATCGGTTCCGAAAAAACGAGGATCACGGGACGTGGCGAATGCTCGTTACGCCCATGCTGATTCTCGCTGGAGGGCTGTTTCACGCGCAAGCTGCCCCGGAAGGCAAGAGAGAGGTTTTTCGGTCACAGCAGCCAAGCTCGCAGTCAAAAACTCCCGTTGCAAAGAAGGTTTTATCTGCTCCCGATTACGTAGCACTGGCGAAAAAGTATGGCGGCGTAGTTGAGCCGCCGTCGTGGCTAGAAAATGCGAAAGATAGCAAAGACGCGCTGGCACGGTTAGAGAAGATCCTTGGTCCAGTAAAATTCGTACAGCTTGCGCCACTGGCCGCATTGCGGTATGACCTTTACAGTAAGGCGAAAGCCAACGGATATGACGATGAGAAAGCCGCAGAGATCGCTATGTCTACGGCTGGAACTATAGGGCAGGCCGCTTCCTGGTATCGCAACGCAGCAGAACAGGGTGATCCGTGGGCGCAATATAACCTCGGCTGGCTGTACAAGACCGGCCAAGGTGTGCCGCAAGACTACGCGCAGGCCGCTGTTTGGTGGCGCAAAGCTGCTGACCAAGGCTATGCTCGTGCGCAATTCAACCTTGGCGTCTCCTACGACAATGGTGAAGGTGTCTCGCAGAATGACGAGCAAGCAGTCTTTTGGTATCGCAAAGCTGCTGACCAAGGCTATGCCCATGCGCAATACAGCCTTGGGCTGGACTACGAGAACGGCCAAGGCGTACCAGAGGATGATGCTCAGGCTGTTGCCTGGTATCGCAAGGCCGCCGATCAAGGTGATGCTGATTCACAGAATAGATTGGCTGCGATAAAAGAGAGGGAACGTGATCGTGATCGCATCCTTACAATTGGCATATGGCTGGGGTGTGGAGGTGCGCTGGCGTTCCTGGTAGGTGCGCTGGCATTCCTGATGGTTCGCTACAGTAGGAAACTGATTGGCTATAGCATGAAGCTCATTCCCCGAACCACCCGCGCAAAGCAGCTTGCTATTGTCTTGCCGGTCGCGTCATGGTGCAGCGCGTGCTGTCTGTATCAGGCCCTTGACCCCAGGTTAATCCACCATCCCGTCAACGCCGCTATTACTGCGCTGCTGTTCTCGACACCAGCACTCATTTTCGGCGCTGTGTCTTTGTGGTGGCTTTCACAAGCAAAGAAAACCGACTAAAGCACGATGTTTTGCAGTGAGGATACGCAGGGCAAATCCAATTAGCAGAAAAAACGGGAGATGGCCCGATATGAAGCGGACAATGACAGCGCTGGTTCTGCTCTTCCCCTTATTACTTCCACCTGCGGCTTCCGCGACGGGGCCGCGCAAACGGCAAGCGATGGCCCACCCCAGGACGTATGGCAGCGCTGCCTACCATTCGTCAGCGAGCCGCCCCTACTACGGCGGTGGCCGTCACAGGACCTCGCACGGCGGCCACTATTATGGGGCAACCAACGCGCACCACCGGGGCGGTCACTACGGCAATTGGAATACGCGGAGCCGTTACGGTGTTCATAAACCGCGCTGATGCGCATGGATAGAATTTTGGCGTTGTGGGATTGGAAAACCAATCGGACAATGAAGGCAGGCAAAATAGAAAAGCCGCCTTTGCAGGGCGGCTCTCGGTGTGGCGAACTCTTCAGCGACATCATCGCACGGAGTTTTGCCTCATGCAAACTATTGTCACGAACCCAGCCAAAGCACGCTTATCTCAGACTCTCGGAACACCACTGCATGTCCCCCCATACAGGCAACTGTCGGGTTGGCGTTTAGTAAAACATCTAGCACGTCTGACTGGCGGGCGTCTGTTGAATATCTGGTGTATATGGTTTGGCGCTGCCCGCAGTTTTGTTTGGCACATTCGTATTCAATCTCCCAGAGAGAGGCCGCATGTAATCCTGGGGCCAGCGTCGCTACTGAGTCCAGAAGGATTGATCCTAGATCAACCCGGCACACATGCGCGTGCGGAAGGCATAAGAAATCTATCGGCCAAATACCCGTGGGTTGATATCGTTCACCAACGTATTTTCCTAATGGGCTTTGACGCGGGAGAACGAATGTGTGCGGAGCGCCGTCACACTGAAACTGACAAATAAAGCGCATCTCCGAAGAGGTCATAGTGAGTCCCCCGTGGATTCGCTACCACTATACGCGCCGGTGGCTAGAAGGTTGGACGTAAGCGCAGATCAGCCCCATCCGAGACTGCCAGTGTCCGCTCCCAAGCATCTTTCCCCGCTGTCAGGCGCACAATATGGCTGCCAGATGAAACGTGCAGAACTGCCGGTGTGTTTCCAACAAAGGCTCCATCAAGATAAATCTCGGCATTGGCCGTCGTTCGCTCTACAGTGACCGTGGCGGCAACACTTTGGACTGATGCCTTGTCGTTGACTGCGCGTGAGGGAACCGCAGGAATAGAGGAACCAGACGGCTGTGCAGAATACATGCCCACTCTCGCCACTAGAAATTCATGGATGACGTACACCTGCTCTGCCCACTTCTGCTGATAATCCACACGCCACTTTACGCCGTGCTGCGGATCGTCTATCACCTGCCGGAGAGCCTTTGGAGATTTCACCTTGAGTTCCATTGTCTCTACCTGCTGCATTTGTTCTTTGATATTCTCCATCTTCGATTGCATCTCATGCGCGTCTGTTTCTCCCTGTTGCCAGTGCTCCGAATGTTCTGGATCGAGACTGACAAGCTGGGTACACAATCGCTCTTCTTCACCTTCCATCTGTATCTCGTTGTCCAATATCTCATCCTGTTCCCGATGATAGGAAATAAGCTGCGCACGGAGGTCGTTGGCTTCCGCTTTCACCGCTTGATGGTGTTGAATCCAGAGTCCGACTAGCACTCCGATGAGTGTGCCAACCCCCTCTCCGGCCTGCTGGCCGGTCACGAAAGCGCGGTGAACGTCCTCATAGCTTTGCGGGCGCTCGTAGCTCATTTGGTTCACAAAGCCCTGGGAGAAGCACTGAGAGATGCCATTCCCAAAATCCATGCAGCTCGCTGTGCCGGTGTAGTACCAGCTTTGTGCTGAAAGTGCTGGCGTAAGAGTGAAGACCAACAATAGGGTGAAAACGGAACGGGTTGACATCATCCCTCCACAACCGGAGTTTACCGCACGATTGAGAGTCGACGGGCAGAGCAAAGGGGTCTGATGCAAGGCGGCAGTCCAATATTGGACTGGCAGGACTTTCCCTTTCCAGGGATATGCACCTTAGAACCCTCAGCGATGACGCTGACAGGCTTCTGGTGTGCCTGTCGATGGGGTTTTGGTGCCTGATTGTGCGGGAACCGGCAGGAGCCAGTGGCGACTGATTACAAGTTCATCATTCTCGACGCGAACCAAGACCTGCGCTTCTCGCCGCTCGCGTTCGTTTCGCTCTTGCACAAATTGCAGGAATCTCTCTGCCTCAGTCATTGGTCGTCTCTCAATTCCTGAAATTGCTCTATCGCAAATCGAAATTCCGTTGCTTCGCTCTTTCCTGCCGAGCGGAACGTATGCTTCCTAACCACCCTCAACAGGCCGTCCTGAATTGCCAACCTGCGGAGCCGCGAGACTGTCCGCTGGTCACAGGATAGCAACTCCGCAATGGTGCGAGTCGGCAGGTAAATTCCACGTTCATTCCTTAACCACTGTAGCCAACCGGCAAGGCTGATGAAACGCTCATAGAGCTGGACCCGCCTACGGGCCGGTTGAAGCGGTCTGGTTTCGGCAAACCGAAGAGCCTTCTGAAGGACATCGCGAAATGGAATGTGTCGCACGCTCACCCAAGACGACATGAAATCCAAACGTGCATCCTCGCCGCTCACGGCTTCTCCGTGCCGGTCCTCCGGGAAGAAGTATTCCCAGGGATCGCAGCCGCTTGGAAGCCTTCGATTGTCGCACATCGCCTTTTCCACCGTTCGCATGGCCTCATCATCCGGCAGATCAATAATGCTTGGGTGAGCTTTACAAAACCGTGCGAAATTAAACAGCGGAGAACGCCAAAGTTCTTCAGGTTCTGACTCTCGCAATTCCGCGCAGAATTGCAGGACAATGTCCACATATTGAGCTAATGGCAGGCTGAGTAATTGTCTGGAAACGGGCAGCGAAGATCTATTGTTGTTCTCTGTTTGTCTATTTGAGTCTTGACAGTCCTGGAGGTCCTGAGAGTCTTGTGCATCCTGTGGGACATTGCTATCAAACAAGGCATCGAAGATATCGTAGGGAAATTCCGGCGCAAACGAAGTGTTCCCCACCAGTGAGGTTGCCGAGGCCTTCCGCCGCTCAATCGCAGTCATAACACGCCCCGCTTATCTATGGTGATTGAGGAAGGGCTTGGGGCAGTCGATGGCTCTGGATTGCATTGATCGAGGAAACTCTGAAGATCGCGCTCAGAGATCATCACTCGGGTGCCAACCTTTGTCTTTTTAAGCCTTCCTTGGTTTACCCACGCATAGATTGAGTACCTACTGACTCCGCCAAGAAACGCGGCTGCATCTTCTACTGAGTACAGCTTCCCTGAATTCATATAAATCTCTCCTCATTCCAATAATCGAAGGTGAAGGCCGGGTACTTGCGTACAAGCCCATGCGTGTTAAACTAACTCAGAAATGAGACATAGTCATCCATCACTTCATGTCACACGAGAAACAAAGCTATCACTCCCCATCGAAGTGGAGTTGGAAGCGGCGGATTCTCTCGTGGTGGATGGGCAGAGGCGTTACAGCGCGGGCTTCATTTCAAATGAGACGCTCATCGCCCGCCATACAGGATGTCAACTGGAGAAGCTGCGCTATCGCTTTTATGCAGGCAAGGAAGCCACAACCTACGAGATTCTTTCCCCGTGGGTCTGCCGTGTTGAGTTTCTCCGGGAGGGCACAGAACTGCACAAATGCAATGCGGGTTTGACGGCCAAGCGGGTCGGGAGAGGCAAGGCAGCTTCGATCAGCCTCGTTCGTCCGAAAGACACTCCCACCCACTCATGGGCACTCGGCCTCTATGGGTTAGCTGGCAGCTTCACTCTGGACGAGGCGCAGAAGCAGGAGGATTCGCCCATGAGTGACATCGAAGCCGATCTTAAAAAAGAGTGTTCAGCCTGGAGAGCCTTGCTGCGGGATGCGCTGCAAATGGATTACGCCGATTGGAAGCGGCTTGCATCGAAGCACCGGACAGCATGGGTGAACGAGCTTCTTGCGCCACTGCCCCTCACAATCGAGACCCGACGGGGAGCACCGATGGCGCGAGTTGTTTGCCAATCATTGCTTGATGTTCTCATCGTGACCACGCAACTAGACGGCATCCGAGGGCTGCGGTGGCGAGTCTGCAAGGCCGAGCGTTGCGGCGAGTTATTTCAGGTGGGCAACTACGATAACAAAATCTATTGCGACTATGAGTGTGCCCATGGGCAAGCGGTACGTGATAGCCGAAGACGCGCAGCAATCAAGAAAGCGAAGAAAAGATCGAGGAAGGCTGGAGCGAAAGGGAGACAATCGAAATGAGCATTTTCAAACGCAATACCACCTACTGGTACCACTTTCTGCATGAGGGCCAGCACATTCAGCGAAGCACGAAGCAGGGCAACCCGCGAGTGGCGCGGCAGATCGAAGCGGCATACCGCACCGCGCTGGCAAAAGGTGAGGTTGGGATCACGGAGCGCAAGAGGATTCCGACCTTCAAGGCAGCGGTCACGGACTTTCTCACTTGGTCCGAACAGGAGCACAAGAGGCATTCAGAAACGCATCGCCGCTATAAGGTGAGCACAATTGCTTTGCTTCGGCACTTCGGTAATATGTCGCTCGACAAAATTACGCGGGATGAAGTGGAGCGTTTCAAAAGGGTACGCTCCGCTGAGAAGAAAACTGTCCGTTGCGGCAAGAAACAAGAGAGTCAGCGAAAGCAGACCGCGAAGGGTATCCGGCCCGCCACGGTAAACCGCGAACTGGCGTGTCTGAAGGCGATCTTCAATTGTGCGCTCAAAGCCGATATCCCCGTGCGCAATCCTGTAAGCCGCCTGAAATTTCTTGAAGAACACAACGAGCAGACCCGCGTGCTCACATACAAAGAGCAGGAGGCATACTTGGCTAGCGCGACGCCAATGCTGAGGGACATTGCGACTTTGATGCTGGAAACGGGAATGCGACCGGAAGAGGTGTATCGCATACAGACTGAGAACGTGAACCTGCAAAGTGGCTACCTTTTCAACCCGTGCGGAAAGACAAAGGCGGCACGGAGACAGATCGCGCTCACTGCAACTGCGCACGCCATTCTGAAGAGGCGCTTAGAGTCCGCCAAGGCGTACCTCTTCCCTTGCGACACGGACGACAAGCGACCAGTTCCAAAGGTCAACAATGCGCATGACAGAGCCGTGAGAGACAGCAAGGTTGCGCCCTTCCGTCTCTATGACCTTCGACACACCTGGGCCACCAGAGCAGCCATGTCTGGAATTGACCTCGTGACGCTAGCATCCATGCTCGGACATTCCAAAATAAACATGGTGATGCGTTACGCTCATCCGACTCAAGAGCACCAAACGCAAGCGATGGAAAAGCTGGAGCAGTACGTCGCGCAACAGCAGATTGAGGCAGCGGAACAGGGGCACCAGCCGACGGCTGTTCAATGAAAAGCGCGGCAGTCGCTACAATTTCCGCTACACTGCCTCGCGTGTCTTATCGAGGCGTGTTGCTAACTTGTTGAGAAGTTGGAGGCGCGGGTCGGGATCGAACCGACGCATAAAGGTTTTGCAGACCTCTCCCTTACCACTTGGGTACCGCGCCTTATGGGCAACATGAAACGTGAACCGTGGCTGCTGGCATAGGAAGGTTGGCAGCGACACGCCGCTGGAGCGGGAGACGGGGGTCGAACCCGCGACTTCGACCTTGGCAAGGTCGCGCTCTACCACTGAGCTACTCCCGCCCTTACTGGATTGAAGTATATCGGGATGCAATGTGTTGGGTCAACGCAAGTGCATCGCACCGGGTGATTCGCCAAATTGGCGATGCCGGTTGTAAAGGCTTACGATACAAAATTTGAGGTGGTTCGGATCGAGCGTCTACGCGCAGCCATTCACTGGTTGCTGCTCTTTAGAATGCGCTGAGAAATGGAGAAATCGATGCATCGCGGACCTCGCAGCCAAGGAATCCCTACAGCCTGGATCGGATTGGGGACGATTCTTGGACTATTTTCGATCGCCGCCGATGCAGGACTCGCCGCCAGCGGCGCCAGGCCGAATTTTGGGCCGAATGTTCTGGTCTTTGCTCCATCCATGCCCGCGGCGGCGATGCAACAGCAGATTGACAAGGTCTACGCCATCCAACGGAGAAATGAATTTGGCCCGCAGCGCAATGCCCTGCTGTTCCTGCCAGGCAAGTACAAGGTGGATGTCTCGATCACGGTGGCGCTTGGCAATCACGGCGCGATTCTGAACGTGATCAACGATACGGGCGGATCCACCTCAACGCACCCACGGGTGACGCCAAAGGTGGAGACATACCCATAATTGATTGTCTTTTGGACGGCGATTAGACAGCGTTTGCGGAGCTCGCTTCGAGAGCCGCGTGCGTCTCGGCGTCGAGAAGTTGTCCGTCGCGCATATGCAAAATGCGATCGCCAACCGCAGCCGCTTCCGGATTATGCGTAATCATCATAACCGTCTGCTTCAACTCCTGATTCGATCGGCGCAGGACCGCCAGTACCGCATCAGAATTCTTGGAATCAAGGTTGCCGGTCGGTTCATCCGCCAGCACAATCGCAGGACGCCCAATCAGGGCTCGCGCGATCGCTACGCGTTGCTGTTCGCCGCCGGATAGCTCCGACGGCCGATGATGCAGGCGACCGCGAATACCTAATAGATCCGTCAGATGCTCGAAATAGGTTTTATCCAGTTTTTTTGTGCCCGACGCGATCTCAAGCGCCAACAGGATGTTGTCCATGGCGCTCAAAGTTGGCAGCAGGTTGAATTTCTGGAAGACAAAACCGATCTTATGTTTGCGCAGGCGAGTGCGTTGCGCGTCGCTCAATGAAGCGAAATCGACGCCGTCAATCAACAACCGGCCTGAGGACGGACGAGTGAGGCCGCCGAGGCTGTAGAACAGGGTAGATTTTCCGCTGCCTGAAGGGCCGACGATGCTGACAAATTCGCCTGCGGCCACGGAGAACGAAACCGACCGCAGCGCGTGAACTTCTACTTTTCCTGTGCGATAAACTTTTCCGAGATTCTCGGCGACAATAACGGGCTGCATTCTCTTCTATTGTACCGACTGCGCCAGAACAGCACACCGGACAGACCGACATTCGGCTTGTGCCGCAATAAGCCGAGCGGGTTACGGCCGGCGTCCGAGATTCTTGCGAAGGAAAACGGTCGCCTGCGGGTTGTCGTTATAGCGTTTGCATTTTACATAGCCACGCTTCCGATACAGAGAAATTGCGGCTTTCAGGTCGTCATAGCTGTCCAGGTAAATCCAACGGAGACCGTGGCTGCCCGCGAAGTTCTCCAGCGCGTCCATCAGTTTGTCTGCGATACCATGGCCCCGCGCCGTCGGCTGCACATAGAGGCGTTTGCATTCCGCCGCGAACGGAATGGAGGCAAGCGTTCGCAACACGACGCAACCGACAGCGTTTTCTCCCCGATAGGCGAGCCACACGCCCGAACATGGATCGTCGATGATCTTCTGGATCGCACTTGGAGCGTCCCGTTGGACGACGCTCACCGCCTCGTAATATTCCCGCAGCAAATGAATCGCGTCGTCGTTGGATTTCGACAAGCGAACGATCCGAACGGAGCGCCCTTTAGGCTCACTAAGGATGGAGCGCATCTTCGCTATGCAACGACCTGCTCGCGAACGGGGTTTCGTTCCGCAACGGGCTGCGGAGCGGTCATCTTTTTGGGACCGCGTTTCCGCACCAGCAGCACTCGAACCCGCTCCAGCAATTCCTGCGGGGAGCACGCGCCTTTTGGCAGGAACGCATCCGCGCGTGTGGTGGGATCAAATTGCTTGATGCTGCCGCTGACCAGCACGGCGGGAACCCAGGGTGCAATTTCTTTCAATTGCATAATCAGATCGTTTCCGTTGCAGTGCGGCATCACCAGGTCGGTGATAACCAGGTCGACCCGGCCTCGATCGTACAATTCAATCGCTTCTTCGGCGCTCTTCGCCGTCAAGACGCGATAACCACGGGTCTCCAGTACAAACTTGCGGACGGACAAAGCCTGATCATTGTCATCGACGCACAAAATCACTTTTTTTGGACGCATTCATTACTCCCTGCAAGCACTACACCGCGCGTTCCCCAGCAAGGGAACATGGTGGTTCAGCCGCAGTCCGCTGCAAAAAGGCACAGCACTCCCCGCGAGCGCCAGCAGTGCTTCTCGCGTACCACTCGAGAGGCGGGGCTGCAATGCACCCTATGCGGTTCGGGTCGCCTTGGCGACGCGGACTGCGGGGAACGGAAAATCAGGCACAATTTTGCCTGCCGCGCCATCCTCCAAACCGATACCATCCACTCGATAAAAACCTGTGCGAGCCAATGGAGGGTTCTCAGCGGAATCTGTCGCGAATGCGCTGGGTCTTCCGTTCCAAGTTCAAGTTGTGTGAATCAAAATAGGCGAAAGAGGTGCGCTTCTGTTTCCATCAACGCTCGCCTAGAGTACGAACCGAACAGCCGCGTGTAAATGGCGAAACTTCGGTGAAATTCACGCAATTTCAATCTAGACTTGCACCGGTCGCGTCGACACGCTGAAATGACGGGGCGAGCAGCCCGCACAGCCTGTTGAAAGCATGTGCATCGCTCTCGGAAAAGCGGCCGGTATGCACTGCAAACTGGGCTACACTCCGGGCATCGATCCGGCGAAAAAGTAAACTCGAATTTCCGCGCCGCGCGACCGGCGTGAACTGCATCCTAAATTGCACGAGTTTCAATCATGACACCATCCTCCATTCAGCTTTCAACAACCCGATCGAAAAGTCCGCTGCTGGCCGCACTGCTTTCCGCTTTGCTATGCGGGCTGGGGCAGATCTACGACGGACGAATCCTGCGCGGCATCGTCCTTATGGCCCTGATGTTGATTGTGTGGGCGGTCGGCGGCTTGCTGGGTGCACTCACCTTTGGGCTGGGAATGCTTCCGTTCGCCATTGTGGCAGGAGCGCTATGGATTTTTGGCGTGGTCGACGCATATGCGGGCAGCCGCAGAATCCATCGGGTGGGCTTCAAGGCTTAGTCGTTGGCGATGGCGGTTCCCACAACTCCACGCGGTTCCCTTCGGGATCGATAATCCAGGCAAAGCGGCCGTATTCGCCTTCCTCGCGATGCAGATCAACCTCGACGCCTGCGTCTTCCAGTTTGCGCAGCAGCCCATCCAGATCATCGACGCGATAATTGACCATGGATTGCTGCGGCCCGGGGCCAAAATATTCCGTGTTCGCGGGAAAAATGCACCACACCGTTTTGCCCAGCGTCTCGGGCGAATCTTTTTCCCGCCATTCGAAATCGATACCGCCATAGGGTGCGGGTGTCATGCCCAAATGCTTCTGATACCACGATGCCAACAGATCCGGCTTTTGGGCCTTGAGAAACACTCCGCCAATCCCGGTGACGCGAGCCATCACGAGATCCTTTCCACGGTGACAGCGGTGCCATACGCCAGCACCTCGGTCACTCCCTGCTGAATGTCGTTGGCGTCATAGCGAGCGCAGATAATGGCGTTCGCGCCGTGCTGCGCCGCGTGCTGCATCATCAACCCGAACGCCTCCTCGCGGGTCTTTTCGCACAGGTCGGAATACAGCGAGATATTGCCGCCGGCCAGCGTCTGCAGGCCCGCGCCGATGGTTCCGAAGATCGAGCGCGAACGCACCACAATGCCGCGCACCACACCAAAATTCCGCACAATACGAAAGCCTGGCAACTCCAAAGCCGTGGTGACCATGCTTGGGTCCACCATAGAATTCACGGGCATAGCGTCCTCCTCCAAACACCATTTAGGCGCAGTGTACGCCGGATGGAAAGCCTCCCCGCTACAAAATCGACAAGAAAATAGCGGTGTCGATTCGCAGTTCAAACGGCGGCGGTGCCATACTGGAAGTTGACACTGGAGGGCTTGCCATGGAAGAACGCGATTTTTACAACGAAAAACCAGAGCAGCGGCCCCATACTCTGACGTGCCCGCACTGTCGCCAGGCGGCGGAGTATCAACTGAACTGGCTGGTCCGCCGCAAGAAGAGCAGCCTGCCTCCGCGCGCGGACGAACGTGACCGGGCGCGATTCGCCAAGGCGCAATCGTACATGGTGCTGCGAGAAGACATGGTCGCTTGCCAGAACATTCGTTGCCGCAAGCGTTTTGAACTCGCCGGCATCAAGTCGGTCGCATTTATCGATGCTTAATCCACGATGAGCGCCGAACCGAACCCTAAAAGCGAAGGTATTCCCAGCCAGCGCGATCCACGAGTGTATTTCGCCGCGGAGCGAACCTTTCTCGCTTGGATACGCACGGGATTAGCCCTGATGGGCTTCGGTTTTGTGGTTGCGCGCTTCGGACTCTTTCTGCGCGAATTGGCTTTGAGGAATTCAGGACCGCTGCAAGCATCGACCCAGACGACCGGTCCTTCGCTCTGGCTTGGAACTGCCCTGGTCATTGTCGGCGTGGTCGTCAACATCAGTGCCGTCATGACCCATGTTCGCGAGGTGAGGCAATTGCGCAGTGGCGAGTGGGTGGCCGGACGCACGTCGACAACTGCGGTCGCGCTGGCGCTTATCCTGAGCGCCGCAGGCATTGGCTTGGCGATTTATTTGATTTGGGTACGTTAAAACTCGTCAGCGCCAAGGGATGATCCGAATCGGGATGAGATCCAGCACCCGTCGAACGCAACCGGATGCTGCCGCAACACGCGCCGCACTGATGCGCGATCTGGCCGCACTGGCCAACGCGAAACGACGTTGCGATACGCGATCGAACGTTTCCTGCAACAACAGCGCAAACGAATGCTCGCCGGAAAATTCTGCCGCCAACGGCTGCTATCCTTGAGACAGGCGGCCGGACCGCACTCCGCAGATTAAGGATGTACCGCACGCTTGCCTCCCATTCTCAACGGACAATCTCTCCGCAAGGCGTACGGTGCCACGCCACTGTTCGACAACATTGCGTTCACAGTTTCTGAAGGCGACCAGATTGGCGTTGTCGGGCCGAACGGCTCCGGCAAATCCACACTGCTTGAAATTCTTGCGGGGGATATTGAACCCGACGCCGGCGAAGTCTCCCGCCGGAAACTGGCGCGGGTTGGATACATCGCACAGAATTCCGAATTTGCCGCCGAGGATACGATCCGTTCGGTGCTGCAACAGGCGCTGGTGCGTATTCGTGCGCCCCAGGCCGAACACGAAGCACGACTGGCGGAAACTTTAGGACGTGCCGGCTTCGAGGACTTTGACGTGCGCGCGGCGACGCTGTCGGGTGGGTGGCGCAAGCGGCTCGCCATTGCCGAAGCCCTGGTGCAGCACCCCGACGTTCTGCTGCTGGATGAACCCACGAATCATCTCGACCTGGCCGGAATTGAGTGGCTGGAGAAACTGCTGCTGAACGCGTCGTTCGCCTACGTGGTGGTCAGTCACGATCGCTATTTCCTTGAGAATGTCGCTCACACCATGGTGGAGCTGAACCGCATGTATGCGGAAGGCATCTTCACCGTGCAAGGAAACTACAGCGAGTTCCTGGAAAAGAAAGATGAATATCTGCTGGCGCAGACCAAGCGGCAGGATGCGTTGGAAAACCGCGTGCGCATTGAGATTGATTGGCTGCGGCGGGGCCCGAAGGCACGCACGACGAAATCAAAAGCGCGAATCGACAGCGCCAACAGCATGATCGGAAATCTGGCGGACATGCGCTCGCGCAACCAGACCTCGACCGCGAACATCGATTTTTCTGCCACCGACAGAAAGACCAAGCGACTGGTGGAACTCGAAGGCGTCTCCTGCAAGATGGGCGAGCAGGTTTTGTTTGACGAGCTCGATTTCATCCTGACGGCAGGCATGCGCCTGGGCCTGGTCGGACCGAACGGAAGCGGCAAAACCACCCTGCTGCGGCTGCTGCGCGCGGAACTGGAACCCGATTCCGGCGAAATTCGTCGCGCGCAGAATTTGAGGATTGTGTACTTCGACCAGAACCGCCAGCTCGATACCAACCTGACGCTGCGCCGGGCGCTGGCGCCGGACAGCGATTCTGTCGTCTATCAGGACCGTGTGCAACACGTCGCCTCCTGGGCGGAACGTTTTTTGTTTACCAGCGAGCAGTTGAATCAGCCGGTGGAGCGCCTGTCGGGCGGCGAACGGGCGCGGGTTCTGATTGCCAAGCTGATGCTGCAGCCTGCAGACCTGCTGCTGCTGGATGAACCGACCAACGACCTCGACATTCCCACGCTGGAAATTCTGGAAGAAAGCCTGCTGGAATTTCGCGGAGCGCTGGTGCTGGTGACGCACGATCGCTTCATGCTGGATCGGGTCTCGACGACGGTGCTAGGGCTGGATGGACGTGGCGGCGCAGAGCGGTTCGCTGACTACTCACAGTGGAACGCGTGGAAGAATGAGCGCGGCCAGAAGAAAAGCTCGGAGCTTTCGCCGCGATCGACGGAGAGCGCCGACCACGCAACGAAGCACACGGCACAAACTTCTTCCCATCAGATCAAGAAGAAGCTTTCCTACCTGGAAGCTCGGGAATACTCGACCATCGAACAGGAAATTGCCGATGCAGAACAGCAGCTTCAATCGCATCGCGAGACGATGGAAGATCCCGCGATTGCCACGGATGCTATACGCCTGGAGAAGGCTATGGCGGATGTTGCCGAGGCCGAAGGGCGCGTCGATGCACTCTATTTGCGATGGACGGAGCTGGAAGCCAAGCTGAAATAGAGCAGGGTAAAATCAGCATTTCTGGAACTGGAGGTTCCTGTCGCGATGAACCGTTTCCCACTCCCCAGGCACGCGATTCTACACTTTGTTCTCATCCTGCTTGTGGTTTCCGCAACAACGATGCCCGGCAACGCGCAGAATTCTGCAAATTCGCCCGCTCCTATCCGTGTGGCTGTTGTGGGCCTGGTGCATGGCCATGTGGCCGGCTTTCTGCCTGCATTGAAAAGTCACCCAGAAATTCAGCTGGTCGGCATTGAAGAGCCCGATACGGCGTTGACGGAAAAATACAGGAATCAATTTCACCTGGACCCGAAGCTTTTCTTTACCAGCATCGACGCGATGATTCAGCAGACGCATCCGCAGGCGCTGCTGGTATACACCGCCATCAGCGACCATCGCAAAGTGATTCAGGTTGCCGCCGCTCACGGCATCGGCGTGATGGTGGAAAAGCCACTGGCCACGACGTTGGACGATGCATTGGCAATTCGAAAAACTGCGCACCAGCACCACATCCAGGTGTTGGTGAACTACGAAACTACGTGGTACTCCAGCAATCGCGGAGCCTATGAACAATTGCAGCAGGGAAAGCTGGGCGAACTGCACAAAGTGATCTTCCGCGACGGACACCAGGGGCCGCAAGAAATCGGTGTCGGGCCGGAATTTCTACGCTGGCTCACAGACCCGCAGAAGAATGGCGCAGGCGCATTGTTTGATTTTGGCTGCTACGGCGCGGACCTGGTCACGTGGCTGACGCACGGCGAAACTCCCATCAGCGTAACGGCGGTGGCGCAAACGGATAAGCCGAAACTGTATCCGCTTGTCGATGACGACGCCACCATTATCGTGCGCTATCCCAAGATGCAGGCGGTGCTGATGCCCTCCTGGGATTGGTCGTTCAATGTGAAAGATATGGCGCTGTATGGAACCAAGGGCTCGGCTGTCACGGTGGGACCGGATCAACTGCGTGTGCGCTACGAAGGGCAGAGTCAGTCCACGCTGCTTACTCCGCCGCCGCTGGTTGCGCCGCAGGACGATTCGCTGCACTACCTGGTTGCAGTTTTGCGAGGACATCTGATTCCCAAGGGAGACCTGACCGCGCTTGATACCAATATCATTGTGATGCAGATCCTGAGCGCCGCTCGCGATTCGGCGCACACCGGTCGCACAATCCTTTTGAAGCCACTTCCGGAATAAAAAGTCAGGGAGTGCAAAACGTACGCTGCACTCCCTGTATCCCTACAAAAACGTCTTTGGATTTGGCGGTTAGACCGGTTTTCCTATTACTGTCAGGTGGCGAGAACTTTTACTGTGCATCCGTTCTTTAAGGAACGGATGCGTGGGCCTCATTCCTACGCCATACACCTATAGGAAAACCGGTTAGGCGTGTCTACCGGCCATCATCTCAACTCCAGAAAACTGTTCGATGATCGATCGATTGAATGCCGGAATGTCGTCCGGCTTGCGGCTGGTTGTTAAATTTTTGTCGACGACCACCTGCTGATCGGTCCATTCCGCGCCGGCATTTTTCAGGTCGGTTTTCAGAGAAGGCCACGATGTCAGCTTGCGTCCTTTCACGACGCCCGCTTCAATCAACATTTGCGGTCCGTGACAAATGGCGGCTACCGGCTTGCCGGAATCAAAGAATTTCTTCACGAAGTTGACGGCGGTTGGATCCATGCGCAACTTGTCCGGATTCATCACTCCACCCGGAATCAACAGCGCATCGTAGTCGTCCGCGTTGGCCGTTTTAAGTTCACGGTCCACTTTCACCTTATCGCCCCAATCGGTCGACTTCCATCCCTTGATTTCGCCGCCATGGGGGGAGATCACTTCAGTTTTGGCGCCTGCCTGCTCCAATGCTTTTTTAGGCTCCGTCAGTTCCACCTGTTCGAACCCGTCCGTGGAGAGAATCGCGATTTTCTTTCCCGAAAGATTGTCCATGGTTTGTACCTCTTCTAAGTAAGAGGACAAAACGATGGCAATCGTTGCCGCTAAGTCGCGATTAAAAAAGTGCAAAAATAGAAACGCTTTTGCGTTCTTAGAGTTCCCACCAGAAGGTTTGTAGATTTTCTCCGGTGACATCGTGCGCAGCGCCGGGAGAAGGAAGAAAGAGCGAGATATTTTTCTCCGCGGCCACGCTCATCAAACGTTCAATCGGCTCCTGCCAGGGATGAAACGCCAGATTGAACAAGCCCCAATGGATCGGCAGCAACAGTTTTCCTCGCAGATCCAGGTGCGCTTGCGCCGCATGGATGGGACCCATATGAATATCCGACCAATCCGCGTCGTACGCTCCGATCTCCAACATGGTCAAGTCGAAGGGGCCGTAGGCATCGCCGATGGCGCGAAAGCCCGGGAACATTCCAGAGTCTCCTCCGAAAAAAATATTGTGCGTGGCTCCGCGAATCACAAACGAAGACCAGAGCGTCTGATTCCTTCCCCACAATCTACGCCCTGAAAAGTGGCGCGCAGGTGTAGCCGTAATGCTGCGATCGGAACCGAAGCTTGTTGATTGGCCCCAGTTCAATTCTGTAATTTTCTGCGGCGCGATTCCCCAGGATTCCAAGTCGCTTCGAAATCCAAGAGAGGCGATGAAGCGCGTGCGATCGTTTTTCTGCAGCACCGCAAGTTGCTCGATGGTGGGGCGATCCAGATGATCGTAATGGTCGTGCGAGAGTAATACGGCGTCGAGCGGCGGCAGGTCTTTCAATGCCAGTGTGGGAGGATAGAAGCGCTTCGGACCCGCAAAAGAGACAAACGAAGCGCGCTCGCTCCAAACAGGATCGGTCAGGATCGTCATTCCGTCGATCTCAATCAAGAGAGTGGAATGACCCATCCAGGTGACACGCAGCCCCTGAAGTGAGGGCGTGCCATAGACCGAGGTATCCGTGCGAAAGGGTCCAATCGCCTTCTTCGGATCTCCGCGCCGCCGCTCAAATAGCAAGCGGCGA
This sequence comes from Acidobacteriaceae bacterium, assembly GCA_049692235.1. Classification (GTDB taxonomy): domain Bacteria; phylum Acidobacteriota; class Terriglobia; order Terriglobales; family Acidobacteriaceae; genus JAKAAZ01. The sequence continues at coordinate 7,187 of JBAVOQ010000163.1, read as the reverse complement.
ATCATGCGGGGCGCCTTGGCGCCTTCCATCAAGCTTGTTGGCACTGTATTGAGAAATTTACTCCCCAGCACTTCTGCTGGAGCGAAGGCTTGGGCGGCAGGTTCCAATGGTGTAATCAGTTTCGACATAGTTGGGTCACGTATCGTGCGACCATGTTCAGCAATTCTTTAGATGCGGGAATCCTGGGCATGATGCAACCCAATGTGCCGCCATGGAAACGGCGCAGATTCAGCAGATTCAATTGACCCTGGCGGCCCTTCACAGTGGGGACATATGGAGACCTATGGCTTTCGACCTATGCCCGCTTACACCTAACGCGAAACGGCGACACGAGACTGCAAGAACTCCGCATAGGGACCTTTGAAATCCTGAATCTTGTGGTCCTCAAAATTCCAGATGCGCGTTGCCACCTCGTCAATCAATTCCTGATCGTGCGTGACCAGCAAAACCGTTCCCTCATACTTCTGCAGTGCCTGGTTCAGCGCGTTAATAGCTTCCAGGTCGAGGTGGTTCGTCGGTTCATCGAAGATAAGAAAATTCGGCTTCTGCATCATCAAGCGACAGAACAGCAATCTGGCCGCTTCTCCGCCCGACAACGCCTCGGTTGGTTTCAGACCTTCTTCTCCGCTGAACAGCATCTGCCCCAGCACGCCGCGAATATCTTCCTTGGTCGCCTTGGGATCGAACTGGTGCAGCCAATCCGCCGCTGTCGTTCCTTTTTCAATGGTCGAGGTGTGGTCCTGCGCGAAGTAGCCAATCTGCGCCTCATGCCCCCACTTCACCTTGCCCTTGTCGATATCGTTGTTGGGATTTTCTCCCGGCGTGTGATGCATCTTGGGAGCATGAGCCAGCAGCGCCTTGACCAGCGTCGTCTTTCCCTGGCCGTTGCGGCCAATCAGGCAAATTTTTTCTCCGCGGATCACCGAAGCACTGAATCCATCGATGACCACGTGGTCGCCGTAGGCCTTACGAACACCTTCGGCATCCAGGATATGTTTGCCTGACGGACGCAACTGATCGAATCGAATGTAGGGCCGAGCAATGTTCGAGCGTGCCAGCTCGCTGGTTTGCAGGCGCTCCACTTCCTTTTTGCGGGAGGTCACCTGGCTGGAACGGGTACCAGCCGAGAACCGCGCGATAAATTCATTCAACTGGGCAATCTTCTTTTCGCGCTCTTCATTCTGCGCCTCCAGGCGCGTCCGCACCTGCGTCTTGGCCAGCACCATATCATCGTAGCCGCCCGTGTAGGTGATGATGGTCTGATAATCGATATCGGCGATGTGGGTGCAGACGTTGTTGAGAAAATAGCGATCGTGCGAAATCGTGATCAGCGTGCCTTCACGATGAATAAGAAAGTCTTCCAGCCAGTGGATGGAGTCCAGATCCAGATAGTTCGTCGGCTCATCCAACAGCAGCGCCTGCGGATTGCCGAACAGTGCCTGCGCCAGCAAAATCCGCATTTTCTGGCCGCCTTGCAACTCGCCCATCTTGCGCTCATGAACTTCGTTCGAAATGTCGAGGCCCTGCAAAAGAATGGCAGCATCGCTCTCTGCGGTATATCCATCTTCTTCGCCGATGATGCCTTCCAGCTCGCCGAGACGCATCCCGTCGTCATCGTCCAATTCAGGTTTCTCATAGATCCGGTCGCGCTCTTCCAGGGCCGACCACAAACCTTTGTTGCCCATGATAACGGTATCGATCACGCGATAGGCATCGAACGCATACTGATCCTGACGGAGGACGCCCAGCTTTTTCGGGCGCACCACCACGCCCTTCTGCGGGTCGAGATCTCCGCTGAGAACTTTCATAAACGTGGTTTTGCCGGCTCCGTTGGGGCCAGTCAGGCCATAGCGGCGACCCGCGGTAAATGTGGTGGATACATCTTCGAACAAAATCTTCGAACCATAGCGCATGCTTACATTGCTGACAGAAATCATATCTACCCTTAAGTTTTTCACATTTGCGGCGGAAACGGGCACTGGAGGGACTGGAATCGCCTGCCGGACACTGGCTGATTTCGTTTTCATTGGAACGTCAACTATCATGCGAGCAGCCAAATCAATCGCGCAGAGAAGCCAACGGAATCGCGACTCGGCCGTAGAGTGGAACCCGGAAGACATTGAAAGGAAATACAGGAATGAACGATACCAAGCAACTCGACCTGAAGCCGCCTGAGACGTGCCGCTGGGACCTTGTCAGCCTGGGCGAGGTAATGTTGCGGCTGGATCCAGGCGATGAACGGGTCGCGACGACGAGAAGTTTTCGCGTCTGGGAAGGCGGCGGCGAGTATAACGTTGCTCGCGGACTGCGACGCTGCTTTAATCTGCGCACCGCGATCGTCACTGCGCTGGCCGATAACCCAGTGGGCCGCTTGATTGAGGACATGATGCTGCAGGGCGGCGTCGATCTTTCACATCTGCTGTGGGTTCCGTACGACGGCGTCGGTCGGACGGTTCGCAATGGGTTGAATTTTACAGAGCGCGGATTCGGTGTGCGCGCGGCCCTCGGCTGCTCTGACCGCGGGCACACGGCCGCCTCGCAATTGAAGCCGGGAATGATCGATTGGGACGAAATTTTTGGCCGCGAAGGGGCTCGCTGGTTCCATACCGGCGGCATCTTCTGTGCGCTGTCAGAAACTGCGCCCCTGGTCGCGCGCGAAGCCATGCAGGCCGCGCATCGCCATGGCACCATCATTTCTTACGACCTGAATTATCGCGATTCGCTTTGGAAATCCATCGGCGGCAAGAAGCGCGCCTGCGAAGTGAATCGTGAACTCGCTCACCTGGTCGATGTCATGCTGGGTAACGAGGAGGACTTTACCGCTGCGCTGGGATTTGAAATCAAGGGCGTCGACGACAATCTCGCTGACCTGGATACAGCGCAGTTTCGCGCCATGATTCACCACGCGGTGGCTGAGTATCCGAATTTTCGGGTGGTGGGAACGACGCTGCGCCACGCCAAAACGGCAACCTGCAACGATTGGGGTGCGATTTGTTATTTCGATGGGAAGTTTTATGAGGCGCGACCCATGCCGGACCTGGAGATTTTCGATCGGGTTGGCGGCGGTGATTCCTTCGCTTCGGGATTGATCTACGGTCTGCTGAGCGGCAAGGGTCCGCAGTGGGCCGTCGATTGCGGCTGCGCCCATGGAGCCTTAGCGATGACCACACCCGGCGACACCACCATGGCAACCCTCGATGAAGTGGAGCGTCTGATGAAAGGCGCAACCGCGCGTGTCATTCGATAGGAACTCGTACCCGCGCCTCGGTCGACTAAGATGTGTTAACGCGAAGGTAGACCCCGGACTTTAGCGCGAAGGTAGACCCCGGACTTTAGTCCGGGGAAAAGAAGCCACCGGAATACGCCTTTAGGCGCTGGGGTTCGAAACTTTTGAAGTTGTTCCGGCAAGTCCCAAGGAGACCAACGATGGACAAAACGAAAATCATGCAGCACATGCACGACCTCGGCCTGGTTCCGGTGCTTCGCGCCTCCTCTGCGGAAGAGGCCATCACCATCGCCGACGCCATCATGGCCGGCGGCGTCAATATTCTGGAAGTCACCATGACGGTGCCCGGAGCCATCCGCGTCATCGAGCAACTGGCGAATCACCATGGCGCAAAACTGCTGCTGGGAGCAGGCACAGTTCTCGATGCGGAGACGGCTCGCAATTGCATTCTCGCGGGAGCGCAATTCATCGTCAGTCCAGCGCTCGATCTGGACACCATTAAACTGTGCCGCCGCTACAGCGTGCCCATCATGCCCGGAGCGCTGACGCCCACCGAAATTGTCTCCGCGTGGCAGGCGGGCGCCGATGTCGTAAAAGTATTTCCATGCAGCGCGCTCGGCGGCGCAAAGTATCTGAAGGCTCTACAGGGACCGCTCCCCCAGATTCAGCTGATTCCCACCGGAGGCGTTTCACTGGCCACTGCGGAGGAGTTCCTCGCGGCGGGTGCGTTCGCATTAGGTGTCGGCGGCGACTTGGTCGATGCCAAGGCCGCCCGCGAAGGCCGCACCAGCGTCATCACAGAAAACGCGCAGAAATACGTAGCCATTGTGAAGAAGTTTCGCGACGCAAGGTAGAGCGACGCCATCACGAGGTCCGTCACCTTACCGCTCGACCACGGTGTATACACTCCGATACACTACCTCAGTCCCCTGAAACCCATGAAAATTCTGGTTTGCATCAAGCAGGTTCCGCAGAAGGACGCTCCGCTGAAGCTGAATGCGGAGGGCACCTGGATTCGCGAGGACATCTCCTATGAAGTGAACGAGCCGGACGCCTACGCGCTGGAAGAAGCCCTGCGCCAGAAGGAGAAACACGGCGGCGAAGTGGTGGCCGTCACGGTCGGGCCGGCGCGGTCGCAGCAGGTACTCCGCGAAGCGCTGGCAAAAGGCGCCGACCGCGCGATTCACTTGGTCGATGATTCCTTTGTCGCCATGGATGCCGTCAGCACCGCTCGTGCGATTGCGGCAGCCATCGAAGGCCAGTCTTTTGACATGGTCTTTACGGGGCTGCAATCGGACGATTACGGTTTTGCGCAAACCGGCGTTTTGCTGGCAGAAATTCTTGGCTGGCCGCACGCGACCATCATCATCGGTATCGAAAAAACCGAGACTGGCCTGCGCCTGAAGCGCGAGTTGGAAGCCGGCCAGTACCAGTGGATGGATATGCCCTTACCTTGTGTGCTGACCATCCAAAGTGGAATCAATAAATTACGCTATGCCACCTTAATGGGCATCAAACAGGCAAGGAATAAGCCCCTCCTGCAGCTGACAAAGGCAGACCTGGAAGGCAAGCTGGGAACAAATTTGCAAACCATTGAGCGGCTGTACGTTCCGACAAAGCAGAAAAAGACTGAGATGCTACAGGGCTCGCCGGCGGAGATTGCAAAAAAGCTGGTCGATGTACTTCGCAATGAAGCCCGCGTGATTTAATAATGATGCGTGGATAGTGGACCGGGGAGCCGAACTTCCCCGTCGCAGAAGAAATGCAAGGGAGAACCGAACCGATGCCAAACATGTTGTTGCCTCCGGAAGAACGCGACCTGACACCTGACCAGGTAGCCGCACTCGACAAGCGCCGCTTCCGTGGCCTGATGCTGCAAGTGATGGGCGGAATTCTAGGGATCATGGCCACGTTGATGACCGTATGGGCTGGTCAGGATTTCACCTATGATCCGGGCTGGATTCATCCCATGGGGTATTACATGATCCTTGCCGGCACGCTGTCGCTCACCTGCATCACTGTCGGTACCGTGCTGCGCAAAGGCAGCCCAGAGTTCGACTAGGAGCGAATTCTCTACTCATGGGCTGGTCAGCCCAGGTCTCTTCTAGTTTTTTGAAATTGAGTCTATGCCTGAAACCATTCTGGTTGTCGTCGAACAGCAGCAATCGAAGCTGAATCGCGTCTCTTTAGAAACCATTGCAGCGGCGCAGTCCATCGCCAAAGAAACCGGCTGGCAGGTGGAGATTGCAGTACTCGGCCACGACATCGCCGCAATCGCGGAAGAATTGGCCGGTAAAAAAGCGGCGAAGGTATATGCGATCGAATGCCCTCAACTGGCAGCGTACACCTCCGATGGCTACGTCCATGTACTGAAGGAATTTCTGGCCGGCAAGCAGCCCAGGCTGGTGCTGATGCCGCACACCTACCAGGTGCGGGACTTTGTTCCGCGGCTGGCGCTGGCGCTGGGCAAGACCGTCATCCCGGATGCCATCGGCTACAAATACGAAAATGGCAAGCTGCTGTTTACGCGGCAGATGTTCCAGGGGAAATTTGCCGCCGATGTTTCGTTCAATGACGCTGCACCGCTGTGGATGGCGACACTTCAGAATGCAGCCTTTCGCGGCGACGCAGCAGAAGCGGGAACGGCGCCAGTTGAAGCTCTCCATGTGACTGTGCCGGATGGCATGATTCGAGTGCAGCCGCACGAAATTTTCAAAGAAGCCAGGCAGACGGTCGATTTGTCGCAGTCGGAAACCATCGTCGCGGTGGGGCGCGGCATCAAGGAACAGAAAAATCTCGCCATGGCAGAAGAACTGGCAAAATTGCTGGGCGGCGACATCGCAGCTTCGCGTCCTATCTGCGATGCCGGCTGGCTGCCGCTGGACCGGCAGGTCGGCAGCTCCGGCCAAACGATCGCGCCCAAGCTTTACATCGCGCTCGGCATCAGCGGAGCCATCCAGCATATTGTCGGCATGAAAGGCTCGCGCATGATCATCGCGATCAATAAGGATGCCGAAGCTCCGATCTTTGAGATTGCCGATATCGGCGTGGTTGCCAACCTGTTCGACGTGGTGCCGCCGCTGATTGAAGAGATCAAAAAAGCCAAAGCCGGAGCCTAACTCTCCACCCCTCATGATTCACTTCAGTACAGCCATCGAAGGCATCAAACGCCCGCAGATGGATGCCGATGCTGTGACTGTCGGCGCTCCGAATGACGACGGCATGTAACCCCGCCCGTGCTACCTTGTCCCAATGGAAATCGCCGGCCCCATTACCGTCGAGGAGCTTCAGGAGGCCAACGTTCTCGCCGCTCCTAAGCTGCTGCGGGGTAGTGTGCGCCGCCGAGCGCAGCAATCGCTGCATCCTTCCAAGTGGCGCCTGGGCATGATCGCCCTGGTTGGCATGCTTTTTCTGGCGCGGATTTTGTTCGATCCTTCGATTGCGTCCGAGCCAAAATGGGGGCTGCTCCTTCTGCTGATTCTGGTGGTCGGCTATCGGGTCTTTTCCAGCGCGAAAACAGTGCAGAAAGGCTATGAACATCGCATCGAGCGTATTCCTCGTGTTCTCTCCGTCGACACGGATGGAGTTCGCTTTGAAGATCGCGCCAAAATGTTTCAGTTTCGCCCCTGGTCCGCCTACCAATCCTGGCGTGAGGGCTCCAACGTTTTCGTGCTGCGCGGGCCGCAGAGACTGTCCAACATCGTCCCCAAACGCGGCCTGACCTCGCAGCAGGTCGACGAACTGCGTGTACTGCTGGCCACCCACATGCCGGATTGCGCCTAGGGAGGCTCTGATTAAGTCTGGCTTGTATCAGGGCACGACTTCAGTCGTGCCGCTGGAGTTTCTACATTTGCCTGGGCGATTGTTCGCTGAGGCATCTGGGTAAATAGGTCTGGCAATAGATTATTATGTTGACCGACCGACGTAATTGGATTACAGTATTCCTGGGTTTATGCTCAGG
>JBAVOQ010000162.1:0-28294 GCA_049692235.1 Acidobacteriaceae bacterium | reverse complement strand
TCCCGACGAGCTTCCGGTCCACCACCGATGCTGACGGCGATGCAGCAACTGCCGCGGCCCGCCTCCTCGTAGGCTCGGAGCGCCCCCAAAACTGCAAAGTCATTGATACCCGTCAGCAATACACGTTGGGCGCGCGAGGTACGCAAGTGCTTTCGGACAATTTCGAAAGAGCGCATGAACTCTCCATGCGACTGAAGATGACGTATCGCATATTGCCCGAGCAGCCCATGCTGAAGCACGTCTTCGACGGCAGACAAACGCAAAGAGGGAACGGGTCCTGCAATGTCGAGGTCGAGAAACATCACTTCGTCGCACGTTCCGTGCCATTGTCGCTGTGCCGCCTTGAGAAGCGCTTTACCCGCGAGTAGTCCAACCCGATGATTGTCAATGCCTACGAATGTCGCATTTGGCTGGGGAATCTCCAGTGCGATGACACGGATATTCGCTTCCGCGAACATTTGAGACAATCGTGGCCCGATACGCTCGTAAGTCTGAAACTCGATGACCAAGCCGACTTCTCGCCGGATGAATAGCTCGGCGTTCCTGATCGCAGCCTTGATGCTGTACTGATTCCCCAGTTCGATCAGGTCGATCTGATGTTCTGCCGACGCCCATCGTATTCCTTGACTGACCGCGCTAGAAAAGGAATCGGATCCCTGTGAAGCATATCCGATGCGATACCTCGTTCCTTTTAAGATACGAACGTTGCTGGAGTACTTCTTGCCGTCGGCCCTCCGCAACAGGCCTTCATTTTCGAGGGTAACCAGCAGCCGAAAACAGATCGTTCGTTCCCATCCGGTCAATTCAACGACCTGCTTCAAGGTCAACGTCTGGCGTTCATCGGCGAACAAACGCAGAATGTCACAGGCACGGGCCACTGTTTCTAACTTGTACTGCGATGAGGACATCATGCGTCCGCTTTTCTCGACATTGCCCGCTGCGATTCCCTTGCTATTCGTATCAGATCCAGGCTCGACAATCTCAGAATTCTACTTGCGATATGCGCAATTTGCCAATTTCTGGATTTAGCGATTTCTGGATTTAGCGATTGCCCCAACCGGCCTCCGTGTTGTGTTCTGAATTCGGAAGCACGGTGCGGTTTTGAAGAAAAATTGAAGATCGTCGAGATTATGCTGATGGTGCTCGCACCAAGTCGGCGCCCGGATTGCGAATTGCGGCAATGGAGGGGAGTGAAGCGGCCTAAACCTCACCCGCGGATGTTTCCCTCGCGCCAAGTATTTCCGGTGCCCGTCCGCAGGTTCAGCCGATTCAGAGTAGAGGCTATTTGGTCATCAGGAAACTTACCAGCCATATTGGCTCAGGAGCGCTTCGCTACTAAATTCGTGGAGCCATACTCTCGTTCACGTAACATAGACCATGTTCACGCGCCACTCGCGCGATCGATGTACCTGGCACCAACGTCACCTCGCGATCCGCAGATTCTCCTCGGACGTGCGATGAATCCGCTTCCTTAGAATACCCTCCGTGCCAACCTCGATCAGCGCATCTTCGGAACCTAAGGTGCGGAGCACCGGACACGTCCAGTTTGAGCGAATCCCTCGACACGTGATCTTTGCATAGATTGCGTCACGGCTGAGTCAATATCATCGCGACGGAGGCTCCAACCTGTCTCGCCATATGCAATTGATCAACTACCAGCCCGATCGAACAAAAGAACAAAATAGGGCGGCTTCCTTCAAGCCGCTGTATCAGAAGCGCCCTCTTGGAGCATGCAGATGCGCACTGTTGCGTTGCGCGCGCTCCAGACACAGCATTAGGACTTGCGAGCATCAAGGATTTTGCCAATATCGCTGCCAAATCCCAAAAAAGTTCTAAAATCGTCCACTAGGGCCGACCATTCTTTCTCACGCAATTAAAGAGACTTACGCGACTTTCATCGCTTCGTCTTTGTTCTCTATTTCGGCACATTCGGTACATTCGGCACAACTGAAGGAAGTTTGAAGCCAAAGCCGCATTTTTGGCCCACTCTCTACGGAACACAACGTCCTCTTTGATCTTGTCCTAGAGATCGGACAGTAGCCAGACCCGGCTGCGCGCAATCATTCCATACCCACAGAGCATTTCGCCGAGGTCTCGCACTCTATCGCTTGGCAGCACGCTTCGTCCGGGTGGCTTCGGCCGAAAGTCTCGCTGGCAGCGCGTCGGCCATCTTCAATGCCGCAGCGGATTCCCCTTTCAGCAGCGCCTTCGTGGAACTTGACCGTAGCCTGGCATACCAATTCGCAATCGAAGAAGCGGAACTGCTCTCCTCTTCCGCTTGCAGCCACTCGATCGATTCCAACTTCTTCGAAGCCGATTGCTTATACGGGATAACGATTTCTACTTGGACTCAAAGGGGACAGCAGGCTGACACTAGCGGTGAATAGGAGAAGCGACATGAATATGAAAGCGTTTCTTACCGCAATGGTTCTGGGCGTCGGCACTCTCGCATCGAGTGCAGCCGTTGGACAGCATTCAAAGACGATTGCCGTTGAATCCCCAGATGCTCTGCGGGTCCTGGCCTACAAAAATCCGGCCGCAATGTACCTTTACGATACGAACGATGGAAGAACATTGCTCTATGTTGAAGCCAAGGACGGGCGCGCGCTCACAACCCTCGATGTCAGCGACCCATCCGACATCCGGCGCATCGCGCAGACGAACATCTCCGCACCGTCAGCTTTCGATTTTGTGCAGGATATCGGTGAACAGGCAGCGCTGATTCGCTATCGTGACGGTTCTGGCATTGCATTGCTAAGTTTCAAGCACTACAAGCGGCCCACTCTCATGGCGGCGCAGGCGTTTGAAAAAGGTGCAGTCTCCAAGCCGCTCGGAGCTACCGGGCTTCTGCTGACGTCGCTCCCAGCAGGCAATCAGGATGCGAGTCGCCCCCTCCCCGAACCGCGCAACTTCAAGGTGATGGATGCCACGAATCCGGTACAGCCTGTTCTGCTGGCAACAATCAACGGTGTTCTGCAGATGCGCTCAAAGGATGATAGCGGCACTCTGTTTTTCCTCAATCGCGATGGCATCACAGTAGTCCGCAGGCTGCGCGTCGAACAGGAGCACCAGGCCGACCTCAATATGGAGAACGGTAACTAGGCCTCAATCGCGGAACTCGAGAACATAACTGTCGCCAGTCATGCCCTCGACGCCTTTAGACAGAGTCCCATCCTTCCACACGCTCAGGACTCCGGCGTCGTACCGGGAGCTTTAGAAAGAAGCGCGTGTGGCGCCTGACTCGCCACGCAAGACCATCTGCTGCAAGGTCTCAGGATTCTCCTGATAGACCGGGAAAAGGCTGTCTCCCTTGGAAGAAAAGAGGATGCGATCAGCATTGTCGGCCGACGGATCTTTCTGTGGAAAGGCTTTCTGCACCCCGAAGCTGAGACCAATCTGCTGACCGGCAGAGAAGTTTTGCCGTTCAAAGAAGGAAACCGGGACAACGACATCGCCGGAGAAGCCGGTTGCAGTCTTCTTCCAGATGGCGTGAATTTCGCGATTGTAATCGTGAATCTGAGGTCGCACAGGGAATAGATCTTCGTCGGAGTAGATGTCTGGTTTTACCTGCGAGAAATCGCCTGGACTCAGATAGAGGTCAAACACTGTGGGTATTCTTCCAGACGCAGCGGCTAGCGGCTGGGCGGTGTTGAGAGTGAGCCGGAAGGCATCGCCATTCTGTATGGCGCGCCCAGTGAACGGCTGATACAGATTGGGATCCGTGACGTCGACGCCAATATAGAGATTCTCCTGATCCCACGCCAGCGCGATGCGCGCGGAGAACTGGGACGGCCCTTGCCACAATTCTTCGCCATCGACGATTTGAGATTTCGTGTTGAGTCGATACAAGCGTTTTGATTCCCATTTGGAAAAATCACCGTCGAATGCCGGCTTGGTTTTCATCCTGGCGGCATCCAAAATGTCCTTGGTGCGATCCCACTGGATTTTCCCATCCGGCAAATGCGTAAATGCGCTGCTTTTCCGGAGGAGATCCAATTGCTGCTGCAATGTGTCTGGAATCGGATTGAGTTCCACTAGCAGCTTTTGGTAGCGCGGCTGTGTTTGCAACGAAGTCCTCAGCGAACGTAGGCGCAAGATTTGAACCTCGATGGCGGGAACATCGATCGGCGCCCAGGTTTCTTCGAAGAGCGACCTGAAAGCCAATCGACTCCTGCTGTCGGCTCTGAAAATGTCCAGCAGCGGAGCCAGCGTTGCGGGACCGGCCGACCCATATTGACTGACGATTGCGTGCCGCTGTGAGGCTTGCGGATCGTACGCCACCGGATTCCACAAATAGTCTGAAATGGTTTGCAGCGGAATCATGGAAGCGTGTGCCTGGTTCATAGGATTTGAAACCAGTCCGCTTGTCACGGTAAAGAGCTGAGGCGCGCGCCCGCGCAGCGGATCAAGATTCAGCATCGAAGTGTTTCCGTCATTCGTAGGATAGTTATCCCAAACCAGCGGCTTGCGATGCAGCCATACTCCCCACTGCTTGGCCTGCTCCACGGTGATGGTGGCGGGAATCACCTCGGTCCCAGTCCACATCAGTGGAACCTCCGGCCGAACACCTGCACCCAATTCGCGAATGTAGTCGCGACTGCCCCACTCGTTGGTGTAGGTTGTTGGACAAACGACCAGACGTATGTCCGGAGAGACGGAGTGCAGGAATTCATACAGATGATTGATGAGTTGAATGTGGGCTTGCGCGAGCGAATGAAAACGCAGCTTGTCCTCTGGATGAGTCAGATACTGAGGGACATCATCGAGCAGGAGGGCAAAATTTGTGACGCCCAGCGCGTGGACGCCTCGGAGCTTGCGAGCCAGGGTTTGGAAATCCGCGTCACTAGAGTAGGTCATCGAAAGACCTGGGCTGATGGCGAAGCTGAAATTGACAAAGTTTTCGCGCGCAACCGTTGCCAGTTCTGCGATCTGCTTTTGTTGCCTGGCAGGGTATGGCTCTCGCCAGAGTTCGCGGTTGTATGGGTCGTCCTTCGGTCCGTAGAGATAAAAGTTCATTCCGACCCGACCCTCGAAGCGCAATACATCGAGCCGGTCAGAGTGGCTCCAGGGCTGTCCATAGAAACCTTCGACAATGCCGCGGATCGGAAACCTGGGGAAGTCCGCGATGATGACAGGCGAGCCGTGTCCCAAGATCCTCAAGGATTGCGGCCGGGGAATCATTTCTGTTTCAAGTGTCAACGCTGGCGTCGAAAGTAGCTCCGGAACCCGCAATAGCGCGAGGTGAAACCCGCGGGCAGAGGCCGCTTCGATGCGGATACGACCGGGTACGGCAGGTGCTGTGTAGTCGATATGCAGGATGTAGCCTTCCTCAAGAAGTTCCGCGTTGTCGACGTTCACCGAAGCGCCGGTTTCCTTGCGCAGCTCATCCACAAACATCTGGCGATCTGTTGGGGTATCGAGCAGGAAGAGAGTGCTGCGTGAATTTAATGCGCCATTGTTTCGGTTCTGGTGAGAAAAGCGGATGCAGGCATGTTGCTCCAAGGCTAGTTGCTGGAACTGCCGCTGAATGCTGCCGCCGATCGTGCGGGCTGAAACAATGCGCCAGAGAGGGTCGGGCTGGCGTGCGGCGACTGCGGGAAGAAGACCGCAAAATGCGAACAGCACCCATGGAAACATGTCTCGCATCGCTCTGTATTTTTTAATCTTCAAGTACATGCATGCCTCGAATGCTGTTTGTTGCGGGGACTGCTCAGCCAGAGCCCGCTACGAAGTGGGTGTTGCCGTGGGAAGCATTTCTGCAGGATGCCTTTCGCCCTGTCTCATATCTTGAGGAAGATGCGGCGTCGATAAAGCAGATACATTGGCAGCCAGCACACTGCCAAGAAGCAGATTGAAAAGAGAAGTGAGGCCACAGGAGGATATCCAATGACGCCGAGAAGTTTAAAGTAGAACCACCACAACAGGTTCACTGTAGGCTGAGGGTGTATCGGGGATAAAACACCGGGCAGCAACTCTGAAAAGAGATACGCGGCGATGGCGTTCGTACCTAAGACAAGGAATGGTGTGTACAACCTTCGGCGCGCGGGATCAGGCTTGTGTGCGCCCCGCATATCCACAATCCAAATTGACAAGGCAAGAAGAAGCAGGCTCCAGCCTGATGCATACAGGACGTAAGAACTGGTCCACAGATTCTTATTAATCGGGAACTCAAAGTTCCATATCCCACCCAACACCAAACCTGACAATCCGGCCCAGGCGATGGCTTTGGCTTTCTGCGCAATGCTCTTATTGGTGCAAATCCAGATACCAGCCAGCGTGCCAAAGAGCGTCGTAGCCACTGCCGGAAGCGTGCTCAGCAAACCTTCTGGGTCGCTCGTTTCTTCGTAGAGATGCGAGGCAGAGAAAATCTGCCGATCGAGCCATGATGCGAGGTTTCCGTTGCGATCGAGCATCGGCGCCTGGTGCGTTGGAACCCCATATCCTGGAACGGGAACGAATCGCATCAGCACCCAGTAGCTAACAAGCGCAGCGAAGGCGATCACGGCTTTGTTCTTCCATGACGGATTCGCCAGATAAAGCAGAGAGACGATGAAGTAGCAGATCGCTATTCGTTGCAGCACGCCATAAACGCGTAGCGTATGCAGATCAAACAGAGGAAAGTTATTAACCAATAGGCCCAGCAGGAAGAGAATAACTGCACGTCGAATTGTGTGCAGCAGGATCGACTTTTTGGTCGCGCCTTTTGCGAGGCGCGCATTGACCGATAACACAGTGGAGATGCCAACTAGAAAGAGAAATGTAGGAAAGACAATATCGGTTGGCGTGCATCCGTTCCAGTCCGCATGTTGCAACGCCCAATAAGCACGGCTGGAATCACCGTTGTTGTTCACCATGATCATGAAGGCAATCGTCAGGCCACGTAGTACATCCAGAGACAGCCATCGATGAGACTGCCCAACGGCGCTGGTTTGTGTAGGGATGGGCAGGGCATCCAAACTTGGCATTCGTGGCATTCGCCTCCCAGCGTCTTCCGTTTGGTTTGTATCCGACTGTTTGGTGTTCTAAAGCCCAATAGCGTGATTGGGCAAAGCCGATGGTCGCGCAGGCTGCCTGTAGCTTCATCTCATCGGCAAACCTACAGGTCGTCCAGCGGTCGATCCGGCGTGTCGCGCCGAAAAGAAGGAGACAGCGAACGTGCCTGTCTCCTCCAGCGGAAACTAGAAGGACAACCGTGCCCCTAGCTGTAGGTAGCGACCGGAAACTGTGGTGCTTGTAATGTTGGTAAGGCTCGTATAGACCGTACCGGGTCCGGAAGAACTGCTGAGGTTTTGGTTTGGAACACCGAAGCTGGGATGATTGAACGCATTGGTTGCATCCGCGCGTATCTCCAGCTGGCTCCCAGCCCAAGGCAATGAGAAGGTCCTTTGGCCGGACAGATTTACCTGCTCAATTCCCGGTCCGTATAGGCTGTTCCTTTTTACGTTGCCGAAGGTACCGTTTGCCGGTTGCGTGAAGGCCGCTGGGTTGTACCACTCCTGGATGCTTCGATGCTTCGGCCTCGGACTGATTCCGCTCCAGTTTGGATAGGACGATCCCACCTGCGCGTACGTGTTTTGATTCGAATACACGGTGAACGGATTCCCTGAAGAAAGAAGAACCATAGTAGAGATCTGCCATCCGCTGATTACGGCGTCCAATACCCGGTTGTTGCTCTTGAACATTTTGTCTTTGCCGAAGGGCAGTTGATACATTCCATAGGCCTTGAACGCATTGCGTATATCGAAGTTGGAGTTGCTGTAGTCGCTGGCTGGATCGTTGGCAATTTGAAATGCCGCCTCGCCGCCGCGGCTACCGAAGCCGGCGGAATCCTGGTCGTCCAGGAAATGCGACCAGACGTAGTTAGCGCTGAAGTTCAACCCGTTGCTCATGCGTTTGGTGATCGATACCTGCAACGAGTTGTAGTTCGAAATGCCGTTGTTCGTGCTTCCGGCGATACTTTGATAATTTGGATACGGCAAATATGCCGCATCGTTTGGAGATAAGAACCTCTGCGGGACCTGGTCCAGGTCAGTCTGATAGTTGAGGTTGAAACCATGGCTGGCGACATAGGCAAGCTCAACCATCAGATTCTGGCTCAGCATACGCTGGATGGCCAGGTTCCACTGTTCAACCTTCGGGACGGGAGCGTGATACTGATAGTAGCCGACACCTTGGCCGTTGTAGGCGTCTGGAGTCGTGGGCGACGCCACGTAAGGCAGCGGAGCGCTTGTAGGAACAAGCCCCGTCTGTCCAAACGTCGGCGTAGCTATCATCGTGCCATTGCCATCCAGTTTGACGACGGGAGTTATGCCATTGGAAAGGTCTGAAACATTGCCAGACGAGCCAAACGGTCCGCCGATCCCTCCCGGCTGTATAGTGCCGTACGTGTCCAGGGTCCACGTATAGGAGTAAAGCCCAAAACCGCCATGAATCGAGGTATTGGGCGTCACCATCCAGGCGAAGCCAACCCGCGGGAGAAAGGTATCGTTGGTATCCGCGATGAGAGAGGTGCGGCCGTTTGTATGAGTGCTTCCGTACCACATCGCTCCCGGCGTGTTTGTCGCGGGATTGATGATGGTTGTGTCAAAGCTGTCTTCGTTGCCGTGGACTTCGCTCCATCCACGGCTGATCTGATAGCGAAGCCCGAAGTTGAGAGTCAAGTTTGGAGTTACTTTAAAGTCGTCCTGGATGAAGACTTGTGGGCTCTTCAGCCGCCCACCATACTCAGGTGTTACCCCTGCACTCCAACTTTGCGCCAGACCCAGCAGAAAGTCGGCATAGTCCAAGCCTGTGTTGGGATCCGGCGAAGCTACCCCCGAACCGTCAACTGTCCAATGCTGCGTGTACTGCCCTGAAAAATTCAATCCGCCGGCGAATATATTTCCCCACTGGGTGGAATCTTCTCGATAGATCAAAAATTCTCCGCCAAAGTGCAGTACGTGTTTGCCACGAATCAGCGTGACAACGTCCGATGGGTCGAAGACATGCTCGCTCTCCGTCGCGTTGGTAGCCGGCCCGATGGTTGAATAGTTCGTCAGGTAGGTCGACGGAAAGTCATCCGCCTTGGCAAACTGCCAACCCAGTTTTGCTGGATATCCCTGATTCAGCGCATAGTCGCCGAAGAAATTACCCTGCCATGTATAACCCATCCGAGCTTCATTGATGAGATGAGGATTGATACTCCAGACATCGGTGATCTGGGCGTTGTTGTTATCCACGTCGCCGCTCTCGCAGCCTAGTGGACAAGCGGTAATCGCACTGGGATACTGCACCGGTGTGTCGTTCTGCGTGTCCGACATCGAGAGCCGGTTGCTGGACGTGATGTCGTAATCCAGCCGGCCAAAATATTTCCTGTATGGGGTCGACTGTGGCAGGCTGGAAAAGAAATTGTTGGTATCCACGCCGAGTGTGCTTGGTATCGGAGTGACAAATTTCGAACCCGGAATGTGGTTTGACGCGGTGGGATAGTACTGCTGCACATTGTTGGCGACGGTATCGATCAGATTCGACGGAATCACGTTTCCGTTTCCATATTCTTCCGCAAAGGATTTTCTGACCGGATAGAGATTGCCCGCCGAGTCCTGCGCGATGGTCTGGGTCGTTGGATCGTAGATGGTTTGGGTGATGCCGGCGGCGGCAAAATTTCCGCTCATAATGTCTGCGGTGGGGATGGTATACGTGCCGTTGCTTGCCGATCCATGATTCACGATCTGGTCGTAATCGAAGTAGAAAAACATCTTCTTCTTCAGAACAGGTCCACCGATCGATCCGCCAAAGTTGTTGTAGCGAATATAAGGAACCGGCACTTGATTTCCAAATCCATACTGGGCCGCATTCCATGCGTCGTTCTGCATATATTCGTACGCAGATCCGTGAAACTTGCTGGTGCCACTCTTGGTGATCTGGTTGAAGATCATGCCGCCAGAACCGTACTGCGCGGAAAAGTTCGATTCCGAAACTTGAAGCTCGGCCACGGCTTCAAGAATTGCCGGACTTCCAATCATGCTTCCGCCCAGCGAGGTCGAAGCACCATCTTCCAGAACGTTGCTGTAAGGAAGGCTGCCGTTTGCAGAAGCCCACTGTTGTGGATTGGCGCCCCCGATCGATCCGGTCGAGGTCCCCGCCATACCCGGCAACATGATCATAAAGTTCCCCCAGTCCTGGCCTTCTCCGCCGGCTACCTGGGGCAATTCTTCCATCGTCTTCGAGTCCAAGGTCGCGGTCTGCGCGCCGGACTCGGTCTCGAGCAGCGGCACATCTGTGGTGACCGTCACCTGCTTCGTCACCGAACCAACCTTCAGTTGGCCGTTCACGGTTGTAATTCCAACCTGCAGCGTAATGGGTCCGCGGACAAGTTGCTCGAAGCCATCTTTGGTAAACGTAACCGTGTAGCTACCAGGGATGATGGAAGACGTATCGTACAGACCGTCTCCGTTCGTCGTGTAGCTCTTCGAGACACCTGTATTGACATCGAGCACAGTCACGGCGACGCCCGGGACCAGTGACCCTTCAGCATCTGTGACGCTGCCTCGTATGTCACCTGAGTTTGTACTCTGCGCCTGACAGATCTCATTCGCACAGATCAGAAGAAGGGGCAAAACCAATAGGACAGATAGAATCGACTGCAGATGGTATTTAATCAAGGGCCTCCAAACACGCGATGGAACAGAACCACGCCAGCTACATCCATGATTGGGAGCGGAAATCGCGACCGTCTAGTTCGAAACGGTTTGTTCTCGAACAACTTCGCCCCGACATCGGTTATGCCGACGTTTCGAACGTCTCCAGTCAATTGATAACAATGCCTTTGCCGCGCCGACGCTTCCCTTGTCGCCGCATCTCCATGTGCTAAGATTCGGTGCAGAACCCCATCATGGATCCCGCTTCATCCTCGACGCACACGCACGCTCATCGGACCAATCCGGCTGAGCCTTCTGCTTCCAACTCGCTTGTGCGCGAGGAATTGGAACGTGTGCTCGCCAGCCAGGAATTCCATGTCAGCAAACTGTGTCAGGGCTTTCTGCGCTATGTCGTGGAAAATACACTGACGGGACAAACGGCAAATCTGAAGGAACGGACGATCGGAATCGAAGTATTCGGCAAGCCGACATCGTACGATCCAAGTGAAGATGCTGGAGTTCGCGTCAAGGCCGGCGAAGTGCGAAAGCGTCTGCGTTCGTACTATTCTAGTCATCCCGGGCAATCGAAGATCCTGATCGACATGCCTTCCGGGACTTATGTCCCGGAATTTCACCTGGTCCAGCCAGACGAGTCGAGCGTCCCGGTCGAGACTCGCAGCCGCACGCGGGTCTATTTGCTCTCAACTGCGATGGTGGTCCTGATCCTCGCGTTGTCGCTGTTTCTCTGGATGCGGACCCGCTCAGTTTCGGGGCCTATCAATCAATTCTGGGCACCGGTATTTCAAAGTCACAAGACGGCTTTAATATGCGTCGCGCCCGTGCCTGTGTATACCGACTTGCAGACAGGCATGGATGAGCCCCCACCGGAAAAACGAGATTTCACTCTGATCCCAAATCAGTTTGCAGCCATCAGCGACGTGAACGCTTCGCTCGGGATTGCCGACATGTTTCGCCGAATGCGAGAACCGTACAAGCTGCGCGTCGGCAAAGACGTTTCTTTCGGAGACCTGCAGGCGGGACCCGCCGTGCTGGTCGGATTTACGTATACCCAGTGGCATGAAATCGGCGAAAACTTTCGCTATTCGATCGACTTGTCGCAACGGCCTTTTGGAATCGCGAAGGACGGCGTCCTGACCAAATGGACAATCAAAACTTATCCCGACGACCCGAACCTGGACGAAGATTACGCCATCGTGTCGCGCTTTTTCTATCCGGATACGAACGATATGATCGTGGAGATCACCGGCATCTCCCACTACGGAACCCAGGCGGCTACCGAACTGTTCACCAATCCAACGCTCGTGCAGCAGGCACTGCGCAATCTCCCCGCCGGGTGGGAGCGTAAGAACATCCAGATCGTTTTGCATATGGACGTGATTTCCGGATTTGCGTCCGTACCCACGGTAGTAGCCACCTACACCTGGTAAGGGACTACGGATCTTGCCCTTATACCGGTACGGGTTCAAAGAAATGGACAATCTGTTCCAATATCCAATGGCGCTGACAAACTTTGTCTGGAAACGGCAAGTGGCCAACCTTTGTGAGCCTGAGGACCAAGATGGAACGCTCACGGAATTGCAGGCTGGTATTCCATCGCATGTGCAATAATCGTGGTTTGACTGCGGCTTTCATGACAGGGTGCGGGACCGAGTGATTTCACCTAAGGGCGCTCCGCTGAATATACGAACCGTTGGAGTATGCGAACCAGACTAGAGAATGGGCGGAGTTGAGCATGCTGTTGCCGCCGCATTCCGAGAAAGAACTGAACGGATTAAGTTCCGCGTCCAATTTCATTGCCGTCCGTGTGCAATTGAAACGGCCGATCAGGCACACTTCCCTGCTTTTGCTGGTGGGAATCCTCCTCGCGGCGTCCCTTGGGGCGCAGGTGATTTCTGTGACCGGCGTGGTTCGCACAGCTGCAGGCATACCCGTGGCTGGCGCGACAGTGAACGTCGCCGCCGCGGCGCATCAGGATCGTCACGCCGCGTTCACCCGAGCCGATGGGCAATTTACGCTTACCTCCGTTCCGCCAGGACTCTATACCATCACGGTACAACTGCCTGGCCGGCCGCCGACAGCATCGTCTCCGATCAATGTCACGGACGCTAGCATGGTCATTACCCTCTCTGACCAAAACACCCTGACCATCGCCGCTGAGCAGCTGGCTCCCGCGCCGGTGGTCCCGAATACCAACACAAGCGCAACCGCGAACGCGACCGGCGCGACCGGCGGTGAAAAGTTGTCGAGCCAGTCCGTCAGCCAGCTACCTCTCAATGGCCGAGACTTCAGCACACTCCTACTGCTGGCAGCCGGAACCATGACCGATGTCAACGGCGCGACCAACTTCACGCAGCAATTCGCTATCAACGGGCAGCGGGGCGTGGAGGCGGTGTTCGCGATGGATGGCGCAGACATCAGTGATGCGGAGATGGGCGGAAGCACGTTTACAAATTTCAACGTGGACGCGATCCAGGAACTGCAGTCGAGTTCCGGATGGATGCCGGCGGAGATTGGGCGGGGCGCAGCCGGTTTCACCAACATCATCACTCGTTCCGGCAGCAGCGGTTTTCACGGCTCGTTTTTTGAATTCCTGCGCAACTCGGCGCTCGACGCGCGGAATTACTTCGACCATCCATCCGTCGCGGAACCGGGCCGAATTCCGCCCTTTCGGAGGAATGAGTTCGGACTCACAAATGGTGGACCGGTGGTGCTGCCGCATCTCTACGACGGTCGCGGCCGAACCTTCTATTTCGGCGAGTATCAAGGCTTCCGACAGGTGCTGGGCACAACCCAGGTGCTGGCAGTGCCGACGCTTGCCGAGCGCGCGGGCCAGGACATGGTGACCTACCCCGATGGCAGCACCGACACGCTGATGGTGCCGGTCAATCCGCAGATCGCTTCGGTGCTTGCACGCTATCCATTACCGAACAATCCGACGGGAGCCTACGGAGATCGCACCTACGCCGCGCCCTCCAATGTGGCCACCGATGCCGATCAATTCTCGATTCGCATCGACCAGAAACTGGGCGAGAAGGGCCAGTTTCTGAGCCGGTTTACCTATGACAATCTGACCGGACCGACGACCAATCCGGATCAGACATTGCTCGATCCCAGTTTTGGCGTGCAGTATCTGGACCGCCAGCGCAATGTGGTGTTTACATATACCCGCACGGTGTCGCCGCGGTATTTGTGGTCGGCCTCCTTGAGCATCACGCGGACGACGCCGTCGTTTCCCACGCCGAACCACACCGATCCAGCGCTGAAGTTCACGGATGGCCTGTTCGAGCCCTTCAATGCAGCGGCCGGCTCGGTGATGTCAAGCTTTGGGAATCTCTTCCAGGGCCAACTGAACTTCGAGTGGACATCAGGGCAGCATGCGGTCAAGTGGGGCGTGGAGGCCCGACTCAACCGCGACACCACCTATTTCGGGACCAGCCCAAACGGGGAGTACGACTTTGGCGGCGGTACCGTGTATTCGCCAACGTTCATCCCCTCTGCCAGTGGCCAGCACGATGTGCAGCCGGGAGATCCGCTACCGGATACGCTGAGCAGCCTCCTGGTCGGTTATCCGTATGGCTATACCATCGCCGTCGCGCCGCCCTACTTTTCGAATGGGGCTCACATCGGTCCGGCGGCCATCAACCGTAACAACGTGAACGCGTATGCGCAGGACACGTGGAAAATCAACGACCACTGGGCTCTCGACTATGGACTTCGCTATGAGGTGTACACGCCCATCACAGAGCGGGCGCACCGCACATCGAGCTTTCTGAATCCGTTCCCGCCGGCGGGCGTGGGACAGGAGCTTGTGATCAATCCGCAGCCGACCTATCAGAGTGGATGGAACGGCTGGGGGCCGCGCATTCAGATCGACTGGAACGCGCCGGGCCAGGTTCGGGTGCACGCGGGTGGCGCAATCACGGTCATTCCGCCGAACCTCTGGCAGGACAATTTCCTGACTGGATCGACCCCGTTTAGTGTCTATCCGCGCGTCAATGCGTCGAAGAGCGGGGAGATCGCGTACGGATTCCAAATCACACCGGATGAACTTCCACCCACGTATACGCCACAGGGCCAGAACGTGTTTGCGAGTGGCAATACAAAGGACGTGCCAGCCAACACCGTGATGGATGTGAACCGTTACCAACAGGATCTGGCCGCGCTGGCGCCAGGTCACCAGCTTTCCCTGCTCACCCTGGAAGCGGTCGATCGGCGCTTCGGAGACGGATTTCTGCAATCCTGGACGCTGGGAGTGGAACGCACGTTTGCTGGGCTGACGGCGGATGCGGCCTATGTGGGCACAGAGTCATTCCGCCTGCCGCGCATATCGTATCCGAATGCCTACCCTGGAGCCGAGGCCGGTTTTGCGCCGTTCACGAATTTCAACAGCAGTGGCACGGTAACCGGTGGCTTCGGCTTCGAGTCCGTGATTACAGATACAGCACACTCATCCTATAACGCACTACAGACGTCGCTCGCTGGGCAGGTTGCACATGGTGGTCCGGCCTTGCAGGCTGGTTATACGTGGAGCAAGTCGCTGGACGATGTCAGCGGCATTCTGGCCGGCACTGGCTCGGCCGGCGCCGTGGTCCTCTTTAGCCCGCAGAATCCATTCGACACCCACGCGGAAAGAGGTCCGTCGAATTTCGACGTGACCCACGCCTTCACGGTAAGCGCGGCGCAGGATTTACACCTCGAGAGTCTGTCATTTCTCCCGTCGAGTGCGCGAGTGCTGACAAAAGGCTGGGAGTTGTTGAGCATCTCGACCATCACAAGCGGATCGCCCTTTACGGTGTACTCTGGCCGGCAGCAAACAGGCTACGGGACGGTCGGCGCCGACCGCCCGGATCAAATCGGCAAGCCCGATCTTTCCACCGCACACAGCGCAACCCGCCGCCGGGAGGACTACTTCGGTCTCGGTACGAATAACGCGAGTTTCTTTTCCATCCCCGTTGGGATTCCGGGAGGCTCCGGGCCGAATTCCGGGCGCTTCGGAACGCTGGGCCGCAACACCTTCCGCGGCCCGGCCTACTACGACTTCGACTACGCACTCATCAAGACAACTCCCATCGGGCGCCGGCGCAGCGGTCTCGAGCGGGCAGACCTGCAGTTCCGGGGAGAGTTCTTCAACCTCTTCAACGTCGTCAACATGGGGCTGCCCGCGAACACGGTCAAGGGTTCCGGCTTTGGCGTCATCAGCAAAACCGCCGGCACCTCACGCCAGATTCAGTTTTCACTCAAGCTTATCTATTGACGGAAACTCGGCAGCGACGCGGCCGAGTTCGCCGCACAGACGGGAACGATCGACAATCTCGCGTCCCGTTTCGGCGCGCCTCCAGTACCTCCGACATTGAATCAAATGCGCCCTCCCAGCATCCAATACGTGCTGCTGTTGCAGGAGGAATGCCGTGTCCCTACGCCCAGTCAAAGAGGTCATTCAAACCAAGCCCACGCTTGAAGGAGCAGGGGTCAAGTTGCAGCGCGCCTTCGGCTTCGGGAAGACAAAAGATTTCGATCCGTTCCTGCTGCTGGACGATTTTCGCAATGACAATCCTGCGGATTATCTGGCGGGTTTTCCCTGGCATCCCCACCGCGGCATCGAGACCATCACCTATGTACTCGCCGGATCCGTGGAGCACGGCGACAGCCTGGGCAACAAGGGCGCAATGACCGCCGGCGATGTGCAATGGATGACGGCGGGCAGCGGCGTCCTGCACCAGGAGATGCCCAAGGGCGACGCACAAGGCCGCATGCATGGATTTCAGTTATGGGCCAACCTGCCGGCATCGCTCAAGATGACCGATCCCCGCTATCAGGACATTCCGTCGAGCGCCATCCCGGAAGTCACCGATGACGACGGCACCCACGTGCGAGTCATCTGCGGCGAGTTCTGGGGCAAGAAGGGTCCCGTCGAGGGCGTCGCCGCCGATCCGAATTATCTGGATATTTCTGTCGCCCCAAACCAGCGCAAACGCCTCAAAGTGGAAACCACGCGCAACGCATTTGCCTACGTCTTCGCCGGCTCCGGCACCTTTCGCGACGCCTCCAATCCGCAGGCTGTTCTCACCAAGCAAGTGGCGAAGCCCGAGGCCGCCCCTGTGTACGAAATAGGAAACCATTCGCTCGTTTTGTTCGACCGCGGCGACGAAATCACCGTGCAGTCCGGTCCCCAAGGCATCCGGTTTCTCCTGATTTCAGGTCGACCCATCGAGGAGCCGGTGGCTTGGTACGGTCCCATCGTCATGAACACGCAGGATCAGTTGCGCGCGGCCATGGCGGAGTTGCAGAACGGCACCTTCATACGCCACTCGTAGCTCCCCGCAGCACCTTCGGGCTTCAAGGAAACCGTTCGATTACCGGCGCTACTTGCCGACAACCATCAGGGTGAAACTACCCGGAATCATAGGCGGCCGAGAATGCGACTGTCCCTGCGTCGCCGCAGGTCGCGGGCCGAATTTCGCTGTTACCAGGTACACCTTGCTTCGGTCCGGACTGAGCGTTAAGGTCCGTGCACCCTTTTCCGTCGGAAGATTCTGCACAACAGTGAAATGCTGCGGCGAATCTTCGTGCACCACCGTGAGCGTGCCGCTCTCGCCGTTCGAACTCAGTGCATATCCGCCATCCGCGGAAAAGCGGGCAGCGTCCGGCCCATCGCCGATGGTCGGCGTCGCGATCACTTTCCCCGTCGCCGTCGATACAATCGCCATCTTCTGGTTGTCGCACACGCTGAACAGAATTCCGTGAGCGCGATCGATGGCCAGTCCAGATGGGCTCTCGCCGGGCGCAACCGACCACGTCGCCAGCAGCTTCCTCGACCGCGCGTCGATATGGACAATCTCGCTCTTGTCCTCGATGTTGTCGTAGATATTTCCCTTGCCGTCGGCCACCGGAAACTCCGGTTTACCCGGCAGATCCAGCGTGGCGAGCACCTTGTCGTCTTTTGTATCAATCACAGTTACATTATGACTGCGACCGTTAAACGCCCAGACTGTGCGGGTCACCGGCTCATACAAAATTCCATCGGGATTGGTTCCGGCTGGAATCGTGCGAATCACCTTGAATGTTTTGCGATCGAACACCACCACCTGGTTGCCGCCGCCATCGCTGATGTATCCATTTCCACCGGTGGCGAATACAACTCCGTGTGTCCCATGCAGTCCGGTGATGTCCGCCACCAGTTTGCCATTCTCCCGGTTGACCACCTGCACATGATCGCCGCGCGTAATGTAGAGCAAATCTGTGTGCGGATCGACGGCGATATAGTCCCACCCTCCTTCGCCGCCAATTTGCCACGTGTGCTCAATGTGAAATGGACCCTCGGCCGCGAACGCCATGGTTCTGGTCGTCGTAGTCGCCAACAGTGCACCTGCAGCCAGCAGCAGGCCACGGCAAATCATTCCAGATACGTTCATATCCACTCTCCTTGTGTTTCGCCGCTGAGAATACGCGGCGATCCGTCAACAACATTCGCTCTATCGATCACTGAGGAGCTCCTGAAGAGGTCGGGTAATTCTGCCTTCGTCCAACCCCGGAAGCGTCACCTCGGCAACCGTTCCGCGACCAACCTCACTGGTGATTTTGATCTGGCCGCCGACAGCTTCAGCCAGCGCTTTGCAAATCGCGAGCCCTAATCCGGCCCCGCCCGTATTTCTCGATCGAGATGGATCGCCGCGATAGAAGCGATCGAAAATGTGGGGCAAATCTTCTGCCGGAATGCCCTCGCCGTTGTCCTCGACCCGGAAACCTGTTGCACCGCCATGCAAAAGAACCTGGAGGATCACAGTCCCTCCCGCGGGCGTATGCTGCAGCGCATTCACCACCAGGTTCGTCGCCAACGTCGCACAATCCTCGAAAGCAATGTGCGCAACCGCGCCCGGATCTAGGTCGACAACCAGATTGACTCCGCGTACAGCAGCCAGCGCCTCCATTGCTTCCGCCACCTCGCGTACACATTCGCTCAGGTCGGTCTTCGCTGTGGCGACCGGGTCTTCGCGCGCCTGCTCCACCCGCGCCAGAATCAACAATTTCTGCACCAGATCTTCTAAACGCGCGCAGTCCGACAAGCACATTTCCAGTCCGCGTTCATACTCCGCCACGGTTCGCTTGCGAGAGGTCAGCAGTTGCAGCGACGATTTAATGATCGTGACCGACGTCTTCAACTCATGCGCCGCATCGTGAACAAATACCTGCTGCTGCACAAACGCACGCTCCAACCGGTTCATCGCCGACTCGAGTGCGTGCGCCACCACGGCCAATT
This sequence comes from Acidobacteriaceae bacterium, assembly GCA_049692235.1. Lineage (GTDB taxonomy): Bacteria > Acidobacteriota > Terriglobia > Terriglobales > Acidobacteriaceae > JAKAAZ01. The sequence continues at coordinate 9,397 of JBAVOQ010000162.1, read as the reverse complement.
CCTGCACCGCAAATGCATTCGGTGGTGCGCGAAACCGCAACGAATTCGAAGAGATTTTCGCCGCGGCACCCGCCAGTTCCTGCAGCGGAGCCATCCCCCGCCGCAGCAGCAGCAGCAGCGTTCCCGCAGTAAACAGCAGAATCAAGAAATTTGAAATCGCCAGAAATTTTGCCGCGTGGCTCATTGCCGCCCAGAAGGGTTTTAACGACGACGCGTAGAAAATCACCACGGGACGAGCAATTCCCGGCTTTTTGTCGCCCACATCGATTTGCCGCACTCCATGCAGGGCAAATCCGCGATACCATTTCTTGCCCAATCGGAAATTGCGTGCGCTTCCCTGTTGCCCTATTGCCTGCTCAATCTCATGTTTCCAGTTCCAGGAACTGCCCACCACGCGCCCAGACTCATTTTGGACTTCATACAGGTCGCCCCGCGGCAGATCAAGCGCCTTCGGATCCAGCATCACGTTGTCCCCGGCATCTTCAGCATCCTGCACCGCGCCCAACAAAGAATCAGCCCGCCCGCGCAGCATCAAATCGAAGGCATGCAGGTTCTGCTGGCGTTCATACAACAACGCCAGGCCTGTCGCAGCGGCCGCCAGCAGCAGTTCCACCAGCAGCACAGTCACAACCAACCGTCGAGTCAAAGAGTATGGCTTCATGGCTGCGTCTCCCTCAGCGCCGCAGTCAGCCGATACCCCCGGCCGCGCAGCGTCTCAATCCATCGCTCTTCTCCACCGCGGTTCAGTTTGCGGCGCAGATTCGAGACGTGCGCCTCGATCACATTGGAGTGGCGCTCCCAGTTGAAGTCGTACAAATGCTCCAGCAGCGATTCTTTGGAGACGATCGCACTGGGCCGATGGCTGAGGTATTCGACGATGCGATATTCCGTCGGCGATAATTCCACCTCCACGCCGCCACACCGCACCGAACGTTCGAGTGTGTCCACTTCCAGATCGCCCACCCGAATCAAGGGATGGCTGACGCCCTTGCCGCGACGAATCAGCGCCTTGACCCGCGCCATTAATTCACCCAGGTCGAACGGCTTTCCGACGTAGTCATCCGCCCCGGAATTCAACAACTCCACAATGGATGCTTTTGACGTGATCGCGGTCAGCACCAGCACCGGCGCCTTCTGACCTTTCTTCCGCAGACGCTGCAAAACATCGGGACCACTGACCTTCGGCAGCATCAGATCCAGAATGATCAGGTCATACTCGCCTCGCTCCGCCAGGTACGCGCCGGTTTCTCCGTCGCCGGCAATGTCCACGGCGTAGCCCGGCCCTTCTCGCAGCGCCGCCGCGATATTCTCCGCCAACCGCTCTTCGTCCTCCACAATCAGCACTCGCATAGGCTCTGCGTTCACCTTAGTCCTTCTATTGCGGAGGCCTTCATCGCTCGCGCCGTTCATCGATTGACCGTCAACTTTTTCCGGCCATGTAAAAATGCACCGCTGGAGTGATGACCAGCGACAGCACCATGGAGATGAGAATGCCGCCGATCACAGCGATCGCCAGCGGCTGCAGCATCTGCGAACCCGCGCCCAGCGCCAGTGCCAGCGGAAACATCCCTGCCACCGCAGCCACCGCTGTCATCATGATGGGACGCAACCGTCTGCGGCCCGCCTGAATCATCGCATCTTTGGGAGACATTCCCAGCGCGCGAAACTTTACGTCCGCATCCAGCAGCAAAATTCCGTTCTTCGCAACAATGCCCACCACCATGATCAGTCCCATGAAAGAGGAAATGTTGAAGTCGGTTCCGGTAATCATCAACGCAAGAAACACGCCCGACGTAGACAACACCGCAGACGCCAGAATGGACACCGGCGCGGAAAAGGATCTGAATTCAAACAACAGCACCAGAAACACCAGTAGCAGTCCTGCGAACAACACCATCAGCAAATCGCGAAAGGACTGCTGCTGTGTCGCGTACGTCCCCCCATATTCCACTCGAATCTGCGGCGGCAGGTTCACTGACGCCACCGCTTTTTTCACGCCGACAATGGCCTGCCCCAAACTTGTCCCCTGCAGGCGCGCAGAAACTTCCACCAGCCGCTGCAGGTTTTCCCGCAGAATTTCCGTCTGCCCTGGAAGGTTTTGCACCGTCGCCAGCGCGCCCAGTGTCGCTGTCGTTCCCGCGGAGCTGACCAGCATGGTGTTGTCCATCGCCTGCGACGAAGCGCGATTCTCCGCTGGAAAACGAACGCGGATGTCATACGCGCGATTGTTCACGACCAGACGCGTAGACGCTGTTTGTCCCTGCAGCAAAGCGCCCGCATCCGTCGCCACCTCTTCCGGGGTGAATCCGCTGGTCGCCGTCACCGACGGTTGAACGTGGTACACCGTCTCCGGACTGCTGATGGTGTTGTCGATTCCATTCAAGACCCCCACCACTCCCGGAACGCACGAGATTTTATCGGCGACGATCGGCGCCCAATGACGCAACAGATCCGGATCTTCGCTGAACAGCTTGATGTCCACGGGCTGCGGCGCATTCGTTAAATCGCCGATCATGTCTTCCAGGACCTGGTGAATATCGATGTCAATAGCCGGTTCCGCTTGACTGACTTTGCCCTGCACCTCGTCCATAATCGCGTAAATGTCGCGGCTGCGATGACTCCTCAGGTTCACCGAAATATCGCCCGTGTTGGCTTCGGTCACGGATGCCAAACCCAGTTGCAGTCCGGTGCGCCGCGATGTCGCCTTCACCTCCGGAATGGATCGAATGATCTGCACGACATGCCCCACCACGCGATTGGTCTCCTCCAGAGAACTCCCGGGCGGCATGATGTAGTCGACGGTAAATCCTCCTTCATCCATTTTCGGCAACAGATCGGAACCGAGGGAGGCATACGAAAAGTAAGAAATTACAATCAGTACCACAGCGAATCCGGCCAGCCACCACGGTCGAGCGAGAACAATTGTCAGCAGGCGTTCATACACGCCAATAATGCGCTTCATGAAACCGCTGATGCTGGCTTCTTCGGCTTCCATCATCCGTCGAGTTTCATCTTCATGCGATGCGAATGCGCCGATTCGATCCGACGGTGGCACCGTGTCCTTGCGCCGAACAAAATATTGGCTCAGTGTCGGTGTCCACGTCAGCGCCAGAAGCAGCGACGAAATCAGGGCGGACGCCATCGTAATCGCCAGCGCGCGGAAAAAAGTTCCTGTGACTCCAGTGATCAGAATCAGCGGCAAAAAAATCACCACCGGCGTCAGGGTTGAGCCGACCAGCGGCACCTTCAGCTCGCTCAACGCGCTCTGAACGGCCTGCATTCTCCCCTGACCCGCATCGCGGTGCAAGACGATGTTCTCCACCACCACAATGGCGTCGTCGATCACCAGCCCTACCGCGGCGGCCAGGCCACCCAGCGTCATCAGGTTGAAGGTTTGTCCCAGCAGCTTCAGCACTACGAAGGTCAGCGCGATCGTCACCGGAATAACCATCCCCGCCACCAGCGAGCTTCCCCAGTCCCGCAAAAAAACGATCAGCACAATACACGAAAGAACAATGCCGATCAGGATGGCGTCGCGAACGCTGGCAATGGCTTCCTTCACCAACTGCGCCTGATCGTAGTACACGGAGATGTCAATTCCCGGCGGAAGATTTTTCCGTATCTGCGCCAGCTCCGCATACACTCCATCCGCCACCGCCACCGTATTGGTTCCCGGCTGACGGTTGATGCTCAGCAGCACGCCGGGTTTGCCGTCCGCTGTAACCACCGTGTACACAGGCTTGACGCCGGCTTTCACCTCGGCCACATCGCCAATGTGGACAGGCACACCCGCGGAGGTGTTCTTGATCACGATGTTGGCAATCTCACTGGGATCGTGAACCTGACCGTCCACCAGATCGAGCACCAGGCTGTGATGTTCCGCAATCAGTCCGGGAGATTCAATCAGGTTCGTCCGGCGCACCGCGTCCAGAATTTCTGTCACCGTCACCCGGGTTCGCAGCAGTTTTGCCGGATCGGGAATAATGTCGAACTCCGGCTCTTCCCCGCCTTGCACCAGTACCGTAGCCACGCCGTTCACGCGGTTCAGACGCGGCTTCATGTCGTATGTCGCCACTTCCCACAGCCGGGTCGCCGGCATCGTGCTGGACGTCAGACCAAATCCCAGAATAGGAAAACTGGAGAAGCGCAATCGCGTCGCTTGAATCTGCGCCGTGGGCGGCAGCGAAGCCTGAACGGCTGCCATGGCGGAATTCACCCGCTGTAACGTCTGGAACATATCGACTTTCCAGTCGAAGAACAGGTCTACTTCCGCCGTGCCGCGGCTGGTGATCGACCGCACCGTCTGCAATCCCTGCACGGTGTTCACGGCTTCTTCAATGGGCCGCGTAATCGTGACCAGCATCTGATCGATCGGCATTACGCCGTTGTCAATAGCAATCAGCACCCGCGGAAAGTTTGTCGTGGGAAAGACAGCGATGGGTATGCTCAGCGCCAGGATCGCGCCCACCAGCGATAACACGACAATCACTGAGATCACAGCTTTTGAATAGGTGACGAACCAGGCAGGCTTCTCCGCCATATCTGTATCGCGCGCGTTGGCGGATGGCCCATTCAAGCCGTCGGTTGGCTTGAGTGGGGTGGAAAGATTTGTCATCCGTGGTCGCCTGGGCGACCCGACCGGAGGTTGGTCGCCTGGATCCGCCGCGGCGGACGACCGTAGTGCAGGGACCTGCGTTTCGTGCCGCTCGGGGCTATCGGGCCCGTTCAATGGAATGTCCGCCATGGCCTTCTACGCCTCCGCCTGCTTGCCAACATTGGCGCTGGTGGGCGTGGCTTTCACTTTTGTCTTATCCGGCAGCCCATATTGGCCGCCGACGATCACTTGCTCGCCTGCCTGAAGACCGCTGAGAACCTGGATCCTTGGCCCTTGCCGAATCCCCGTCTTCACGTCCTGCGCATACGCGCGACTGTCCGACTTCACCACCATCACGGAAGTTTGTCCGTTGGGTCCGGTCAAAATCGCGGCAGCAGGAATGACCAGCGCGTCCGCGATTGTCTTCGCCGTGATCGAAACATTCGCCGTCGTTCCGGGTTTCAGTTCGCCCTTCCGATTGTCCGCCTCCACCCATATTTCTTCCGTGGTACTGTTGGGATCGAGCGCGGGACTCAACACGGTCACTTTGGCGGGAACATCCCTGTCGAGCCCGGGAATGCGGAGCGTCGCCGTCTGGCCCAGTTGCAACAACTGCGCCTGTTGTTGCGGAATATGCAACCGCACCACCACCTTCGACGTATCCATCACAATCAGCAGCGGCGTGCCTGCCGGCGCAATGTCCCCGGGATAGACGGCGCGATCCGCGACCGCACCATCGATCGGGCTGCGGATTTCGGTATACCCCAACTGCGCCGCTGCGCCCAGATATTGTCCATGCGCCGTTTCAAGCTGTCCCTGCGCCGCCTTCTTCCGCTGCTCCACTCCAGCCGCTTGCAGGTTTTGCAAGTGTTTCTCAGCTGTCTCGTACGCGCTCTGAGCGACCGTCAACGCCACTTCCGTCGCATCCAATTGCCTGCGAGCAATCGCACCCTGCTGGTACAGCTTGTTCTCGCTGTCATACAGCTTCTGCTGGGCCGCCAAGGTGGCCTTGGTATTCACCACGTTCAGATTTGCGGTCTGAATTTCTTCCGGCAACCCTGATGAAGTCGTCGAAGCATACGTCGCCTGCGCCTGATCGTAGCCGCCTTGCGCCGATACAACGGCTGCGGCGAGATCCTTATTCTCCAGCACCGCCAGCAGTTGCCCGCGATGCACCTTGTCGCCACGTTGCACATAGAACTTGCGCACCGGCGCCGTAATTTTCGGAGAGATGGAAGCCTGCTGGATGGGATACAACACACCTTCTGCAGTCACCACATCCGTGATGCTTTGCGCTTTCACAGGCGCGGTCTCCACGCTCACAATCGGCTCCGGGGGCGGCACCGTATTGTCACTGCTGCATCCGGACAAAAACAACATCAGGGCCGACGCCACGATCGTCGCCACGCAGAATGAAGAAACTCGAAGGCGCACTCGATGCGCTCCCGAAGCAGTGCGAGCGGCCAGTCCGAGACATCCCGCTTCCTTCGCCCGATGCATTAAAACTCTCCTGTCAGGGTCTGCAGCGTTGCCAGGGCGACTCGATAGCGAGCCTCTCCCATATCCAATGCATTTTTCGCGGAAGAAAGCGCTGTTTGCGCGCTCAACACTTCAAGCTCAATCGCATCCCCCGCCTTATACTGCAACTTCGTCAGCCGCAAAGAATCTGCAGCAAGATTCGCATCCTGTTGCAGCGTTGCAAGCTCCGAGCGGGCCACCTTGGCCTCGTTATAGTACGCGCTCAAATTACTGAGCGCCTCCCGCTGCGCTTGTGACAACTCCACCCGCGCCTGTTGACGCCGATATTCCGCCTGTCGCAATTTGCTTTCCGTAGAGCCCCAGTTCCAGATCGGAATGTTCATGCCTGCGGTTACGAAATACCCTAGATTCGGCAGAACTCCCTTTTCTGGATTGGCGGCCACCGTGCTGTGCAGCGCGAAGGCGTTGGCCTCGATGCCATAGTCCGCATCCAGCGTGAAGGTCGGGAAAAAACCAGCCCGGGCGATTGAAACATCGACGTTCGTCTGTTTCAGCGCAGCCATGGCCGAGCGCACGGATGGGTTGGCATGTTCGGCCATTCCATCCACCTGATCCACCGAAGGCAGCGATGGAGGATTGTCAAGGTCATCGACGGTTGTGAAATTTTCATCCAGGACTGGCGATAGCAGAACGGCCAGCGCCAGATGCGCGCGCTCCCTTGCCAGTTGCGCTTCTTGAAGCGCGATCTTCTCTTGATCGAATTGCAGCTGTGCCTTCAGAACATCGGCATGAGGAATTTCTCCACCCTTCTCCAGGTCTTTCGTCGTCGTCAGAAATTCGGTAGCCGAATCCAGGTTCTTCTGCGCGCTGATATTTTCACGTTGCGCGACGATGGCGTTGTAATAGAGGTTCGTCACCGTCACCGTCAGCCCTCGCCTTGCAATTTCGGCCTGTGCCTGCGCAAAAGCATCGGCCGCTTGCGCGCGTCGATAGGGTGCCAGCGTAAAGAAGCCCGCCGGCATGTCCTGGTGAAGCACGCCCCACGCCCGGTACACATGAACGCCATCGTTGGTAACGTAACGCCCGGTAGGAATTTTGCCATTCCCTTGCGTCCCCAGATATTGCTGGGTATAGCTGATCGAGGGCAGCATCGATGCGCGAGCCTGAAGACGGTCTTGCTTTGCAAGTTCGGCGTTCATCACCGACGCTCTGTATTGCGCATAATATCGGCGCGCTCGATCAATAGCATCCCGCAGCGTAACGGCGGCGGGAGCACCGATGGTCGTCGCCGCCGCCTGCGACGCCTCCGGCGCGGGAGCCGTTTGCGATGCATCCGCTGCCGGCGGCGGCGCCTGCACCAATACCTGGCCCTCACATCGAGGCCAGCACGTTGCCAGCCCCAGCAGGAGCAACATCGCACACCATTTCTTCGAGCGCAGATATCCTTGGGTCCGCGACCTGGGGGTCGTCGATAGGCGCGGATGAACCGTCGCGCGAAAGCACATAACTCATTTGTACGGTTTCCTGCTGAAGACAACCTTAAGATGGCGCGTCGAACGCTCCGACAGTACCTTCGAAATCACGCAGCGGCCTGGTCCAGACCGCGAAACTCTTCAGCCGCGGTGCTCGAGCACTGCGACGCAAAGGGGTATAGTGGCTGGCATGAAGAAATACACTGTCTTCGCCGCATGGATCTTCGTCGCCTTCCTGGTCATCGCCCCCGCCGCAATCTCGGCACAAACCACAGCGGCCACCGCGCCAACCAAAGATTCCAGCTACATCGATTCGCAGGGAACTGCCCATGTCACGCGTATCGTTCCCATTCCGAAAACCGTGAGCCCGCAAGCACGGCAATTTCTGGCTCGACCCATCTCCGACGCCAAGCCGAATGTCTCTCTCGAGCAGCGGCGAAAAGGCACGGATACCTGGCAGGCCCGCGCGGGAAAAGAGTTCGAACAGGTGTACCCGGTGAAGGTGGCGCACAGCACCATCGCCGGCGTCCCTGTGCTCATCATCACTCCGCTGAATGTACCGGCGGAGAAGCAGGATCGAGTCCTGATTAATATTCATGGCGGCGGTTTCAATTCGGATTCGGGCTCATTGACCGAGACAGTTCCAGTTGCCAACCTGACCCAGACCAAGGTGATTGCAGTTCTCTACCGCCTGGCGCCGGAGCATCCATTCCCAGCAGGTCTCGACGACATCATCGCCGTCTATAAGGAAGAGTTGAAAACGCACAAGCCGAAGAATATGGCGATCTACGGCACCTCCGCCGGAGCGATCCTGACCGGCGAAATGGCAGTGAAGATGAAGCAGCTTGGACTCCCGCAGCCCGCCGCGCTGGGAATTTTTTCCGGCATGGGCGACTTTAACCGTTCCGGCGACTCGCAATCGATGTATGCGCTGGATGGCCTATCCGGCTTTCACGAACCACCGTCAGGCACGCACGATCCGGAATATGTGGGCTCCACCAGCCCCAAAAATCCGGTGCTGTCACCGGTGTACGCGGACCTGACCGGCCTTCCCCCGACGCTTTTCATCACCAGTGAACGGGACATGCTGTTGAGCGGCACGACGATTCTCCATCGCGCGTTTTTGAACGCCGGAGTCGACGCTCACTTAATCGTCTTCGAGGGTTTGCCGCATGCGTTCTGGAACAACATGAAGCTGCCGGAGTCGCGCGAGGCGGACCGGGACATGGCGAAATTCTTCGACCGATATGTGGGAAAATGATTTGTGCGTCGCCTCGATCGGGTGGCCCATTCAAGCCACCGGGGTCCCCGGCGAGCGATCTTTGCTCGCTGGGGTGGAAGTCCGCTTTTGGCTTGAGTGGGATTTAATAGTCGGAGTAAAGAGGTATGTCTTTTCCCATCAAAGTCTGTGTGGTTTGCTCGGAAGAGTTTGAACTGAAGCCCGACAAGCCCGGCTTCGCCAACCGCTGTCCCGCATGCAGCGAGCCCGAATCAGCAACTAGCGGGAACCGTCCCATGGATGCTGACGAGCGCAAAGCCCACAGTGAACTGAATGAGGCTCGTCGCGGCGCCATCCGCGAGCTGCTCTATCGCAAAGACAGCTAAGCGCTGGCAAAAAAACAGGCTGATTCTGGGTGGAAAAAACTCCCGCTTTGTATCAGGGCCCGACTTCAATCGGGCCGAACAGAGGAATAATCGCGGAGTTTTGGCCTTGGGGAGGTCGCCGGTAGACCCCGGACTTTAGTCCGGGGACTGGAGTTTCTACATTTTCTCAAGCGGCGGCGGCCTGCACCCATTGTGTGGAGCTGCATTTGAGTGCAAAGGGATTGATGATGGTGGTTTGTTGCGTCAT
>JBAVOQ010000161.1:0-144189 GCA_049692235.1 Acidobacteriaceae bacterium | reverse complement strand
CTGCTGCGCATAGAGATGACGCAACAAACCACCATCATCAATCCCTTTGCACTCAAATGCAGCTCCACACAATGGGTGCAGGCCGCCGCCGCTTGAGAAAATGTAGAAACTCCAGTCCCCGGACTTTCGTCCGGGGAGGAGAGGCGAGCCGGAAGCGTCTTTAGTCTTCTTCCGGTTCGTGGAAGTACATATTCCAGTCGAGGTAGTTGCTGGCAGCTTCATACACGGCACTTGCGCTCTCTGAGAAGTTCGCGGCGACGTGGTGCTCGAAGCCTTCTTCACAGATAAAGCGCAGCAGGCTCTGCAGCCGCGGAATCTCCACCACGCCCGCGCCACCGAAGGTCTCCAACGGATCGTTGGTAAACTTGCCGCCGCCGACATAACCGCGTATCTCACCGTTGCGGTCGTCAGTCGAAAACCGAGCATAGCTCATGGTTCCCGCCTTGACGCGGCCCACACAGGTGCCGAAAGTGTTTTCCTTGCCTACCGTGCCGGCGATGATTTGCTGAAAATCCATCACCACATCGTTGAAGAAATGTTTCGGCAGGTTGGAACAGTGGAAACACACCGCCTTGTCCGGATCGTCACCGTAGTTGTTATTCCAGTCCAGCAGCGCGCTCGGCGTCTCCGATGCCAGCGCCAGCGCGTGCATGCTCAGCGTGCCCACCACATCCACCTCGCAGGCCGATGGGATCAGGTTCTCGCTCATCATGCTCATAATGGTGCATGGCACCACACCAAAATATTCTTCCAAAGATGTCCAGCACTGCACAGCGCTGATGGTCGTCTGCGTCTGCTGCATCCACTGTTCGATCACCCAGCCCAGCTTGGCCATCTTTACCAGCGCCGGTTCGGGCACAGAAGCCGTCTTGACGTACTTCTTGATCGCTGCCAGCTTGGCTTCGACGTTGCTGTCTCCGTCCTTCAGCCTGTCGATGCGGCCCAGGATTTCTGACAGATCGATGGGCTCAACCGAGATGCCATTCGCTTCCAGCAGCTTTTCGCTGTAGCGGACCGTATTGAATGCTGCCGGCCGTGCGCCGATCGAGCCAATGCGTAGATTCTGCAGTCCCCGCACGACGCGGCACACTGCGGCAAACCAGGCCAGATCCCTTTTGAACCCGTCGGAGCTGGGCGAAACCGTATGCAGTTTGGTTAGCGAATAGGGAATGCCATACTGCATCAGGTTGTTGCAGGCCGACATTTTGCCGCAGAAACTGTCGCGACGAAACGCAATCGTCATCTTTGAGCTTTTATCCGGTGTCGCCTGCACCAGTACCGGAACCTTCAGCGTCGAATAGCGCATGGCATCGGCAATCGCCCGTTCGTCGCCGAAGTTCGGCAATGTGACGATGACACCGTCAATCTCATCGCGATGCTGACGAAACAGATCGCCGCATCGGCGCGCCTCCGCATGTGTTTCAACGGCTCCGTGTTTGGACTCTTCCGGCGTCAACGCAATTACGTGAATCCCCGCGCCATCGAGCACCTTCAGCATCTCCTCGCGACCTTCCTTTGCCAGGTGGTCGGGAAAAAACCCGCGATTGCCAACGATCATTCCAAATGTCATCTGCCTGCCGTTCTTCATCGCTCTCCTGCCTTCTTATGCTGTCGCGCTGACTGTATTGCTGCTGCCCGGGAAAAATCTTTACGATATAGATGATTCCCCACATCACGTCCGTTTCCCCACCACACCGCCGCCCGCAGTTTCAATACTACTCAAACCCGCTTGGTTCCCCGGTCCGTATTATGCCACTTTTACTCGATATAAATCGATTTAAATCATGATTTTCGTACTCCGTTAATCTAGGCACCCCTGAAACAATTGTCAATTTAGAAAGATGGGTTGCAGCACATTTCGGTATACTTCTCGCCGATAGACACTGGTCCCTGGAGAATCGCCGAATGCGCCGATCCGTCTTGATGCTCACCTTTATTGCCTTGCTGCCATTGGGCGGCTATTCGCAAGTCGCAACCACGCCGCCGATGGGCTGGAATAGCTGGGATTCCTATGGGATGACGATTACCGAGCCGGAATTTAAGCAAAATGTGGAGTGGTTTCATGCGCACCTGCAACCGAGCGGATGGCAATATGTGGTGATCGACGAAGGATGGTACCTGGCCAGCCCGAATAAGGCCGAGCAGGGCTACACTTTGGATGCGAACGGACGCTACAGTCCCGCGATCGATCGATTCCCGTCCGCAGGCAAGGACCGCGGATTCGAGCCGCTTGCCGACTATGCCCATTCTCTCGGATTGAAGTTCGGCATTCACATCATCCGCGGCATTCCGAAAGCGGCCGTGGCGCGCAACCTGCCGATCGCCGGATCGAACTATCGCGCCGCCGAGGCTGCCGACACCTCCGACACCTGCCGCTGGAACCATGACAATTATGGCGTCAGAGATAACGCCGCAGGTCAGGCCTACTACGACTCGATTGCCAAACTCTACGCCGGGTGGGGCGTCGATTTCGTCAAGATTGACTGCATTTCGCAACCCTACAAGACGGCCTCCATTCACATGGTGAGCCGCGCGTTGAAGAAGACCGGCAGACCCATTGTGTTGAGCCTCTCCCCAGGACCCACGCCGCTTGCGGACGCCTCCGATGTAATACAGCAAGCGCAAATGTGGCGCATCTCGGATGACTTCTGGGATGTCTGGAATCGCGACGAGACATCCAGCGATTTCCCGCAGAGTGTGGTGCATCAGTTTCCGCTGCTCGCCCAATGGGAGCGCTATGCGGGGCCCGGTCACTGGCCGGATGCAGACATGCTGCCGATCGGCTGGCTTGGGCCTCAACCAGGATGGCAGCAGGCACGTCCGTCGCGTCTCACGGCGGACGAGACAAGAACTGTGCTCACGCTATGGTCGATCGCGCGATCGCCGCTGATTTTAGGTGCCAATCTAACCCGCATGGACAGCGCGACCGAGGCGATGCTGACCAATCGAGAGGTCCTCGCGGTCGACCAGAATTCAACTGATAACCAGGCGCTGTTGCACACGGCTAAGACCTGGGTATGGACCGCACGAGCGACCTCTAAGAAAGGTGAATACATTGCCCTGTTCAACGTGAGTGATGCGCCGATCGACCTGCAGTACACATGGCGCGACCTGGGCATCGTTTCCGGCAGGCATGTGGTGCGCGATCTGTGGCTGCATAAAGAACTCGGGAGCACCAACGGAATCAAGCTAACGCTGGCGCCGCACGCGTCAGCGCTGTACCGCGTGGAATAAGAAAGAAGCTTGCGCCATTTCAATGACTCCAACCGCGTCCGCAAAGGAAGGAACATGGTCATCCAACCGCTGCGAACTGCCCTGGTTGCACTTCTCTTTAGCGCGACCGCTGCCTTGGCACAGAACCCGAAGTCGGCGCCATATACCTGGAAAAGTGCGCAGATCGTGGGCGGCGTGTTTGTCGATGGAATCATCTTCCATCCAACGGCAAGGAATGTCCGCTATGCGCGCACGGATATGGGCGGCGCGTATCGCTGGGATGCTGCGGCTCATCGGTGGCAGCCGATTCTGGACTGGGTGCCTTATATCGATCGCGACCTGATGGGCGTTGCCTCCATCGCCGTCGATCCTTCGGACCCGAACCGGGTCTATCTCGCCTGCGGCACCTACACAAACGCCAACACGCCGAACGGCGCCATCCTTCGCTCCGATGACCGCGGCCGCACGTTTCAGCGAACGAATGTGCCCTTCAAATTTGGCGCTAATGAGGACGGCCGAGGCAACGGCGAGCGACTGGATGTCGATCCGCTGGACGGACGCGTTCTGTACCTCGGCACACGGTACGCAGGACTTTGGCGCTCGGCCGACCGTGGCGCGACCTGGGCACGTGTCACCAGTTTCCCCGATGTGACAGAGGCGGCTCCACCCACTCCGCCGCGTATGTCTGGCGAGACGCGAGAGCATTACTGGCAGCGACGACCGGTACACGGAAGTGGCATCATCTTCCTCAAGTTTGGAGCGCCCGCTGGAAAGCGCACGAAGAATCGCGCTAGCCAGACGATCTATGTTGGTGTCTCGCTGATGAATCGACCCAATCTTTTCGTCTCCACGGACGGAGGCGGAAGCTGGCACCCAATCCCGGCGGAGCCCACCCAGTATCGGCCAACGCGGGCTGCGCTTTCGCCGGATGGATTTCTCTACGTCACGTACGGCACCGCTCCCGGACCCAGCCGCATGACCAACGGAGCAGTGTGGAAGCTGAACACGCATACCGGCGAGTGGACGGATATCACTCCGGACCACCCACTCGCCGGAGTGAAAGAATTTGGCTACGCGGCGGTATCGGTCGATGCACATCATCCGCACACGTTGATTGTGAGTTCCTTCGGTCGCCCGATATCTGCCGGCGGAGAGGACCTTTTCCGCTCGACGGATGGTGGCGCAACCTGGAAGACAACTTTCCACGGTCGCGGCGACGCCGACGGGCTCTACGATTACAGCCCGGCTCCTTACGTGAAAGCCACGCCCATCCATTGGCTCTTCGATATTGAAATCGACCCGGCCAACCCCGATCACGCGATGTTCACCACTGGCTATGGAGGATGGGAGACCTTTGACCTGACTGCGTCCGACCGCGACAAACCTACCCGCTGGAGCGTCATGGCCTCGGGTATTGAAGAAACCGTTGCCCTTCAACTGGACAGCCCTACGCAGGGGGGTCACCTCATTACAGCGATCGGCGACTATGGCGGTTTTGTCCATTGGGATCTCAACCGGCCTGCACCGGACGGTTCGTCTGCGCCGCCGCGATTCGGCAACACCACTGGACTAGCTTCGGCGGCGCTGGAGCCCCAGGTATTAGTTCGGGTCGGCGTCAGCGCGGAGCACAAGCCGGACGAAAGCATCAGCGACTCGCTCGACGGAGGCCGCAGCTGGCACGGCACCGCCGCAACTCCGGTCCCAGGCAGTCGTTTCGGTTCGATTGCTGTCTCGTCGGATGGAAACACTTGGGTATGGACGCCGGACGGGGCTCGATCCTACTTTACGCGCGACAGAGGAGACACCTGGACGCCGTCGACTGGCCTTCCGGCCAATCTGCGGGTCATCTCTGATGCAATCGCGCCGCAATCCTTCTACGCCATCTCGCTTCCGGATCAAACATTGTTTCGCAGCGCCGATGGCGCGGCAACGTTTAGCGCTCAGAAGTTCACGCTTTCCGACGGACCCTTGGTCACCGGTCAATCTCTGCGGGGAGATCCCCGAGGAGGCGAAGACCGCCTCTATGCCGCGCTCGGACGCCCCCATGATTTGTGGTTCGCCGCAACCAACGGGCTCTACCACGCCGCTGACGCCCCAGCCATGCCCGGCCAAAATAGTGTGTCCTTGATTCGAATGCCCGGAGTCACTGAAATTCAGGCCTTCGGCTTCGGCAAAGCAGCCCTCCAACGAACCTATCCCGCCATGTATCTGGCTGGAACCGTGCAGGGACAGGCCGGAGTCTTCCGCTCCATCGATGAAGGACAAAGCTGGGTTCGTATCAACGACGATCAGCACCAGTGGGGGCTGATTCTGCAAATTACCGGGGATCCAAGGCTCTACGGGCGTGTTTATATCGGCACGCATGGCCGAGGGACGTTATACGGGGATCCGCGCTAAGCAGCCACTCCAAGATTTGCTGCAGATTGTGAAACTTTCTTGGCGTCTGACGACTTTGGCCTCTCGGTTTTCGAGGGTTGTACAGGCTGCGTCACGATTTGACCGGCACGAGGCCCCCCGTTCTCTACTTGGTTGGATCGGGTGCGCCGTTACTCCTGGACTGCTTCAAGCGATTTAGTTGACCGAATCCGGCATGTACACATTATGATTCGACACTGACGAGTCCTGCTGGTAAGCTTGTTTATAATTTCGAATTGAAACGTTATGAGTCAACGTCAACCGCTTGACAAATCAGGGAGTATAGCTCAAAAGCCTGCACGGACAACTCTAAAAACCCTCGCCAATCACCTTGAGCTTTCTCCGACCACGGTCTCGTTTGTCATTAGCGGATCGCCATTCGCCGAAACGATAGCAAAAAGCACGCGCGAAAGAATCTGGGCAGCAGCGGAAAAGCTGAATTACCGTCCCAACGTTTTCGCGCGCTATCTGCACACGAAGAGAACGTACAGCGTGGCTGTGCTGGTCCCCGATGTGGGCGATGAATACTCCGCAGCCTTGATCGGCGGCATTGAAAGCTGCCTGTCGAAGAAGGGCTTTTTCTATTTCGTCGTCAGTCATCGCGGCGCCCCCGATCTTTTGAGGATGTCCCCTGATACGCTGCTCGACCGCGGGGTAGAGGGAATGATCTTCATCAACACCCCCTTGAATCGAGCCTTACCAGTGCCGATTGTCGCCATCTGCGACATTACAGAAGGGCCCGGCATCACTCGCATCAAGATCGACAACGGCAAGGCCGCGACGCTGGCGATCGATCACCTCCTGAAGCTAGGCCATCGCGAGATTGCGGTTCTGAAAGGCCCCGAAGGAAATGGCGATACCGACGACCGGTGGGGGCAATTTCAAAAGACATTCAAACGGCACGGCATCAAAATCCGTCCGGAAAATACGGTGCATCTGGGAGTCTATCCAGCCTGCAACGAAAAGACGATGGCAGAAAACGGATACGTCGCAGCCCAGAAACTGCTGGAGCGTAAAAGGACGTTCACCGCGCTGCTCGCCTTCAACGACGCGTCCGCCATGGGTGCAATTCGGGCCCTGTCCGACGCCGGGTTGCGGGTTCCGGAAGATGTCTCCGTCGTGGGGTTTGACGACATTCCGCAAAGCCTGTTCACAGTGCCGAGACTGACCACGATTCGGCAACCGCTCTCCTACATGGGAGAACTGGCCGCGAACACACTGCTGGAGAAAATCTCCGGCAATAATGGCGTTCCCAAAGTGCTAAAGATTCAGCCGGAGCTGGTAGTAAGAGAAACAACGGCGCCGAATCCCCACTTATTTCACAAGAATTCTGCTGTTGGTAAGACAACGCGTCGTTCGCGATAACTCGGAATCAACCTTCCGATTCTCCTGCTTAAACTCTACCGACAGCCGCGATTTTCGAGCCTCAGTTCTTCTTTAGGACTTTCGCGCTATCCAGCTATCTAAAACGTTTTTTCTGGACTTTTTGTGACAGATTTCGACTTATAATTGACCTCGCTTGTTGGATGGCGTCGACGGCGTTCTGTAGATGTGGAGAGAGTTTTTCTGCACTCCATGCATTGCACGGAACGATGAGCCTCGTTCTCATCTCTGAGATCTGGATTCCTGCTCGCACCATTTGCCGAACCAAACAAGTAGCACGCATCGGCTCTGAGAGGTGTATTCCATGCGTTTGTTCGCGCTGTTGCTGCTCGCGGGACTTGGGCTTCCGTCCCTGTCCCTGGCACAAGACCACTACCAATATCCATTTCAAAATCCAAATCTGCCGACAGGACAGCGCGTCGACAATTTGCTTTCCCTGATGACATTGCAGGAAAAAATCGATGCTCTCGGCACTGATCCCGACGTGCCCCGCCTGGGTGTTCACGGCTCAGGGCAGATCGAGGGTCTGCACGGCGTTGCCCTCGGAGGGCCGGGAGGATGGGGCCGCGTATTTCCGCCGGGCGTCCGGCGTGGAACCCCGGGCGTACATCCGCTGAACAAGCCTTTGGAGACGACGCAATTTCCCCAGGAGGTTGGCCTGGGTGAGACCTGGGATCCCGCGCTGCTGGAACAGGCGGCCAGGGAGGAAGCTATCGAGGCGCGCTACATTTTCCAAAGCAACGGCCGCGGCGGCCTTGTCATCCGCGCACCCAACTTGAATCTCGAACGCGATCCTCGTTGGGGACGCTCCGAGGAATCCATGGGAGAAGATCCCTACCTGGTCGGAACCATGGGGGTCGCATTCGTCAAAGGTCTTCAAGGGAACGACGGCCGCTATTGGCGGACATCGTCGCTGCTGAAACATTTCGTGGCCTACAGCAACGAAACCGATCGCAGCGGATCGTCCTCCAATTTCGATGCGCGGCTGTTGCATGAGTACTACACCGTCGGCTTTCGCATGGCCATTGAGCAGGGGGGTGCCAATGCGTACATGACCAGCTACAACGCGGTGAACGGCGTTCCCATGACCGCCAACCCCATGCTGAAAAATCTGACCATGAAGAAATGGGGCTTCAACGGCATCATCTGCACGGATGCCGGCGCTTTGACGTTCATGGTCACGGCGCACAAGTATTCCGCCAACATGGACGAAGCCGCAGCAGCAGCCATTCACGCCGGCATCAATCAGTTTCTGGACAAGTATCGTCCTGGAGTCGAAGGTGCGTTGCAGAAAAAGCTGATCACGGAAGCGGACCTGGACGAGAATTTGCGAGGAGTTTACCGCGTGATGATCCGGCTTGGCTTGCTCGATCCGCCCAGCCTGGTTCCGTTTACCTCCATCAGTGACAAGAACGGTCCGGCACCCTGGGAAAGTGAAGCCACCAAGCAGCTCGCCTTGCATGTCACAGAGGAGTCCATCGTTCTGCTAAAGAACTTCAACCATGCGCTTCCGCTGGACGCATATAAGCTGCACGCAATTGCTGTGATCGGTCCGCGCGCCAATGAAGTGGACCTGGATTGGTACAGTGGAACTCCTCCTTTTGTCATTACGCCGCTACAGGGCATAGAGAGTTATGTTGGCTCGTCCATGAAAGTGAACTACGCGGCAGACAATACCAACGGCGCGGCGGTGCAGGCAGCAAAGTCATCGGATGTGGCGATTGTTTTTGTTGGCAACCAGCCGACCTGCGGCATGGGCTGGGGCCATTGCCCCGATCCTACCGAAGGCAAAGAAGCCTTCGACCGCAAATCAATCAGCATGAACCCCGACCAGGAAAAATTGATCGAGGATGTATATGCCGCGAATCCACGAACCATCGTCGTCCTCGTGTCTAGTTTCCCGTACACGATCGACTGGGCGCAGGAACACGTTCCCGCCATTCTGCACATGGCTCATAACAGCGAAGAAGAGGGTCCCGCGATCGCGAATGCACTGTTCGGCAAATACAATCCAGGCGGACATCTGGTCGTCACCTGGCCGAAATCCATCGACCAATTGCCGCCGCTCATGGACTATAACATCCGTGATGGCCGCACCTATATGTACTTCAAAGGGGAACCTCTCTATCCCTTCGGATACGGTCTCAGTTACACAAAATTCAAATACTCCAATCTGGATGTCAGTTCCCCGACGATCAAAAACGATGGACAAGTGACGGTGAGCGTGGATGTGAAAAACGAAGGCGCGCGTGCCGGGGATGAAGTCATTCAGATGTATGTCAGCTATCCGGATTCCAAAGTTGCCCGTCCGCGGGAACAGCTTCGAGGCTTCGCACGTGTCCATCTGGAACCAGGCGCAACCCAAACCGTTCGCTTGCCGCTAAAAGCCAATGCCCTGGCATATTGGGACGAAGCCGCCGGACATTTTGTAGTGGAACCGGGAACCGCCAAGGTGCTGATCGGCAGTACTTCTGCCGACATCCGCCTGCAAAAGTCTCTTCTTGTCGCCCAATCGCAACCTTGAGCGATCGATTCTGTCGGAGGAAAATACTGTGCTACATCGACTCACCAGAATTTTTGGCACCCGCTCCACTCTGCTGATCTCATGTCTTCTGTTGTCGTCTACGTTGCTGATGGCGCAGACCGGAATCGTCGTCACCAAAACTGCAGGCGGGGCGACCGTCAGGACACCGACGGACACGCTGCATTTGACCGTGTGCGGCGCCACTTCGATCCACGTTGTCGGCGCACCCAATACTGAAAACGATGGCAATGTGATGGCCGGAACTCCCAAAGAGCCCTGGATGGTCGATGCTTGCACGCCGGCGAAGTTCACCCTGGACATCCCATCGAACGCCTCTGCGGCGCGTGATGAGAAGCGACTGTGGAATCCCGTGGTCGCCACTTTAGACACAGGCAGCGTGCGTGTACTCATATCGCTCGATACCGGCAGCCTTGAATTCAAAGACGAGCAGGGCAATCGGCTGCTGCAGGAGTTTCAAGATCGGCCCCGTACCTATCGCCCCGTGATCCGCAATGGTGAGGCCCTGTTCAGCGTCGAAGACCGCTTCTATCCGGCGGTACGAGAGGCGCTGTACGGATTGGGACAGCATCAGAACGGCGTGTTCAATTATCGTGGCACGGTGGTCGAGCTGGCGCAGGCCAACACGGATGTCGATATTCCGCTTCTGGTTTCAACCAATGGATATGGGATTTTCTGGAACTCAGCGGCCATTTCTTATTACGACAATCGCTTCCCATCGGAAATGCGTTTCAGCTCCAACGCTTCGCACGCGATTGACTATTTCTTTCTCTATGGTCCGGATATGGACCAGATCGTCCATCAATATCGTGTGATGACCGGCCATGCACCGATGTTCCCTGAATGGGCTTATGGTTTCTTCCAGTCGAAAGACCGCTATCAAAGCTCTGCCGAACTCCTGAAGATTGCGAACGAATATCGCAGTCAGCACGTTCCGCTGGACGCAATCGTGCAGGACTGGTTCTGGTGGGTGAAACAGGGCGATCCGGATTTCCGCCCCGATGCCTACCCAAATGTTCCGGAAATGTTGCAGAAGCTGCACGACGAACACGTCCACGCCATGTTGAGTGTCTGGGCCGTTTTCAATCCGCAGTCGAACAATTTTCAGGAGATGAAGCAGCGCGGACTCATTGTTCCAGGGACCACTGATTATGATGCGACGAATCCTGCAGCGGGAACGTTCTATTGGAACCACCTGATCGGAAAGTTGTTCGCGCAAGGCTGGGATGCCTTCTGGCTTGACAGTTCTGAACCGGAAATCGCCTATCCACATGGCGGCGAAAGCGACGCCTCACTGGAAGACCGGAAACTCTTCATCGGCAATGGCGCTCTCTACACAAACGTCTTTCCGTTGATGCATACCGGCAACGTGTATCAGCATTGGCGCGAGACCACCGACAAAAAACGCGTTTTTATTCTGACGCGTTCCGCGTTCGCCGGACAACAGCGCAATGCGGCCACCACCTGGTCAGGCGATGTGTTCAGCACCTTCTGGTCATTCTCTCGTCAGGTACCGGCGGGCCTGAACTTCGCGCTCTCCGGCATGCCCTACTGGACGACGGATATCGCTGGATATGGTCCGCCGCTGGCACGCGACACGCACGACCCGGCCTACCAGGAACTGTACGCACGTTGGTTTGAGTATGGTGTCTTCTGTCCGATATTCCGCACCCACGGCCACCGCGCCAACAATGAGAACGAGCTGTTTTCCTACGGTCCGGTCACGCCCATCCTCATCCGATACGACAAGCTGCGCTATCGCCTGCTGCCATACATTTACTCGCTTGCGTGGCAGGTGACGGACAATGATTCGACCATCATGCGACCGCTTGTGATGGATTGGCGAACGGACCGGAAAACGTGGAACATCGGCGACGAATATATGTTTGGGCCGGAACTGCTCGTCAGCCCTGTTACGCAAGAAGGAGCTACGACTCGCTCTCTCTACTTGCCGGCTTCCCCTGCTTGGTATGACTTCTGGAGCGGGGAAAAAACGAATGGAGGCCAGCGAATCGAAGGCAGCGCTCCGCTCGATCGCATCCCGGTCTACGTACGAGCAGGATCGATTCTCCCCATGGGACCTGATGTTGAATGGGCAACGGAGAAACCGGCCGCTTCGATCGAGCTGCGAGTCTATCGCGGCGCCGATGGCAGCTTCCAGTTGTATGAGGACGCAGGAAACACCTACGCCTACGAAAAGGGCGAGCGCGCAGTCATCCCCATCCACTGGAACGAGGCGACGAACACGTTGACGATTGGTGCCCGTGAAGGATCTTATCCGCAGATGGTGCAGAAGCGAACCTTTGACGTCGTGTTCGTGGGTGCGAATCACGGCTCCGGCATGGAAGAGACCGCGATCCCGGACAAGCAGGTTGAATACAGCGGTACCGCAGTTGCTGTGACGCCGTAGGTTCGTGATTGCTGCCGGTCGAAACCTGGCGGCGAGGATGCGCTGCTCTTATTTCGAAGGCTCAGTGAAGTGGGTTGTGTTCACAATTCCCTTGCCTTCGACAATGGTGTAGATGGCATCGGCTGCGACGTCGTTCAGGACGTCCTTTTGCCCGCTCGGCCATTCGATTTCTACTTTCGTCATCACCGCATCTTGACCCAGTCCAAAATGCAGACGGGTATCGTTCGACGAGAGATAGCTGCCACCGCCGTGGACTTCATCGATCTGGGTCATCTTCGCGGTCACAACGGTCATCCGGGCTCCAATCGCAGCGCGGTTGCTCTTTGTGCCCATCAAGCGAAATAAGACCCGATGATTCGAATTCTTCGTCTCATTTAAAAATACGGACGGCGGCGCACCGATGTTATAGACAACCACATCGACATTGCCATCATTATTGATGTCGCCGAACGCCGTTCCACGTCTTGATTGCAACGGCCCATCGTTCAACCCGGAGATATCCGCGATTTCCTTGAAGGAACTGCCGTCGACATTCCGATACAGCTGGATCGGCTCGCGATATTTCAACTCATCCGGCAGCGTATCGACCAAAGGACTCACGTTCCCTGTCACCACAAAAATGTCCGGCCACCCATCGTTATCAAAATCCGCAAAGCCGCTGCCCCAGCGCACAGGAGAATACTTGAGCTGGTAAATTTTGGCGTTCCACGTTGTATCGACAAACCCCTCCACACCCTGATTGTGATAGAGCGTCATCGGCTGGTATCCATACCGAGTCACGACCAGGTCAAATTTGCCGTCGCGATCATAGTCTCCGAAATCTCCCGCCATGTTGCCCATCGGATGCCCGTCTTGACTGAGGGCAACTCCCAGCAACATCGCATCCTCTTCGAACTTTCCATTGTGGAGATTATGGTAGAGAAAATTCGGCCCCTGATCATTGGCGACAAATAAATCGGGCCAGCCATCGCCGTCGTAATCTCCCCAGGCCACGCCCATGCCGAGACGTTTCTCTGGGTTGTTGACGCCAGCTTTTACGCCGACTTCTTCAAATGTGCCGTCACCCTTGTTGCGAAATAGCAGATCGGATTCACCTTCGCTGATGGGGACTTCGATCGGAAGCCCTCGATACGATAAAGCCTTCGCGCCCGGCTGAGGAAGATGGTGAATGTCGGTGTTGACGTATCGCGATACGAAAAGGTCCAGGTTGCCGTCGCGATCATAATCTCCCCAGGCCGCGCCAACACTGAAGCCACCGCCGGCGATTCCCGCTTTCTGGGTGACGTCCTTGAATTTGCAGTTGCCCATGTTTTGATAGAGGACGTTGTGCCCATAGCCCGCAACATAAATGTCAGGTAGACCGTCGTTATTGAAATCTCCAATGGCCAGACCCATGCCCCAGCCTTTCGTAGTCAGCCCGGCGGCCTGCGTGACATCGGTAAAGTGCAAACCAGCATCCTGGTGATAGAGCGTGATCATCGGATTGCCGCCATGCAGGAAATGGTCGATCGACGAATCATTCACCGTGACGATGTCAAGCTTACCGTCGCCGTCGCAATCCAACAGCCCGATGCCGCCTCCCATCGTCTCCAATAGATAACGCATTTCCGGAGACGTATACGGAACCTTTGTGATGCCGACTTGAGACGCAACATCTTTAAAACGGATTGGAGATGGCGAGGATGGCGCCGTTGCCGGTGGCAGAAAAAGCGCTAGAAGAAAGAGTAGCGAATGCATAGGCGAATGGTCCGTCGACAGGCCTGGCGGTAGAAGTACTTACCCGCCAGGCAATCTATTTCCTGCTCCCTCTTCTCTGATTTTTTCCATCTTGCTTTACTCGGGCCAGGCTTACAGTCAGCATGGATCGCGCGCTTTCGTCCGCTGGGTGGGATTGGAGATATCGCTCTAAGGGCGGGATAGCCTGCTCATATTCTCCACCGAGAAACGCCGCGCGTCCCCAATTCAGGTCCAGCCCTTCTAAACCGGGAGCCCATTTTGCCGTGTCCTGAAAATATTGGGTGGCCTGCGTGTAATCCTTATGGATCGCCGAAATTACGCCCAGGTTGTTGTAGCTGTCCGCGATGACCGGGGCAAGCTTCGCCTCGACTGCTTTTGCTTGCTGCAACTGCTGCGCATCGATCGCGGCAGGCCTGTTCATGTTGTTGCTTGGGAGCTGCGCGGGAGCCTCCCCGTGCGCGGGCCCAGCGGCCTTCCCTTGTTTCGCCTGGTCCATCTTCTGCAGCAATCCGTTTGATATCTCTATCTGCTGCCTGGCTTCCTCCACCTTCCCGGACTGCATCAGGATTCGAGCCAGCAAATAGTGGGCGCGCTGCACCTGGTAGTTGTTTCGCGACAGATCGCGCGTCAGCTCGATCGATCGCCTCAGCGCCGCCTCCGCCTTCGCCGGTTGATTCATTTCGATATATAACTGGCCCAGCATAAAATCGATATCCGGATCTTGCGGAGCGAGCGCGCTCGCGCGTACCAGATCCTGCTCCGCTTCTGGAAATTCATGCTGCTTCATCGCGATGTAACCTAGCTGCGAATGACTCAACATGTCATTGGGAGAAATTTCGAGTTCTTTGCGGAACTCAGCGGCCGCCTTGGGGAAATTCATCTCTCCCATATTCTGCAAATAAGCTGCGCCCAGCGAATAATGCGCGCCGGGCAGTTTGTCATTCTCGGCGATAGCTTTCTTGAACTCCTCCTCGGCCTGCTCCGAATAGTCCGTCTCCGCGTATTGCAGGCCAATGTCCATGTGTAGCTGGGCGGTATCGCCAAACCCCTTCAGCATTTCATGAAAGATGGTCGCCGCCTGTGGTTCCTGCTTCAGCGTCAGGTCGGCCCGTGCCAATGCGAGGCCGTCCGCATAGTTGGGGTCTAGCGCCACCGCAACTTCCAGCTGCTTCTGCGCTTGCAGGTTGTCTTTCGTCAGCAGTAGGACGCGCCCCAGGGCCAGGTGGGCCGATGCATTGCGTGGAGCTCTCTCCACGGCCTCTTGCGCCAGCTGCGCGGCCTTCTGCAGATCGCCTGCGGCGACAGCCTCTTGCACGTAATCCAGACGCATCTCCACGTCACCCGGGTCGAGCACCAGACCTTCGTCAAATAACGAAGTCGCCTCGTCATAGTCCCCCACATTCGCAGAATTCTGGGCAAGCAGGTTCAAAGCATGCACAATGAAGAGCTTGGAATACACGGCCGCGCGCGACAGATCTCCTTCAGACCTGGCTTGCTGGGCCGCGTCGTAGTCGTGCTTTAAATCCGATCCGGAGTAGCGGTTCGTCTGGAACCCACGGGCGGGGACAATGAACAACGCTGTGATGAGAAGTACCGTAAGCGGCCAATCATGTGCAGGTCGGATTCTCAGCGGAAGCTTCATGCAGGGACTGGATTCGGCAGTTCCGAGTGATCAACAGATATTCTCGGGTGTTGGATCGTAAGGCAAGTATAAATCGCGCCTTGGAGAATAGGCTCCTGCTTCCGAAACGACGCGCAGCACCTTAAAAAAGGATGGGGCATCTCTTGCGAGACGCCCCGAAGTTCTGCGGAGTTTGGATTAGAAGTTATATTTCACGTTCAACTCGATGATTCTCTGGTTGGGTGCTCCGGCTTTGCTATCCAGAACGCCCCAAGTTGGTGAGTCGCCGGCTTTATTCAACGTGAGTGCCTTGGTGTTGTAGTCGGCGAGGTACCGCAGGCTCAACTGGTTGTTGTTGCTGAACTGCGGCAGCGGGTGATTAAGCCAATTGAACATCGACATACGGAATTGAACGTTTTGGCTGCCGCGGATCTCGAACGTCTTGTAGAACGCCAAGTCGTTTTCGATGAACGCCGCGTTGGCGAGATATGGGATTTTTTGTCCTCCATACTGACCAATCGCCGGCGCGGCAAAGCAGTCCTGGTTGAGGATCGCACCCTTCGTGAGTCCCGACTTTGGATTGCACGTCAGCACCGGCATCCTGTTCAGGGGAGCATCGGTTCCATAATAGGTGTCGGAGCCGAGACCTGTGGTAATTCCCAGCGCATTCGCATTCGCCGGTAAAGTTGCCGGGTCATAGCTGGTGCTGATGCTCTGGATAAAGTTGCCCTGGTTCTCCTGCGCGAGACTGCCACCCGCCTGCCAGGACGAGATGCCCGAAATCGTCCAGCCGTTCGCAACCTGCCGGAGCACAGGATTGCCGTCGTGGATAACATCCCCGAAGAAGTAAACGTAATTGGAGTTGAAGAGGTACGGCCGATTCACACCCAAGACGCCGTAGTTGGCACGGACGTTGAAGGGATTGACCTGGAGTGCCGCAGTCCCCAGTTGCTTCTGCCAGGTGAAGTTGAAGTTGAATGTGAATTTGCCGGCTCGTTTTAGCCAGGAGGCCTGGACCGCGTTATAGTTGGAGAAGAAAGTCGACTGGTGCATGATGACCTGGTTGGTCCCGTAGGCGAACCCTAACGGATGATAGTCCGCATACTGGTTGCACTGGGAAGGAACTCCTGGCGTTAAGATAACGTTAGGATCGTTCGGATCAATTACCGGGGGAACAGCGGCTGTACAAGTTGTGCTGACATTCTCCGGGTTCGTGGCGATCAATTGCGTCCTCGGATCGGGAAGGAAAAGCGCGCCGATCGGGGTTTTGTTCTGGTCAGCGAGGCCGGGATAATTGGATCCATTGCTGGACTCGCCGTTGTCGTTCATTTGGCTGCTGCTGCTGCCGACGTAGGCAACATCCAGCAGTGAGTTCCAAGGCAGTTGCTGGTCGACGGTCAGGTTCCAGCTATAGGTCAATGGAACTCCGTAGTCAGTCGGATCGGCGCCCGTATAGGAACCATAGGTTCCTGTTCCTGGCTGGAATCCCGGTTGACCTGCAATGGCGGCCGGTTGTATCCCCGCGACTACGCCCGCGGGAGTGTTGATGAGGCCCACTTGCGACTGCAGGATTTCCTTACCACCCGGCAGACTATAGCTCCGGATATTCTGGGCCGTTTGCAGATCAGCCGCATAGTCGTTGTACTGGTCCTGCCAGCGATATGCACCCCAACCGCCACGCACCATCGTCTTGCCGTTTCCAAACACATCGTAGGCCATGCCGAAGCGTGGAGAAAGGAAAGCCAAGCGGTTGGGCATGCCGCTGAGTGGTACGCCTGAACTCATTCCATGCCAGTAGAAGCCCGGCTCAGATTTGCCGGAGTAGTAATCCGGGGCGACACGGCTGGCATAGAAGACGGCCATGCCGACCCCGGTGCGATCGTACCAGTGGCCCACGTGTTCCAGGCGCGCGCCGATTTCAATGTTCAGGTGATTGTTCACCTTCCAATTGTCATTTCCATAGAAGGAAACAATCTGATAGGCCATATCGCTGTTGGGAGACTTATTGGACTCGTTGTACCCGGTCACCGAGCCCATGATGAAGTTGGCGGTTGGGTTATTTGAGCCGACAACATGGCCCAAAAATGGGTTGGTGTTCTGGCCGAAACTGAAGCTACCGTTCATCTGCTGGCCGCCACCCTGATAGTTGGCGGTGTTCTGGGTGAATGCGCCAAATTTCAAGGTATGGGAACCTACGACCTTAGTGAAGTTATCGGCAAAGGCGGGATCTTCCTTGCGGACCTGATAGATGCCCGACGGCTCGTAGTCATCTCCCTGCGAAAAATCTGGGAAGCTGTTGGTTCCGGCTGAATTGTATGCCGGAGCCAGCTTCGATCCTGGGCTGAACACCTGACCGTATCCGGCATCGGTCGGGTAACCAAATGTAGTTCTCCACGCACCCTTTGGGTTGGCGGGCTGATTCGGCAGGTTGCCATAGCCCCAGCTCGCGATCAACTCATTGGTGGTGGTGGAGTTGAACACATGAATGAAGTGACCGGCAGCCGTCTTGGTATAGGAGAACTGATACAGGCCGCCGCCCGGATACGGCACGGAATTGCCTGGCGTCCAGTAAATATGGGCGCCGTTCCCCTGATCGAGAGAGGAACTGTATTCCTGCTGGTAAGAGATGTAGAGCTTGCTCTTGTCGCTCGGGTCCCAGTCGACGCGAGCACGCCATACCCAGCCGTTGACGTGGTTGATGACTGGCTGGTAGTAGTTGTAGCCGCCTGGAGTCGTCGCCGGATTGGAGTAGCCTGCCGCCGTGTTCGGCGTCCCGGCGCTGCTGTAAACCTTGGGCCAGAACGAGGACAAAGCAGTGGACGAGGGCAAGATAAAGGTGGACGGAACGGATGCACCGTTATCCAGCACTGTGCCGGCGCTGGTCACGTGGTAGCCCGGAAGAGCCGTGGAATCTGCCGCCGCGGATCCGTCTGAATAAATGGTTTTAGATAGATCATTGCACCAGCCTGTCTGCGTGGGGCCGAAACCATTGGGGCATAGCGCCTGGTTGTCCGCGTTGTCGTTGGTGAAATCTCCGGCCATCATCTCCGGGCTGGGAATGTAGGACTGGAGGACGTTGGCATTTCCCTGGTTTTGCAGCCATCTTTCATAGCCGCCCCAGAAGAAGAGCTTTTTGTGGGTTTTCGGCACGTATCCACCGATATTGCCGCCGGGGTAATAGTACGACGCGCCGCCCTTGGGTTTGCCCTGGTGATTGCTCTGCCAGTCGTTGGCGTTCAAAACGTCGTTGCGAGCATCGAAATAGGCTTCCCCGTGGTAATGGTCGGTACCGGCCTTGCTGATGGTGCTGATCACGACCGGACCAAATTCCTGGTCTGCGCCGAAGTTGGAGGTCAGGACCGTCATTTCCTGCACCATCTCAGGATTGATGGTTCCGATAGAGCCGCCCATATTTCCCGGATCGATGACATTGACGCCATCCGACAGTAACTGCTGTGGGCCTCTGTACTCCGCCCCGCTCACGTTCAATCCATTGCCGACGGAACTGGTTTGCGCGTTAACGGTCAGCGCGTTGAACGACGCGCCGTTGCTGAGGCCATTCGGAGTTTGAACGACGCCGGGCAGCACTTTCAACATTTCCGTAATATCGCGGCCTTCCAGGGCGACGTTGGTAATGTCCTTGTAGTCGAGAACATCCGAGCGCGAACCCGTGGTCATGGGAATCATTTGGGCCGCCGCCTGCACGGTCACACTTTGCGTGGCGCTGCCGATGGCCAAGTTAAAGCCTGTAACCGTACGTGAATCGCCGGCGTGCAGGATGATTCCGGTCAATTGCTTGGGAACGAATCCCTTCGCGGTGGCCTTGATTGAGTAGGTTCCGGGCAGAAGAGATGGAAACGCGAAAAATCCCGTCTCGTTGCTGGTCACCACACGGGTGTCTTGCGTGTCCTGATTGACCAGGGTGACTTGCGCTCCGGGGATGACCGCCTCGGTCGGATCTTGAACTGTGCCGGAAAGTGTCGCCGTAGTCTGCGCATGTGCAAAAGGTAGAAATACAAGGAGCAGTGCCATGGTCATTAGGAGACCCACACTGCGTTTCACAAGGGATAGGTTGATGTTCGCAGACCGGCCGAACCCATAAAACTGTTTCATCTTGCCTCCAAAACCCCGAAGGGGGTTACACATTCACTCGACTCTTCAATCGTTGACTTTCACATAGCAAGGAGCGACCGCTGAAAACACAGCACCGACTAAATCGCTTTACTTGGCCGCAGCAATGTGTAGTCCAATCGAATATCGCTTGTCAAGAGGTTTTTTTCTTTTCTAAACTGTTTTAGTGCCTACATTGGGAGGCATGATTCATCGGATCGTAAAATCGCTGGCAGGCGGCAACCGGGGGAAGCAATTAGACAATCGCTTTTCTTGAATGTGCCCCATAACTGAAGCAGGATCCAATCGTCATTTTCTGGAGCAAGAAACCCTGCTACAAATGTTGATTGGATATAAATAAAATTGTCCGCCAGTCCGGCGAATATTAGGCGAAGCCAAGCTAGATTGTCGAGACGGACAAGTGACACTTCGACAAAGGAAAATTGGTCCTCGGCTCCGGCATTTGGCGACCGGCATCGCGACCAAGGATTTCATGCGCCGTGTTTTGCATCTGAACCGACGCAATGCAGCCAACCGGCGTGAAGCGAATTACACTCAGCTTAACTTGACTATCATTCTGGTTCTGGTTGCGGTCCTGTAAATGGCGAGCAGCACGGCTTCTCGGTGGGATGCAGTTGCATGAACTCCACCCGCACATCGTCCGGGTCATACAGGTTGAGCTGGTACTTTCCGTCGCGGCCCATCTGCTTGTGCGATGCCGGAGAGGGCTTCCAGCCACGCTGAGAAAGCTTGGCAAACGCCGTATCGATGTCCACCACTCCCAAAGAAAAATGGTCGACAACTCCCAGCTCGCGATGACTGGGGTTCGCGGGGACATTCAGCATGTACTCAATCCAATCCGTGCCGTCCGGTACCTGGATCGAGATGAAATCGGTCACGCCATCTTTCATTCCACCTTTCCAGTACGGCCTGAATCCGAGGATCTTCTTGTAGAAGTTATCCTCAACCGACGCGCTGTGAACTTGAAACCCTGCATGAATCATTTGCGAACTGATCGCACGCGCATTGGGAGCCGAATGCGCAGGTAGCGGGCCACGCTGGATAAATTCGATCGTGTTCCCTTCCGGATCCTTCACGCGAAAGCCCTGGCTGCCGTCCGTCCAACGCGTGACAGAATCAGGAACCGTCACTCCTTGCTGGGCCAAGTACAACCGCATCCGTTTCGCGTCCGTCGTTGCAAATGCGACGTATCGGAAGGGATGCTCATCGGGACTCTTGGCGGGCAGAACTTCCACCCACTGCTTCGGCACGCCATAGAAGCGCAAGCCATCCGCAGCTTCGACGGAAGGGGTTGCCATCCAGCCCAACGTTTTCTCATAGAAGGCTCGATCCGAGGGAAGACTTTGCGCCGCCAGTCCGACGCCGGCAATCCCTGTGATCGCCGGTCGGGTCACTGTGTTTTTCTGCGCGAACGCAATCGTGCCCATGCCAGCTAATAACACCAAGCAAAAAAATCTTTTCACGAGAGCTCCTGGGTACCGTCGGTTTGAAACCACCTCTATAGCATACTTCTCGGACAAGACAGGTCGCGACCGAGCGCACATACTGAATCGATTTACTGTTGGCTATTTGGCTCGGACATCATATATATTGGGGTCGCTCTATCGGGCCTTGTACGTGTGTTTTAAGTTTCTCCCCTGGAGTGTGTTCTGTGAACTTGAAATCAGGACTTTTATTCATTCTGGCGATCGCCCTTTTGCCTTCAACCAGCTTCGCCGACGCTGCTGCTCCGGGTGCCCCTCATCAAAATTTCCAGGTCGCTGTGTATATTCCGGTTCAAATTGTCGAACACATGAAAGATCGCCAATGGCTGGAAACTTCCTGGGCCAACATTAATCGCCAGGTCAAGGTGGACAAGGTTTACATCGAAACCTACCGCAGCGGTGTGATTGCCGACGATGCCTTGATTGAAAGCGTGAAGAAGTTTTTCCTCGACCACGGAGTTCAGGTGGGCGGTGGCATCGCATTTACCGCAGCCGATGCGCGACAGTTTCGCTCCTTCTGCTACACGAACCCGGAAGAACGCGATTATGTCCGCCGCGTGTCCGAATTGACGGCGCGTCACTTTGACGACATCATTCTCGACGACTTCTTCTTCAACAACACCAAGACCGACTCGGACATTGCCGCAAAGGGCGACAAAAGCTGGACGCAATTTCGGCTCGCCTTGATGGACCAGGTCGCACAGAATCTGGTCGTAAACGCCGCCCGATCCGTCAACCCCAAGGTGAAAGTCACCATTAAATTTCCCAACTGGTACCCACATTTCCCGGGCCTGGGATTTGATCTAGATAAGGAACCGAAGATTTTCAACTCGATCTATACCGGGACAGAAACACGAGACCCCGTAGCGACCGATCAGCAGTTACAACAATATGAGAGCTATCAGATCTTCCGCTATTTTGAAAACATCAAGCCTGCCGGCAACCTCGGCGGTTGGGTTGACACCTATGACATTCGCACCATCGACCGTTATGGCGAGGAGCTGTGGGACACGATGCTCGCCAAGGCTCCTGAGATCACGCTGTTCAATTGGGACGCGTTGCTGGTGCTGGTTGTGCCCGGGGATCGGGAGGCATGGAAGTCTCTCGACACAAGTTTCAACTATGACGCGATGCTCGCATGGCATAAGGCATCTGGAGTTCCGGGGCCACCGAACATGGCCACTGCGGCGGGCTATTCATTGGCGGAAGTCGATCCAATCGTTGGCCAGCTCGGACGCCCCATCGGACTGAAGAGTTATAAGCCCTACCAATCCAGCGGCGAAGATTATCTTCACAACTATCTCGGGATGATTGGAATTCCCATCGACCTGTATCCGACTTTTCCCACAGATGCGGACATGGTTCTCCTGACGGAATCCGCAAAGGCGGATCCGCAGATTGTCGACAAGATCAAAGGTCAGTTGCGCGCCGGCAAGAATGTCGTGATCACGTCTGGCCTGCTACACGCGTTGCAAGGTCATGGCATAGAAGATATTGTCGAAATGCATGAGACCGGACAAATCCTCGACGTTCAGAAATATTGGGGTGCCTTCGGACCGGGAGGCGGAAACAACCTGGGAGTATCCACACCCATTCTTGTGCCTCGCATCAGTTTTCTTACCAACGACGCCTGGCCCGTGGTGCGAGCAACGGCCAATGGCTATGCGGCTCCGCTGTTGTTGATGGACCGCTATTCAAAGGGAATGCTTTTCGTCCTCACCATCCCGGAAAACTTCAACGATCTGTACTCTCTTCCGCAACCCGTTTTGACGGCTCTCCGGAGTTATTTGCTGCAGGATTTCCCAGTGCAGCTGGACGCGCCCAGTCAGGTGGCCCTCTTCGTTTATGATAATAACTATTTTGTGGTGCAGTCGTTCCGCGATGCCCCGGTCACCGTGACCGTTTCAATTCTCGGGTCGCTCTTACACATTCGAAACATTGCCACTGGCTCGATCATCTCTGGAGAACCCGTCCCAACGCGGCCGAAAGGGCAGATGCCTCTCACCGCGAAGCGCACCGGCTTTACGCTGACGATCATGCCGCACAGCTTCGTCGCGCTCGCCGAGGAATAGCTCATGGATGAAACAGTGACAGCGGGACGGCAGTCGCCATCGCACGATACCCAGCAGGCGAGGGGTGCAGATGATCGCCGGAATCGTAGCTCGGCAGCAGGCGGTCGGGATGGCTGGGATCCCGCATCACCTTATCAAAATCAATGACGGCATCGAAATGCCCCAGAGCACGAATCCAATCATTGACGGCGTTGCGATCCAGTTCGTCTCTCGCTGTTGGATGGTAGTAGTCGGAGCCGGCGTATGGCGTAATTGTCGCCCCGATGATTTCAATTCCATGCGCGCGCGCTCGAAGGACCATTTGCTGATACGCGGCCAGAATGTGAGCCACCAACGCCTCATGCTCGGCGATAGGGACCTCTCCCAGGCGTGTCAATCCGCCCAGATCATTCACTCCCTCAAGAACAATCACGTAGCGAACGCCGGTCTGCGCAAGCACATCGCGATTGAACCTCGCCAGCGCATTCGGCCCCAGGCCATCCACCAGAAGATGGTTGCCACCGATGCCCTCGTTCAACACGCCAATCCGGTTTGTCGCAGCGGAACCCTGTAACCGTTCGGCCAGCACATCCGTCCAGCGATCGT
This sequence comes from Acidobacteriaceae bacterium, assembly GCA_049692235.1. Taxonomy (GTDB): domain Bacteria; phylum Acidobacteriota; class Terriglobia; order Terriglobales; family Acidobacteriaceae; genus JAKAAZ01. The sequence continues at coordinate 120,596 of JBAVOQ010000161.1, read as the reverse complement.
TGCCGTTGGTCGTCGACGCATGACCATCCGTGATCGAATCCCCCAGAGTCACGATGGAAACTGCATCCGCGGGCGCTGTCACGTCGACGCCGGCAATTTGATACCAGTGATCGACTTTTGTGGCATTCGGCAACCTGGCGGCAGACACCAGGTTGCCATGCACCACATACGATGTAGCGCGCGAACCCGGATGACCTGTCTGCTGCGCGGGCGGCTCCTGCGAATGAAAACTGATCGCCAGATTGGAGAGCGCGCTCACCGGAAAATCGACTGGGTCAGAGATATACTCCGCTCCCGCCGGAATGACGACGTCGGAACTTCCAGCAAATGTGAGCGCCTTGTCCGTTGTCACATCGATCTGGTCGCCCGAAGGCGACACCGGACGCGCGATATGGACGGAGTCGATACGCAATGGAGCCGTCCCAAATGCGTTCGACAAATGCACGCGCAGTTCTGACCCACCCACGGAAAGATACACAATCTGGCGCAGCGTCGCATCACACAACTCCTCTGGAGGAAGCGCGTTTGCCGGCTCGGGAATCTGTTGCGACGACGCCCATGTGCCCACCCAATGCACGGTGGCAGGCGCGTTCTGGGCGAAAGATGGCAGCAGCGCGAACGCGCACAGCCATAGGGCAAGCGTGAAAGTGACCTGAGTTCTAAATCGCATTAGAGTTGATCGTTTTCTGCACGTGGACTAGGATAGCCCTTGTTTCTGCCGCGGCCAATATTTATTCGGAGGATAAGGTGCGCACCAACCCATCGGCTCGAGCCATTGGTCTTCTCTGTTGCAGCCTCTTCTTCGCCGCAGCCATTGCCACTGCCTCCACGCAAAAATCTGCTTCGACCGCCGGTTCTGGAGCCTTTGCGACTGGGTATTACCGCAATTTATTTCGCGACGCCGGGCATTCCCAGGCGCAGATCGACGCGAAAATCAACGCCGCTTTCGATCAGCTGTTCCACGGCGATCCGAGGACGCAGGCAGTCTATTACTCCACCGGGAAGAACGCCGATGGACCCCTTGCCTACATCACTGACGTTGCCCATCATGATGTGCGCACTGAAGGCATGTCGTACGGCATGATGATCTCTGTCCAATTGAATAAAAAAGCGGAATTCGATGCGCTGTGGAACTGGGCCAGGACCTACATGTACATCAGCGATCCGAAACATCCCTCGTATGGATATTTCTCGTGGTCGTGCAAGCCTGACGGCACCCCGAATGAAGAGACCCCGGCGCCGGACGGCGAAGAATACTTTGCGATGTCACTCTATTTCGCCTCGGCACGTTGGGGAAATGGGCAAGGAATCTACAACTACAAGGCCCAGGCCGACGCCATTCTGACGAACATGCGGCATCATCCGGTTATGTCTGGGCCGACCCGTTTTGGCCCGCGCACCGTCGGCAGCATGGTGAACGAGCAGTACAAGATGATTCGCTTCGTGCCGGGTATTGGGAGAGGCGACTTCACCGACCCTTCGTACCATTTGCCGGCTTTCTATGAATTGTGGGCAAGATGGGGGCCAGAACCCGATCGCGCTTTTTGGGCAGAAGCCGCCACCGTCAGTCGTGGGTTCTTTCCGAAAGCCACGAATCCAACGACAGGGCTCGCTCCGGACTATGCCAACTTCGATGGCACTCCGCATGGAACAAAATGGAATCCCATGGCGGCAAACTTTTCCTTCGACTCATGGAGAACTGCGAGCAATTGGTCCGTCGACTGGTCCTGGTGGGGCAAGGCCGAAGGCGAGCATGAACTCAGCGACCGCATCCAGAAGTTTTTTCTCTCCCAGGGAATCGAAACCTATGGAGACCAATACACGCTGGATGGCCACGAACTCGAAGCTCGACACTCAACCGGCCTGGTCTCGACAAACGCGGTCGCCAGCCTCGCCGCTACGGGTCCGCAGGCAAAGCAATTTGTGCAATCTCTCTGGAGCGCGCCCATTCCCTCCGGAGAACAGCGATACTACGACGGCATGCTGTACATGATGAGCTTGCTGCATTGCGGCGGCGAGTTTCGCATCTGGACGCCAAAATAACCGACGCATTTGAAATCCGCACGGTTCGAAATGCGGCTCGCACAAACTGCAAGAAAGGAGACACTGCGCGATGGTTGGTCCGCGATCGACGCCTGCCGCAAAACCAGCTCATCTGCGACTGCCGTTCCTGTTGGTCTTCCTGTTCTGCTGCGGTTCCCTGTTCGCGTACACGCTCGGCGAAACTCCGTACGTCGAATACTCCGCATCGCCCAGAAGCTTTGTCATCGCAGCCAACGGCCATGCAACCTCAATGTATGTGGACGCGAATGACGATCCCGGCGTTGTCCGCGCCGCGCATGACTTGCAGTCCGACATTCACCGCGTCACCACGTTGACGCCCGACATCACGGATGGCACTCCATTTCCAGCCAATATCATTCTGATCGGAACCATCGGCAGCAGCACAATCATCGATCAACTCATCCGGAACAAGAAAATTGATGTGGATGCCATTCGCGGCAAATGGGAATCGAACCTGATCCAGGTGGTTGCGAAGCCGCTGCCCGGAATCGCCAGCGCTCTCGTCATTGCCGGCAGCGATAAGCGCGGAACCATTTTCGGAATCTACGACGTCTCGGAACAGATTGGAGTGTCGCCCTGGTATTGGTGGGCGGATGTGCCTATACCGCATCGCGACGCGCTCTACGTCAAGCCGGGAAGATATATCGAAGGCGAACCGGCGGTAAAGTATCGCGGCATCTTTCTCAACGATGAAGCCCCGTCGCTCACTGGGTGGGTCAGCCAGAAATATGGCGGCTTCAACCATTTTTTCTATGAGCGCGTCTTTGAACTGCTGCTTCGACTGAAGGCGAATTATCTTTGGCCTGCAATGTGGAATAGCGCGTTCTACGAAGATGATCCCTTGAATGGAAAGCTGGCGAACGACTATGGCATCGTCATGGGCACCTCCCATCACGAACCGATGATGCGTGCGTGGCTCGAATGGCGGCAGCACGGTGTAGGCCCGTGGGATTACTCGACGAATGCGGCAAACCTCGAAGCCTTCTGGGAAGGCGGGATCCAGCGCGGTCGAAACTGGGAAAGCACCATCACGATAGGAATGCGCGGCAATGGCGACGAGCCGATGTCGGCGACCGATAACATTGCGTTGCTGGAAAAAATCATCGCCGCACAGCGCAGCATCATCGCGAAAAACCTGACGCCCACGCTTGCTGCCGACACGCAGGTCTGGGCCCTCTATAAGGAGGTCCAGAGTTATTACGAGAAAGGCATGCGCGTCCCCGACGATGTGACCCTGCTATGGAGCGACGACAACTGGGGAAATCTTCGCAGACTGCCAACTCTTGCAGAACGGAAGCGAGCCGGCGGCGCCGGAATCTATTACCACTTCGATTATGTCGGCGATCCGCGTTCCTATAAGTGGCTCAACACCTACTCCATCACCAAGGTCTGGGAGCAGATGGATCTGGCCCATGCCTACGGGGCAAATCGTATCTGGGTAGTGAACGTAGGCGACCTGAAGCCGATGGAATTTCCCATCGAATTTTTCCTCGATTACGCGCGCGATCCGAACCGATGGAATCAGGACAATCTTTCCACGTACACGAAATTATGGACGACGCGGAATTTCGGGCCCGAACATGCCACGGAGATTGCGGACCTGATCTCGAAATACACCAAGTACAACGGAAGGCGAAAGCCGGAGCAGCTGGAACCGGATACCTTCAGCCTGACTCATTTTCAAGAAGCGGAGCGGGTGGAGTCCGAGTGGCAAGCCATCACGAAAGAAGCCGAACAAATTCAGCAGGAGCTGCCACGCGCGTACCGTGACGCTTTTTTTGAGCTGGTGTTGTATCCCATCAAGGCTTCGGCCATCGTCAATCGGCTGTACATCACAGCCGGGAAAAATCACCTGTACGCCACCCAGGGACGGGTCAGCGCCAACGATCTGGCGACACGCGCGCACACCCTGTTTGCAGCGGACGCAGCGCTTTCCTCCGAGTACAACCATCAACTGGCCCACGGAAAGTGGGACCACATGATGGACCAGACCCACATCGGCTATACCTTCTGGAACCAGCCTCCGTTGAATGCGATGCCTGCGGTGAGCGAGGTACAACCCACATCTGGCGCAAGGATGGGCATCGCTGTCGAGGGTTCCGCCATCGCTTCCGATCGCGCGCGCACCCTGACGCTGCCCACGTTTGACGTCTATAACCAGCAGACGCGGTTCATCGACGTATTCAACGAAGGAGACCAGCCGTTCGCCTTTACCGTGCACACCGATCATTCCTGGATCGCGGTCACCCCCGATCATGGAACCGTCGCAAAAGATCAGCGGCTGCCGGTTCGCATCGATTGGAATCAGGTTCCTCCCGGCGACAATGCGGGTATCATTTCGATTTCCCAACGCTCAGGTCAAACAATTGCCGTCCACCTTGCCGCTTCGAATCCGACGACACCTTCGCGGAAAGATCTACAAGGTTTTGTCGAGAACAATCATTATGTCTCGATCGAAGCGGCGCATTTCACCAGCCGCACGAGTCAAGGCGCAGTGCATTGGACCAACCTTCCAGACTTCGGCGAGACGCTCTCCGGGATGACTATCTTCCCAGTCACCGCAGCGAGTGTTCTGCCCCCTCAGCCCGCGGCGTCGCTCGAATACAAGATGTATCTCTTCGAAGCCGGCACCTACCAGGCCGAGGCAATTCTGGCCCCCACGCTCAACTTCGTGCCTGGACGCGGGCTCCGCTACGCCATCTCGTTCGATGATCAGCCTCCCGTAGTGGTGGATGCGTTGGCCGACAACTCCGAAAAAGCCTGGGCCACCGCAGTCAGTGACGGCGTTCGCAAAGTCACATCCACGTTTACGATCGCGACTCCGGGGTACCACACATTGAAAATTCGCATGGTCGATCCGGGTGTTGTGTTGGAGAAGCTCGTGGTCAGCCAAGGCGCGCTGCCAGCTAGTTACCTGGGACCTCCCGAAAGTCACCACCAATAGAAGTTCGGATGAATCAACCCCAGAGTAAAATTTCAGCAAGTTGATACATTGGGGCGCCGGGTTTGAGATTTGCATCGCGCGATTTCCAAAGCGGAGTCCGCGAAGAAAACAGCCGCCGATCCCACCCAGCTTTTCAACGGGCGTTCATCATGGGATACATCCTAGCGCCTACTATGTTGATACAAGGTCGCTGGAGGTCCCAGCGAAGGAAAGCAGCGCATGACGCCAATTCCGATTCGCCTCCGACTCACGTTTTGGTATTTCGCGATACTTTCCTGCACCGGCATCGTACTGTATGCCGCGACATGGTTCCTGTTGCAGCACATTTTTGAGCGTCCAAATATGGATTCTCCGGAAGCCCTCGCCCTCCACGGACAACCGCATATGGCGTACGCCGTGCCTCACGCCACATCAGTCGCTCTCCTACACATGTTCGCCCGCGACCTTCTAGTGCTGGCGCCGCTACTTCTTATTCTGGCGGCCATTCTCAGTTTTTGGATGAGTCGCAAGGCAATGCATCCGATCGCAGACCTGGCACGACTGGCGCGGCAGATCTGCGATCATAGCTTGAATCTCAGAATCCCCGTTTCCAAGGTGAACGACGAGATTTCCGACATTTCTACAACCTTGAATCGGATGCTGAACCGCGTGGATGCAGGCAATCGCAGTATTCGGGACTTCACCGCCCATGCCTCGCAAGAACTTAGGTCGCCTGTCGCGCTGATTCGCACTGAAGTTGATACCGCTTTGTCGTCACCCAGAAGCAATGAGGAATACCGCGAGTCCTTTGCCAACTTGCAACAGGAAATCATCCACATGAGTGGCCTGCTCGACAACATGTTGATGCTGGCACGGGCGGATGCAGGTACGGAGCTTCTTGGCTATGAAGTGATTGACGCCGGCCGATTGGTGCGGCGGGTCGGAGAACAGTGGAGTCCTTCCATGCGGCAAGCACTGCTGGAATTCCATGTCGAAACTTGCTGCGCCCCGGTACTCATCCGCGCCGATCTTGTAAGTATCCAGCGACTCTTGAATATCCTTCTTGAAAATGCCTGCCGATATACGCCGCCCGGCGGGTCGATCACGTTGCGGGCAACTGCAGATACAGAGCGTGTGCTGCTGGAGGTTCGCGATACTGGAATCGGAATTTCTGGGGAGCACTTGCCTCGCCTCTTCCAGCGCTTCTACCGCGTTGACTCTGTCCGCAGTCGTCAGTTGGGCGGCTCAGGACTCGGACTTGCACTCGCGAAGTGGATCGCTGACCAGCACCAGGCAACGTTGATCGTCGAAAGTGAGATCGGTGCCGGAACTTGTTTTCGTATCGCGATCGAGCAGCAGCGCTGCCCAGAGGCGCGCTTGAAGAAGACGCTCGTCATGGCCGGCAGCGCGTAGCCCGGTCTCCGCGAACCACAGCACAACAAAGCCAAGCCTAAACTCCCCGGAAAGAATATCCGTTTCCTCATCCCCGTGGACGGCTGCGAATCGTAGCTATATTCTCGACTGTGCAGGGGTTCCGCGGAGATTCGGAATCAGAGATAGGCCAAACAAGAGCAGATACATCATTCTGCTCTAGCAAGGATGCATGGATTCCAGACTCAGCCGTTGGACTCAACCCGCCAAAAGGAGAGACAGCATGTCAACTGAAGTGAAGTGCCCGTTTCATCACGCCGCAGGTGAAGGTACATCGAACCGTGACTGGTGGCCGAACAAGTTAAACCTCAACATCCTGCGCCAGCACTCATCCCGGTCCAATCCCATGGACAATGGCTTCAACTACGCGGAAGCGTTCAAGAGCCTCAACCTGGCTGCCGTGAAGAAGGACCTGGTGGCGCTGATGACTGACTCACAGGACTGGTGGCCGGCGGACTTCGGCCATTACGGGCCGTTGTTCATTCGCATGGCGTGGCATAGCGCCGGAACCTATCGCATCGGCGACGGGCGCGGTGGCGCCGGATCCGGCCAGCAGCGATTCGCTCCTCTGAATAGCTGGCCTGACAATGTCAGCCTGGACAAGGCGCGTCGGCTGCTGTGGCCGATCAAACAGAAGTATGGCAACAAAATCTCATGGGCCGATCTGATTATCCTGGCCGGTAACGTCGCACTGGAATCGATGGGCTTTAAGACCTTCGGTTTCGGCGGTGGGCGCAAGGATGTTTATGAGCCGGACCAGGACGTCTATTGGGGGACCGAGTCCACATGGCTTGGCGGCGACATTCGCTACGGTAAAGGAAAGTCTCCCGACGAGGGTGTGCTCGTGGCCGACGAGGAGTTGCACGGCACGGAAAAAGATCGTACCGGCGGCGGCTCAGATGAGCGCAACCTGGAGAATCCACTCGCGGCAGTGCAGATGGGCCTGATCTATGTGAACCCCGAAGGCCCGGATGGCAACCCGGACCCGATGGCCGCTGCTCACGACATCCGCGAGACGTTCGCGCGCATGGCCATGGACGACGAAGAGACCGTCGCGCTGATCGCGGGCGGCCACACCTTCGGCAAGACGCACGGCGCCGCCCCTCCAACCAATGTGGGACCTGAACCCGAAGCCGCCGGCATTGAGGAGCAGGGGCTCGGTTGGAGGAACAGCTTTGGCACCGGCAAGGGAAATGACACGATCACCAGCGGACTCGAAGTGATCTGGACGAGTACGCCGACAAAATGGAGCAACCAATTCTTTGACCATCTGTTTCGCTATGAATGGGAACTGACCAAGAGCCCCGCCGGGGCGAATCAGTGGAAGCCAAAGGGCGACGCAGGCGCCGGTACCGTGCCGGACCCGCACGATCCCTCAAAGCATCGCGCGCCGTCCATGCTGACTACGGATATTGCCCTGCGCGTCGATCCTGCCTATGAAAAGATTTCGAGGCGCTTCTACGAAAATCCGGACCAGCTTGCCGACGCCTTTGCTCGTGCCTGGTTCAAGCTGACACATCGCGATATGGGGCCGCGTGCGCGCTACCTTGGCCCTGAAGTTCCTGCTGAAGAGCTGGTCTGGCAAGACCCCATCCCCGCGGTCAATCACAATCTGATCGGGGAGCAGGATATTGCCGCGCTGAAGGCCAAGGTGCTGTCTTCGGGTTTGTCCATCTCTCAGCTAGTTTCGACCGCTTGGGCGTCGGCGTCCACCTTCCGTGGCTCCGACAAACGTGGCGGGGCGAACGGCGGTCGGATTCGCCTGACGCCGCAAAAAGATTGGCAAGCCAATCAACCAGAGCAACTGGCGAAGGTGCTGAAGACGCTCGAAGCTATCCAGAGCGAATTCAACGGCAAACAGTCCGGTGGCAAGAAGGTCTCGTTCGCCGACCTGATCGTCCTGGCCGGTTGCGCCGGCGTCGAGCAGGCGACCAAGAATGCCGGCCAAAATGTGACGGTTCCCTTTACCCCGGGCCGCACGGATGCATCGCAAGAGCAGACCGATGTGGACTCCTTCACCGTGCTGGAGCCGCTCGCGGACGGCTTCCGCAACTACCTCAAACGGAAATTCAGCGTCCCGTCCGAAACTTTGTTGATCGACAAGGCTCAGCTACTGACGCTGACCCCGCCGGAGTTGACGGTGCTGGTTGGTGGCCTGCGTGTTCTGAATACGAACGTCGGACAGTCCAAGCATGGCGTCTTCACCAAGCGGCCCGAGACGTTGACCAACGACTTCTTCCTCAACCTGCTCGATATGGGGACGGAGTGGAAGGCGGTCTCAAAGGCCGAGGACGTGTTTGAAGGGCGCGATCGTAAAACAGGGGAACTGAAGTGGACCGGCACGCGTGCCGATCTGATTTTCGGTTCAAATTCCGAGCTTCGGGCAATTGCCGAAGTCTACGGAAGTTCCGACGCGAAGGAGAAATTTGTCCACGACTTTGTCGCGGCATGGAACAAGGTGATGAACCTTGATCGTTTCGACCTTGCGTAATCTTGCTAGGTTCGCCTAGGAGTCTTCCCTGGCTCAACCTCGACCTGGTCCCCGGATTATCCCGGACCAGGTTGAGGTTCGAACCAGTTCCTTTTTTGGAAAGGCGACAGCTACGCACTCGTCGAACTCCAGTGTACGCAGCCATACCCGCGTATGGTATCGAAAAGCGCGCTTCCCATCACTACAAGTCGACTTGAACAAAGTCGCTGTATCAGAAGCGCCCTGCACAAGTGCGTGCTACTACTGACCGATGCGAAGGGTGCTGTGACCCTAAAGGGGGAACGAAGGAGCGTCTGTGATACAGGCCACGTTCCTTCAATGTTCGGATGGAGTCGGACGTTGGTCAAAGAATCCGGCTGAATTGAAGTATTATCGCTGCGTGGACAAACCAGTCTCGCAAACGGAGTCACCGAAAGCTCCTGGAAGATTTAAAGAAAATCTTCGGCGAGCCTCCATGGGACTCAGTAGTGATGAGGCACATGTAAGACTCCTGGCGTCAGGGCCAAATGCTCTCCCCTCGCCTGTTTCCCATCCACTCCTCTTATTACTTAGTAAATTCTGGGCACCAGTACCCTGGATGCTGGAAGTCACCGTTGCACTTGAGCTGATTCTTGGCAGACGGACTGAAGCAGCCGTCATCGCAGTTCTTTTGCTCTTCAACGGTTTCCTGAGCCTGGTGCAGGAACGTAAAGCGGCAAATGCGCTGGCCCTGCTGCGGAAAAGCTTACCCGTCCGAGCCCGGGTGATGCGCGACGGGGAGTGGCAGGTTATCGACTCCCAGGAGATCGTCGTGGGAGACGTGATCTATCTGCGGATGGGAGATATCGTCCCTGCAGATGCGCGTATCGCGGATGGGGAAATTTCCGTTGACCGATCGACGCTCACCGGGGAGTCTCAGCCTGTCGATCTGACGGGAGGACAGACGGCACACGCGGGAGCAACCGTAGTCCGCGGTGAGGCGGGTGCCGAAGTCATTGCAACCGGAGGAAATACATCTTTCGGCAAAACAGCGGAGTTGGTGAGCACGGCCAAGACCGTCAGCCATCTCGAAGCGATTATCTTCCGAATCGTCAAGTATCTTGTGATCCTGGATGTTGCGCTTGTGTCGACGCTCCTCGTCTTCGCTTGGAGGACCGGCTTGCCTCTGCGAGAGATGATACCGTTCGTGTTGATCTTATTAATCGCCTCGGTGCCAGCAGCTCTGCCGGCGACTTTTACCCTAGCGACCACACTTGGATCCATGGAGTTAACCCGGGCGGGAGTACTGGTTACGCGGCTTTCGGCAATCGAGGAAGCCGCGGCGATGGACATTCTCCTGAGCGATAAGACCGGTACCCTTACAGAGAATCGATTATCTGTGACGGAAACCGTTGCATATGAGCCATCGTCCGCAATACAGCTGATGCGCTTCGCAGCATATGCGAGCGACGCCGGAAATCAGGACCCTATCGACCTGGCAATTCTTCGATCCTCCGCCGAACGCGGCATTCATGTCTCAGCGACGTACAGAACGCGGTTCCTTCCCTTCGATCCGGCAACGAAGGTAAGTGAAGCTTTCGTGTCCGACGATGGCAAGACGTTCCATGCGGTGAAGGGCTATCCGCCTTCCGTAGTGGCGAAGGCGATGCCCAACACTGCATGGCAAACAGATTTCCAGAGATTGGCAGGCAAGGGCTATCGAGTGATCGCGGTAGCATCCGGTGCCATGGGGCAGGCTTTGAGCCTTACCGGCCTAATTGCCTTCGAGGATCCTCCGCGGACCGACTCGAAGGAGTTGGTTAACAGGCTGCAAAACCTGGGTGTACGCGTGGTAATGATCACGGGCGACTCCCCTGCCACGGCAGTTTCCGTAGCCGAGACAGTTGGTATAGGCAGCCGACTGTGCCAAACGGGGAACTCACATCCCATCGATTCGATCCAACTAGCCAGCTGCGACATCTTCGCCGGGGTGTATCCGGAGGATAAGGTCGCGCTGGTTCGCGCGGCCCAGTCGCAAGGGCATGTCTGCGGCATGACGGGCGATGGCGTAAACGATGCGCCTGCCTTGAAGCAGGCCGAGACAGGTATTGCCGTGGCCAATGCAACCGACGTAGCGAAGGCTGCAGCGAGCCTGGTGCTGACGACGCCGGGCCTCGGCGATATCGTGGCTGCCATCGAGGTAAGTCGCCGAATTTACCAGCGTATGCTGACTTACACGCTGAACAAGATCATTAAGACGATCGAGATAGGCGTATTCCTTACATTGGGAGTCATGCTGACTCGGAGTTTTGTGATTACTCCGTTCCTGATTGTGCTTTTGTTGTTCACGAATGATTTTGTCACCATGTCGATCGCGACCGACAACGTCTCAGCCTCGCCACGCCCTGACCGATGGGATATCCAAACGCTGATGCTAACCGCAGGTTCACTGGCTTCACTCCTATTATTGTTTTCGCTAACGGTGTTCTTCCTGGCACGCAACTTTCTTCATTTTCAACTGGCCCAACTCCAGACGCTCGTCTTTGTCATGCTGGTCTTTAGTGGCCAGGGAGTCGTATACCTGGTGCGCGAGCGCAGACACTTCTGGCATTCCCGACCAAGCCGGCCGCTGCTGATCAGCACCGGAGTCGATATCGCTATCGTGAGTACCATGGCTGTTCGCGGAGTATTGATGGCTGCACTTCCATGGCGGAGCCTTGCCGAACTCCTCACGATACTTGCAGTCTTTTTGGTTGTGTTGGACAGCGTGAAGGTCCAGGTATTTCGAAGATTTCGTCTCTAGGAGATGTGAACCATGACTTTCAAGAGAATATTAATTGCCATTGATGAGAGTACCTTTGCAGCGCACGCAGCGGATGTCGGAACAGACCTCGCTACCCAACTCGGGGCGGAAGTGGCGTTTGTCACGGTAGTGGACCTTGCGGCGATGGCCAATACCGCAGACTCCGGTGTTCCTGCAGCTGAATGGCTCGAGATGTTGAAGCGCGACGCAAAGACCTTGCTGGGCGCTTTTGCATCACGCAGAGCAATTACACCTCCACCCCTTCAATTCCTGGAGGAAGGCAAACCTGCAACGAAGATTGTCGACGCAGCCAGAAATTGGCCCGCCGATCTGATCGTAATGGGAACCCACGGCCGCAACGCTGTTGCCAACGTCCTGTTAGGTAGCGTTGCGCAGGGAGTACTTCGCCATGCACCGTGCGCCGTAATGGTGCTCAGAGCCCAATGACATCCGAGGCAGTCCGGAGAGTGACATATTCCCGTGACATGTGAGAAACGCCATAACCGCCCAGCCTATCCTTCGACACTCCCAGGATATACGGTAAGAAAAACCCACCCACCCCACCCGCGGCATCGACTAAACCGGTGATGATGCCGACACTGGCGGGAAAGCGCAGCGGTATGACCCAAGAGGTGCTGAACTCGAATGTCCAACCCCCGGCGCAAAGACCAAGTTGCGAAAGTGCTCCTCCAGGTCTTCACATCCCAGTGCTCACATTCGTTCTTTTCAATGCAGGTCGGGCAGTTTCCGCAATTCAGCCCCGCACGGTGCGCTGTACGTTTCACTGTTTCCAGGAAATGGCCGTTTGGCAGATCTGATGAGGTACCAAAGACAAACCTGGTCTTCGGGTTTCGTTTATGCCACGCTTTCAATTTCACCGATAGCGCCGGTTCCAATGGGATCTCACGCGACTTTCGCGTCTTTGTGCGAAATCTAAATTGTTTAGGCTTTCCATTGACGAGCAGCGTGAGGCGTTTTTCACCTCTTATCGTGATTGTTCCAGCGCTCCAATTGCAGTCTGTCCATCCTGCACGCGCTGAAACAAGTCATCCGGCACAATCTGCAGTTCCGTATTCCTCTCCCGAAACCAGAATTCGTACCACCAAACATCGCCACGACGAAAGAGACTCATGAGAATAGCTCCAGTTCTCCTGCCTACTCTCTTTCCGCAGGCGAAGATTCAATCGAGGATGCGCGCCGGATCGTGCGCACATCCAGAAACATCTTTTGCGGGCTGGTTGCGGCTGCTCCTTCAAGCGGAAGGAAGCCGTAACACGCGTACCATCCTGCCTTGTCAGGATAAGCGTCGGTGAGGATGCATCGACAGCCAACCTCGTCGGCCACGCGCAGGGTGATTTTTAGTGCCTCTGATAGCAAAGCGTGGCCGAGGCCTCTACCGCTGAAACGCTTGTCCACCGCCAGGCGCGCCAGAAGAATCAAAGGCAGATCGTATGGGGGCAATCCGCGCACATACTTCTTAGGAAGTCGGTCGCGGGGCACACTGGAAGTGGCTAACGTGAAGTAGCCGAGCACGGTGTGAGGCGCGGATTCATCCACCGCGACGTGCGTCACGCCGATAGAAATCTTTTGCTGATTCGTCCACGCATGGTGCTTCAGATAATTGTTGAGCGGTTCATCTCCACAATCGAAGTTCTCCACTCCATCGGATTCTTCAAGTCGACGAATCGTTACCGCCACCTTATCGCCTCATGGCCCGAACGAGGGCATCGGTGGGATCAGCGGGCTGCCCGGAGGCAAGTTCAGCGAGACTTCCCAGTTCCTTGTCTGTCCAGCGAATATCGACGTGCGGCAAGGTCACTTCCGGGGCAACACGCTCCAGGCGGGGGAAAATCAGGATTTTGCGTTCACCAGTTGAACTCTCACTGACGATGTGATGGCCGCGCTTACGCTCCGAGACAGCCCAACGGAACAATGCGAGCGCGTCCGAGAGAAAGTCCGTATTGCTCGTCATTTGCAGCTCCGCCTTGAGAATCCGCACCATACTATCTTCCGAAGGTGCCAGGTCGGCTTGAAACTTCGATTTGCGAGGCGTGGGAGCCTTGGCCGGGAGTGTAGCCGCTTTCTTGGGTTTTTCTTTGATCGCCGGGGGCATAGGAGTCCTCCTGTGCATAGGATACTCCGATTGCAGTGTAAATTAGAGTGTTTTTCGATTCATCTCTCGGGTTCCCTCAAATTCCTTCGCCCTGTAGACGTTATGAATCGCTCCGCACTCTACCTCATTTTTCTTTATCCTGATCGTCTGAGCAGTTCGTTGCTCCTGGCGGGTTTGGGCATGAATCGTTCTGTGGCAACCTCGCCGCCGCTCGGCTGGGCCTGTTCCCATTGAGCGAGTTCTTGTTTGTCATAGCGAACAAGGGAACCGAATTTGTAGAATTTCGGTCCGCGTTTCTCCAGCCGCCACCGGCGGAGAGTTGCAAGGCTGATGTGCGTTCGTTCCGCGACTTCGATTTCGGTCAGGAATTGGGCGTTCATAACGATTGACACCTCCCGATCTTCTATTCACCTTTCCCGCGTGCCCCTTTCCGCTACCCGGCTTCAGATGATGCCCTCCTGTCCAATAACTTTTTGGAAGTTGGCGATAACTTTTTGGGATTGGCAGTCGGTCTGATCAGATTCGTCCGATGAGGTTGTCAACAGGAGCCGGTTTGAGGGCCGAAGAAACAATTTTCGTTTGAGGCAAAACTAAATCGCAATTATGGTGTCAAATTGCAGTAGATATGGTCGATGGCTGTTCAAACCGCTTTTTACTTGCTCGTCATCTTCGGGTGGAATCAGTGACGAATGAGACCTCCCGGCTTGCCTTGGTGATGCACATGGATTCGTGTGCGCCGAGATGGATTAGTCATGACCGCAGGCCAATGCCGAATTCGCGATCTCGAATTGGTCGTTGCCCTGCATGAAGAGGGCAATATGACTCAGGCAGCAAAGCGCCTGGGAATGAGCGAACCAGCCCTGAGTAAGCAACTCCAGAAAATCGAATATAGGGTTCAGACGCACCTTTTTGAGCGCGGCAACGGTGGGGTAGTTACCACTGGTCCCGGCTGCTCGTTCGTTGCCCATGCAATGGAGAGCGTGCAGGCGTTTCGAAGGGCTGTGCATGAAGCGCACGAAGGGTCCTTCGACTTTGGCCCCGTTCACTCGTCGCCCCATCCCGCTCTACGATTTGGCGCTGGATTAAAGGGCAGACGAAACCGCCTGCAGATCAGATTGCGCCACTCGCTGCGGCCCTGGATATCGATCCTGTATCCGAACTGCCGCGAGCATGGTCTGCCCCGCAAAGTGCGTAGATGAAAATTAAAACCAACGAGCTTAGCGTATGCTTCGTTGGACGCGGCGCGATCAATCAAACCAAGGTTGGCGACGTGCTCTATGACGGCTTGCGTCCATACTCGTTCGACGCCAAGTTCTGTCTTGGCTGCTTCAGCAAAAATGCCATCGTCGGTCCACAGAATATGCCCAGGCGCCAGTGCGAGCAGTACAGCTTCCAGACCATCTCTACCGATGACATTCTCAAGCACTTCGCGACGTTCCGGCGTCAATGCGGCTGCCTCTGGAACGGGCACAACCGTAGTGTTAGCGTCGATGCACTGCATCCATTCTTCAAACGCAGCTTTTTCTTTCTCTGCCTGGTCTGCAGTCGTCTCCGTCATGTAGTGTTGACCGTCTTATAATTCAACGTTCCGTGAGCTGTACTGAAGCGGGCCTTAGCTCTGAGTTGTTGTAGTTCCGTGTAAGCGGCAGGAGAGATGACAAAACGAAAACTTCCGGATGTTAACATCTGACGGGTGATCCCTAACAGGCGCAGAGTCGCAAGTGCGATGAGGTCCACGACAATTGTCTTTTAGCTCCAAGACTTGCAATGGCCGCAGCCAAAAGCTCCCGTTGTGGCGGCACGCATTTTACAAACTCATTTTCAGATACTGCAAGATCCAGCAGTCCTTCGTGTGCGTTATGACCCAGTCTTTCCGCATACATATACACGGGGACAGTATTCGATTTGTATATTTCGCGTAGCTGCGAGACGGCTTCCGCGTGGGCCTTGAGCTATCGTCGTCCACCAGGTATATGGTACGGATTGCGCAGACGACAAGAGAGCATCTCGGAAGAGGCGAAAGAGATTGCGTGGAAGGCGCAACACCGTCTGCATAGGCGATGTATGAAACTGGGTGCAGCCGGGAAGGACCAGAGGAAGATTGTCATAGCAGTAGCCCGAGAGCTGTTGGGCTTTATCTGGGCTATTGGAACCAGAGCCGAGACTCTTTCCAGGCAGCAAGTTGCAGCCTGACAACAACCGGGCAAAACAAAAACTTCCTGAAAAGGAAAGGCTAAGAACACCGAATCGATGAACGCTGACATCCATCTCGAACACAGAGCCGGCAGCAGCCAGGGCAAGCACGAAGGAGAACCCTCGCTCGGCCTATGCGACAGGCTCAACCGGACTCGCGATAACAGTCAGAGGCTGACACGGTCACTCCATATCAGGCCGATGCACTATCCAGAACCTTGAGCGTTGGAAAGCGACTCGGCGATTTAGCAACATTTAACTCGCGGCGATCACCATGTGGACGATGCCGTCGGCGTGATCGGCATGACTCTCCATTATTGCGGCTTGGAGTAGGACATGGTCCAGAAGGCCTTGTCCCCTTGGTTATATTCGTGGCCATCCCAGGGAGTACCACAGACATGCAGGTAGGCAAAGGGAGTGCCCGCGAACATTACCCAGGCGCCTTTGTCGCGGACAGTGGCTGGAATGCCATTATCCTTTGCATCGAAGGGCCACGTGATCATCCAATGCGGACCGATGGGTATGGCTGGACTCGTCTTGTCTGCTGGATCGGTATTGCTCCTCTGGGTTGCTTCGCAGAGCATATAGATCATGCCTGGAGATTCGTTGGTCGGCTTTGGTTTGCCCTGCATTGCTCCATCATCCATCGCATGCCCATCGGGTTCATGCACATGGGCGGTGTCCGAATAGCGCGATACGTTGGCTACAGCAGGCCTACAAGTGTGCCTCAAGTTTCGCCGGGAAAGATGAACTTGCCTTCGGCGCGAAGTTGACTCACTTGATCGACAGTGTTCTTGGTTTTTTCTTTGTCGACACCTGTGTCGCGCGCGAGATATGCCAATTGTGTCGGCGCTGCGAAGCCAGTCCCCGCAGCCTCAACTATTTCGGCGATCTTTAGAATTATGTCCTGGCGGATGGCAGTGAATTCTGTCCAGTCACCCGTCTTGCCATAGGCAAATAGTTCCAATTGAAACGCCGCACCATCCAAGCTGGCAACGCGAATCCTTGAGCCGACGTCGATGAAAGGATGATTGTCGAGCATCTTTTTTACGCGGTCCAGGATGAAGCGAAGTTGGTCCACTCGCGATTCAATTCGGAGCGAGAAGGTCTGATTGAGAAGCAGCTTGGGACGCGCCTTCATGTTTTCAAACTGCATCGTCGCCAGCAGTCCATTCGGAACGACGAGCATATTCTGATCGAGGGTTCGCATTTTCAGCGAGCGCAATCCTATGTCTTCGACAGTGCCTACCCGATCACCGATCTTGCAGAAGTCCCCGACCTGCACTGCTTTGTCCATCAACAGCGACACTCCTCCAATCAGGTTCTCCAGTGTTTTTTGAGCGCCTAATGCGATCGCTAATCCTCCGATACCAAGTCCGGCGAGCGCGGTCTTCACGTTCAGCCCAAAAAGTGCCAGCGCCACGAAAAACGCAATGATCAGCATTGCTACACGAGTGATGCGCTGCATCAGAATCAGAATCGACTCCCCGCCGCTGTGGTGCTGACGGGAGTATTGCACCGCTTCGCTAAAGCCCTGGTCCGTGACTCTGCTCGCCAACCATGCCAGGCATGCCGCCAGCAACGCGGCAATCAGGCGGAAGTAGTAGGCGCGATACAAAAGCGGCGTCGCCAACAAATAGACAAATGCAGCGTGGATCAGGAGCGCAAGGATGCACTTGAGCGGCAACCCGAGAGGCGTTTGCCAGATGGTTGAAACAGGAAGTTTTCTGAGTCTCAACCAGGCGCATCTGGGAATACTCACCAGAAAGCTAAGAAACACCGCCAACACCCACGACAGGGGGATTGAGATCAGCCATCCAGCCCACTGCCGGAGCGACATTCCCAGTAGTTGTCTGCCACCCGCTGCCAGAACTGCAAAGCGATCGAGTCCAGTCGGGTTCTGGCTTTGCAGTGCGGCGTACATCCCCGGGATTTTGGCAACCGTGTCTTTAGACAACAGCCAGATTTTTCCAGCAACCGGGTCATTCACTCTCACCAAAATCATGTCCATACTGAAATCGCCCACCGTGATCACCCCAGCATGAACCTCTCCGGGGGGCAACCCCGCTTCGACCTTGCCCTCGGGATCATTGCTCAATAGGTTGACTTCGCCGTCGTAGTAGTTGCGCAATGCGCTGAGTTCCCTGGCGATTCGTACCAGGTCCACAGGATGGCGGGGATTCTGTTGCAAGTACAGAGCAACGGTTGCGAAGTCGCGACGTTGCCCGGCTTTCAGACCGCCAATCAACGAACTCCGAGGAGTCTTGCGTCCGAGCTGATCAGCTTTTTGCGCCGGCTGCGAACTGGTAGAAGCGGATGTGGATTTTGGCAGCTGCCCAAATGTAGGGGTGGCAAGAGCAATTGAAAAAATGGTCAATACGATTCTTACAACGGGAGCGCAAAGAATTGACTTCCGTGTCCAGGGTCGATTTTCGCGCGAGAACGGCATCGATGCGTCCAATCTGTGAAACCGAAAGGCCTTTTCTAATGGGCCGAAAAGCTTACCCAACGAGACAAGAATTCCTCTTCTTCCGCGGCCTTGTCACTCGCCGACTTGTCGAAACGCAAATCACTGAACAGTGACAGGCGTTGGGCTTTCGCGGCTCTCCTTCACAAACGCACCCACCCTACCCGCGTCCAGAAACTGCTGGCCGTCCATGCGTCCGAAAATCTCGATCATCTTCGCAATCGAGCCTGTCCATCCTGTCTGATGGCTCGCTCCCAGCCCGGCACCGTTGTCACCATGGAAATACTCAAAGAACAGTAGGTGATCTTTCCAATGGGGATCAGTCTGAAACTTTTCAGTGCCTCCATAAACGGGGCGCCTGCCGGACGCATCGCGAAGAAAGATACGCTCTAGCCGATTCGCAATATCCCGTGCCACCTCGAACAGGTTCATCAGCTTGCCGGAGCCGGTGGGACATTCAATTTTGAAGTTGTCACCGTAGTACAGATAGTACGAAAGCAACGCACGGATCAGCAGTGCGTTCACCGGCATCCATATCGGGCCGCGCCAGTTGGAGTTTCCACCGAACATTCCGGTGTCGGATTCGGCCGGCAGGTAATTCACCTTGTACTCCTGCCCCTCCACGTAAACCACATAAGGATGCTGGTCGTGATATTTGGATAATGCCCGTATACCGTAGGAGCTGAGAAACTCGTTCTCGTCCAACATCCGCGTTAAAATTCGCCGCAACCTGGTTTCATTCACCAGCGCCGCCAAGCCACGTTCGCCATACCCGAGGTGACCAGGACCGGTTGCGTGAATGCTGTCGCGCAGCTCTGGCATCGCTTTTAAGCGTTGAGCCATTACCTCACCCACGCGCGGTACGCGTTCGCGCTGCCAAGGTTCAATCACCGTGGTTGCGCACAGGGGCAGCAGCCCGACCATGGACCGCACTTTAAGCCGCCGAGCGGTTCCATCGGGCAAACGCAGCACGTCATAATAAAAGCCGTCCTCCTCGTCCCACATGCCTTGGGGACCTGTCTGGTTCATGGCGCGAGCGATCCAGATGAAGTGATTGGCGAACTTGATCGCCATGTCCTCGTACATCGGGTCGTTGGCCGCCAATTCGATAGCGATTTCGGCCATGTTCTGGCAGAAAAGCGACACCCACGCAGTGCCGTCCGCCTGTTCCAGGTGCCCTCCTGTGGGCAGCGGCGAACTGCGATCAAAAACGCCGATATTGTCGAGGCCGAGAAAACCACCTTCAAACAAATTCTTCCCGAAGCGATCTTTACGATTCACCCACCAACTGAAGTTCAAGGTAAGTTTGGAAAACGAGCGCTTGAGGAACTCGATGTCGCCTTTTCCATGGAGGGCCTGCTCGGTCCGGTACAGAAAAATCGTCGCCCAGGCATGCACCGGCGGGTTGACGTCGCTGAAGTTCCACTCATATGCCGGGATTTGACCCGTCGGATGAAGAAAGAACTCTTGCAGCATCAGGTCGAGCTGTTCCTTGGCAAAGTCCGAATCCACCGTAGAGAGAGCGATCGCGTGAAACGCCAAATCCCACGCCGCAAACCAGGGATATTCCCATTTATCCGGCATGGAAATGATGTGCTGGTTCAGCATGTGAAACCACTCACTGTTCCGCATCATCCGCGCTCCGGATTTCATTGGGTCGGCGTCGTGTTCCCTCAGCCACAGGTCTACATCGAAAAAGAAAAATTGCTTCGACCAAAGCATTCCAGCCAGTGCCTGACGCATCACCAGCGCTGCGTCTGCGCTGACCCGGTTCGGGGTGATGGATTGATAGAATTCGTCCGCCTCACGCTGGCGAGCTTGCATGACTTCGGCGAAGTCTCGGAAGGGATGACCAGCCGAGGCCGGAGTCAGATCACTGAGCCGGAGTCGAATTGTTGCGGTCTTTCCCGCGCCCACAGTCACCTGATAATAGGCTGACGATTTCGTTCCGGACTGCCTAGGATTCACCGCCTCTCGTTTTCCGTTCACGACAAAGTTGTTGATTCCATCTTTTACGTACGGAGAAGCATTCGGCTGCCCAAAAATTCGCTGGTTGTTGGTCTCGTTTTCCGTAAACAGCAGCGGGACCTCTCCCTCACAATACAGATATCGTTCGCCCAGGTCGGCATGCGAAGCGGCGATGGATTGATACCCGGTTTGCTCGGAAAGCTGGCGCAACAATGGCTTCGGCGTCCCTGGCCACCACGTCCAGATGTTGCGAAACCACAATGTTGGCAATACATGCAATGTGGCTGGGTCCGGCCCACGATTGCTGATACTGATCTGGATGAGCAGGTCCTCCGGTGACTGCTTGGCGAACTCAACGAACACGTCAAAATAACGGTCCTCGTTGAACACGCCGGTATCCAGTAGCTCATACTCCATATCGCCGCGGTTTCGGCCCCGGTTCGTCTGGATCAGGTTGTTGTAGGGATATTCCGCCTGCGGGTACTTATACAAATACTTCATGTACGAGTGCGTGGGTGTGCTGTCGAGGTAGAAGTAATATTCTTTAACGTCTTCGCCGTGGTTGGCCTCGCTGTTCGTCAGGCCGAACATGCGCTCCTTCAGGATTGGATCTTTCCCATTCCATAAAGCCACGCTGAAGCACAGCAGTTGCTTTTCATCGCTGATGCCGGCAAGCCCATCCTCACCCCAGTGATAGGCCCGGGAGCGGGCTTGATCGTGGGTGAAATAGTCCCAGGCGTTTCCATCCTGGCTGTAGTCCTCGCGGACCGTCCCCCACTGGCGCTCGCTCAGGTAGGGCCCCCATTTTTTCCACGGTGCTTTGGCGGTGCGTGCCTCTTCTAACCGAATTGATTCCTGATTTTCAGCCACTGTGCTCCCCTGTTCCGCAACGATGTGTTTCCGAGCTCTTCCCCAGCGAAATATCGCAAGGAGTCCCGGCAGGCGACCTAGCGGCGAAACTTAGGATCCAGATGATTCATCTTCTTCGGTCGCCCGCTCTGCGGTGCAGCTCGAAATGCTGTAAGTCGACATAAATAACGATTTGAAACCCTCGGCTTACGCTGTGATTGCTATGCAAATCGATTGCCAACGCGAAATGGCCACAGCACACATTCCAATCCGCTGAAATGCGGCCACTTTTGTGGGCCGCAACTGCAATCGGATGAGTGGTGCGCCCAACAGACTGGAGTGGCTCCTAAATATCGGAGGCGATTTGGCTCGTACAACCGAGTGTCGAGATCATGGAATTGAAGGTTCTCGGCAAGGTGCAGGTGCTGTCCAGCTCTGAGCATCTGTAAAGATGCCTCGATGGTGTCCTTTTAGGACACGGTGGAGAAAATTCTTCCACGGTAAAAGCGTCCTTCCTTGGCTACCGCAGCATCTTCCGCACCATGTCGCGCGAGATGCCGAACTCCCGCGCTACCGCCCGTTGACTCCGCCCCTCCACCAAGACCGCACGTCGTACACGCCCGTATATCTCCACCCTGTACATCCCTCCGGTGTCCCATGGATCCGGCTGCCGCAGCAACCCCATCCACAAAACCAATCTCCGGCGGTGGCCTACTTTTTCACCGCCACAGCGCCCCACTCCCGCGGCGCACTGTGGCCTATTTTTACGCTGACATTCTCACATCAGTTCGAGCTTTTTGGCAACCGGCAGACAAACCTTCTTCCAGGCTTGCTGGGCCGCGGAAGATTGTTGCCGACGTGCGTGCAGTTGCCGGAGTTTTGCTTCGGCAGTTCGCCGCCGTTGTTCTCGCTCGACCAGTTGGCGAAACTCCTCCATCGTGGCTGTGAGCAATGTGCTGCAGGCCGCCAGTGCTTCGGAATAAAGCGAGAGAGCCTGACAGGATTTTCCGTCTTTCTTCGGGTTGGGCAGAGAGCAGATGACCCGCATGTAGGCTGGCATCGTTCCCCGGGCGGGATAAATCAGATTGACATCTTTTACTTACCAGCGCTTCATAAAGCAGCGGCTCACCAAAATTCCCTGGCATCCGGGATACTCCGGAATCTGCGAATAGCCTTCATACCCAACGCTTAAGGAGAGAAAAATGGCCATAAAGAAAGCATCACAGAGCAAATCGAAGCCGAAATTAGATGCGGGACTATTGCGCGCACATAAGGCGTACGAAGCCGCGATCAATTCCAATGAAACCGATCGCGTGATGGCGATGTACGACAAAGATGCAGAAATTTTCCAGCCGGGCATTGGCATCGAATCTGGGCGCCGCAACATTCGGAAATGGGTAAACGGCGCGGGAATCTCGGGCCTAGAGTCGCGCATTGGGTCGGGATCGACCATCTGCATTGCGTACAGCAGGGACACAGCATTTGTGCCACGGAAGGGCAACCTGCCGGTGAGCAGCTGATAAAGGATCACTCCAAATGAGAAGATGTCCGCGCGTTCGTCCACGTCTTCGCCACGGGCCTGCTCCGGCGCCATGTAGCCCAGGGTGCCCACCGTGAGTCCGCCGAAGATACTCATGGCCTGCGTCTCAGCGTCAGGGGAGAATGGGCGTGAAACCTTGGCAAGTCCGCGATCTTCGAGTGGATTTCACTCCGCCGGCTGCGAAGCAACGCCATCCTGAAACGCTACTTCCTTTCGGAACAGCGCCGAGGCCCACATGCGGCTTGACTGGTACGGCCTCGCACCGGCCTCTGAAGCAGTGCCCGCCGTACGATCTGCGCTGAGCTCCGCATTGCGGCTGCAACCTGACTCCGTCGCGGGCCTCTGCGATCTCGCCATCACACAAGCGGGCTTGGATTGGGATTGGAACGCCGCTGCCAATACCTTCAATCGGGCCATAGCAGCGTACGCACACCCGGTGTCAAGGATTCACCAAGGTGTCTTCTGGGAAACTCCGCTCGCTCGACAAGTCGGCGGTGATGTTCTTCTTGAGGATCTTTTTCCGGAAACGCGCTTCAATAGTTGGACCGTTGCTGAAACTCACGTACTGGACCAGCGAATTATTCCTAACGGGAGACGCGATGACTACGAGCACAACGCCTAGTTATTGACAGATGCCAAGTTTTCAGATGTCGATCTGGCTCTGGATGATGAGGTTGACTTCGCGGTGCGCGTCGCGAATCGTGTGCTCCAGGCGGTGCTGAGAAAACATCCTGGTCTATTCCCCCAGAAGCTTGAGCCGATCTATGCACCAGGTGAGGATGATTCCCTGCCGTGAAGCCGAACGCCCCACCGGATCATAGTGTCGGGTGGGCATTGTTGCGTCTGTGCAGGACACAATGCAGGCTTTGTAATACGCTTCCCATTTTGTAATGTTTTCAGGCGGAATAGCCAGTAAAAGAGGGTACCGTATAGACTTGGTGGACTTTAGGGAATTGCTGCAAGTCGCTCATTAACTGCCATTTACAGTGATTATAAAGCGACTACCTTATAACTTGGTGCCGAAGAAGGGACTCGAACCCCCACACCCTTGCGAGTACATGGACCTGAACCATGCGCGTCTGCCAATTCCGCCACTTCGGCCTGTGTTCCAGAGGCTAGCTGGCCGCCAGGAAATTAGCGGCAGTCCTTACTCTTACAAAGACAGCAGATGCTGTCAACATTTGGAGCCGGAAGAAATTTCCTCTGCGAGCCGCGAACTGCCTGCGAAGGGTACATTTGCAATCGCTGCAGACGCGAGTATTCTGAGATTTCGTTCCTGATGCGTAGTGTTAATACGATGCACACACGCAATACCCGAACAACCCATAACGAAAGGCTTTCGGCATGACGAACTCTTCACTCGCCAATCCCGCCAGTATTCCCCCCGAGCTTTCCACGGAGATTCGCCGACTCATGCATGACCTGAGCAACGCACTCGAAATTGTATTGCAGGCCGGATATCTGCTCACCACTGCAGACACGGAGGAACCGGTGAAGGAGTGGATCGGCCTGCTGGATGGGGGCGCGCAGCAGGCCCTGAAGATTCATCAACAACTGCGGGATTACATCCGCATACACAGTTAACTAACGGTGAAGCGCGGCCACCGCAGCGATCAATCCAATTGCGCATCCAGCGTAATTTCGGCGGCCTTCAACAGACGCGAAATCGGACAATTTACCTTTGCTTCATTCGCTGCGGTCGCGAAAGCCTCTTTGCTGGCTCCGGGAACTTTGGCGTGGGTCGTCAAATGAATTTTGGTCACGGTCGGACCCGTCTGCAGCATTTCCAGCGTCAAGTCCGCGGTAGTTTCCAGCGACTCGGGCGTCAAGTTCGCCTTGGTCAACTGGCCGCTCAGCGCCATCGTAAAACAGCCAGCGTGGGCCGCGGCGATCAACTCTTCTGGGTTCGTACCTTTGCCGTCTTCAAACCGGGTGTGAAAAGAGTAGGCAGTGTCCTTCAAAACTCCGCTCTCGGTTGAAATGGTGCCCTTGCCTTCTCTCAGTGTTCCCTTCCAAACTGCGCTTGCTTTCCGTTGCATGTGTTTCTCCTTGGATTCGTTGAGGATGGACCGAGAACCTGGATTCCGCAGCCCGTAGGTGAAATTTCAGAATAGCAGCCGCGCATGGCAGAGTCGAACCCGGCAACATCGTGTTCACGTCGCATGTTTCAGGCGCGCCGGCCGGTTCTTTCACGTGTAAAAAACGCCGGACTCAGCCATTGAAAATGGAATGGCAACACCTCGGCGTTCAAGATTCCTGATGCGCAATCAATGGATATTGGTGGCACCAAAAAGTCCAGGCTGCAGCGGCAGTTCGAAGGAAAACACAGACCCGTGCCCAACCTGGCTGGTCACGCTGATCGTGCCGCCATGGGCTTCGACGATCGCCTTGGCGATCGCTAATCCCATTCCTGTTCCGTGGACCTGGTAGCGTTGCCCCGTGCCGCGGTAGAACTTGTCGAAGATAAAACTCTTCTCCAGCATTCCGATTCCCACTCCGCGGTCGGCGACGCTCACCACTAAAGCATCCTTGGTTTCCTCCGCACTGATGAAGATCGGACTTCCTGCAGCAGAATATTTCGCGGCGTTTTCCAGCAGATGATGCAGCACCTTTTCGATCATGCGCATATCGAAGGGTACGGGCCGCAAATCTTGCTGAAGTCGTACGGTGACCGGATGCGCGGCAACGATTTCCTGTGCATTCTGTACCGACTGATCCACCAATTCCTGCACCGGATGCAACTGCAGGTCCAGCTGGACTTCGTGAGCATCCAACTGCGCCATCTCGACTGCCTCTTCAATCAAACGGTTCAGACGTCCGCTCTCTTCGTCGATGATGGTCAGCAACTCGTTCCTCTGTTCGGACGTCAGCTGCAATTCTGAGCGCAGACTGCTGACCGCGCCCATAATCGACGTAAGCGGGGTTCGCAATTCGTGCGTGACGGAATCGAGCAGCGCGCTTCGGATTCGTTCGCTTTCGCGCGCGGCCTCGGTCTTTCCCAGTTGTTCGACGGCTCCGGCTCGCTCGACTGCGATTGCGACCATGCTACCCAGGGCTTCCAGGCTTTGCCGTGATGGGCACTTACCCAAAATGCCCAGCGCTCCGATGGGTCGCACGCCCATCATCAGCGGAACCAAGAAGATTTGCTTCTCTTCGTTTCTTTGGATGTCGCGTTCGCGGGAGGCGGCGCGAAGCATTTCGTCGCTGATCGCCTCGCTGCTTCGTCCGGAATGGTAGACGCTGCTCCGGGAATTCACCAGCAGCGCGGTGCCTTCTGTAAAGAACGTGGCTGTAATAATTCTGGGAATAGAATTTAGTAGATCGAGGATATTATCGGTTGTAAGCAATTGTCGGCTGAAGTCGTACAGGCGCTCCATTTCAATCCGCTGGCTCTTGGCTCCCTTGGCTTCATCGCGAGCGCGATCAGAAAGTCGGCTGGATAGAATCGCAGTCACCAGGAAAGCACTGAGAGAAACCCAGTTCTGCGGATCGGCGACGGTGAATTTTCCAATGGGCGGCAGAAAGAAATAATTGATCGCCAGTGTGGAGACAATCGACGCGAAGATTGCGTTCGAAAGCCCCCATCGCCCTGCAATAAACAAAACGTATAACAATAATGTGAGAGAAACTGTGGTGTGATTGACATGCAGCAGAGAAAAATATATCCAGACAATCAGACCCACAGCCATGGCGGACAACGCATACCGTATCGTCGCAGATGGGCTGTGTCGCAGCATCATCACAATTCTACTCAGGTCGTGTAAGCAATGACGCCGCAGCCCGGAAACGTAAAGCCCGTCAAGACACCGGAACAATGGCTGGAGACGGCAGCGCCGGAAAAGACCGCGGGCATTTTCAAGGTTTTTCTTGGCTATGCGCCGGGCGTCGGCAAAACGTTCAACATGCTCAGCGAGGCCATCCGACGCCGCAATCGAGGCGAGGACGTGGTCATCGGGTTCATCGAAACCCATCAGCGTCCCCGCGTCATTGAGTTGGCGAAGCAGTTGGAGGCGATCCCCGCCCGAAAGGTGGAGTACAAAGGCACGTTCTTTGAAGAATTGGATCTGGATGCCGTGCTGACGAGAAAACCCCAGGTCGTTCTGATCGACGAGTTGGCGCACACGAACATTCCCGGCAGCAAGCACGAAAAACGCTACGAAGATGTTCTTGAAGTCCTGCAGCACCGGATCGATGTGATGTCGGCCCTGAATGTGCAGCACGTGGAGAGCCTGGCTCCGACTGTCCAAAGCATTACCGGTGTGACCGTGCGGGAAACCGTTCCAGACTGGGTGCTGGGACGCGCGGATGAAGTGGTGCTGGTCGATGTGACCCCGGAAGCGCTGCAAACCCGCATGCGGCGCGGCGATATCTATCCGGCCGAACGAATTGAAAGATCCCTGTCGAATTTCTTCCGCCGCGGCAATCTGCTCGCCCTGCGGGAGCTGGCGCTGAAGCGAGTCACCCACGCCGTCGATCAGAACCTCGATGCCTACCTGCGCAGAAAGCAATTGGGGCAGGACTGGGTGGTCCAGGAACGAGTGGCCGTCTGCATCAGTTCCAACCCGGCATCGCAGCAACTGATCGCGCGCGGCGCCCGCATGGCCGAGGGCATGGACGCGGAATTTTACATCCTGCACGTCGATCTACCCGACGACGCGATGGAAGAGAAGAGTCGAAACCTGGCGGCAAATCTGCGCTTCGCGGAAAATCTTTCGGCGCGGATCTTCCATGTTCAAGGTGGCAAGGTTGCCAGCGCGATCGCCGATTTTGCGAAGGAACATCGCATCACGCAGATTATTCTTGGCCGCTCGGCAGTTCGGGGGTGGCGCAATTATCTCTACTTCATGGCCATCCAGAAACTGCTTCGTGAGGCTCCTCACGTCGATGTGCACATTGTGACCCAGGAACCGCATTGAGACCCCAATGATGGACCCATCAACCCAACGGGGCGATGCGACCGAGCCCGCCAAAATTCTGATTGTCGACGACGAAGCGCAAATTATTCGCATACTTTCCATGGCATGCACAGCGCGGGGTTATCGGGTGAAATCCGCCACGGATGGAGAATCCGCGCTGAACGTGCTGAAAAGCTGGTCCGCCGACTTGGTGATCACGGACCTCTCCATGCCGAATATGGATGGCGTGGAGCTTTGTCGTGCGATTCGAAAACTGTCCAATGTTCCGATCCTGGTGCTGTCTGTGCGAAACCAGGAAAAGATAAAAATCGAAGCTCTCGACGCCGGCGCCGACGACTATGTAACCAAGCCCTTTCAAATCGACGAGCTTCTTGCCAGAATTCGCGCCGCCCTCCGCCGCGCCAAAAACGCAAAAAAAGAAGACAAAACCGCGGAAGTGATCATTGGAGATTTCCGTATCGATCCCGGATCGCGCCAGGTCTTCGTGCGTGGCGCAGAAGTCCATCTCACACCCAAGGAATTCGACCTGCTGCACGCACTGTCACTCTCTCCCGATCGGGTCATCACTCGCCGCTCTCTGATGGTTGCGGTCTGGGGCGGCTATAACGTGGATCAGCCTGAATCTTTGCGGGTCCTCATAGGACAACTCCGCCGCAAAATTGAACCCACGGATGAGCCCCAATACATTCTTACGGAACCCTGGGTTGGATATCGCTTTGTCCCGGACGGGGCCCGGCCTGACCCATCCTTATAACTTTCTTACGACCTCCTTACGCCCTTTTTATGCACGGAAGTGTGAACTAACTGCAGCTCGAAAATATTCGAACTGGGCAGGTAATCATGTCAGAGGCATTTTTGATCGGAACGGGCTTTATTGTGGCAATAGGTTTCTTGCTATTTTGCTACCGAGGTTTTGCGCGGGCAAAACGCGAATCGACAACAAAGGGCGATGGCGCCGTCCATCCTTTAATAGAGAACCGCTCT
Organism: Acidobacteriaceae bacterium; assembly: GCA_049692235.1. GTDB lineage: Bacteria > Acidobacteriota > Terriglobia > Terriglobales > Acidobacteriaceae > JAKAAZ01. Next base: position 91,896 of record JBAVOQ010000161.1, on the reverse strand, counting down.
TCAAGTGACTCGAACAAGTCTGGAACCTTTGCAATGATGTGCGTTCTTAGTTTGGGGCTGATCACTGCAGCCGCCTACGGGCAATCTCCGACGAGTTCATTCGCGAACGACGCGGCAGGTACATCCTCTTCCACGAACCGGTCTTTGCCGTCGGCTCCCGCGCCGGCAGCCGGCACACCGTCGAGCGATGCCGGATTCTTTACGCGTCTGGGCAGAGCCTACGTTTCGGACTGGGGCGGTCATCCGGCTATTACGCAAGCGACATCGCAAGATCGCCGTGGAACACCCGCGCCCATTTCCTCTCCGCCATTCCCTGGCTCGGACTGGCCCATCGGTGGTACTCCTGTGATTGGAGCGCCGGACGGCCAGAGCTATCCCCTGATGCAGGCGATCAATCAAAACAAGAGCCGATACAAGATCTACGGTTGGATGGAGGTGGGCGCGAATGGCTCGACCAACAACCGCGGCAATGCGTCGAAGGGCATCCCAGCCAACTGGCCCAGCGCCTATGACGAATATCCCAACACAATCCAACTCGATCAAGCTGCACTGTATTACGAGCGTTATCCGGATACCGTCCAGAAGGAGCATTTTGACTGGGGATGGCGCCTTACCGCCCTCTACGGAGTAGACTATCGGTTTACTACAGCGAAAGGCATGCTGAGTCAGCAGTTACTTGTGAAAAATGCCATGTACGGTTTCGATCCGGTGATGTTTTATACGGATCTTTATTTCCCGAAAGTGGCGCAGGGCATGAACGTCCGCATTGGCAGGTACATTTCGCTGCCAGATATCGAAGCCCAACTCGCGCCCAATAATTACACCTATTCCCACTCCATTCTCTACACGTTCGACTGCTATACCCAGACCGGAGTCAATGCCACCGTGAAGCTGAATGGTCATTGGACGGCACAAGCTGGCTTATCGCCAGGCTGCGATGTAATGCCATGGACCACCGACGCGAAGCTCACCCTCAATACCTGCGTTCAGTATTCGTGGCACAACGGTGGAGATGCTTTATACACCTGCGCCAACTCCATCAACGATGGCAAGTACGCCTATAACAATCTGTCTGCCTACTACGAGACCTGGTACCACAAATTCAACTCCAGCTGGCACACCGATACCGAAGTCTGGTACCAGTACATGAAAGCCACACCGAACATGTATTGGTATAACGGCACCGACCCGGCGACCGGCATCCAGTACGCCAATACCGCCGCGCATCCATGGCCGGAAGCAACCAACTATAGACCCGGAAGCGGCGCCACGACACTGAATTTTGGTGCCGTCTGCGTTGACCCGAGATTGCCTGCATCCGCGCAACCAACTCGCTGTTTTGCGCCTGAATGGGCCATCGTCAACTACGTGGAACACAACTTTATGCACAATCAAGCATCGCTCAACATCCGCAATGAGGTTGTGGATGACATCAAGGGTCAACGCACCGGCACGCCCGGCAAGTACGAAGAGCACATGGTGGGCTTCGACTTTTGGACCGGTTCCACGATCACCTTTCGTCCCGAGGTGAGTTATATCCATGCCTTTGGTTCCTATGGCCTGAAGGCGCTGGACATTGCTCCAGGTTCAGCGGTGTCGAATCTGCAGAATGGCATCCATCAGACAGGCAAAACACAGGACCTGATTCTCGCGGCCGATTTGATCTGGCATTTCTAGTGGTAACGGAACATAAATGGAGATTCTTGACTGCAACAGCAGAAATATGAGGAAAGAACAATGATTGACATCTGGATGGTCCTATTGGCCCTTCTATTCTTCGCATTGGCAATTGGATACACCCTCGGGTGCGAGCGTTTGAGGTAATCGTATGCATATCGAAACGGCAATTCTACTTCTCATCTCAGTGTCGATGCTTGTCTATCTTGTATTTGCCCTGTTGCGTCCGGAGAAATTCTAGCGATGACCGCAAATGGATGGTTTCAAATCGCACTGTTTTTTCTGTTGATCGTATTGATTGCGCGACCGCTCGGCATTTATATGGCAAACGTCTTTGAGCGACGCAAGACATTTTTGGATCCCGTGCTGATTCCAATCGAACGCATTCTCTATCGGCTGACGGGCGTTGAAGCGGACAAAGAAATGCGCTGGACGGAATATGGAATCGCGATGCTGCTCTTTAGTCTCGTCTCCATGCTGCTCGTCTATCTCATCCAGCGGGTCCAGGCGTGGTTACCCTGGAACCCGCAGCACCTGCCGAACGTGCCTGCCGTGCTGGCGCTGAACACGGCCGCATCGTTCACCACCAACACCAATTGGCAGGCCTATGTTCCCGAAGCCACGATGACCTACCTGACCCAGATGGCCGGGCTCGCCTACCATAACTTTGCGTCGGCAGCCGTCGGCATGGCGCTGGCCATTGCATTCATTCGCGGCATCAGCCGGCGCGAGCAAAACACCCTCGGCAACTTCTGGGTGGATGCGACACGCGCAATTCTGTGGGTGCTGTTGCCTATCTCTATCGTCTTTGCCCTGGCGCTTGTCTCGCAGGGAGTCGTACAAAATCTTCACCCCTATAGCACCGCACACCTGGTGGAATCGCAAAAGATTGTTACGCCCGATAGTGCCGGCAAGTCTGCGACGCAAATGATCACCACCCAGACCATCGCGCAGGGGCCAGTCGCTTCGCAGGAAGCCATCAAGATGTTAGGAACGAATGGCGGCGGATTTTTCAACGCCAACAGTGCCCATCCGTTTGAGAATCCGACCCCGCTTTCCAACCTGCTGGAGATGCTCGCCATCTTCGCCATTGCTGCGGGCTTGACCGTCACTATGGGGCGCATGACAGGCTCTCCGCTTCACGGCTGGGCTGTCTTTGCGGCCATGGGAATCTTGTTCTTCGCGGGCGTCACCACCGCGTACTGGGCAGAAGCACGCGGCAATCCGCTGATGCATGGCGTAGCCCAGCAAACGACACAGTCGCAGGCCGGCGGCAACATGGAGGGCAAGGAAGTCCGATTCGGTATTGCCAATACGGCCCTGTTCGCGACCGCAACCACCGATGCGAGTTGCGGCGCTGTGAACGGAATGCACGACTCGTTTACACCGCTGGGTGGAATGGTCCCGATGGTCAACATCATGTTGGGGGAAATCGTCTTCGGCGGTGTGGGCGCCGGCATGTATGGAATGTTAATCTTCGTCGTTCTCTCCGTCTTTATCGCCGGACTGATGGTGGGTCGAACCCCGGAGTATCTGGGCAAGAAAATCGAGGCCTATGACGTGAAGATGGCCATGCTGTACGTTCTCATTTTCCCACTGCTGATTTTATGTTTTAGCGCGGCAACAGTCTTGCTGCCTCATCTCGGACTCAGTAGCATTTCCAATCCGGGCCCCCATGGTCTCTCGCAGATCCTGTACGCCTTTTCCTCGGCAGCAGGCAACAATGGCTCCGCTTTTGCAGGGCTGAATGCCAACACGAATTACTTCAACCTCGCCCTCGCGATCGTAATGCTATGTGGACGTTTCCTGATGATCGTGCCCATGTTGGCCGTGGCCGGAAACCTGGCTCGGAAGAAAATCGCTCCCGCATCCGCAGGCACGTTTCCGGTGACCACACCGTTATTCACCATTCTTCTGACCGGCGTGATTGTCATCGTCGGCGCGTTGACTTTCTTTCCAGCGTTGACGTTGGGTCCAATCCTTGAACACCTGCTGATGTACGCAGGAAAAACTTTCTAGTTAGAGCATGGCTGTTCGGAGAAACAAGATGGCGAAGTCAAAAAGCACGCATCAACGATCGATTTGGGATCCGCAGATCGCACGCCGCGCCCTGATCGATTCGTTGCCCAAGCTGAACCCACTGAACATGATGAAAAATCCGGTGATGTTCGTTGTCGAAGTCGGCAGCGTGATCACCACCGTGCTACTGCTGCAGCACATCGGCAGGCATGGAACGGCAATCATCTTCGATCTCCAGATCACGCTGTGGCTATGGTTCACGGTGCTGTTCGCGAACTTCGCAGAAGCCATGGCGGAAGGCCGCGGTAAAGCACAAGCCGATGCGCTTCGGCGAGCCAAGTCCGAGACCATGGCGAATCGGGTCAACGACAAAGGTGTGGTCGAGCAGGTTCCCAGCTCCAAACTGTGCTCCGGAAACATTGTCATTGTCTCCGCTGGCGAAATGATTCCAGGTGACGGCGAGATCATCGACGGCGTTGCTTCGGTCGATGAATCCGCCATCACCGGCGAATCGGCTCCCGTCATTCGAGAGTCCGGCGGAGATCGCTCCGCGGTTACTGGAGGAACGCGCGTGCTCTCCGATCAAATCAGGATTCGCATCACCTCCAATCCAGGTGAGACCTTCATCGACAAGATGATTGCCCTGGTCGAAGGCGCCGAGCGACAGAAAACTCCGAATGAAATCGCGTTAAACATTCTGCTCGCCGGCCTCACCATTATCTTCCTGCTGGCAGTCGTCACCCTGCAGCCGATTGCCATATACTCGCACTCGCCGCAGACGGTCTTTGTTCTTGTTTCTCTGCTCGTCTGCTTGATTCCGACCACCATTGGCGGACTGCTATCCGCGATTGGGATCGCCGGTATGGATCGGCTTGTCCAACACAACGTGCTTGCCATGTCCGGGCGAGCGGTGGAAGCTGCCGGAGACGTAAACACGCTCCTCCTCGACAAGACCGGAACCATCACCTTTGGCAATCGACAGGCTACAGAATTTCTTCCGGCCCCAGGCGTCAGCAAAGACCAGCTTGCCGATGCGGCGCAACTTTCTTCGCTTGCCGATGAAACGCCGGAAGGCCGCTCCATCGTTGTCTTGGCAAAAGAGACTTATGGATTGCGCGGGCGCGACCTGACCACCATGCACGCGGAATTTGTTCCTTTCAGCGCCACCACCCGCATGTCCGGCATCAACGTCGACGGGCGCACCATCCGCAAAGGCGCAGCCGATTCGATTGCAACCTATTTGCAGGCGTCCGGCGGCATCCTCGCAGATGAGGTCCGCGCCGAGGTAGAAAAGATCGCGCGCAGCGGTGGCACTCCGCTGGTGGTGGCGGAAAATAATCGCGCTCTCGGAGTGATCCATCTCAAAGATATTGTTAAGGGCGGAATGCGCGAGCGGTTCGCACAACTGCGCGCCATGGGCATCCGCACCATTATGATCACGGGCGACAATCCACTGACCGCGGCAGCGATCGCTCGCGAGGCTGGCGTTGACGATTTTCTGGCGGAAGCAAAACCGAAAGACAAGATGGACCTGATTCGCCGCGAACAGGCCGAAGGCAAGCTGGTCGCCATGACCGGTGACGGCACCAACGATGCTCCCGCCCTGGCCCAGGCGGATGTCGGCGTCGCGATGAACACCGGCACACAAGCCGCCAAAGAAGCGGGCAACATGGTGGACCTCGATTCCAACCCGACCAAGCTCATCGAAATTGTGGAAATCGGTAAGCAGTTGCTGATGACCCGCGGTGCGCTCACAACCTTTTCCATCGCCAACGATGTCGCGAAATATTTTGCCATCATCCCAGCGATGTTCGCTGCGACGTTCCCCGTTCTCAGCGCCTTGAACATTATGCATCTGCGAACGCCGCAGTCCGCCATCTTGTCCGCAGTCATCTTTAACGCGGTCATCATCGTCGCGCTGATCCCGCTGGCTTTGCGCGGGGTGAAATATCGCCCCATGAACGCGGAAGTTCTGCTGCGCAACAACCTCTTGCTCTACGGGCTGGGAGGGATCATTCTTCCCTTCCTCGGCATCAAGCTCATCGACATGGCGATCACGGCCATGCACCTGATTTGAGGATCGATATGCGGAAACAATTCATCACGGCCTGTTTGTATACTCTGGTGACAACTGTCCTGCTCGGGCTCGGCTATCCGCTTGCCGTCACCGGGCTGGCGCACTTGCTGATGCCGGCGAAAGCCAACGGCCAACTCATCACAAAAGATGGAGTTCTTGTCGGGTCCAGATTGATCGGCCAACCCTTCACCGGCCCCGGCTATTTTAATAGCCGTCCATCGGCAGCGGGGAGCGGCTATGACGCCGCAAGCTCTTCCGGCTCGAACCTCGGCCCGACCAACGCAACCTTGATCGCCCGTGTCGAGCAGAGCGTTCAATCTTGGAAGAGCCGCGAAGCCAAAGTCGCAAGTGGCAATGCAAATGTGCCTGTCGACCTGGTCACGACCTCCGGTTCGGGATTAGATCCGCACATCACAGTCGCCGCCGCCGAATACCAGGTTCCTTCGGTCGCGCAAGCTCGTGGTCTCCCTGCAGATCAGGTGAAACACCTGGTGCAGGCCCACATTGAACCGAGACAATTTGGAATTCTAGGCGAGCCTCGCGTCAACATTCTGGAGTTGAATCTGGCACTCGACGCGCTGGCCGCGACTCACAAATAGTCTTGCCATCCACGACGAATCATTCTGGTATCCGTCGGTTTAACCCGAGAAACCTCGCGTGTTATTCCTGTCGGCGAGCGCAATCCGGCTGTCTTCATTTAGAATCGACTGTGTCACCGCGCCGGGATGGCGGAACTGGCAGACGCAGCGGACTCAAAATCCGCCGACCTTCGGGTCATGGGGGTTCGACCCCCCCTCCCGGCACCAGACAATGAATCGACTGCGAATGTCAGGCATCTTCGGATGCCTTTTTCTCTGCCCAAATTATGGCCAACGTTGGGCATGCAGGTGCAAAGCTTTCTAGCGGCTAGGGAGTGCGGCCGGATCTCGCGAATAGCGAATCACTTCGACCGGAGAGGTCGCCATCAGGCCTTCATGAACCATGGCATCCAGATAAGGAATCAGCGTGCGGATTTGCTCTTCTGTGTCGACAATGCTCACCATCATCGGAGCATCCTTGGACAGGGCCCAGCGGCTCGCATAATGAATTCGTGTACTGGTGCCGTATCCCTCGATACCGCGATAGATGGTGACTCCGGCGATCCCAAGCTCCTGGCATTTGGCGAAGATTGCCTCGTGCAATGGCTTGCCTTGCCACTTATCGGCCTCTCCGAAATGGATCCGCAACATTCGCGCTTGAAACTCTTCTTTCATGGCTTGGTCTCCATTGCCAACGGCCTGCTTGCTGCACATTCTCCTGCTGGACGTGCCTTAGTTCGCCTCGCTGGCGCGATAGGAGTATTTAATGACGTCGACGTCCGACAGCACGACCAGGCCCTCCTCAACCATTTGCTCGACCCTCGGCAGAAAGGCTCGCAGCTTCTCGTCCGTATCGACTACTGAGAGCATGATTGAGCTATCGTGGGACAGGTGCAGCGGCTTGTCTTTGTGAATTCGCCGGTGCGCGCCGTAACCCAGGATGCCGCGATAGACGGTGACACCCGCGATATCGTTGGCTCGCATCGCTTCCACCAGGGCCTTATAGAGCGGGACATCTTTCCAACGATCCGATTCGCCGATGTAGATGCGCATTAACCGGGCCCGACCTTCAATTTTGAGCGGCGGAGCCGCCGAAGTCTTCTTCTCCTTCAAACTCTGGGCGGCTTTGGCAACCGTCGTTTCCTGCACTTCGATCATGCCGTTGCCAACCATTTCTTCCAGCTTGCCAAGCAATTCATCCACCTTTTCTCTCGACTCGATGAATTCAATCTTCATCGGCAATTGATCGGAGATTTCTACGAAGCTCGCCGAGTGAATGTGATGATCCGCGCCGAACCGGCCACGCCCTTTAACACGGTCGCGCCAGAGACGCCTCGATAGAAAAGAAAATCGATAATGCCGGAATAGGTCGCCGCCCCATGATATGTCGACCCCTCGTTCAGGTAGATCGAAACCTTTAGTGCCTTCCCCGCCTGCAACATGTGTCCTCCCTATCCCTGAGCTGGCTGCCGCAATTCAATACTAATTACAAACACAAGCATCGCTGGTGTCGGCACCAACCTCGCGTCTCAACGATACGCTGACGATTCCTCCTCACGAGATTACCTCCGCCAGAAAGACTCCGCATCCAACCGCTACTAGTCCTAGCAGAATGCTGCTGAAAGCGTAGAGTGCAGCCGAGGAGAAATCTCCACTCCGAAGGGTGGCGAATGTCTCCCATTCATACGAAGAAAATGTGCTGTACGCGCCAAGAAAGCCGATGGGCACCAGAAATCTCCACGCCGGATTCAATCCCGTCCGCCGCGTAAGAAGCGTGAGCGAGAAGCCAATCAACAAACAAGCAGACATGTTGATGAAAAAAGTTCCGTAAGGAAACCGCGTTCCCAGCCGGCTGGCAATTGTGGAATCCACCCAGAATCTGGCGATCGAGCCCAGCGCCCCGCCAAGCGCGATATACAAGTATTTCGACAAGCTCATCCTCCCTATCCGTGCGTTCGCTTCTTCATGTAGCCCTCGTCTGGCTCCCGATTTTTCAGACGAGCCACACCGCCTTCAACCTCCGGCATGTGAATCAACGTTGCCGTCCAACTCCTCGCGCACGTAGCGTTGCATGCCTTCCACCAGGGAGCGAAGTTCGTCGATCACCCCGTTGAGTTCGCCGACTGCATCCTCGGGCACGACGCCGTAGCCAAGCATGTGACTCGGTCTCATCTCTTCAATTGCGATCTCGACGAAGGAAAGGTCCGTCATCACCGCGCACGTGACTGGAATTTCCGGCGGCTGCGGTTCCATGTGCTGCCAGGCAAGCGTACACATCAACTGCGACCGCATACGGTGGATATGCTCCTCGATCACCCCCGACTGCGCGGGCCTAATGTCCACAACGTAACGAGGAAATGGAGACTTCGATGCGGCGACATGCAGAACGCTCTCGATATCGCTCAGAAGTCTGTCGATATATTGGCAAGAGACTCTAAGATGTCGCTGCTGGGGGTCGTTTAATTGCCCAGGCCGTCGTTCGGTCGCCGCATTGGGCGATAGAGACCATGGATGTTTCATGGGTCCATCAACTCCACTTCACTTGTAAATTCAGGGATCACGCCGGGACACAACTCCGCAACAGGCTTCCCTGTCAGGAGTTATCATCTGTCCGGCCTATTGGATTGGACAGCGGTTAAAGGTGAACTCCTTCACCTAACCAACACTCTTTTTGTAGACGATTCGCATCGCACTGTCAACGATGAGGAATCCATAGCAGCACCCCTGCGTGCGTTCGCAATGGCATGGGATGGAGGAATTCGCTGCTATACACTCAACGGTGATGCAGCCGGTTTTAGACTCTATTCGCGTCGTTGAAGCCACGGAAGCACTGGCCGGACCTTATTGCGCCATGATGCTCGGAGACTTTGGCGCCGACGTGATCAAAGTCGAACGAAAAAAGGTAGGCGATCAATCACGAGGTTGGGGCCCTCCATTTTGCGGTCCGCAGTCTGCCTACTTCCTCGCCGCCAACCGCAACAAGCGGTCCCTCACACTTGATCTGGAGCATCCGTTCGGCAAGGATGTGATGCGTCGTTTGCTGCAGACCGCCGATGTATTCCTAACCAATCAGCCAAAACTCGATTCTCTTACACGAACCGCGCTGGATCCTGAACATCTCTGCGCTCAATTTCCGCGCCTCATCTACTGCGCGATTTCAGGCTACGGACTTTTCGGACCGAAGGCCGGCCTCGCCGGTTACGACATCATTGCGCAGGCAGAAAGCGGAATCATGAGCTTCACTGGCGAGCCCGACGGTGAGCCTATTCGTTATCCCGTCGCCTTGGCCGACCTGGTATGCGGGCTCTATTCCGCGCTCGGCATTCTTGCTGCATTGTTCGCACGAGAAAAATCCGGACGCGGTCAATTTTTGGATATGGCTCTTTTCGATTCACAATTGACCCTGCTGGCGAACATCGGAAGCAACTTCCTGAACGCCGGCGCACTGCCGCAACGATGGGGAAATGCCCACCCCAGCATTGTTCCCTATCAGTTATTTCAAGGCTCCGATGCTCGCCACTTTGTCGTGGGAATCGGCACGGAACCTCTCTGGCTGAAGTTCACAAGAATTCTTGGGATTCAGGAAAGTGTCGGTCACGATCCAAACTATGCTTCCAACCAACTCCGCATCGAACATCGAGCCCCACTGATTCATCTGTTGCAGGAGTATTTGAGTTCGCGATCCGCACAAGAGTGGGTTGACCGCCTGGCTGAGGTCGGAATTCCTGCCGCCATGGTGAAGAATGTCGATGAGGCATTTTGCGATCGGCAGGTTCTGGAAAGAAAATTGATTGTGGAATTCGAGCATCCGGAACTTCACGCCGCAAAGAGCATCGCAAATCCCGTCCGGCTCTCCGCCACACCTGTCTCCTATCGACTTCCTCCGCCCCTGCTTGGGGAGCATAACGAGGAGTTATTGCTCAGCCTGGGATATTCGAGCGATCAAATTGCCGAAGCCTCAGTGGCAGGCGCAATCTAGATTGCGCACCCGACCGCATCCGACCCGAAGCACGGAATCGCTTCTAAATCCGCGCGAACAATATTTTTATTCCAGCGATTGCGCCGCAATCTTTCTCAGCTCCGGCAAAACCCTTCCCAGTTGCACCGCGGCGGCATCCCTTTCGCCGAGTGCAAAATATACATCCCGATAGAGCGGGTAGAGCCGCTCGTAGATGGAGACAGTCTTCGTTTCCGGCTCATACGTTTTGTGAGGCAGGCAAAGTGCGTCCTGCGCTGCCTCGAGCGAGGGGTAAGCACCCGCGGCCAGGAATGCCAGGATGCCCGAGCCCAGACTGGTCGGCACGCCATCTGGCACCAGCACCGGCTTGCCCAGAACATTGGCGTACACCTGGTTCAGAACCGCATTGTTCTGCGGCACCCCACCGGCATTGATCACGCGATCAATGCGCACGCCATGCTGCGCCATTCGCTCCAAAATGATGCGCGTGTGCAAGGCGGTGCCTTCAATGGCTGCGAATAATTCATCCTGCGCCGTGTGCAACAAGTTCCAACCAAGCGTAACTCCGCCGAGTTCGGCATTCACCAGCACCGTCCGGTCGCCATTGTCCCAGCTCAACCGCAGCAGACCCGTCTGTCCGCCGCGATATTTTTCCAGGCCCTTCGATAACTCCTTCACACTGGTTCCGGCACGCCGCGCGATCGCGTCGAAAATGTCTCCCGTGGCAGAAAGGCCGGCCTCCAATCCGGTGAACGCAGGATGAACGCTCCCGGGAACAATGCCGCACACACCGGGAACTAAAGTTGTCTCGCGAGAAATGGCGATGATGCAGGTAGACGTGCCGATCACGTTGACAACGTCGCCTTCGCGAATTCCCGCGCCGACCGCATCCCAATGCGCGTCGAACGCTCCCACAGGTATTGGAATACCAGTCCGCAGCCCCAACTGCTCTGCCCAGTATTGACTCAGGTGACCTGCAAGATGATCAGAGGTTTTTACTGGGCTCTGCAACTTCTCGCGAACTCCATCGAGCAGCGGATCTACCGAAGATAGAAACTTCTGCGATGGAAATCCGCCCCATCGCTCGTTCCACATCCATTTGTGCCCCAGCGCGCAAACGCTACGCACCACCTTCGAAGGATCTGTCACGCCTGCCAGCGTGGCCGCGACCATATCGCAATGCTCGAAGGCACTGGCAAACTGCGCTCGCTTTTCAGGATTGTGCCGCAGCCAATGCAGCACCTTGGCAAAACCCCATTCGTGCGAATACACGCCACCGCACCACTCGATGGCCTCCAGATGTTGCTGATGCGCGAGCGCCGTGATCTCCTGCGCTTCCGACTTGGCGCGATGATCGCACCAAAGGTAATATTCGCCCAACGGTTGCATCCCAGCGTCCACGGGAACCACGCTGGACCCGGTTGTATCGAGAGCAATGGCGGCGATCGATTCGCTGGAGATGCCGGCAGCCGCGATCGCCTGATGGCACGCCTGGATGAGCGACTGCATCTGGTCTGCATGGGATTGGGTCGCGTACTCCGGATCCTCGCGTTTGCGATGCAACGGATACTCGACCGAGGCAGTCGCCAAACGCGCAGGATTCCCTGCTTTTCGCTCGCTGTCGAAAATCGACACGCGTACACTCAACGTTCCAAAATCAACACCTGCAACAATCGCCATTCTTCGTCTTCTTCCAGTTTGAGGAAATTGATATTTCAGTAGAGAGAGTCGCGGGTTCGGCAAAATTGCGCTCAGCCTTAACTTCGTGCTTTCGCCGATTCGCTTACCGTTGCTGCCTTTGGGAAAAACTTCACGCAGTAGAACAGGCCCAGGATCAGAATCATTCCTCCCCACCACACCGCGGCATGCAAATTCGCCAACACCACCACACTTCTTTCGTGTGTCAGCCAGGCATACACGCCATGACCGCCGATCAGTGCGCCATAGATAGTCAGCAACACGCCCACAAAAAACCAGATCGGAATATTTTCAGGAACTCCAAGACTGCGCATTCCAAGCCCTCCCGCCGTGTTGTCACCTACCAGAACAGGATATTCAACCCAGCGAACAAAACAACGACAATCACCGCCCAGAACCATTGGTTGCGATAGAAGGGTACTGGTTCCTGAAACGGTAGTTTGGTGACGCCATAAACTAGCCCATCCAACTCTGCCACCGGTCTGGGTTGTGTGAATAGGCTGACAACCACCGTGATCGCAATCGAAATTAAAAAGCTCCAAAGTGCGCGATAAAGATTTTCCGCCATGCTTTTCGCATCGGGCGAAATAGCAACCATCGATAACGCCGAAGGATCCATCCGCACCCACACGAACAGGCTGATGGAGCTCAATATGCCCAGCAACAATCCCCAGAAACCGCCGGCAGCCGTCGCACGTTTCCAGAACATACCCAACAGGATGGCCCCTAGCAGCGGCGCGATGAAGAAGCTGAATAACGCCTGCACATAATCCATGATGCCTGCCGCATGCATGACCAGGTACGCCGCGCCGATCGACACCACCACGCCTAGCACCGTAGCCCAACGGCCAACGGCAACATAATGGCTGTCGGCTGCTCGCTTGCGTATCAACGGCTGATAGATGTCGTACGTCCACACCGTTGCGAAGGCGCTCACGTTGCCTGCCATGCCGCTCATGAAACCTGCCATCAGCGCGGTGATTCCTAATCCCAGCAGCCCTGGCCCCAGGTAGCGCACCATCATCAGCGGCAACACTTCATTGAAGCTGTGCGGGTGCAGCACGCTCACATGATTCTCACCGACAAGGTGCAACAGGGTGCCATCAGGATTTTGCAACACTACCAGTCCCAGCAGCCCTGGCAGGATGACAATGAAAGGTACTGCCATCTTGAAGAAGGATCCGATGATCGGCGCCATCTGCGCTGCACGTAGATTTCGCGCCGCCAAAACTCGCTGCACCACCAGAAAATCTGTCGTCCAGTAGCCGAAGGAAATGACAAATCCCAATCCAAAAACGATACCCGTCCAGTGCACTCCCATCGGGTTCGCATTGAAATGTCCCGTATCGCACCACAGGTGAACGTAGTCCTGACCCCGATAATTGCTGGCAATCTTGGCCACCATCTTGTGCCAGCCGCCCGCCTCCACCAGCCCAAGAATGGGGACCAGCAGTGCTCCCGCCCAGATCAATACAAATTGCAGCACCTCGTTGTAGATGGCGGAACGCAAGCCTCCCAGCCCCACATACACGGCCACCGCCAGCGATGACATCAAAATGCTGAAGGTGATATTCCAGCCCAACACCACCTTCATCACCACAGCCATGGAGAACATGTTGACGCCGCTCATCAGGATCATTTCAATGGCAAAGGAGAATGCGGCGACGATGCGGCTCGATTCGCCAAAGCGCAACTTCAAATAGCCGGGTACTGAATGCGTCTTGGAGACGTAATAAAAAGGCATCATCACCAGGCCAAGAAACAACATGGCCGGGATAGCGCCGATCCAGTACCAATGCGTGGCCAGTATGCCGTACTGATAAGCGGAGCCAGCCCACCCCATCAGTTCCAGCGAGCCCATATTCGCGCTCACAAAACTCAGCCCGGCAATCCAGGCTGTCATCTCTCGCCCGGCGAGAAAAAATTGCTCGCTGGTACTGCTTGCCTGTCGCAGATAGAAGCCGATGAATAGCACCATCGCGAAATAGATGGCGATCACCGCGACGTCGAGCGGCGTCAGGTGCGCCAGCTGTCCATGAAAGGGCACAGCCACCACAACAGCGACCAGAGACAGTTTGGTAGCAATGCCTGAGCTCAACGGCAATATCATCTGGCGCTATGCCTCGCGCTCGTGGACATTCTCGATCGTTTGCCCATAGGTAGCATTGTCTCCGTGCTTCCGCGTGTGATGTCTGTCCAGCAAATGCTGCGGAATTCCTGCGCCCGGTCCCGCCAGCATCTCTGTATGCAACGCCAATCGCGCCACGTATTCCAGGGCGACCGCATGATGGACCGCGTCGTCAATGGTTCTTCCCCAGCAGAATGGAGCATGGCCTGCCACAAGAACTGCAGGAATCGCCATAGGATCGAGGCATTGAAAACATCGTACGATCACTTCGCCGGTGTTGTGTACGTACTCTTCCCCAACTTCATCGGAGCGCAACATCTCCGTCACCGGAATGGGCCCGTAAAAATAATCTGCATGGGTCGTGCCGTAACAAGGGATGGGCTTTCTCGCCTGCGCCCAGGCCGTTGCGTATTCGGAATGCGTATGCACCACCCCGCCGATCTGCTGAAACTTGCGATACAGCAGCAAGTGCGTCGCCAGGTCGGAGGATGGCTTCAGTTTGCCGTCTACGATCTTTCCATCCAGGTCGGTGACCACCATCGCTTCAGGAGTCAAGGCATCATAGGCAACACCGCTCGGCTTGATCACGACCAGGCCCTGCTCGCGCGCGATTCCGCTTACATTGCCGAATGTCGACACCACTAGCCCTTGTCGCACGATTTCCTGATTCGCGCGAAGCACATCGCTTCTGAGCTGCTGCAACAACATTCGACTCCCTATTCGCAGCGACGATGAACTCCTGAGATCACCGATCGCAGCTACGTGGTCCACCTGCAGTAAACACCATCCGAACACCGAACGACTATAGTGGGGCAAATAATTACTGTCAACGAGTAAAAGACCCGGCGCCGAAGCCATTGTCAGAGCCCGCCAGAAACCACTCGACGCAATGCCCGCCGAAACATATAAGATCCATAGTGACAGGCTTCGCTTCCGGAAAGGAAATATTTTGGCTGTCATTCTGCCAATTCTCTTTGCGTTCTTATTTTCTACGTTCTCGCTCGCCGCGCAAGTTACCGGAACGCGTACTACGGTATCCCTGGACGGCACTTGGCGGATCGCGGACAGCGTTGCAGCCGACACGCAGCCTGTGGTCTACGATCATTCGGTCCCGGTCCCGGGTCTCGCCCATTCCGCCAATCCTCCCTTCAAGAACGTCGATGAATTCCAAAGCCGCCAGCTGTTGTCGAACCTTGTGGATCAAGGAATGTATTCGCAGGCGGACTTCGATAAGCTGGGCAACAGCAAGGGAATCTCTCACCAGGAACGAAACTACTTCTGGTATCGCAGGACCTTCATTGCTCCGCCGCAACGTGCGGTGGCTCTGCTCAAGATCAACAAGGCGCAGTTCGGCATTGTCGTCTTTCTGAACGGGGTCAAGCTTGGCGAACACGATCCATGCTTTACCTCCGCGACCTTCGATGCCACCCGTTACATCCTCTGGGGAAAAGAAAATATAGTAGTCATTCGCGTCGGCGCCCACCCGGGAGTTTTACCTGCCAATGTCTCCGAGGGCACGGACTTTGAGAAAAATCGTTGGACGCCCGGAATCTATGACGACGTCTCCCTGATGGCAACGGACAATCCCGTCATTACGAACTTACAGGTCGCGCCCAATATCAACGCCTCCCAGGTTCTCGTTCAGACTGAGCTTCACAACTATAGGAATCAGCCGATCCGCACGGAAGTGCAGCAGTCCATCACAACATGGAAAGGATCCGCGCCCGTCGCAACTGCGAAACCATTGAGCGTTACCCTCGCTGCTGGCGAAACCAGACTGGTGCAGCAGACGATACCGTTGCCTAACGCGCACCTATGGTCGCCAGACGATCCATTTCTGTACAAAGTCGAATCGCGCACCGGTGGCGATTCCCTATCCACCCGATTCGGCATGCGCGAATTTCGCTTCGACACCGTCACCCAAAGGGCTTATCTGAACGGCAAGCCTTTCTTCATGCGTGGCTCGAATATATGTCTGCATCGATTCTTCGAAGATCCTGATTCGGGGACTTTGCCGTGGAATGACGCATGGCTTCACAAACTCCTGGTCACGATCCCGAAACAAATGCATTGGAATTCGTTCCGATTCTGCATCGGCCCGGTTCCGGATCAATGGTTGCAGGTCGCCGATGAGTCCGGCCTACTGATCGAAAACGAATACATGGTGTGGGTCGATGGCTATGGGTTAAAGAAAGAAAACTACGACGTGCAGGAACTGACCGGAGAGTACAAGGAGTGGATGCGGGATAACTGGAACCACCCCAGCGTTGTCATCTGGGATGCGAACAATGAATCGAATGCTCCCGAGTTCGACGCTGAGATAATTCCTGCTGTGCGCGGTTTGGACCTGTCTCATCGCCCATGGGAGAACAGTTATAACCCGCCCCAAGACGCCGACGATCCGGTTGAAGACCATTCCTATCCGTTCTATTCAACGGCCACTTCGGGAACCTGGAAATTCCATATGACCGACCTGGAAAGTCTGGCCGGAATGGTTGCCAATCCATACAACTTCAAAACCGCCCACGCCCAAATCATCAATGAATATGGTTGGCTGTGGCTCAATCGCGACGGCTCTCCCACGCTGCTGACCGACAAGCTGTATCCCATGCTGCTGGGTCCGAACAGCACTCCAAATCAAAGATTCGCCATGCAGGCGTACTTACTCGCTGGAGAAACAGAGTTTTGGCGAGCCTATCGCAGATATGCTGGAGTTCTCCATTTCGTATATCTGACCGCCAGCGATCCCCATGGATTCACTTCGGACAATTTCCGGAATGTGAAGACTCTGACTCTGGAGCCGCATTTCGCAGACTATATGCGGCAGGCCTTTCAGCCTCTCGGAGTCTACATCGCGTTCTGGCATCCAGAATTGGACACCGCAGATACCCGCAACATTACCGTGATGATGGTGAATGACTCGCCCACCGAAAAGCACGGCACGCTCCAACTCAAATTCGTTGACCCGGATGGAGGGACGGCGACCGTCACGCAGACTTCGTTCCACCTCAACGCTTTGGGCGCCGAAAGCTATTTGATGGCGGTTCACGTACCCAACCAGACCGGAAAATATACGCTCGAGGCCGTAGCGACTGCTTCCGATAATGCAAGCGATCCGACTTTAAGTCGTCGTTGGATCACAATTGTTTCTCCCGCAACAAAGCCTTAGTGCGACGGGCCGAGATCCACGACAACTTGCACCGCTTGATAGCTGTGCGACGGTTGCGATATATTGGACGCTGGCACGGTCAGGTTATACGTATCGGTCGAGAGCGATTTCAAAGTTGCACCATGAACGGCGACCACCTTCCGGTCGGTTAGCAACTGAAAGTTTGAGCTTTGCAAAGAATCCACCTGTGCGTCGACGATATATTCCGATCCGTTCAACTTCACGTCAATCAACTTCATCGTGTGGCTGGAGTCGCCAATCAGCGGCTGCACTCGCGGCAGCACCAGCGTAACTCCACCCGAATACTCCAGCGTGATGTGCGAAGTTCCGTGCGGCAACTCCATGTCGACCGTTGCATGTTCATCCTGGGCATGCTCTTCCAGTCGCGCATGAATCGGCTTTCCATTCCACCGTGCACCCTTCAGCGTGGAGCCCAGAGGAATTTCCGGACTGTAGATCAAATGAATCGGATCGCCGCTGTTGACGGCCTCCAGCGCAGAACCCTCGCCCGTACGCATCCAGATGAAAGCAATGTTCGCTTTCGGTAGTTGAATATTTCGCACCGCCGCAGAATTCCAGTCGGCCGGTATATGCGGAGCAAACACAACCTGGCGAGTGACGCCGTCAACCTGCAATCCCAGCAACCCGCGCACGGCCGTATGAAAAAATGACGCTGAAGACCAGGTCTGTTCCGGTACCGATTCTGTTTGCTCATGGTAGTAGTCGCCCGCCAGCACCTCATCCATGTGCCCCAGCGAATCAAGGGACCGCCATGGAACCAGTCCGCTCCAGATCGCAAACGCCGCAGCGGGTCGATGACCATCCCAAAATGCCGTCGCCGCCGCTGCCGTGCCAACCGCCCAGACGCTGCCCTTCGCATACGAATCCGGATCGAACACGCTGGAAGCTGTCGAGGTGCTGCGCGTTCCCCAGTCGGTCTGAAAATTTGGCGAGGCTAGCTCGTCCAGCAACGACTGCTCCGTCGGTTCACTGAAAATCGGTTCACTGAAAAGATGTTGGGCGATGACGACATCCCCGCTGCTGCTGCGATTCAGAATTTCCCTGCCCGAGGGTGAATATCCATCAATCCAGAATTTTTCCTTTGGATCCCAATATCGTTTCGCCGCGGAGTCGCGAGCTTTTTCGCTGGCCTTACTGGCCGCTGCCGCGCCACTCGCATCGCCCATCCATGTCGCCATTTCAGAAAATGACTTTGACGCCTCAACCCAGCTGGCGGAAAGAGTGAGTTCGTCGCTCATGCGGTCCTGCTCATCGCCTCCCTCTTTGCCAACCGGGATATGCGGCAGCCGGTCTGTCGGATCGATCAAAGATTGGCAGTAGCGGTATGCCGCCTGCACGGAGTTCCAGTGATCCTGCAGAAAGCTTTTGTCTCCGCTGGCGGCAACATACTTCGCCACGGTATTCAGATATTGAAAACTGATATCCACATGGACAAACATGTACGGATATTTATTGACCCAATCGATCAAGCCGGCGCTCTGCGACATCTCATGCCAGATCATCCCCGTTTTTGGGTCTTGATATTTTGCGATAAACTCCAGCGCAGCCCGCGCTCGATCATATTCACCCGCGCTCAACAACGCCTGAACCACAACCATGGCGTCTCCCGCAAAGAACCACGCGTATTGCGGTCGACGCGCTCCCCGCGATGGCCCGTAGCCGGCCACAAGACCGCATCCTAAATCGGGATTGCAGACCCAGGCCTGATCCAGAGCGACCTCCGCCCACGCCAAATCTCGATTGAGACTCGCATCCGGAGTTTCAATCTGCAGCCCCTTCGATCGCAAGTCGGCATAATGCTGAGCGGCCGCTTTTTCAAGAGAGTCTCTGGAGTCCGTCAGCGTTTTCACCAAAGGATTTAAGCTTGTCGCCTTCCCATCTCCGGACGCAACCACCACAGAAGCTGTTCGAATTCTGTTACTACCAGTCGGTCGAATCGTGAAGGCGATGCCTGCCGGTGTTGCAGACGAACTAGGACGATTGAAAATCTCGTCATGCGCCACAATCGCCGTGGAACCGATGACTGCGGAAAATCGATGCGTCTGCTCTGTCAGCCGATAGCCTGACGCATCCGCGCTCCAGTTGACATCCTGTCCGCCAATCCCCGCCGGCCACATCAAGTTCAACACCGGTACAAAATGTACGACGATATCGACCGGATTCTGGCTCTCCACCGTATAGGTGACAATTGCGCCCGGCGTGTTCCGCGGCACGAACAGCTTTTCTCTCACGATAAAATTCGGGCCGATATAGATGCGAGTAATTTCATCAGGCCGATACACGATCCGTCGAAGAATTGTCGCGCCCGGTATTTCGGAGGTCACTCCCTGCGGACGAAATCCTACTTCATAGTTCTTGATCAGCTGCACCGGATAGGACCAGACTTCAAGTCCGGTACTGGCGTACCCATCCAACAACGCGCGACGGCCATGGACGGCAACAAATCGCCGCGGAGCCACCGCCTCGGTCGTCAACGATAGGGATTCCGGAACGGTAGTCGTCTCACCGTTGGGCCCAGTCGCCAACGCAGACTGCGACGTCAGCCCCACCAACAGGCACAACAGCACCATGCCCACTCTCCGTATCGAGCGTACCGCCGTTGCCGATCGCGTTTGGCCGAACGCTGGGCGCATGGAAAGGAAGCGAACTCCTCGGCTACTTTGTAGGGCTTTCGTCGTTTGCAGACGTGCTCACATCCTGCATCTGCGCCATCCCCGAAGCGACATCGCTTTGATAGGTCGCCAGGTGATCGACAATCGAATGCTGCCAATTGGTGCCGAGAATCTTCGCAATCTTCTCCTGATCCGCGGGCGTGATTGCAGTTTTCATCTTGGTCACATCCGCAATCGCCTTCGGCAGTTCCGCATGAAAGTGCGTCAACTCGTCCGAAACCGTTTCCGGGTGATAACTCAAACGGTCTCCGGTCTGCATCACGTCGACCAGCGAATCCGGCGACCAGGCCAGCGGAAAAGTTTTATTCAGCGTGTCATACACCTGGCGCAGCCGCGTCATGTTTCCGGCAAATCCATCCAGTTCGGCGCGTCGTTGAATTAAATCCATCGGGCGCTTCACTTGAATAACCGTCGTCTGGCTTGTGGAACCACTGGGCACCGTGATGACAGTGGTCAGCGTGTTCCCTTCAAAGTGCCAACCCGGGACTCCCTGCTTGATCGTGTACTCCAGCGTTGTGCCATTTGCCGTCACCGAGCTGGGCGGCCAGTCTCCGGGCAAACGCAATTCGTACCCGCGCGCATGCAGCATTTCCGGATAGCTGCCGCGCACACGATCGATGGTCACCGTCAGGTCTCCCCCGTTTTGGTTCGCGTGGATTGTCGTCCACGTCGCCTGGTTCTCCCGGTACGCGCGGTTGTGCGACGCATCCTCATACAACGTGTACTGCGATGAGCTTCCCGGGTCTTGTGGAAACACCGTCAGGATCAAAGGGTCGACAGGTTTCTGGCCGGTGTAGCTCATCGACGGAGCCATCGGGACGATCGCGCCTTCCGGAACATACACAGGGATTTGCGAGATGGAGAATTTGCGCTCCATACGGATCGGCCCGGAAAAGTGCCGGCCTGTTTCCCACTCAATCCATTTTCCTTTTGGTAGCCAGATCGACTCGGTCGCCAATTGCGACACAGCGTCGACAGGAGTCGCGACCGGAGCGACCAGCATCTCCTTGCCAAACTGATATTCATTTTTTGAGTTGTACGCCTGATCCGTATCCGGCCAGTTGTAGTACAGCGGTCGCAAAAATGCCACGCCCGTATCGTAGGTGCGCCGGGCTTCTGTGTAGATGTAGGGAACTAACGCATAGCGAAGATCGAAGGTAGACCGCATGATGCCGGAGTAAGGCTCCGGATACGCCCAGATGCGTCGCTCGGCTTCCGGATTTTTCGTGGTATGGGTGCGCAATACCGGGGCGAAGGCCCCAAATTGAACCCAACGCGTATAGAGCTCGGGATCGACGGCGCCCGGCATATGACCGCCGATGTCATGACTCCAGTAGGCATACCCTACGTTGGCGGCGGTAGCTGTAAACCACGGCTGAAACGCCAGTGACGACCATACGGAAATGGTATCGCCGGAGAATCCGATCTGATAGCGATGCTCCCCCAGTCCGCCCCAGCGATTCAACATCAGCGGCCGCTTGCCCTCGCGCGCCTGGTCCGTAAAGAAAACGTAGCCCAGCCAGAACGTCGGATTCACACCCGGAATTTTCGTGTAGTCCTGCTGCTGCCAGTCCAGCCACCAGAAGTTGACGCCCTGTTTTTCCAGCGGATGCAATACCAGATTGAAATAATTGTCGACGAACTTCCTGTTAGTAATGTCGAAGGGCACATATTTCTTGGTCGCCGGGTCGATGCCCATGGCTTTCGCCATCGCCGGATAACTGGTTTCCCATGGCTCAATGCCGCCGGCAGGATGCAGATTCAGCGTGACCTTCAGCCCTTGCTGATGGATGTGATTCAAGAAGGCCGTCGGATCCGGAAACAACAGCTTATTCCAGCTATATCCCGTCCAACCCAGCGGTTGTCCAGACTGGTCTTTCTCCTGGCTCCACCAACTCTGTTGAAACGTTGGGTGCCAGCCCATGTCGATGACCAGTACATTCAACGGAGTGTCATTCTTGTGGAATCCCTGAACCAGGTCATTTAGTTCCTGGTCCGTATAATCCCAGTAGCGCGACCACCATGTGCCAAACACGAATCGCGGCGGCATCGGAATTCGTCCCGCCACTTTGACATAATCGCCCAGCGCTTCTTTGTAATGGTGGCCATAGCCAAAGAAATACCAATCCTGACGGTCTCCTGCCGGCCGCGGCATCACCCATGGCCAAGGACTGTTTTCTCCCTGCTTGAACTGAAAATCGGTGGAGTCGAACAACGGCCGTTTGGAATCGTCCACCACCACCCACCCATCGCGGGAGATCAGTCCCTTCCCCATCGGTTCAGCGGTTTGATCGCCCCGCGCGCCATCCAAAGTGCGAGTTGTTCCTTCCAGGTTGCCCGTTGACGCCATGCCCGGATGCCACGTCACTTCTTTTCCATCCAGATGAAAACTCATCTGCAAATCTTCCGTAGTGAACTTGCCATCCCCGCCCGGAGTTGCATCGTAGGTCAGCTTCAGCGCATCCGTAATCAGCGTCAGCACCTGGCCGTGCGCTCCATGTTTTACCGTGTGGCTAAAGGACGGTAGTGGCATATCCCGATTGAGAAACACGAAGGAAGCGCGATCCTCAAATTTTCCATCTGCGGACCACTCCATGCGAATCAATTGCGGAGTCAGAACAGTGAACCGCGCGTGCCCAAGAATCACCATTGCTTTCGGATTTGCGACTGGATTATAAAGTCCCGGGGTTGGCTGCGCGGTCGATGAGGAATTTTCTTGCGCTCGACTTACCGCTGGAAACAGGCTGAGAATTAGGAATAGGATCGGCAGAATCAAAGTTTTTGTTGATAGGGATCGTGGCGTTTGGCCAGCTTTCGATGTCATCAGTCTCATGGCGCAGGCATCCTTCTGATTGGGGAGCAAACGACGACGAACAAATACCGAGTTCTCTCGAGCGGCCGTGGATCACGAAGGTGGGAGGTCCGCGATTAGGATTCCCGAGGCTCCGAACATCTGTTCAGCGTCGAAAAACTTATCCGGCTGAATTTTCTGACGGGGGCATGATGGATGGTCATCGGATCGATCGTCAGTTGCGGAATGGCGACTTAACTTTCGGCCGACATTCCGCATCTCGACTGACCCTCTAGAATTGCAGCTTACCAGCGAATTGCAAAATGCGCATCGAGCTTCCGTTTTGCGAAGCCACAGTGCCGTTGATCGTTCCTGAGCTTAAACCGCAGTCGATACAATTGCTCGGTCCGCCAAGGTTCGGGTGATTGAAGACGTTAAAGGCCTGCGCCGTCAGTTGGAAGATGATGTCCTTCGGCAGGTTGAAGTTCTTCGACACCGACGCATCCACGTTCATCAAGCCAGGACCCCAGAAAGAGTCGCGCTGGATGTTGCCGAACGTTCCCGGCTGTGGGCGCTGGAAAGGTCCGGAGACCTGTCCCGGCGTGGCCAACAAAGCAACTGGCGTAAAGTAGCGCACCGTCTGGGTTAACGGATCAAAGGAACCTGCCTTCATGCGGAAGCTCTGTCCTCCACCGGCCCAGTTTGGGCGGCAAAGGCTGCCCCCTTGTCCGTCGATGTCCTGATCGTTGGTGCAAAGTTGATACGACGGAGTGAATGGCAGACCGCTCTCCCATGTCCAGTCGCCGTTCAGCATAAATCCGCCGATCACCTGGTTCACCCAGCCCGGGACGTTGCCGGCAAACTGTTGCCCTCGCCCAAACGGAAGATTCCAATTACCGGTCAGCACAAAGACATTCTTGCGATTGTAGTAACTGTTGCCGTAGTCCGCCTTCGGATCATTGAAGTAATAGTCAGACTCGTGGGCCTGCGCCTTTGACCAGGTGTAGTGCGCCATCATCTGCAACCCGTGCGAGTAGCTCTTGTTGAACACCACTTGCAGCGCGTTATAGCGAGTGGTGGCCTGGTTGGCGTTGTAACGAAGATCCTGCGTCCATCCGAAAGGATGGCCGTAGCCAAGGTGCAAATACTGCTGCGCGGCTCCGTCGTAGTAAGGACGGCGATCGTTCGTCGTATACACCCGCCCCAGCGTCGAATTGAACTGATTGAAACCCGCGATGGTCGGCTGGTTCGGGCTTGCCTGGTTGGAGGAATCGAACATGTTGTGAATTCCGTGGCTGCCGATATAGCTGAGCTGCAACGATGTGGTCGGACTCAGCTGTTGCTGCATCGCCAGGTTCCATGCATCGATGGTCGGATTGCGCATGCTCAGCGGACGCGTCGGAACTCCAATGCCGTCGGGCAGCGCGTAATTTCCGCTGGATGGAATCGGTGCGAATGTATATCCCGGAGGTCCATCCGCCAGGCTGAAGACCTGCGCGTAGTTCGTCGCGGCATTCAGGTTCTGGGACACCTGCGTCGGATAAGAGAATGTCAGCACCTCTCCAAAAATGTCTCCTGACCATCCCATTCCGTAGGCCCGTCCGTATCCTGCCCGGAAGACCGTATTGCGACGCACCTGCCACGCCAGGCCAATGCGTGGCGCCAACTCTGTCCAGTTCTTGCCGACGTTCAGGTTGGTGCCCCACGGACCATATCCAGCAATGCGAATGTTTCCGGTATTCAGATCCAGCAGGCCGCCTTGGCCTTTCCCGTTCACCGTCTCTGGAAAGTACATATCCCAGCGGAGGCCATAAGTCACCGTTAACGTGTTGGTCGCACGCCATTGGTCCTGGGCATAGAAGAACGCGCGCTTCTGCCGTTCCTGCGCATTGGTGTTTTGCGTTTGCGTCCGTTGGAACGCGGTCACGTCGCCGAGAACAAAGGTTCCAAAACCCAACCCGGCAGTCGCTCCGTTCGGTCCTGGGCCCGCCGTACGTGGTGCGGCAAAGTGGAAGTTGCCCGAGCGGACGTTGTTGTTGTCCAAGCCCACCAGGTGATTCATCGCATAGCGAAGGTCGGTGCCGAACCGGATGGTGTGATTTCCCATCTGGTGGGTCCAGTTGTCATTCACCTGGAACTGGTTATCGGTCTGCAGAAACTGCGCAGCGGAAGTTCCGAACTCAAGGTTGCTGCTGCCGTTGCTGCCATTGCTCAGGATGTCAATGTTGAACTGCGGCAATCCGCCATTCAGCGACAAGTCACCGATGTTGGCGTTTGGAATGCCGAGCTCATTGCCTAAGGGCTTGTTGTAATCCGGGCCCTGCTCGTTGATGTGGATGCGGAACCAACCGAACCGGAAGTCAGTGACCCATGTGGGACTGACAACATAATCTCCGCCAACAGCTACACTCTGATCGACTACAGAATCGGTCCCGGCGAACCCCCCGGCGCCAAACCCTTGTCCTCCCGCAGCTCCAAAGTAGGGAGCCCCGGAAAGCGTGGAGTTGAACCGCGTGTAACGGCCAAAGGAGTGGAACTTCTGGCTCATCTGCGCGTCGCCGCGCACGTCGAATTGATTGTTGTTGAAGATACCGGAGCCGGAAGCGACAAAGTTGTTGACGATAGAGCCATTGCCCGTGTTGGGCAGCGGCATATCTTTCATCAGGTTGATCGACGGAGCCGAAAGGTCTCCCACCGGAATCACATTGCCTGCGAACGGAACGCGGCCTGCCGTGGAATCCGGTGTACCCGTGGTTGGATCGAACACCTGGTACTGCGAGCTTCCTCCCAGGGCTGGATTCAGGTAGTCGCTCAGGTTGCAATCGCCACCGGACGTGCACGTGGAATGCGCCAGCGCTGTCGGGACGGTCGTCTTGACGGCTGAGCCGGTTTTCTGGCGAACTCCCTGGTAGTCGCCGAAGAAGAAGATTTTGTCTTTCCTGACCGGTCCGCCGATGGAGCCGCCGAACATATTCTGCTCGTTGGGTGCGATGTAGCGCCCGGTCAGCGGATCGCGCTGAGATTCCGCAAACGGATCTCGCGCTTGTTGAGCATCCGACCGGCGAAATTCGAACGCTGAACCGTGAAACTGGTTCGTACCGGACTTGGTTTGCGCCGTCACCATACCGGCTACGGAGCCGCCAAGTTCCGCGTCGTAGTTCTGCGCCGTTACCTTCATTTCAGAAACAGCATCGAGATTTGGATTGATGACCGCGACTCCGATAATCGGATCCTGGTTGTCTGTGCCATCCAGTTCGTACCCGGTGGCGAACGGCAATTGGCCGTTCACTTCAATCTGCTGGCTCTGTTGTGGATTTTGATCCTGCCCGACGCTCCAGCCGATGTAGGTGGTTCCCGGCGTCAGCAGTTCGAAAGATGTGAAGTTCCGGTTCAGGTTGGGCAGATTCTCCAGCGCCCGCGAGTTCAGGATCATGCTTACGTCGGCACGGGAAGTATTCAGTAATGGAGCTGCCGAGGTAACGTGCACGACATTGGTGACGGATCCAGCCGTCAATTGAACGTCGACTTTCGGTTGCGTGTCGGCAAATACCTCGACCCGTTCCACAGTGCCCTGGTTGAAACCTTGCGCGGTCGCCTCCACGCGGTAGGCGTCGGGGATCAGGTTCTCCACCCTGTATTGGCCGCTCCCGTTGGTGTGCGCCGTAACAGAAACATTCTTGCTGATGTCAGTGACAGTCACTGTGGCATTCGGTATCACCGCGCCCGTCGCGTCGGTCACCGTCCCGAAAATGGTTCCATACACGGCCTGAGAAAACGCAGTCGGCAAGTTCAGGCCTGCGACGATCAGCACCATGCACACAATCAGAATTCGGGTCAGAACGGGAGAAACTTTACCCGGGGAAGGAAAGAGGGATGGGAGTTGAGGGACTCGGCGTACCTGGTTCATGGTAAAAGCCTCCGAAAAACTACTTCAATCGTGAACGTACCTTGAAAGTTTTGGACAGATGCAACGAAGGTTGGCGTCTTCTCATTGCGAATAATATCTGCCGTAGTACCGCGGACGGTCCAGAAGGACTTCAATGACTCGCCCTCTTTGAGAGCCCAATAAAGAGGACCTGCCCTTCCGTAGATGTTGGTCGTGAAGATTTCGTTGCCGCAGTAGGCTCAATGTCCTGCGCCTATCACTTCTACGCGTATAATCAAAACGTTGTCTAGGTTGTTCACGGTGATTTGACCCGTGAACCACCCGTGTAAAACACGCATGCCCGATGTCAAAAACTACGACTAGCCCAGAATTACGCGCTTGGGAATCGACCGATCCGCGGTGGGAACTGGTGCAGCGGATTGCCTCCAGTCAATTGCTGAAATCGTCCTCTCGACTTCGGGATTTCTTGCTCTACGTGGGGGAGTGCGCCATTCGTGACGCTCCCGAGGAAGCCACCGAGCAGCAGATTGGGATTCATGTTTTTGGACGCGCCCCAGGATATAACTCAAGTGAGGACAGCATTGTTCGAACCCATGCTCGTCTCTTACGTCAAAAGCTCACCGAGTATTTCGCTGGTGAAGGTGCGACCGAACAAATCGTCGTAGAAATTCCCAAGGGCCATTACCTACCGATCTTCCGGCCTACGGTATCGAAATCATCCGGCCGCGGATTGCTTGAAACGACTGAGGCTCTGGACGCAGATCTTTCGCCAGCCATCCCCTCCGTGACCAAGGCTTCTGCAATCAACCGGGGACTCTGGCGCGTAATCACACTAGGCGTGATCGCCCTGACCCTTCTTTTTCTGGCGGCGCTACAAATTCGACGCAAGGGAATCGCCACCCCCCTCGTCTCCCAGAAAAATTCTGCAATGGAGACGCTCTGGGAGCCATTCTTATCCGGTGTGCCGCCTCTCGTCATTTACAGCAACGCATTATTCGACGGCAGCTCGAAAACCGGGCTGCGCTATGCGCACCCAACCACAGATCCGGCGGTATCAAGTTCCTACATCGACACCTACACCGGAATCGGCGAAGTTGCAGCGGTCTACCGGCTGACCCGCATGTTCGACGCGGATCACGCCCAATTCGTCCTCAAGCGCAGCCTTCTCGTCACCTGGGACGAGGCGAGTATCAAGAATTTGATTTTTATCGGATCTTCAGCGGAGAATCCGTCGTTGCGAGTCTTGCCCGACACTTCGGATTTCACGATTGTCGCCGACGATTCATTTGCGGGATTCGTGAATCACCATCCCAAGCCCGGCGAACCTGCCATGTACTCCCGGCCCGAACATCCGTTGACCCGCGACTACGCCGTTCTGGCTTTGCTGCCCGGTATGCAGCCAGGCAAGCGGATTTTAATCTGCAGTGGACTTACGACGTTCGGCACCCAGGCCGCCGTCGACTTCGCCACCAACCCTGAAAATGTCGATCAACTGTTTCGAGCTGCTGGATTCACCAAAGGAACCCTCAGGCCTTTTGAGGCGCTGCTTGAAACGACCATCACGGGTGGGGTTCCAGTCCAAACCAAACTGGTAACCGTGCACACGCATTAAGACTCGAGATTCGGCATACTGTCCCGCTCGAGCCAAGCTATTGCGCGGGTTGTAGCGTCAATCGCTCCGCTGCATGAATCTTCGATACCAGGTCGACTTCGCGCTTGGCATTTTCCTCGTCTCCCATCTTGCGATACGCCTGGCTTAAGAGCGCATGGGTCATATAGTTATTCGGGTCCATCTTCTCCGCATGGCGCAAATACATGCTAGCCGTCTGCGCGTCTCCGCGGAGTAGCAGCACCTTGCCCATCAAAATAAAAGGCCCCGTACTGGAGGTATCGAGCGACAGCGCCTTCGTCAGTGCCTCTTGCGCTTCCTGATATTTCCCAAGGTGAATGTACACGTCCCCCAGCCGATCATAAGTTGCGGGATAGCCCGGATTCATGACTCGCTCCTGCTCAAATTCCTGCAACGCGCCGTTCTCGTCGGACTTGAACAGATCGACTTCCCCGATCATGAAATGCGCCAGCGGCAACTGCGGTGTCACTTTCAGCGCCTCCATGGCCGCAGTTTTAGCCTGCTCCGGCAGGTTCGCCTGCATCAACATATTCCCCAGAAAAAGGTACGCCGCACCCGAGTCCGCCGGAACGCCAAATTGTTCGGCAAATGTTCTGCGAGCTTCGTCATACTGCTGCGCATTCAGATAACAAAGTCCCAACACATGGTTCGCGTCCGCATCCGCATTCGGCATCCACTGTCGCACTCGCTTCAAATATGGAATCGCATCCGCAGGCCGCCCCAGCCGATACAGCGTCAACCCATGCAGCTGAATCGATTCCATATCGTTGGGATCTTCTTTTTCCGCCTGTGTCAATGCCTGCAGCGCGTCTGTCAGTTTGCCGGTGCGGTAGTAAGCGACACCCAGTTCATGCGACGCGCCCTTCACCGGGGGCGTTGCATTGGCAAGCGGCTGCAGCAGCGCGATCGCGGCCGCCGGTTGTGCGCCTTGCAACTTCTGCTGCGCCTCCGCCAACTGATCTTGCGGACTCCTGGGCGCAGAAGTGGTCTGCCCCAAAACAATCATGCTCGACAAAAATAACGGAAGAATGAAATTCCGAATACACATCACTCCACAGCATACCGCGCACGCTGCGGGAATGACCTCTGTGGGTGGTACGATTCTTGCATGCACCGCTGGCGCATACTCTGTTGCATTGCGCTGTCGTTTTGTTCAACGATAGCCGTTGCGCAGACCTTATCCGCGAAACCAGCGTCCACGCCGCCCCGCGCTCCCCACGCTCGGTTGTCTCCTGATCCGTATCCGGCCAACCACCAACATACCGGCCCTGCATGGTTTCAGGATGTCGCTCCTCAGGCCGGCCTGCATATGCTGAACGTGAACGGCGGAGTGGATCATAAGCGATACATTATTGAGACAACCGGCAGCGGTGTCGCCATTCTCGACTACGATCGCGACGGCTGGCCCGACATTTACCTCGCAAATGGTGAGATGCTGCATAACAAGGGAGCACCCCCATCCACGGACCATCCGACCGGCCACCTCTACCACAACAATCACGATGGAACGTTCACCGATGTGACCCAGGCTGCCGGCCTTGCGGCGACCGGCTGGGGCCAAGGCGCCTGTGTGGGTGATTACGATAATGACGGCTACGACGACCTCTATGTCACTTACTACGGCAAGAATCGTCTCTACCATAACCAGGGCAACGGAACGTTCAAAGAAGTTGCGGAACAATCCGGCGTTGCGGGCAACGGTACAGATTGGAGTACCGGTTGCTCCTTTGTCGATTATGATCGCGACGGCAAGTTGGACCTGATGGTCGCGACCTATGTGAAATTCGATCTGGCAACGGCTCCCGTTCCCGGCCAGGGACTCACCTGCATCTGGAAAGGCACCCCCGTCGAGTGCGGCCCGCGCGGACTTCCCTATACCAACCAGATCCTCTATCACAATCTCGGAAATGGAAAGTTCGCCGACGTCAGCCGAACTTCCGGCATCGACAAAACCGACGCTCATTATTGCTTCAGCGTATCCACTCTCGATTTCAATCAGGATGGCTGGCCGGACATTTATATCGCCTGCGACAGCACCGCCAGCATTCTGTACCGCAACAATAAAGACGGAACCTTCACCGACGTAGCGCCGGATGCGGGAGTTGCCTATAGCGCGGATGGTCGCGAGCAGGCAGGCATGGGTTGTACCGTCGGCGACTATAACGGCGACGGACTGCAGGATATTTTCAAAACCAATTTTTCCGATGACACGTCGTCGCTCTACCGCAATAACGGAGATGGAACTTTTACTCCCTCGATTGACGACGCCGGTCTCGGCCTAAACACGCAATATCTCGGCTGGGGAACCATGTTCGTGGACATCGATAACGATAGCTGGCCGGACATTCTCATCGTCAACGGCCACGTTTATCCCGAGGTGGATACTGGTCATCTTGGTTCCACCTACAAAGAGCCGAGACTTTTTTACTGGAACCAGAGAAATGGAAAATTCAAGGATTTGAGTCAGCAATGCGGTCCCGCCTGTACCGATCCAAAGTCCAGCCGAGGCATGGCCATTGCGGATTTCTGGAATGATGGCCGCGAATCCGCCGTGATCAACAACATGAGCGAACATCCGATGCTGCTGGTGAACGTTGCCGCCAACAACAATCACTGGCTGGGCGTCATCACCGCGGGCACAAAGTCCAACCGCGACGGCATCGGGGCGCAGGTGACCGTGTTTGCTGGAGATCATAAGTGGATGCAGGAGGTACGCAGCGGTTCCAGCTATATATCCAGCAGCGATCTCCGGCTGCACTTCGGGTTGGGCTCTGCTTCCACTATGGACCGCATCGCCGTGCGCTGGCCAAGCGGATTGCATGAAGTCTTTCAATTCACAGGCAAAGATCGAGACGTCGATCGCTTTGTCACGCTGGTCGAAGGAAAGGGTGAGCCGGAATAGGCGACAGTGTATGAACTCTAAAATCACGGCGTCGCCACTCTTCCGTTTTGTGCTTGTCACCTGCGTACTTACAAGTGCCGCGGCAGGCGCTCCTATCCGCGCGCATCTCCGAACACAGCAAACTTCGATCACCCTCGAAGCATCCCTCGACTCTCCGCGCCTGACAACGCTGCAAAGCGCCGATGGACAGAAGTGGATCAATGTCGAACAGGAATCGCTGCTGTCCTTCGTCTGGCAGAACGGCAAACGTATCCCGCTGCGGTGGACTCTGGACACTGCAATGAGTCAGAGCAATACCCGCACTGTTCGCTTTGTCTATGAGGCGCAGCCTGTGCCATTGCGACTCACTTGGATGTGGCAAGAGCGCGCCGATATGGGCCCGATTGAGCATCGCATCCGCATTCAAAACCTCAGTCAGCGTGAAATCTGGATTCCGATGCAGGACAGCTTCCGCTTTTCCTGGCAAATCGCCGCCGGCGAGCATCTGCGCGAAATGTACATCGACAAAGGTGCCGGAGAGCCCACAAAGATTGGCACGCACGATGTCGACGTTCCGGTTGAATATCAATGGCAGGGGATGTCTAGCACCTATGCCATCGACGCGGCACCGCGAGAAATTATTCCCTGGATGATGGTGCAACGACCGCAAACTGAAAGCGGCTGGTATGCCGGCATCGAATTTAGCGGCCGCACCCGCATGACCCTGCAACGCAGCGCCGAAAGCCTCTACGGAGAGATCGGTTTGAACCCTGAACCCGGTCCGTTTCGTACGCGACTGGAGCCCAAGGAGTCCTTCGAGGCTCCGCCCATATTTCTTGGCGCTTTCACCGGTAGCGCGGATGGCCTCGGCAATGTGCTGCGTCCCTGGGTTCGAACCGTCTTGATGAATCCCGTTTCCTGGAAGAATCCCGACTACCCCATGCTGGTGAACAACAGCTGGGGCAGCGGCATGGCGGTGAATGAGGCCATCGCAAAGCGGATGATTCGCGACTCGGCAGAACTAGACCTGGAGATGTTTCATCTGGACGCAGGCTGGTTCCGCGGTGTCGGCGACTGGACTCCCGATCCGAAGAAATTTCCCAACGGCCTGGCTGTCCTCTCTGACTACGCCCATGCGCACGGGCTGAAGTTTGGTCTTTGGGTCAACTGGGCTGAAGCTGGAAGCGATATGAATCCCGGCGCGCTGAACGTCTTCAACCCCGCCACGCGTGACTGGCTGGTTGCGGATGTTCCTCCGAACTGGAAGCCGGATCCATTCGTGGGACGCACCGTCGATCTCGGAGTGCCGGCGGTGCACGACTACGCCGAGCGGGAAATCCAGCAAATTGTCCACGACGATCGACTCGACATGCTGGAGCATGATGGCTACGTCGTCGCCAAAAGCTGCGTGCGCACGGATCATCCCCACGCACCCGGCTCGTATGCGTCAACAGTGTTAAAGGAAGTCAGCGGCGTGGATCTGCCCATTCAGGCCTCTTCGACCGACGTCAGCTATCATTCCGTGCGTTCGTATTACGACATCTATTCGCAGCTTCGCAGGACGCATCCCGGCCTGCTGCTTGAGATTTGTGACAATGGCGGACGCATGGTGGACTTTGGCAGCGCAGCCCACGGAGATTATTTCTCCATCACCGACAGCTACGATCCCGTGTCGAATCGCCAAGCGTTCTATGATGCCAGCCATGTGCTTCCCGCCGCGATGCTGGAGGATTACGAGATGAAATGGCCTGCGCCACGCATTGAGAATTTCCTCTACATACTGCGTAGCGGCATGATGGGGTGGACGACGATCATGCAGGACACAACAGCCTGGACTGCGCAGCAGCATGCGACCGCGAAGGAAGAGTTCGCCACCTACAAAAAATATCTGCGTCCGTTGATTCGCGATGCAGATCTGTATCACATCTCGCCGCGTCCTGACGGTGTCCATTGGGACGGCATGGAATATTTCCACCCAGCCGATGGCCAGGGAGTGGTCTATGCATTTCGTGGTTCCGTTGCCGCAGAGAACAGCCATACTTTTCACCTGCGTGGCTTATCCGCAGCGAAACAATATCAGTTGCAGTTTCATGACCACACGAGTCCCGATTGCATCCTCTCCGGACGCGACCTGATGCAGAATGGCTTGCCCGTGCATCTTTCGCTTCCCATCAGCTCGGAGTTAATTTTTCTGCGCGAAGAAAAAAATTGATCGCGCTCCAATATGCCGTCGAAAACTTCGAGCAAGAGTGCGAGGCGGCAGATGCAGCACGCGGGCGGAACCTTTCGCTCCACCCTGCGGCCATCTTGGAACCACTACTTGCGGTGGTTCGCGTATTCCGCGGCTGCTTTCAATTCCTGGGACGCCTGGATCAGCAATTCCTTCGCCTTCTGAGCATGATCGCCAAGCTGGTCTCGATTTGCCTGTTGCGCTGCCTCAATCTTTTGATACGCGTGTGCAATCGATGTCTGGGCGGAAGCCAGGTTTGAGTGTTTGTTCGGGTCGATATTCTGCGCAGGGCCTTGGGCAAACATCATGGAACTACCAGCCATCACGGAACACATCACGATCGTACGAATCACATTATTCTTCGTCATGCGAGATCTCCTTGAATTAGGTGAGACGAGTCCTCGTTCCTGTCCCTCGTGCCGCCCGGGAATCTCAAAAGCCGCCTCGTGGAGAGAGGCTATGATTCGCCGCGCCAGCTTGTCAAGCGGCCTGCCAAATAGTCGCTTTTGCCGCCTGAAAGTGCGACCAGACCCGTACATCAAGATGAGCGTACTAGAAAGTCTTAAAGAGACCGGGCAATTTCTCTCCCGCTCTCCCAAGAATGATGCGGGTGAATGCGCTTGCGTTCAGCGGCCCTTCTGGCCCGACGTAGTAGGTTTGAGCCGGGGTTCCGCGATACGCCGTCGCCCAATGAACAAAACTTGCCGCGGGATGAACCGCGCCCGAAGAACCCACAACCAGCAGGATCGAGCAGCGATCAATTTCATTCTGAATGCGTGTCATCTCCAGCGGAACTTCCCCAAACCATACGATGTGCGGCCGCAAACGCGATCCGCAAACGCACATTGGAATTTCGCGCATGGAATTGTAACTGTGACTGTCCTCAATGATGGGAGCGCCGCAGTTCGCCTCGCATCGTGACCTGAAAAGCTCTCCGTGCATGTGAACCAGGTTCTGCGAGCCGGCTCGTTCATGCAAATCATCCACGTTCTGAGTACAGAGAAAAAAGCGGTCGCTGATCTGGTTCTCCAACTCGACCAGCGCATAGTGCGCGGCATTCGGCGCGCTTGCCTGCGCCTCTCTTCTCCGCTGCGAATAGAATTGCCACACCAATTCCGGATTCGCGCCCCAGCCTTCGGGCGTCGCGACCGTCTCCACCTGGTACCCGGCCCATAATCCATTGCTGTCGCGAAATGTTCGCAGGCCGCTTTCTGCGCTGATGCCGGCTCCAGTCAGTACAAACACGCGATCGCTTGCGGCAATTTCAATGGAATCGGATGAAACGTTTCTGGTCACTTGACGGCTCCTGATGCAAACACGTACCAGGCCACTGCGCCCATACCTTATGGTTTGGACTCGCCCTTCGGCTTGGGTTGCCACTTCTTGCGCTCTGGCGCGACTGGCGTCACTGCCTCGCCAGAAGGGGCTGTACTGGTCGCCGGCGCCGCTGTCCCGACCGGGCTCGCATGTGCTGGCTCAGGCTGTCCAACTTGACGAACTTCTGACGATTCGCCGCTCGCCGACTTTGATGACTCGACGCTTGCCCCAGCAGATTTCCCTGCCGGACGCCACTTTTTGCGCTCAACTTTCTCGGCTGGTTCAGGGGCCAGCTCAGCCTGCACTGGCTCGATCCGCGTCGCCTCGGCTTTCGCAACATGTTCCGGCACCCCCGACCCGGCGATACCAGCCACGGTCAAAGCCGAGCCGACTGCAGTTTCTGTGGTGACCAGCGGCGCCATTGCTTGCGGCAGGCTGGGCACCCCCTCGATCACCGCTCCGCCAATCGGCACGCCCATCTTTTTCTGTACGCTTTCTAACAGCAGCTCCGCGACATCCTTGATCGCAATTCCATCGGCATCGCTCTTGCCGGGAGTACTGCCAAGCATGCTTTTGCAGAACGGGCAGCCCACCGCCAGCGTCTTCGCGCTCGTTGCTGAATGCAGTCGCTGTTCCGCTTCATGAAAGCGATTCTCTGATATTCGCTCGCTGCCCGGCTCTTCCTCTTTCCAGAATTGCGCGCCGCCGGCACCGCAACAAAATGCATTTTCGCGACTCCGATCCATTTCCAGTAATTCATTTCCCAGCACACGCAGAACATTTCTGGGCGCGTCATAGACGCCATTGTGCCGCCCAAGATAGCAAGGGTCGTGATACGTGATGCTTGCATCCAGCCGGTCCACGCCCAGCTTGCCGGACGAAACCAGCGATTCAAGATACTGCGTATGATGCATCACTTCATACGATCCGCCGATTTGACGGTATTCATTCCCAATCGCATTCATGCAGTGCGGACAGCTTGCCACAATGAGTTTTGGCTTTACAGTATTCAGCGTCACAACATTTTGATCGGCCAATTCGCGATACAACAGTTCATTCCCGGCGCGACGTGCGCTGTCGCCAGTGCAGCACTCCTTCTTTCCAAGCACTGCAAAATTCACGCCTGCATAATTCATCAATTCCACCAGGGCACGCGCCGTCTTCTGCGCCTGCGGATCGTAACTCGCCGCGCAACCCACCCAATACAGGACATCCGCCTCCGGATTTTCTTCCGTCGTCTTCACCGGCAGTCCTTGGGCCCAGTCCATGCGCTTGTCGTGGTTAATGCCCCACGGATTCTTCGATCGCTCCATCCCGCGAAATGCAGCTTGAAGCTGCACCGGAAATTCGCCCTCCATCATCACCTGGTTGCGACGAATATCGATGATGTCCAGCATCTGTTCATCCTGCACCGGGCACACCTGCATGCAGGCACCGCAGGTCGTGCATGCCCACGCGGCCTCCGGTGATAGCGCAAACTGCAGCAACGGGTGCGGACTGCTCTTCCCGCCTTCAAATCCGGACCTGCTTCCAGACAGATGATTCAATTCCATCCGCTTGTTGATTTCCAGCGCCGCTGGACTAAGCGATTTTCCCGTTGCGGTCGCGGGGCAAACATCCTGGCAGCGATTGCACTGGATGCACGCATAGGCATCCAGCAACCGGGGCCATGTCAGGTCCTCCAACCGCTTCGCGCCCATCTGCGGCATCTCCGCATTCTGACTTTCAGTTTCAAGGTTGATGTCTACCAACGGTAGTACGCCGGAACCGGAACGTCGCGCAAAAACATACTTCAGCGGCGCCATAAAAATATGGACGTGCTTCGTGTAGGGGAAATACGCGAGAAACAGCAGCACACTTCCCAGTGCACCCCAATACCCGAAAATCCTCCAGGCATACGCATTTTGTGCCGTAAAGAGATGCGAAAGCGCCGTGGCAAAGGGTTCAAACTCATCGGATCCATGTTGCGCCAGCCGCGCGCCCGCTCCTATGGCCCGGCTCGTTACATGGAACAGGATGAAGGCCGAGACCAGAAGCGAATCCCAACGGATGTATCCGCGCTGCACATCGGGATGCACCAGTGTGTTCGCATTGAATCGAAAATCCCGTCGGGAAGGAAGAAAGAATCTGCGAATGACCAGCGCCACAACTCCCACCAGCACCAGAAAGCTCAACACATCCGCGAACAGATTATAGATAGCTCCTGGGACGTTCGTTGAAGAGATGGAAAAGCTCGTGTAACCTTCAACGGCATCGACAGCATTCACCAGAATGTAGAAGACGAATCCATAAAAAATAAATGCGTGGAAGATGCTGACGATGGTCCGCTTCTGAAATGTGCGCGATTGACTCAGTGTGGTGCGAAGCGCGACCCAGAGTCGCTGAGCGATGCGATCTGTTCGAACATCGCTATCGGGACGCCCACGGCGGATACGCAAATAGAGTCGAAAGAAGCCATGCGCTCCCCACGCCATTGTGACAAGCGCGAACATCAGGAACGCGTACTTCTGAGAAAGTGGAAGCATCCAAACACGACCCCGAAGCTGGAATGAGTACGTCTTAGCAGGCTTACTTGCGAATCGCAGCAACCATCGCCGGAACAACCTGGTTCACATCGCCCACGATGCCGTAATCCGCTACTTTGAAAATCGGCGCGTCCGCATCCTTATTGATGACGACGATGCATTTGCTTTTTCCCATGCCCGAAAGGTGTTGCACCGCCCCGGAGATGCCAATGGCAATGTACGCTTTCGGCTGTACCGTCTTTCCGGTCTGCCCAACCTGCTCAGAATAAGGTCGCCACCCCGCATCGACAATCGCCCGCGTCGCGCCGACAGCGGCGCCCAGTGCATCCGCCAATCCCTCGACCAGCGTTTGGAATCCCTCCGCGCTACCGACCCCCCGGCCACCGGCCACAACAATCTCTGCATCAGCCAGTGAAATACGCGATGTCTTTTCCAGAGATTTTCCGGTAATCTGCACCCGCCGTTGCGGCATCGATATATCCACATCAAACTGCTCCGCTGCTTGCGTACCCGGCGTGGCCGCTGCAAATGCAGCTTGTTTCGGTGTGATCACAATGACCGGAGCGTTCGCCACCACCGTCTCTGTGACTCGCGCCAGGTAGGTGTATCGCTCCGCTGAGATCGCATCTTCCTTTGGCGCGACGCGGACGACATCCTCCAGCAGCGGTGCATCCAGCTTGACCGCAACCCGCGGACTATACTCCCGCCCGCTTCGACTGCCGCTAATCAGCACGGTATTCGCTTCTCCCTCGCTTGCAATCTGCGCGACCACTCCCGACCAAACCTCCGGATCATACTGCGCCAGGTCGGCGTAACCCGCGACCAGTACCTGATCCACCAGCAATGCGACTTCATTTGCAACAGTGACAGTTGCAGTTCCCAGCACCAGGGCGGCGACCGGGCCTTCCCTGCCCAGCTCGCGCGCACAGGTCACCATCTCATACGTGCTTTTACTCACTTTTCCGTTCGCATGTTCTACAACGATCAGAATCATGCAATCACCCGCGCTTCTTCTCGCAGCAAACCGACAAGTTCCGCGGCTGCGGCCGGCGCATCCTTCCCGTCCAGTATCTTGTGTAACCGGGTCTTCACCTGGATCTCCGCGCCGACGACTTTCAGCCTCGGCTCAACCTGGAATGCTTCCAGCGACTCCACTCGAAGCTCCTTCTTTTTTGCCCTCATAATATTCGGCACAGTCGGATACCTCGGCTCATTCAACCCCTGCTGGGTGGTCAGCACCACGGGCAGTTGCACTCTAAACATTTCGCTTCCATCCTCAGCATCGTGGCGGCCGGTCAGCGTTTGTCTGTCCACCTGCAATGCGTTCACCCATGTCACCTGCGGCCATTGCAATCGTTCCGCCGTCGCCGCTCCCAGCGCATGACTGTCCCAATCTGCCTGCTGGCCCCCGCAAAAAATCAGATCAACATTCTCCCGCGTGGCCACCTGCGCAGCCACTTTGCTCAGCGCAATTGGGTCCAGAAACAGCTCCGTCTGCACGTGAATCGCGCGATCCGCTCCCATCGCCAGCACCGTGCGCAGCGCTTCCTGGCTTCGTTCTGGACCCACCGCCAGCGCAATCACTTCGGCATCGACTCCGCTCTCGCGAATGCGCAGCGCCTGCTCCACGCCATATTCATCCATGGCGTCGACCACCAGTTTGCTTGCGCTCAGGTCGACCTCGCCGCCGCGCAGGCGCACGGTCTCTTCTGCGTCCAACACCTGGCGAACTACCGCCAAAATCCGCATGTATCCTCCGCCCCTTCACGTTGTACGATGTCGCGCCTTATACTGCAATCTGCAACCCCAACAAATAGCGATCGCGTATGAGGTCGCTTCTTATCACCGCTGAAGAATTCACCGCGACAGCTTAATCTATCCTTGATAGTTTAGCTGCGCAACCCCCGGAAGAGGTTTCCTGCCCAATGGAGAACATCGCTGTTGTAGATGGCGTCAGATTGCCACTGACATCTTTGAGTTCCGAGGAACAAATCCTGCGGGATTCGGTTCGTAAGTTCGCGCAGAATAAAATTGCGCCCCTGGTTCGCGAAATGGATGAGGCGCAGAAGATCCATCCTTCCTTGCTGCCGCAAATGTTCGAGATGGGCATTCTTGGCATGGAAACTCCGGAGGAATATGGCGGGTTCGGAGGATCCTTCCTTGGTTCGATTTTGGCCGTCGAAGAGATTTCTGCCGTCGATCCCGCAATCGGCGTTATCGTCGACGTCCAGAATACGTTGACGGTGAACGCGCTGCTTCGCTATGGCAACGAGGAACAGAAGAAGAAATATCTGCCGCGAACCAACACCGACACCATCTGTGCCTACGCGCTCAGCGAGGCCAGCTCCGGGTCGGATGCATTCAGCCTGAAGGCGCAGGCGAAATTGGACGGCGACTCCTACGTCCTGAACGGCCGCAAGCTTTGGATTTCAAATGCAGCCGAGGCGGACCTTTTCATCGTATTCGCGACCGTCGATCCTTCCGCCGGCTACAAGGGGATTACCGCATTTATTATTGAGCGCGGCACGCCCGGTTTTCAGGTGGGAAAGAAGGAAGACAAGCTTGGAATTCGTGCTTCGTCCACCTGCGAATTGTTGCTCGACGACTGTCGCCTGCCTGTCGTCAATGTTCTGGGTCAGCCCGGCAAAGGGTACAAAATCGCCATTGAAACTCTGAACGAAGGACGCATTGGAATTGCCGCGCAAATGCTGGGGCTAGCCCAGGGGGCATGGAATCACGCCGCCAAATACAGCCAGGAACGCCAACAGTTCGGCAAGTCCATTGCCACATTTCAGGCGGTTCAGTTCACCCTGGCAGAAATGGCAATCGAGATTGAAGCAGCGCGCCTGATGGTCTACAACGCGGCCCGGATGAAAGATGCCGGCATCAATTTCGTAAAAGAAGCGGCCATGGCCAAGTATTTTGTCTCGACGGTTGCGGAGCGGGTCGCCAGCCAGGCGGTAGAGATCTTCGGCGGCTATGGATTCGTCAAAGATTATCCCGTGGAAAAGCTGTATCGCGATGCCAAAATCGGAAAAATCTACGAGGGCACGTCCAACATGCAGCTGGCGACAATTGCGAAGTTGATCCTCGCCGGCTAAAGCGTATACCGTCCAGCTTCGGTGATCGCTGCGGCGATTCCCCGGCCAAGAGCAAATGCGTTTTCCGGCTCGTGCTTCGCGAACCGGCGAAAAATTGTCATCCGGGTGCGCAGCATGTCGCCATCGGCGACCGCGCCAAGGATCCGCTCCGCTGCCGTCTCCAGTACGCGAAACGACCGAGCCGCATAATATTTCGTCATCTGCACGGCCAGCGGTGAACGGCCTTGCATCTTTTCCGCCCTTAGAATCGCGGACTCCAGCACCAGCACCTCCATAATCATGTCCGCCAATGCACCCATGATCTCCTGCTGGTCCACCAATTCTGCACCGAATTTTTCTGACGCGGCGCCGGCGCAGAATAGGCTCAGCTTTTTCGCATTGTCCAGCAGCAGATACTGCGCCGCAAGCTCGCCAGTTCGCTCTTCACGCGGCTTTGGGCCAGCCATCACCTCATCCATCACCCTCTGAATCGCGGGCAACAGGCCCAGCCTTCCCTGCATGGCGCGCTTCAACATCCATCCACTGATAATCAGCCGGTTGATCTCATTGGTACCCTCGAAAATTTTATTGATTCGCGAATCGCGATACGCGCGTTCCGCGGAATACTCCTCCACGTATCCATATCCACCGTGCAACTGCACCATCTGATCGACCAGTCGCTCCAGCATTTCCGAGCACCAAACTTTCACAATGGAGCATTCGACGGCATACTCTTCAATGCGCTTTTGCGTCTCCTCCGTTGTCGCGGCGGCGTCGCTGTTTTCCAAATCGGCAATCGACGCGTCAATCGCTCCGATGACGCGATACACCAGCGATTCACCCGCATAAATCCCGGTCGCGCTGTCGGCGATCATCTGCTGCACTAGCCCGAACGACGCAATCGGTTTCGAAAACGCAATCCGTTCCTTGGCGTAACGAACCCCTGCGCGAAAGGCGTATTTCGCACCGCCGATTGCCGCCGCGCCCAGTTTGTATCGCCCCACATTCAAAATATTGAAGGCGATGCGATGCCCTTGCCCGGCCTCTCCCAATAGATTTTCAGCGGGCACCTTGCAATCCGCCAGCACCAGCGGGCACGTGGAGGAGCCGCGAATTCCCATCTTGTGTTCTTCCGGGCCCACCGTCAGCCCGGCCGTTCCCGCCTCGATCAAAAATGCGGCAAACTTCTCTCCGTCAATTTTCGCGAACACCGTGAACAGGCTGGCAATGCCGGCGTTCGAAATCCACATCTTCTCCCCGTTCAACACGTAGTACTTCCGGTCGTCATTCAAAGTCGCACGGGTGCGAATATTCATCGCGTCAGACCCCGAAGATGCCTCGGACAGCGCATATGCCGCGATCCATTCGCCGGCAGCCAGTCGAGGTAGAAATCTTTTTTTCTGGTCCGCCGTCCCGTACCAGACCAGTGGCAGCGTGCCAATCCCCGCGTGCGCGCTGAAGGAGACGGAGAAGCTGCCGCAGATTGCAATTTTCTCTGCAATCAACGCCGACGTGACCT
Organism: Acidobacteriaceae bacterium; assembly: GCA_049692235.1. Classification (GTDB taxonomy): domain Bacteria; phylum Acidobacteriota; class Terriglobia; order Terriglobales; family Acidobacteriaceae; genus JAKAAZ01. The sequence goes on along the minus strand of JBAVOQ010000161.1, from coordinate 50,040 downwards.
TATCCATTTGCAGGCCGCCATACTCTTCCGGAACGTCGACCGCCATCAACCCCAGGTCACCTGCCTCCCGAAGCAGGCGTCGCGTGACGTCGAGGTTCTTCGCCTCAATGGCTGCAATCTCAGGAAAGATTTGCTTTTCGGCAAACTCCACCGTGGTGCGCTCGATCTGGCGCTGTTCGTCGGAAAAATCTTCCGCCGTAAAGATCGCCTGCGGCTCAATGTCTTCAATCAAGAAGCTGCCGCCCATTCCGTGTTTTGCGTTTTTCAGTTCCGGGCTAATCACAGGTCTCTCCCTGTTGTGGTTGCTGTGCCACGTTGTCCCTCAGTCTTGAAGATTCTCGAAAATTCCAGCCGCGCCCATTCCGCCGCCAACGCACATCGTGACCAATCCATATTTCTTTTTTTGCCGCTGCAACTCGCGCAGGATTGTCGCCGTCAGTTTCGCACCCGTGCAGCCCAGCGGATGTCCCAGCGCAATCGCGCCTCCATTGACGTTCACCTTTGCCGGATCCATACCTAACAACTTCATCACCGCCAGCGACTGCGCCGCAAAAGCCTCGTTCAGCTCAATCACATCCATCTGCTCCAATGTCAGTCCCGCCAGTTTCAGTGCCTTGGGAATCGCGTATACCGGGCCTACTCCCATTTCTTCCGGAAGGCATCCCGCTGTCGCGAAGGCTACCAGCCGGGCCAGCGGCTTCAGCCCCAAAGAAACCGCAATCTCCTCGGAAACCACGACCGCCGCCGCGGCTCCATCCGATGTTTGGGAAGAATTCCCGGCCGACACCGTCCCATACGCGTGAAACACTGGCCGAAGCTTCTCAAGAGCCTCGTACGACGTGTCTGCGCGGGGACCTTCGTCCACTCGAAACTCCATTTCCCGCTGTACCGGTGTGCCCCCAGCGCGGAAATCTGAAATTGTAACCGTCACAGGCACAATTTCATCCTCAAATTTCCGCTCCCGAATTGCAGCCAGCGCTTTCTGATGGCTGGCGAATGAAAACCGGTCCGAATCCTCGCGCGAAATCTCATAATGCTTGGCAACGCGCTCCGCCGTCAGCCCCATCGACATGTAGCTGTCGGGATAGTGATCCACCAGCCATGGATTGGCTGCGATTTTGTTGCCGCCCATGGGAATCATGGACATGGACTCTACCCCTCCCGCAACAATCACATCCGCGGAACCGCCGCGAATTCGCTCCGCCGCAAGCGCGATCGATTGCAATCCGGAAGCGCAGTATCGATTAACCGTCATTGCGGAAGCTTCCACCGGTAGCACCGCCCGCAGAGAAATAATTCTGGCCAGGTTCAGACCCTGCTCCGCCTCTGGCATCGCACAGCCGATAATGACGTCTTCAATCCGCTTCACATCGAGTTGCGGAATTCGATCCAAAGCTCCCCGCACCGCCATGGCTCCCAGGTCATCCGGGCGCGTCGACCGAAGAGCGCCGTTAGGCGCTTTTCCTACTGCCGTCCGTACTGCACTCACGATCAAAGCATCTTTCATGCTGGTCCTTTAGTTCCGCAGCGGCTTCCCGGTTTTCAACGTGGCCGTAATGCGCTCCACCGTCTTTGGCTCTCCGCAGAGCGACAGAAACGCTTCGCGCTCCAGATCAAGAAAATATTGTTCGCTGATCTGCGTACCCGCCGTGATCGCCCCGCCGCACAACACGCGGGCCACCAGGCGTGCAATCTTCACGTCGTGATCGCTGATGAATTCCGCCTCTCGCATCATGTGGATGCCAAGTTTCAGGTTCGCGAGCATACCGTCACCGGGCGCTGGAATATCCGTCCGAGGCAGCGGCGGAACATACCCAGCATCCGCCAGCCTCGCAGCTTCTGATTTCGCATCGGAAAGCAGCCGCTCGCGATTCATCGTGATCCCGTCGGACGCCCGCATCAACTGCAACTTCTTCGCCTCCGCCGCGGAACTGGAAACTTTGGCCATGGCAATCGTCTCGAACAAACTTCTCATCGCATCATGAATTTCTACTGAGTCACTGCGGTGACCGATCCGGACAGCGTCTGCAGTTTCAATCGCGCGCAGCGTCATTTCCTTGCATCCGCCCCCTGCAGGCAGCAATCCTACGCTGGTTTCCACCAATCCCATGTAGAGTTCGATATGCGCTTGTCGCGCGGCAGCATGCAATGCAACCTCCGCTCCGCCGCCCAGGCACATTCCAAATGGAGCGACAATCACTGGCCGCGCACAGAATCGAATCGCCTGCGTCATGGCCTGGAATTCGCGAACATATCGATCCAATTCATCCCATTCTTCATCCTGGATGGCCAGCAGTACCTGCATCAAATTTGCGCCCACAGAAAAATTGGTCGCGTCATTGCAAATGACAAACCCTTTAAAGTTTCGCGTCGCATCGCTGCCCGGCCTCAGCGCGCGCTGCACAAACCCCACGATGTCAGCGCCGAGGGTGTTCATTTTGGAATTAAATTCGATGCACGCAATTCCATCTCCCATGTCGATCAGCGACACGCCTGGATTTTCCTCGACCACTCCATGCGCCCGTTTGACCCTCGCCACGGTCGCCATGCCAAGCGGTTCCACAACCGGCCGGTATTCTCCCGACACAATATCAAAAAACTCCTCGCCCCCATTGCGATACCAGGAAGTCACACCGGCGGACTCCATGCGTTTTACTACAGGAGGAAGGGTCTGACCGCGTCGCCGCATCCCCTCAATCGTGTCGCTGAAGCCGGCAGCGTCCCACATTTCAAACGGCCCTAGCTCCCAATTGAACCCAGCCTTCATCGCGCGATCGATATCGACCACCGTGTCCGCAACCTCTCCAATGCGATTGGCCGCGTACGCCCACAATTCCGGAAGAATCTGCCAATAAAATTTCGCCGCCTGGTCGCGGTCCGGATTGCCCGCCAGTAAGGCTCGAATCCTCGCCGCAGTAGACTCATGGCTCTTCGCCATCTCCAGTGCCAGCATCTTCGGTCGCTCCGCAGGCCGATACTCCAGCGAACTCAAGTCGAGAACGAGTCGTTCCTCTTTACCATCCGCACCGCGCTGTTTCTTATAAAAACCCTGCCCCGTTTTATCTCCAAACCATTTGCGCTCGAATATCTGCTCCAGCGCTGCAGGAATCCCAACGTCTGCGCGTTCGTCCCTGGAACTCGCGGCAAAATTCCGCGCCACGTTCACCAACACGTCGATGCCAACCATGTCCGCCAGCCGAAACGTCCCTGTCTTCGGCCATCCAATCGCCGCTCCCGTCAGGGCATCCGTTTCCTCGATGCCTAATCCCTGCTGCAGCATGGTGCGAAATGTATTCAGCATGACAAACGTGCCGATACGATTGGCGATGAAGTTAGGCGTGTCGTGCGCACGAACGACCAGCTTTCCCAGGTACACCTGCGCAAAGTTCTCGACTGATGCAACCGCGTGCGGATCAGTCTCCGGCGTCACGATGAACTCGACCAGCCGCATATAGCGCGGCGGATTAAAAAAATGCGTCCCCAACCATCGCCGCCGAAATGATTCCGGCATGTCTCTCGCAATCAGCCCGATCGGCAGACCGCTGGTATTGGTACTCACGATGGCATTGTCACGTATGTAAGGCGCAACCTTATTCAGCAGCGCACGCTTGATATCGAGATTCTCTGCCACTGCTTCGAGGATCCAATCGCACCTCTGCAAATTCTCCAGGTCATCTTCGAAATTCCCGACCGTGATGTGACGCACCACCGCGGGATCGACGAATGCCGGAGGCTTGGCCTTCTTCAAGTTCTCCACGGATCGCGCGGCGAGGACATTTCGATCCGGCGCGCCCTCCGGTACCAGATCCAGAAGCAACACTGGAAAGCCCGCATTGGCGATGTGCGCGGCAATGCGGGCGCCCATGGTTCCTGCGCCCAGGACTGCGACGCGTCCGATCGAGTAGTTTGCGTCAGCGGATGACATAGCACCTTTGTACAGGGCAATTCACGGCTAAGAAAATTCAGCGCGTGAAAATCCTATTTCGGCCGCTCCATATCGAACCTGTCTCGCGTGCGTGCGTATGTAGACCCGGCCATGCGTCCAATCGCCTGCAGCTTCTCGGGATCAATTCGGAAATTATCAAGCAACGATGCGCTCACATGGAAACGCAACACTTCACCCAGCACCAGGCTTCCGCCCAGTGGCTCCGTGCTGACGTGAATCACCTGCTGCAAGCGGCACTCCATCTGTACATATGACTCGCCCACACGTGGAGGCCGAACCACATCGCTCGCGACAGGCGTCAGGCCGGACACTAGAAACTCGTCGACCTCCGGCGGCAATTCCGCGGAGCACGCATTCATCTGCCCCGCAAATTCTTCAGATACGATGTTCACCACAAATTCGCGCGTTGCAATGATGTTGCGCAACGTATCCTTCGTAGGCTGCAATTCGTGATTCGCTGTGCCGCGCATCATCGGACAAAAACACACAATCGGCGGATTGGCGCTCGCCACGGTAAAAAAACTGAACGGCGCCAGGTTGCGAACACCCTTCGCATCCATCGAGGAAACAAACGCGATCGGTCGCGGAACCACCGAGCCCACCAACAGTTTGTAGATGTCCTGCGGCTTCTGCTCCGCTGGATTCAGGGTGGTCATCGCGCCGGGTGCGGCAATTTCAGTCATCCAACCGGCTCCAGCTTCGCGGCTTCCTTGGCGCCCCAGCTGGCCCAGTAATCCGCCCACTCAACCGTCTCTCCCGCCGGTAGCACGTGGATGGGATTCAAACCGTCCAGCATCACCGCCGACTCATCCGTAAAACTCTTCGCCTTCTGATTCGCCAGTGCCTTGGGATGCGGGCCATGATGAATCCCCCGCGGATGCAGCGTCGCGTAGCCCGGCTTCACATTGTCGCGGCTGAAGAAATCTCCGTCATGGTAAAAAATGAATTCGTCGTAATCCGTGTTGCGATGGAAAAACGGCACTCGCAGCGCATCCGGTTCCTGCTCCAGTGGTCGAGGTAGAAAACTACACACCACCGCACCCTGCGTCACAAACGTCGTATGCGCGCTCGGCGGCAGCGCCGCGCGATGGCTTGACACTGGCCGAATATCCCGTAGGTTGATCTTCCATGCCGTCAGGTCACCCTTCCACCCGACCACGTCGATCGGATTGAATGGATAAAAAACCTTGGAAAATTCATTCTCATTCTTGATGCGAACTTCCCATTCGCGCGTGTCATCCAGATAAGGCGACGGCTCCGGCGTCGTAATGACCCCCGGGTCGTACAGAGCGTGCTGACCCAACAACCCTTTTTCCGGCTGTTCGAATTCCGTCTTCGATTGAAAGATCAGAAAAAAATTGTCCTCCGCATCCGGAACCACGCGATAGGTCACCGCCCGCGGAAGATTGATGTAGTCGCCCTTCTCAAATCGCAGCGGGCCGAAGTCCGTCTCGATCACGCCGCTGCCGCGATGCACAAAATACATCTCATCACCATCGGCATTGCGAAAATAAAATGGCATCGGCTTCGATCGGCGCGAAACAGCCACCGTGATCTCGTTGTTGCCGAGAAACTCAATCGGCGCGCCCTCCGCATCCTTCAGGTCCGTGGGCTCCAGCTTGTTCAAGTCGAAAAGATGCGGCCGCAACTTGCCTTCAAAACGCGTCCAGCCAGTCGGCGCATGCGCGTGGTACAGGTGGCTTGCTTTCCCATAAAAACCTTTTCGCCCGTGCTCTTCTTCAAATGTGCCCTCGGGTAATCCAACGTGGGCTTGTGACGCCGTCTTTCCCTTATTCAGCGGATACATTCGCGATTCTCCTTTACCGAAATCCTTCAACCCTTGGGATGACTGGAACGCACCACGCGATTGCGCAGCACCCCAATCTTTTCAATCTCCAATTCGATCACGTCGCCGGGTTGCACCCAGCGGTTCAGTTCCAATCCACAACCCGTTCCCACCGTACCGGAGCCGAGAATGTCCCCCGGATAAATGGTGTCGTCCTGCGAGAGAAACTCAATCATCTGCTCGAACTTCCAATGCATGTCGCGCGAATTTCCTCGCGACCACTCCTCGCCATTCACGCGAGCCACCATTTCCAGCGAATACGGGTCCGGGATTTCATCTCGCGTCACCATCCACGGCCCCACTCCACTTGCCCAATGCTTTCCTTTCGCCGGACCCAGCCGCACTTTCATCTCACGGCGCTGAATATCGCGAGCGCTAAAGTCATTCAGAATGGTATAGCCCGCGATGTATTCGTGTGCCTTCGCCGCGGAAATATTGCGCCCCTCGCGTCCTATAATCGCCGCTAACTCCAACTCATAATCGAATCGCTCGGTGAACGAAGGCCAAAGTACATCCTGATCTGTTCCGATCAAGTTATGGTGACCCGTTTGATAGTAGACGGGAAATTCGTACCATTCCTGCGGCATCGGCTCTCCGCGTTTTTCAAACCCCATCTTCACGTGGGACTCGAAAGCGAAAAAATCGCGCACCGAACGTGCATCCGGCAACGGCGTCCGCAGGCGAATCTCATCCCATCGATAGCGAAGTGTCTCATCGCGTTTGCCGACTCGCAGGCTCGCGGGCAAACCAGCAATCGCCTTCCGCGCTTCGTCCATCGAAACTTCGCCGCCATCTAACAGTCCAAGCAGCGATGCTGGAACCAACACACTCGCCAATTGCGCGTTTCCCAATGTTTCCTCGGCGGCAAAATTCAAATCGATCACGCCATCGGCATCCGCAGCGCCCAGTCGGCTCTGCCATCCCAGGTGCGTGTGGACTTCAAACGTGCACAGTCTCATGCCTGTCCTTACAGATTGCCGCGAAGTCCCTGTTCGCGCTCGATGGCCTCAAACAGCGCTTTGAAATTTCCCTTGCCAAAGCTGCGGCCGCCTTTGCGCTGGATGATTTCGAAAAACACCGTGGGACGGTCCTCCACAGGACGCGTAAAAATCTGCAGCAGATATCCTTCCTCGTCTCGATCCACCAGCAGGTTCAGCCGCTTCAATTCCTCGACCGGCTCGTCAATGTTACCCACCCGCTTCTCCAGTTCGTGGTAGTACGTATCCGGCACCCGCAAGAATTCCACGCCCTGCTCGCGCAGCTTGCTCACCGTGGTCAGAATGTCGTCTGTCGCCAGCGCCAGGTGTTGCGCACCGGGTCCCTGATAGAAATCCAGATACTCCTCGATCTGCGATTTCTTGCGTCCCTCCGCCGGCTCGTTGATCGGGAACTTCACCCGCCCGTTTCCATTCGACATGACCTTCGACATCAACGCCGAGTACTCAGTAGAAATGTCTTTATCGTCGAAGCTCTGGAACATTTCGAAGTCCATCACGTCGCGATAGAAATCCACCATCGCGTTCATTTCGTTCCAGCCAACATTTCCCACCACGTGGTCAATGTATTTCAACCCCACCGGCCGCACCACAGGATCATGCGTCACAGCTTGAAAGCCCGGGAGAAATATTCCGTGATACTTCTTGCGCTCCACAAAGGTATGGATGGTATCGCCGTAGGTTGCGATCGATGCCATCGTGACCGTGCCCTGCTTGTCCTCCAGCGTCCAGGGCTCGCGCACGCTGCGGGCGCCTCGACGCGTCGTCTCCAGCCACGCGGAGGTGGCATCGTCCACCCACAAGGCAATGTCCTTGATTCCATCGCCATGCTTGGCGATATGATCAGCAATGGCATTATCGGATCGCAGCGGAGTGGTCAGCACAAAACGCACTTTGCCCTGCTCCACTACGTACGACGCGCGGTCTCGCAGACCGGTTTCCGGACCCGCGTACGCCACCAGCTTCATGCCGAAAGCGGCGCGATAAAAATAGGCGGCCTGTCGCGCGTTGCCGACGTAAAACTCCACGTGATCGGTGCCGTTCAGCGGCAGAAAGTCATTCTTCGTCGCGTTAGCTGGTTGCAGCGATGGATGCTTGGCAGTAGCTGGCATAATGTCCTCCCTGGGATGCGGAGTTTCGTCGCCGGACCTGGCGGGTCGACAACCTACCCACAATATACCCGCAACCGCAGACTTGCCTACATGCGAAGCGCCCGTCGCTGCTCCACAACCTCCACCCATTCTTCGTGACGTCAAATGAAATGATTGACAGGTTCGCGTGGCCGGCGGCATCCTAAGAGGTTTAGCTCGGCTGCTTTCCAGCACTTACCGGACAGCGCAGCGGAGGGACTTAGGACATGTCCACCCATCAGCAGCAGTTGACTCCCGCGCAACAGAAAAATGAGCAGCTCGTCGGCGCGCGCCCCTATCTCATCGAGCAGGACTGGGCCGCCTACACGCCGGATCAACACGCCACCTGGTCGGAGCTGGTGCGTCGCTGCATGCCGCAGTTGCGTCAGTACGCCTGCCAGGAATATCTCGATGGCTTCCAGCAGATCGGGCTGCGCGAAGACAGCATTCCCGACCTGGCCGCCGTCTCCACCAAGCTGCAGCCGCGAACCGGTTGGAACTCGACCCCGGTCTCCGGCTACCTGCCCGCCAACGCTTTTTTTGAGATGCTGGCGGCTCGCCGTTTTCCCACCACCACCACGCTGCGGGCCCGCAGCTCGCTCGAGTACACTCCGGAGCCCGATATCTTCCACGACGTCTTCGGCCACGTTCCCATGCACGCCCATCCCGTCTTCGCGGATTTTCTGCATGAGTACGGCCGGATATGCAGCCACCTCGCCAATCGCCCGGAAGATATGACCCGCATGGGCAGGCTCTTCTGGTTTACGGTCGAATTTGGCGTCATCCGCCAGGATGGTCGCACCAAAGTCTACGGCAGCGGCCTCATTTCCTCTCACGGAGAATGCTCTTACGTCGTCGAGCGCGGCCCGGAGATTCGCGACTTTAATCTCCACCAGGTGCTGGAACACGAGTTTTCCATCTCCGAAATGCAGCCGGTGCTCTACGCGGTTGAATCTTTTCAGCAGATTTATGAGGCCGCGCAGGAAGCCGGCCGCCGCCTCGGCTAAAAACATTCACAGAATCGCAACCTTTTTCGTAGACAATTAGGTGTAGCCTTGACAGGCCACGGAGGAACTGCGTGCCGCGAATCCACTACCAGCAACAGCTGGCGCAACTGAAAGACAAGCTGCTCGCCATGGCCGCCCTCGCCCAGCAAACCATGGACTGCGCCATGGATGGCTACCTCAAGTCCGACATGGTTCTGTTGCACCACGTCCAGGAAAATGAAGCGGCCATCAACGCCGCCGAGCGTTCCGTCGACGAAATGGCCTATGACCTGATGGCGATGGAACAGCCCATGGCCATTGACCTCCGCTTCCTGCTGGCCGTCATCAAAATCAATGGCGATCTGGAACGAATCGGCGACCAGTCGGTGAACATCGCCGACCGCGCGACCGAGCTGTTGCAAATGCCGCGCGCCGAGCTATCCGTGAACCTGCATCAAATGGGCGAACTGACCGAACAGATGATTCGCATTGCGCTGCAATCCCTGCTGGACGGCGACGCCACCATGGCGAAATCCGTTCTCGCCCTCGACAATGATCTCGACCAGATGAACCGCCAGGTTCATCAAGCTATGACCGCCGCCATTCAACAGCACCCCGAATGGACCGAGCAGGCGCTCAACACCATCATCATTTCCCGCAACCTGGAACGCATCGGCGACCACGCCACCAACATCGCCGAAGATGTCATCTTCTGGGTGCACGGTGCCGATGTTCGCCATCAGCTCAGTCTCGCCACAGATTAACGCAGCGCCCTCGACTGGTTTCCTCCGCTGCATCCACCTCGCGCGAATGTAAATACATTGTTATAACAAGCATGTCGCGACAACGAACCAGGCCTATGACTGCCGCAAAGAAAACTTCCCCTTCGGCTCGATCCACATCACGCAAGCCAGCGGCTACGACCCCGAGACCGATTGGACTGCAGGCGGAACTGCGCCAGACAAAATCCTTTGCCAGCCTGCATGCAGAAGCTTTTCTGAATCTCGTCCGCACCTCGACCCAGATGCAGCACGCGCTCCACCTGCGGCTGAAGCCTTACGGCATCACCGAAACGCAATACAATTCGCTGCGGATTTTGCGCGGCGCCGGTTCCAGCGGACTGACCTGCGCCGAGATCGCCGAACGCCTGGTCAGCCAGGACCCCGACGTTACTCGGCTGGTGGAACGCCTGCAGCGGCAGGGACTGGTGCGCAGGGAGCGGGGCGCAAGAGATCGTCGCGTCGTGCTGACGAAAATTACTGCCGCCGGACTGGATCGTCTGAATGAAATGGATCCGGTGGTGAACAGCACGGTGCATGCGCTGCTCTCCCATCTTTCGGCATCGGAGTTGAAAACGATGATCGATCTATTGGAAAGGGCCCGGCTATTCGCCGAGCCCCCGAATCAAACCACATAGAGCGTGTTTCTCAGGGGCGAACTCGACCCATGCTGATTTCCTGCACCGTCGCTTTGCCCGTGCCGGTATTCACCGATGGCTGCTTCAATAACTGATGGTGCAGGCAATACAGCGCCAGCTCAAGCCGGTCCGACACTCCCAGCTTGTCGTAAATCTTGCGCAGATAATTCTTCACAACCTGTTCCGTCGTGCCAATCTTGTAGGCAATTTCCTTATTGCGCATGCCCTGCGTCACGCAGCCGATAATCGACAACTCCTTCGGCGACAGCCGCGGCTGCAGTTTCGGATTGGTCAGGTTGTTGGCCTCGGTGCGGTAGGCCTCGATCACCCAGCTAACGGATTGATTGTCAATCCAGGTTTCTCCATCCGCTATCTTACGCACACAGCGAATCAGCAGGTCAGGAGAGATCGATCGCGAAATAACGCCGCGCACGCCGCGACGATACAGGTCCACAATGAACGTTTCACTGTTCTCGCTCACCTGCACGATCAACTTCGCGTTCGGCGCGCGCTTCAACATGTCCGGGATCGCTTCCGCCTGGCCGGAGATCATGCCTCCATCCAGCAGAACGATGTCAGACGGATACCGTTCCAGTGCGGCCAGCAGCCCGGGATAGTTCTCGGCCTGCGCCACCACGCGCATGTCGTCCTCAACGGCAAAAATCTTGCGGATTCCTACCCGGTAAATAGCTTGCGAATCGGCGAGTAGAATGCGGATTCCGGCAGCTTCTTCGGTGGGTCCCGAAGAACTTTTCTCCGGAACAGCAGTCAGCCCTGACTCGGGTGTCGAATCGGAGCTGGAGTTCGAATTCATAAGCTTCTTCGTTGCGTCGGCAGAAATGACAGGCATGTGGTGCCTCAGGAGAGCATTTCGTAGTTATCAATAACAGTGGCAACTTCTACTTGTTCTGGACTTCTTCTGTAGGAACGGATCACTCGTCCACAGCAATGTACCCGTACGTCGTCGGAGGTCCCCAGCGTGGCTGAGGGCATGATCATCTCAACTTCAATGGCGCTCCCCGCTTCCAGAATGCGGGAAAACGAAAGCAACAAACCGCTGGCGGAAACGTTAATTGTCTCGGCTTCCTCTTCGCCTTTTTCCGTCTGTATCTTTACCTTCATCCGAACAGGAAAACGGACAGAATTTCGCAGTTCCAAAACTGAGCCAGAGTAAGGGTTCTTCTGGACTGGTTCATGCACGGGAGATCACTCCAACTCGGATTTGTACAGAGCCAAACCGGGCCCTCTCTGCAAGTGTGTTCTGAGAGTTCAGAATACATGGATCAGTCACATTTGCACAGTTACTAGTAAGAGTCACGACGGTAACGTAACAGTTATTACCGATAACAAGCAAGAGGTGACGATTCGGTAATGCGTATGCTTTTTGATGGGATCAACAATTAATTCTCTAAGTCGTTTTCCAGGAATGGTTTAGCGGCCCCTTCCCCTCTCCTATCGGATACGCGTGCCGTAGCGCACCCGTAACATAGCGTTTCGCATGTGCCACCGCCTCGGATGGCTCATCTCCCAATGCGATCCGGGCGGCCAGGGCTGACGAGAAAGTACACCCCGTCCCATGCGTCGAGCTTGTCTCCACCCATTCCCCCGGAAACCACCGGCAGATCCCGTCCATGAGCAGCAGATCGTCCGGGGTTTTTGCATGACCCCCGGTTACAACTATCTTCAGGCCCGAATTGCCAAGCGAGGCCGCCGTCCGATACAGCTTGCGGGAAGATTTCTCCGTTTCTTCGCTGTTTGTCGGCACCGAACCGCCCGTCAAAACAGCCAGTTCCGCTAAATTTGGAGTGATCCAGTTTGCCCGAGCCAGCCCTGCCCGACGCAATATCTCACAGCCTTCCGAATCCAGTAAGTCCCTGCCATAGCTGGACTTCATCACCGGATCCAGCACGACTGTCACGCTTTTTTGCCCTTCCAGCCACTCCATGACGGCTGCGGCCACGTCTTTCGTACCCAACATTCCCACTTTAATCGCGTCGAAGCGTACATCCTCTGCCAGACAGTCCAGCGTCTCAACCACGGTGCTTGGGTCCAGTGGGATGACTTTTCGAACTCCCAAGGTGGACTGGATAGTGAGCGCTGTGATGGACGCCATGCCGTAAACTCCCAACGCGGCAAAGGTTTTCAAGTCCGCCAACACGCCCGCCCCGGCCGATGGATCGTAGCCGGCGATCGACAAAACGATCAGCGAGCTTTGCATGGCTCGTGAATTGGAACTGTGAGGCGAAATCGACCCTTCCACTCCGGTAACGGAGCGGTCTGGATCGGAAGGCTGATTCGGCGGAGGGACAAGGCTTTTCCTGCGGTTCGGGACAGGCGTCAACAAGCTGGACTGGAGCGCCCTTTATGGGTACCACAACCGGCTTGGTTTTGCAAGAGAAATTTAAAATAAGTCTATTTTTTTCATTGACTTAGCCGGTTCTTTCCGGATAGACTTGAAGGAGTTTCGGCAATGGGAATTCTCAATTCAAATACGACCTCGATCAGTGCGGACGGTCCTCTGTCCATCCGTCGCGCTGTCTCCATTGCGGCGGGCCTGTTCTGCGGCGTTACGTTGACGCTGCACTGCGTGCAGCCGAACCACGCACCCACGTCGGTGCTGGCCGAGGCAACAACATCGACCGCACGCCCTGCAGCCGCCAAGGCCACGCCTCCTGCAACGCCCGCGAAGAAGATCCAGGACTGGCACCAGATTGGCCTGGCCTCATGGTACGGACGCGAGTTCCAGGGAAAAGAAACCGCCGACGGAGAGTCGTTCAACATGTACGACTTGACCTGCGCCCATCGATCCCTTCCTCTGGGAACGTGGGTGAAGGTGACGAATTTGCATTCCCGCAAGTGGATCGTGGTGCGTGTCAACGATCGCGGCCCGGTTCCCGATACCCGGATTGCTGACCTGTCTTCTGAAGCTGCCCATATGCTCGGGATGCGCGCCCGCGGCGTCACCCGCGTCCGCCTGGACGTGATTGACCCCAAGGCTGCCGTCGAAATTGCCCGCCTTGACAGGATTCGCATGGCCCGCGAGGCTGCCGAGCAATCCTCCATGGAAACCGGCAACTAAAGCAAACGCAGCATTCCTGTAAGGTAAAAAAGAGTTGTCATCCCGAGCGAAGATCGCGGCGGCGACAAGTCGAAGGATCTGCTTTTCTGTCCACAGCACAGTAATTCTGGTTTCGATATAAGTCTCGCCACAAATTCCAGGCCTCCTGCCGCGACTGGAACCCGTCGTACCCCGTTGCCTAAAGATGGCTTTGCCGGCAATCGGCCACCGATCCGTTTCGCCCACCCCTGCCGCCAGAAACCATTTGCGACCCCATCGTTTACCATTCGATCTATCATGCACCGCTAGCAACTCACGACTACCAGCGCAGGCCAGAGGGAGAAAATTCATGGACTATAGGTTTCTTGCAAATCTGCAGGAAGAGCTTGCATTCCCCGAGAAAGGAATCTTGAGCCACGTTCTTCAAAAGGACGACCACGTCAATGTCACCTTGTTCGGCTTTGCTGCCGGGGAGGAACTTTCCTCGCATTCGGCTCCCACGCCCGCCGTCCTCTATTTCCTGGAAGGCGAGGCAAACGTCCAGTTGGGTCAGGAGACGGTGGCAGCTCACGCCGGCTCTTTCGTCTACATGCCTCCGATGTTACCCCACGGCATTCTTGCAAAAACTCCCCTGCGCATGCTGCTGGTTCAGGTGAAGTCGCGCCAATAACCCGCGCGCAAAACGATCCGGCTCCTCTCTATCGCTTCCCTTCAGCGCAAAAACATCGGACGGTCCAGGGACCGTCCGATAACAAATCCTACGACGAATCAAATCACATCAATGTGGCTTGTATCCCAGAGCGGCCAGGTCGCTGTACGGCAGCACCAGGTTGTATTTCACGATTGCACTTGGCTGGTTGGTCACCGCCGTGGGTATCCCGATGAACAGATTCCGTTCCACGATGGCTGGTGTCGTGAGCGCCGGACCATTGTTGGGCGGCGGGCAGGTGGCGCTCGATGCATTCGCGCAGGACACATTCACGAATGCATTCGAACCCGAAGCATTATCGTCCACCACGATGTTGTTGGTGAAATGCAGGTCCTGGTTCGGAACCGCATACTCCGGATCGGAAGATCCATTATCGTAAATATCGGCAAAGATCATCAGGTTGTTGTTGCCCAGGTTTGGATCAATTGCCGCTTTGTAAATCAGGTTGCCCTGGACATAGGTCGTTCCTCCCAGCGGGAAATCGAGCTGATAGCTGGTGTCTCCAACGCTGTCGGTGATCTGGTTATTCAGAATGTAGTTGAATGGTGCCCGCGTTTTCACGTCATGGCCCACATAAGCATCCCGCGATTTGGAATTCTTCAACGTGAAATGCATCTTCACGAATCCGTCGAAACCAATGTACATGTTGTGGGTCGAGCCCGATCCGTCCCCGTTGTCGTAGAAATCATCAAATTCAAACGTGATGAACGGATTGGGGGAGAACCACTGACCCACCCCCGGTCCCGAGTTACCGCTCAGCACTCCCTGGTCGTTGTTGTGTATGTAGCAGCGGCTGATCGTGATATTGCCTCCCGACGGGGCCGCATTGGTTCCGTCTTGAATCCGAATCCCCGAGGCATCCGAGTTATTAGGGTTCACCAGCGCGCCGGCATTGCGTAATTCCAGGTTGTCGACCACAATGTCGTGCCCGTTCAGCACCAGAATTCCCTTTTGGACATACGTCCCCTGGGCGTATGCATCCGGTCCCGCGTCCAAAATGGCGCGCCCATGAATGCCGCGAATCGTCAGGTAGTTCTGCGAAACCACACAGTCGGTTCGTCCATCCGAGTGATGCGGATCGGGGGGAGCAATGTAGGGGATTCCGTGGTTGGCGTCAATCAATACCGTATCGCCGTTTTGCGCTGCGCTTACTGCCGAACACACCGTGGGATATTGGCCACCGGGGCTCACCGTCAGTGTGGTTGTTGCGCCCGCAATCGACGCGCCCAGGAACAAGAACATAGAGAGCTTCGAAAATTTCATTGTTTCCTCCTGAAACTACCCGTTGTGGTTCTCGCGAGGAATTGAAATCGGACTTCCTGAGGGTTGTGTTGAACACGCAAATCTTCGAGTGATGATCCTGAGGGTTCGTCAGAGAAATCGCTCGTCGGTGAATCCGGACAGGCAAATGAAATAGGAAATCCGCTTGGTTCCCGCAGGTCAGCTCGTCAGCACCATCGTTCTGCCCGTGCCACGCGATGCAATTCGAGAAAGAAGCGCCCTGCAAACCGATTCCTCCTGCTTGATAAAAACGCTTCGATATCGAAAATTTATCTCGATAGAAAATTATTAGCTCTAATTTTCCTTTCCCTGTCAACAAATTATCCTGTGGAAAACGAGAAATAGAATTAACTGTATGAAAATCACAAATACATCGTTCTGATTCCTCAGCTTCGGTGGAACTTCTCGTAGCAAACCTGGAATTGGGCAGGACTGAAAACTCGAAACATCCATCGCCGCCATCGCGACAGCCGCGGCTTCCGACAACCGTTGCTGCGGGTCGGACCCCCAAAAACAGAACCCCATCCCAGGCGGGACAGGGTTCACTTGGTTTCAGGCCAGATAAAAACTCGGCGCTAGAGCTTTTCGTGGAACTCGCAAGCGGAGCAGGAGATATACACCCCGCCCGGCACGCCGCGTTCCCGATCCTTGACGCGCTTCACTATGCGGGTCGGCTTGGAGCACTTGGGACAATCCGTGCTCTTGGTGGTGTCCATTTCCTTTTTACGGTCGCCCGTTTTCGCAATCTTTGCCATGATATTTCCAATCTCCTTCTACCTGGCGATCCGCGTCACCGCATCCGTCCCCCGCCTGACCTCGCACCATTTGCTTCGGCTGGTCTAAAAAGACCAAACCGCGGCAACAGGAGATGAGTGGGAAATTCGGCCCTGATACGAGCCAGAGCGGTCGCGGACCACTTCCAAACTAGTTTACACGAAGCCGCGAGTCCCCACTACCCTGCCCGCAATGCTCCGCCAAGGGAGCATCTCTGGCTCTTCACCGGACGACGTGGCGCACTCTCAAACAACAACGGCCCCTACGGCGATCCCGAGGGAGGCACATTCCCTGCAGGCTCCTGTGGCTCTGGGCGAGCACCCGCGTTCATCGGCGCAATCTGCACTAGTCCCGCCTTGGGCGCCTCACTCTGTGGCGCTGAAGCCGCTGCTGGCGGTGCCGGATGCATCGGATGACTCAGGTCCACAGGCATGCCGGCCGGCTTGATTTCCGGCTGGCTATATTTCCACGCCAGATCGCGAGTGATCCGAACCAGAAAATATAGCCCCACCCACAACACAATCAATGTAATCAAGCTGCCTTCCGGCCCAAACTCGGCGCCGGTCAGCCAGGTGGGTCCATCGGCGTAGGTGTGGATGACGCTCGAAACCTGCCGGCTGCTCGCCAGCGGTTGGCCGAACAGGATTCCGATGCTTGCCGTCCACGCAAAGTGCAGTCCCCAGCCCAGCCACAATGCATGCGTCCGCAGGTAGGCAACCGATAACAGAACCGCTGCCACCGCGCTAATCCACACCGCTGTCGGAGTCGAATCGGGTGTCGTCACACGCAGTGCGCCGAAAATCATGGCTGCCAGAATCGTCGCGGTAAACGGGCCCACGGTCTCCACCAGCTTTTGGAAGGGATATCCGCGGAACGCAATCTCGCCCGCCAGCGCGCCCGCCAGCACGGTCAGAAGCTGCAAGACCAGCAATCCCCACGCTCGTGGAGCGGTCCAGAGTTGCACGTAAAAATGTCCCACCAGCGCGACGACGAGCAGGACGACGGTCACCATCCCCCAGCCCAGCACTGCACCAAGCCCAAATTCGCGAACAGCGCCCGGCCTGGTTATCAGTCCCATCGCTCGGATCGGCTCGCGGGTGCGGTCCCACGCCAGCTCCATATATCCGAAGCCAACGACCAGCATAAATATCTGGAACAGATTCCGAAGCAGAGGAAATGCCGCGCCCCGGCTAAAGCCATGTGCGGCTCGATTGGCCAGATAATAGGTGACCAGCAGCCAGCCGACTGCGCCGAGAAATCGAACAAAAGCGCGTCCGCGTCCCGGACCTCGCAGCAGACTCATACCCCAACTCCACCGAATCGAATCAGCCGACGATACCAAACGGAATCGCTCCCGCCAGAACCGGGAGCACGCGCATCTGCCAGAACATACCTAGCTGGACTGCGAACGGAAAGCCTGCGCCTGCTGCTTGTGAGCACCGTTCATCCTTCGGTAAAAAATCGCGCCATATTGCGGAACTTTAAGATCCGGTTCCGCACCAGCTCATCTGTCGCAAGCTTCTTCAGGTCGCTCAAATTCTGCTGCAGCGCCTCGTCGAGGAACTTGATGGCCATCTCCGGATCATTTTGCGCGCCGCCCTGCGGCTCCGGCACAATCGCATCCACACAGCCCAGCCGAAAAACGCTTTCAGAATTGGTCCGCAGCGCTTCCGCCGCCAGCGCTCGCTTGCTCGCGTCCCGCCACATAATGGAAGCGCAGGCTTCCGGCGAAATCACCGAGTACACCGCGTTTTCCAGCATCAAAACTCGATCCGCAACCGCCAACGCCAATGCGCCGCCCGAACCGCCTTCACCGGTAATGGTCGCCAGTATCGGCACCCGCAGCCGCGCCATCTCTCGCAAGTTGCGCGCGATCGCTTCCGCCTGCCCGCGTTCCTCCGCACCCAACCCAGGGTTGGCGCCAATCAAGTCAATAAACGTGAACACCGGCCGGCCAAATTTTTCGGCGAATTTCATCGCCCGCAGCGCCTTGCGATACCCCTCAGGATTCGGCATCCCAAAGTTGCGCGCCACTTTCTCCTTGGTGGTGCGACCCTTCACGTTCGCAATCACCATCACCTGTTCCTCGTGAAAGCGAGCCATGCCGCACGACATCGCCAGATCGTCGCCAAAGGATCGATCGCCGTGAATCTCACTGAAATCCGTAAATAACGACTCGATAAATTCCATCGGATACGGGCGCTTCGGATGGCGCGCCAACTCCGTCTTCTGCCAGGCCACACTTTGGATTTCGGCTGGCGTTTCTGTCCGGTTGTCTGTTGAGTTCTCTGCCATCATGGTAGAACTTCGATTCTAGTGGTCTTCAGCGTCCACGCACAACTGATGCAGCGGATTCCAATGCCATTGCCGGCGGGTTTGCACCTCGACCGCGATTCGCCCGTCCACAGGCTATGCCCCGAAATGCGCGTGTTTCCTCGCTTCGCATAACAATGGCAACCGGTGAGTCCGATGAACTGGCATCAAAAGCGCCCGAGTACTACAAAGGAACCTCTGACCGCACAAAACAGAAAAACCGCAAACAAACAGCCTCTTGCACTTGTCTTGAATCTCATAAGCTTGCAGCTTGCCGTCTATCGTTCGCTTCGAAGAAAGAGCGTTGCATGTCGCATGGGTTTCGCCCGTTCCTTCATTTCCTGTTTCACCTTGGCTATCTTGGCCCGTTTGTCCTGGGAATTCTCGATTCCTCCTTTCTCGTTCTGCCCTTTGGAAACGATCTTCTGGTCGTTGGCCTGATCGCACATCACCATGCCGGATTTTTCTTCTACGTCTTCTCCGCGGCCTGCGGATCAACCGTGGGCGTGATTCTGCTTGCCAAGGTCGCCCGCAAATTCGGCGAGGAAGGCATCCGTAAAGTTGCCGGGCAAAAACAATTCGACAAGCTGAAGAAGAAAATCGGCGATCGCTCTGGAGTGGCCGTTGCCATCGGTTGCCTCGCCCCTCCACCCTTTCCCTTCACCATGGTCATTGCCGCTTCCAGCGCGCTGGGCTATTCCTTGTGGCGCGTAGCAACCATCAATTTCGTTTCCCGCGCCGTCCGTTTTACCGTGCTCGGCCTGTTGGCGATCAAGTTCGGCACCGCCATCCTGCGCATCGCCAAATCGCCTGCATTTGTCTGGAGCATGGTGGTCTTCATCGCTCTATGCTTGATCGCCAGCGGCTTTTCCATCCGGCACTGGGTCCATTCCACGCGGTCCGGCAAGCACGCATAAACCTGCGCTCGTTAGATTTGAAGTTTCACAGATAGTAATGTCTGGGTGCCCCATCCTAGCGAAGCTAGGGTGGGATAAAACGAAGCCCGCATTACAGTAATTTTGGAAATACCCTAAAACATGAACTCTGCTGAAAACTGTAGCGAACGTGCCGTCAGTTGGTTGGTGATGCCGGTCAGCGGCTGTCCAAACCCCGGACCGGCCGTGGCCCCGTTGCCATATGTCCCGCTGTAGCCGACAAAGTTTGCGTGGTTCAGAACGTTGAACGCTTCCGCGCGTAGCCTCGTCTGAAACCGACCGTCGCCCATCGCAAACACCCGTTCCAGAAAAGGATCGACTTCATACGTCGCGCCGCCATGACCGGTATTGCGCCCAACCACCGTTCCATCGATCACCGGTCGGTCGGTCGTTGCGCCCAGGTCACCGCTGTTCGTCGATCCCGTCACGTAGTTGTACGGCAGCCCCGACGCCAACGTCATCACTCCGCCCGCATTGATTCTGAAAACTGTCGGATAGCTTCCGCTCAGCACAAAGCGGTGCCGCTGATCGAAGATGGCATTCCCGTTTTCTGCCGCGCCGGTAAAGTTCGGGTCGTTTGGATTCTGACTTGGAACGTCCGGATCCACATTGTCGATGGCGTGCGACCACGTATAACTCGCCAGCATCGCCAGCCCATTGTTGAATCGATGACTTAGATTCACATCGAGCGCGTCGTAGTACGCGTAGCCATCATTCACGTCACTTTGAATCACACTGTACGGCGGCAGCGGATTGCTCGCGGCGTTCGGATTGCACGTCATCCCCTCCTGCTGGTACCACTCCACCCAATACGGCCGAGTGCAGTTCGCCACCTGCGCCGTGCGGCTCTGCCCCTGCTTGGTGCGAATAAAAGGAGTTGGCGGGTCGACATCCAACGGCCGAACATTTCTCAATGTGTGCGAACCCACATAATCCGCGCTCAAGATCCAACCCATCCCCAGTTCCTGCTGCAGTCCAACGCTCCACTGCTGGTTATACGGATTCAACAGCTTCCTGGGATAGCCGCGCAGCGTCGATGTCGGAAAAAATTGGTTCAAATATGCACTGTTTCCCGGTCGAATATATAAGCTCCGCAGCGGTACCTGCGCGCCCGATGGAAACGCGGGCAGCGGCGCCGCCTGCACGCTCGACGGAAATCCGACCTGCCCCGGAGACGCTGTGTAGTTGAACACTCCCGTCGGTCCCGTCAGCGCATAATTCGCCTCGGAGTTGTCAACCACCTGCGCATAATAGATGCCATATCCGCCATGAAACACAGTCCTCCCTTGTCCGGTGGGATCGTAGGACATCCCGATCCGCGGCGCAAAATCCGTACGGGCATCCGTGAACGTTTGCTGCTCGTATCGCAGTCCAAAATTCAGCGTCAGGTTTTCGCTTGCACGAAAATTATCCTGAATAAATAATCCCCACAACACATCGTTCACCGAGTAATTGGCGTTGCCATAACTCTGTGTGTACTTCTGCACGTGGCTCAAATCGTCCAGGTAGGCTTGACTCTCGCAGACATCCAGCGCCTGCGTGCAAGGATTGTAGACAAATTGCCCATCGTAAATGGGGCCTCCATATTCCTTGCTGTTGCCGCCGCTGTGCGAGCGCAGCACCTCCGCTCCGTAGCTCACCTGATGCCGGCCCAAGGAAGATGCCAGCGTGTCATTCACTTCATATTGATGGTTCAGCAGCAGCGCGGACTGAGAAGTTCCCGTCGTGAATGTTCCACCCGTCGAAATAGGAACAACAAATTGCGTCCCGTTGATCACTGGATCGAATTCCGTAATCGGCGACGCCAGTTGAAACTGTAAGCGAAGATTATTTACCAGTGAAGGCCGCAGAATCGCGGTCTCTCCCAGTTGTTGCGAATAGGTTCGTTTGCGAAAGATACGATCCACCGAAGGTAGATTGTTTCCCCCCACCGTTCCGTTGGGATTGGTGTCGTAGAAACGATCGACATCGCTGCGAAGAAACAAATTGCTCGCATTGTTGAGTCGATGATCCAGACGAAAGAAAATCAACCACGAACGATAGTGCCCAATAAAGTTTCCTGGAGCAATCGGCGATGTCACCGGCGACGCCCGATCCTGCGCGCTGTATTGGCCCGACAGAAAGAACTGTGTGCGCTCCTTTCGGCCGAGCGGTCCGGAAATCGAACCCGCTCCCTGCTTCAACGTGTCGTTGGTCACGTCATTGCCGCTGCTCGCGTTGGCTGGTGTAAAACCGGACAACTTCGCCTCTGGAGCGGATGGCCTCCATAGCCCCAACACGTCTCCGTGAAATTGCCCCCTGCCGCTTTTCGTCACAACGTTCACTACGCCGCCCATTCCGAACCCGTATTCCGCGGAAAATGCGTTCTCCAGCACCGTCATTTCCTGCACAGCGTCGAGTGGAATGTTGGTGAAAATCGTCTGCCGGCCCCAGGTATCGACGCCGTTGCCTCCATCGATTTCGAACCATGTCTGCCTTCGGCCCGAACCGTTGGTCGTGAACAGGTTCTGGTTCATGAACTCGTCGCCCTGGTTGATCGCCGGACGATTCGCCGAATTCAACAACGGCAGATACGTGATCCGGCGATTCAACAGCGGCGTTTCTTGCATCTGGGCCGCGCCCAGCGTGTCCCCCAGCTGCGCGGAGTCGGTACGAACCGCGTCGACAGCACCTGTCACCGTAATTTGTGTTTGACCGCCGGCTACGTTCAGTTGTAGATGCAGATTGGCCGTCACGCCGCCGACCAGCGATAGGGCCTGAATGTGCGCATCCGCGAATCCGGGCTTCGACGCCACAATATTGTAGGTTCCCGCAATCGCGAGTCCGGCTGAGGAAAACTCGCCCGCCTTGTCCGTTTGCACCGTCCGATGCAGTCCGCTCACGGTGTTGCTCAATGTCACCGTAACGCCGGCGACGGGCGCGTGTTTCGCATCTTCCACTTGCCCCCGCACCGTCGCGGTATCTGGAGTCTGCGCGAACACGCGGATCGATACCGCGCACACAAGAATGGTGAGAGCTGCAAGCGCCCGAATCATAAGGTTTGAAATTATTGGTTCACCGCGCTGGCCAGAAATCCACCATCGACAACTAGGATCTCCCCGGTCACAAAGGAAGCCATGTCCGACGCCAGATAAATCGCAGCGCCGACTAACTCCTCTACCTTGCCAAATCTTCCCATGGGAGTTCGAAGCAGCAATTCTTTTCCACGTCCCGTGTTATCCAATAACTCCGAATTCAGCGGCGTGCGAAATACTCCGGGAGCGATGGCGTTCACCGTGACTCCATACCGCGCCCACTCAATCGCCAGCGATTTCGTCAGCGATGCCACTCCGCCTTTGCTCGCGGCATACGCGGCCACTTCATAGAACGCAACAAAGCTGGTCAGCGACGCAATATTGATGATGCGGCCCCGTCCACGCTCCACCATATGCCGCCCAAATACCTGGCAAGCTCGCAATGTGCCCGTCAGATTCGTATCCAGAATTCTTTGCCAGGTGGCGTCGTCCATATCGAGCGTGGGCGTTCTCTTCGTCGTTCCGGCGCAGTTCACCAGGATGTCCACGCCGCCCAGCGCGGCGACGCTCTCATCCAGGACTTGCTGTAGCGAAGCGCGATCTGCGACGTCGGAAGTGACGACGAGTGTACGCCGCTCCAGCGCTGCAATCTGCTCCGCCGTTTCCTTTACCTGCTCGGCGCGTCGGGAGGTCGCGACCACATCCGCGCCCGCCGCGGCCAATCCCAACGCCAACGCCCGTCCAATGCCGGATGTGCCGCCGACCACCACGGCCACCTTGCCGGCAACATCGATTCCCTTGATTTCGTTGCTCGCCATTCGATCCTCTGCTTCAACAGAGTATCGCCTTCAGCGCCGGAATTTCCAAACTATCCGCGGGGAAACCCGCGGTCTTCTTCCCCGCCTTTCACTTGGCCATATTCCAGCAATGTTACGATGAACACGCCTCCAGTGATGTTGCCCAAAACCGCCGGCAGCAGCCACCAGAAATACTGCGACACACTTACCTCGTGTTGCAAAACCGCTGCAAGAATCTCTCCACTGCTGGCAATGCAGTGCGCGAAGTGCCCTAAGCCAACAAGAAATGTCAGCAACCAGATCAGCATCACCGACCCGGTAATGGAGTGGCTGCCGCTGACCAGCCACGCCACCAGTGCGATGATCCATCCGCCAATCACCGCACTCCAAAATACGTGGCTCCCGCTGACGCTGGTGGACTCCTGGCCGAATCGCACCATCGCCGCCACGTACTGCGGCCGCAGCGCTCCAGTGCGTACGGCGAGCACCGCAAATAGAAAGGCTCCCACCAGATTGCTCGGCAGCACGATGCTCCACAGTCGTAGCGTCGTCCGAAAATGGCGCCGTTCGGCGAACATCAATGCCACCGGGTACAGCGTGTTCTCCGTGAACAATTGCGCCCTGCCAACAATCACCGCGATAAATCCAATGGGGTAGGCCAGCAATGCGATAAAACTGGAAACCGCACTGGGAGGCAACGACGCCGAAATAATGGAAACGCTCAGCGCCGTCAAGCCCATCGTGATTCCGCCGGCTAATCCGGAAATCGCAAGCGCAATTGCCGGCCGATCCAGTTCGTGCCGCGCATTGCGCGACACCTGTTCATAAATTTCATCCGCGGTGGGTCGATCCAGATTCAGCTGCGCCGCCTCCGGAGTAGGTTCCAGAGCCGGCTCTGGTCGGGTTTTCTTGCGTAATTTGCTAAATGCCATCTTGGCTCCGCTCGTCGTTCGCAGGGTTAGATGCGAGTTCAGCACATCCGCGTAACCATTCACCCTGGCTGACAAAACGGAAATCCCGGCCACATCTTGCCATCAGATGAAAGCTTTACTATGGAGGGGAGGAATCTTGCAGCCATGTTGCACCCCCAAAGATTGTTCCCCGCGGATCCAACGGCGCGCGCCATTGCAGGCCGGCTTTATTCCAGCGTCAAAGATCTGCCGATTCTCAGTCCGCACGGCCACACAGAAGCCAAATGGTTCGCCGACAACCAACCGTTTCCCGATCCATCGACACTGCTGATTCAGCCCGACCATTACATCTTTCGCATGCTCTACAGCCAGGGGATTCCGCTCGAGCATCTCGGCATTGGCGAACGTCCCATCGCCAATCCTCGCGGCGTGTGGCATCTTTTTGCCAAGCACTACTATCTGTTTCGCGGCACGCCCACGCGGCTTTGGCTGGACTTCTGCTTTCGCGAGCTGTTCGGCCTCAAGGTCCCGTTGTCAGCGGAAAATGCGGATGAATATTACGATGCCATGCAGGAAAAACTGGCGCAGCCTGAATTTCGTCCGCGCGCTTTGTTTGAGCAGTTCCACATTGAGGTGCTGGCCACCACAAATTCGCCCTTGGATCCGTTGACCCACCATCTGGCGTTGCGAGATTCCGGCTGGTCGGGCAAGGTCATTCCTACCTTTCGCCCCGATCCTGTGGTCGATCCAGACTTCGACGGTTTCCAGGAAAACGTTCGTCAATTAGGCGCATTGACAGGAGAAAATACGTCTCATTGGCTTGGCTATCTCTCAGCCCTCCGCGCCACGCGCCAGCGTTTTCGCACCCTTGGCTGCACCGCCACCGATCACGGCCACCCCACGCCTGCCACCGCCGACCTGGACGATGACAGCGCGACCCGCCTCTTCCATCGCGTTGTTTCCGGCTCCTCGACGGATGCCGATCGAGAACTGTTCCGCGCGCAGATGCTCACAGAAATGGCCTTGATGAGCCTCGACGACGGACTGGTCATGCAGATTCATCCCGGCAGCTTTCGCAATCATAATCAAACCATCTACAAGCGCTTCGGTCGCGACATGGGCGCCGACATCCCCACGCAGACCGACTATGTCCATCACCTTCGTCCTCTGCTGCAGCGCGTCGGCAATGAGTCTAACCTCACCATCATTCTTTTTACGCTGGATGAGTCTACGTACAGTCGCGAACTCGCCCCGCTGGCCGGCCACTATCCCTGCCTGAAGCTCGGCCCGCCCTGGTGGTTCTATGACAGCCCAGAAGGCATGCGACGTTTTCGCGAGCTGACCACCGAGACAGCGGGCTTTTATAACACTGTGGGATTTAACGACGACACTCGCGCGTTCCTCTCCATCCCTGCGCGTCACGACGTGGCCCGCCGCGTGGATTGCGCCTATCTCGCAACCCTGGTCGCTGACCATCGTCTACAGGAAGACGAAGCACACGAAGTCGCGCTCGACCTCGCCTATCGCCTGGCCAAGTCGGCCTACAAGCTATAGCGGATGAAACAGAAGTGTGGCCGCGGTTGTCGCGCGGCATCGTCGTGGCGCGGATTGCATGGCGCTGCCGCACTTCGCTTCAGCTTGCGATTTTCTCCGGCTCCCGCAGGCGCAGCCGCAATCGGTAGGTTTCATCCTTGTGGCAGGCAATACATAAGGTGCGAATATTTTCCATGTCGCATTCGCCGCCACCCTTGCACACCGGAAGAATGTGGTCGGCATCCCACAGACTTCTCCGATTCATCGACTTCAAACCCCAATAGGCCAGCATCGTTTTTCGATCGGAGCCGCGAGCACGCTTCAGTCGACGAAATGCTTCCACTGAATCAATGTGGCATAGTGCGCAGCGACCGCGATCGCGCGCAAAGACCTGCTCACGAAGATAGCCGGGGTCCGTCCGCAGCCTCCATTCATGCACGCACCAGTCGCTGCAAAATGTGTGTCGCCGTCCCTGCACTTCCAGTCCGCACCACCGGCATAACGCGCGGCCGCTCGGCCCTTTCGGAAGTTCGGCGCGGACTGCCTGCCCACCCTGCATGGTTCTCTGCTTGCTCATCACAATCTAGTTTGCTGTCGGAGGGGATGCGCTGCGCGAATTTGCGACCGGTCGTACCTGGTTGATCATCAGTCCCCACCGACGTTAGAGCATTTTCACAGATCGTGCCATGTCATGGGTGCCCCATCGTAGCGTAGCTAGTACCGTGGCTTGGTGATTATGTAATTCAATCTAAGATTATGGGTGCCCCAGGTCTCGCTTTTGAGACCTGGGTTGGTTTGCTTATTCATATGGTCGCGCAACTAGGGTGGGATAGCACGAAGCCCGCATTACAGTACCTTGAAAATGTCCCTGGGCGGATCGATCGCACCTTTCAGCGATGATCGGCCAGCACCATGCGTCCAAAATGTTCCGGCGCATGGAATGTTGCCTTCATCGTCGGCTGCCACGTCAGAGATTTCTGATCGCCCGGCGGCCCTTGCATGCGGAAAAGATTCACCCGAAACATCGTCCCTGCATGCGCCGCTTGCGGATCGATCGCAGCCATCGGAATCTTCATGGTGCCGTACCAGATCTTATGCTGCCGATCGATCCTCGCCTTCACCTGAATTCCCGAGTTCCACTTCCATCCATCTTCGTGGTGCGGGCTTGCCAGGTTGATATCCAGGTCGACCCATTCTCCCTGCGGCGAAATCTCGAATTCCTTATAGCGGAGAATATTCTGAAAATCTGAGCCGATAAAAATCTCCGCCACATCCCAGTTCCACAATTGATTTGTCTCCGTCATCGTGCTCGGATTCGGCTTCAGATGCAGCTTCTGGTACGGACATACATACAGCAGATAGAGATTGTCTTTCGTCCAACGCGAAAAAACTTCAGTCCGATAGCCGGGAACAGGCTTCCCCCAGTTATCGTTGACCATAAAGATCGGATCGCTTCCTTGCCAGAATGTCGACTTAGGATTTGTTTCCAGCGCGACATCCTGCGACGCCAGCACGCTGGTAAAGGTTCCTGCATCCGCAGCCACGGCAGGCTTGGCGCCGACCATGAAGACCAACAAAACATACATCAGCTTTTTCATCATTAATCTCGATGCCACATCTTTCTTTTGAAATTCGCGCCACGGCCAACATTGACGCATTCGTCACACTTGTCGAAAATGAATCTCCAGCAGGTCGGCCAGTTTTTTGATTCGTCCCGCCACATGTCCCACGCCGACCGCGCAATGATGCGCAGGCCCTTCCGCATTCCAGCGCTCGAGAAACGCTCGCGCTCCCATCGGAAAGCGATATCGACTATTGGTATTTCCAATCTCAAGAATATCTCCCGCAACGCACTCGCCTTCCGCCGCCAACAGCTTGAATCCGCTCTCCGCGTCTTCCACCACACTCAGCAACGTGATCGGTCCATGCCGCACGGACATCTCGATCGAAACTCCGCGGCCCACCTTGCCGTGATACACCTGCAGCGGACGAACTTTCGTTTTGCCCTCCGCGATGCCAACATGTCCCGGACCATCGTGGCCCATCAGCACCAGGTCCTCGTTATAGTCCACTGCATAAAATTCCGTGAACGATCCCCCGGCTCCGAAACTATCCATGATCCTCATGGCGATCGCGTTCTTCACTTCATATTCCCCAGCCACGGGAATATGCCGCGCCGTCAGCATAGATGTGCCCAGGATGATCGAGCTCATCGTGTCTAGATTGGCGGCATTGCCGGTACCTTCGTAGTAGTAGGCCATCGAATTCAAAGCATGCCGAGTAACAAACTCATCCAGCGCCAAAGAAGTTCGCGCCGCTCTCTCTAACTCCTTCCCATCGCAGTCCGCCTGCACATCAAACTGTTCGTGGAATTCTTTCACCCTCCCCGCGATGGACGCGCCTTCAATCTCCGCTCGCAAGCCGCTCAGCTCGTCGACCTCCAGAATCTCTACATGACTCCCAAAGGTGATCGCGATCTGCGTCACATCCGTCATCACATCCAGCATGCCGTTGTAATAATGCCCCAGCAGACCAAGCCGATTCGACGCCAACGCACTCTTGACCGCAGCCGCCGAAAGCCACTCGTCGATTTCGCTCCAGGTCCGATCATCCCGCAGCGTTCCTGTCACTTGACGAAATGGAACCTTCGCCCGCTGCATCAGGTTCGCAATCTCTGGAGCCGGGCACGCAGAACAATACTCCAGCCAGCTTCCCGTCATCGCCGTGCGATCTTTCAACTGGTTGAAGGCGGCATAGTCAATGGCGGCATCCGGCTGCAGGTTTAAAACAATCACCGGCGCACCAGCCCGTTGCACCAACGGCAGCACGATGCTGCTGACGGCGTAGGTCGTAATGTAGATCAAGAGCAAATCGAGATCGGCGGCGCGAAATGTTCCAGCCGCCTCGCGCGCAGTAATTGGCGTATCGATCAGTCCCAGGTTCACTATATGAAGTCCCGGCCTGCCTATCCTCGCCACAACCGCATCGACATAGCCTTCCAGCTTCGCCTTCAGGCCCGCGAACTGGCTCCAGTAGGCTTCCAGGCCGATCCCGCACAAACCTACGCGCAGTTGTTCCGTCGGCTCCATAAGAATCAATTCCTATGCCAGGTAGAACACTTCGCGCATCATGGGAAAGCGTTCCCCGGGCGCGAGTGGTTCCAGCGGCTCGAAATATTGCGCCATTTCTGTCTGCCAGCGCGTATTCACTGGATCGCGCTCAATCATGTCCCAGGTCGTGTCGAAGTCCTCCACACGCATGGAAAGAACCAGCAGCTCTCCACGGCGAAAAATGGAATACTCTGAGATTCCCGCCCGCTTCAGCAGCGCCAGCATCTCCGGCCACACTTCACGGTGAGCCTTGTCATATGCCTCCGCAGCGCCCGGTTTCAATCGCAGGCAAAACGCAACCCGTTGCATCTGCCTCCTACTCCTTCGTCCAGCGAACCACCGTCACAGCAAACGGAGCTAACTCAATTGCCGCTCCAGTAACTCCAGCAGTACGCGGTTCACCTTCACCGCTGCCTTCATCGACCGTAGAACTTTCCGCATGCCCTATACCCGGCGGGAGCGTAACCTCGATACTTCTATTCCTCTGATTCACCAGTAACAGCTTTCGTCCCGTTGGCGTATCGAAAGCTTGCGCCGTCACCCCGGCAGAAGCATCTCCCGTTGTGTCGACAATCTTGTCTCCAGGTTGGAAATTATCCTTGATCAGCTTCAGTACCCAATAGCGCGCATTCGGCTTTCCATTCACCCAGTCGATCATGCTGACACTGGGATATTGCGACGGATAACCCACTAACTGCGATTCTCCGATTACATCCACGCCCATCTTCGCCAGGTTGATGTAGAGATAGGCATACAGCGCGCCGGCCGCATTCCAATAGGCTATGGGGATAGAAGCAACATATCCACTGGCATCCGCAACCTGATTGTTATCATTCGGCAGAATCACACCCAGCTCGTCTGTATCGGTCTTCGTCTCCGGCGATAGCCGGTCGCGGATTTGATCGATAAATCGCACCGTAGTCAGGAAACGGTCTGCCTGGTTGAAGAAAGTATATTGCCAGTCATCGATGGTTTCCCCAGGCGTTGGCGAAGCATAAAAGTGGTAGGAAATGTAGTCGAGCGGAATCCCCGGCTGGTGGTGCGCATGGTTTAGAAAATATTCAAACCACTGCGGAGCATCCGACGGGGCCGCCAGCGCCAGTCCCACAAATTTCGTATCCGGACTCACGGCATGAATGGCATGCACCACCGCGTCATATCTCGCTGTGTATTGTTCTGGCGTAGTGTTATGTTCGAAATCGACTTCGTTGAATACCTCCCATACCGGAAACTTATAATGATGGGTCGACGCGTGAAACTTCCCATTCTCGTCGGTGAATCCGCCCCGCGTATACCAACTGACTAGGCGCGCATAGTAATCTCCCAATGCCGTTCCACTTGGGTCCTCTAACTCCGTGCCCTGCGTGTAATCCCAGAACACTTGATTTGGATCTTTCGGATAGGTGACCGGCTTGGGCGTTTTGAACAGCCACGCTGGAATTGTGCTGAAATTCATGACAGTGCTATGGCCGGATTGCGTCGTCATAAAATCTTCCACCATCGGATCGATCAGGCTGAAGTTCCATGAGGTAGCGGTTGGCGTAGGCGGCTCTAGCTCAGCAACCGCCAGCCGCGGATAGGGCAACCACGGGACGTATCGCACATCTTCCGCGCCCAGCTGGTGAATCGCTCTGAAAGCCGCGTCATGGATTGAAGAGCCCCGGTTCAGCATAGGATTCACAACCACCTGAAAGGTAGGCGTGGACCGCGACACCAACACGGTCCTGTTCCAGTCGACTGCAACTTTGACCGATGGAGGCGTAGCCTGTCCCCACACGGACACGGCCCCCAGGAAAACCAGAACTAACCCGAGAATATTCCTGCGCGCCACGCGATTCGCTCCATAATTCAATTCGTGCGTACTTTCCGGCTGCGTTCTTCTCATACGACCCCGCGTCAAATGCATTCGTGATTTATCTAATTGCCGGTCACGTCAACTTCGCGCTGTAACGGCAAATCTCTTGAAGATGTCCCAACCAGAATTTTGTATTTCCCGCCCGGCATCTTCCACGCGTGAAGATCCAGATCGTAAATCGAAAATGACCGTGGAGTCAGATCCAAACGTACCGACTTACTCTGACCAGCGTCTAGGTCGACCTTAGTAAAGGCTCGCAACTGCCGCGGCGGTTCCCCATTTCTCTCAGGCTGCTCCACATATACCTGGATGACCTCCGCTCCCTCACGCTTCCCTGTGTTCTTCACCTGTAAGTCGACTTGCACATTCGTCTTCGAATCCATCCCAGTTATCTTTTCTGGGGTAACTCGTAAATCGCCTAACTTGAAAGTCGTATAAGACAATCCGTAGCCGAATGGGAATAGCGGCTGCACGTGATGTGCGTCGTACCAGCGATACCCTACATCCAGCTTCTCGCTGTAAGTCGAACGTCCATTCACTCCCGGCCATTGCGCAGTCGTGCTCGTCGGTATCTCGTCCGCGGTGAGTGGAAAAGTCAGCGGGAGTTTGCCGGATGGATTCACGTCTCCATAAAGGATGGTTGCAATTGCGTTCCCATCTTCTTGTCCCGGATACCATGCCTCTATCAGGCCGCTGATCTTGTCGACCCACGGCATCAATACAGGGCCCCCAGTGTTCAGAACTACAATCGTGTTTGGATTGGCAGCCGCGACCGCCTCGACTAATTCGTCCTGGTGATCCGGCAGCTCCAGATTCGGACGGTCTCGCCCTTCAGAATCGTCCGTGTTCACAAATACAATCGCGACCTTCGCAGCCTTCGCAACTGCGGCCGCCTCGGCCAAATCGCTTCCGTTGGCGTACGATACCTGCGCGTGACCCGCGACCATCTTGCGAATTTCCTCCACCGGAGTAATCACGTAGGGCGCAATCATCCCGGAACTACCGCCGCCGGAGGCCTTGGGTTTCGCTCCACCAGCCGCGCCAATCACCGCAATCGACTCGCCGTCAGACAGCGGCAACAGCCCGTCCGCATTCTTCAGCAGCACCGTGCCTTGCTCCGCCGCTTGTAAAGAAAACGCAGCGTGTTCCGGCGTGCGAACATACGAGTTCCACGTTCCTGTTTGCTGCCGATCGAAGAGTCCAAAGCGAAACATGGGCACCAAAATCCGCCGCACATGCTCGTCAAGAGTGGACGTACTTACCTGTCCACTCGCAATCGCCGCCTTCAACGGAGCGCCATAGTATTTCGCGCCGGGCATCTCCTGATCTAGCCCAGCATTCGCGGAAGCTACCGTAGAGTGTGTCGCGCCCCAGTCACTCATCACCCATCCCTGGAAATCAAGCTGCTTTCTCAGTAGCGTCGTCAGTAGATATGGATTTTCGCAGGAGTAACTGCCATTCGTCTTGACGTAGGCGCACATGACCGTCCCTACGTGTCCTTCTTCAATGGCCGCTTCAAACGGAGGCAGGTACATTTCGTGCAGGCTCCTTCGGTCGACAATCGAATCCTCTTCGAACCGATTGTTCTCCTGGTTCATTGTCAGATACATATTCGCGTCTGCAATTGGACCCTGGCTCTGGATTCCCCGGATCTCCGCAATCGCCATCTGGCCGTTGAAGTAGGGGTCCTCGCCATAGCTCTCGAACGTCCGGCCCCACTCTGGAACCCGCACCACGTCAATCGATGGCGCCAGCGCGACATTCGTGCCTTTGCCCCATTCCTCGTTGCCCAGCACCTCTCCAAACTTGTGCAGCAGATTCGTATCCCAGCTTGCCGTAGCGGCAATCGGCGCAGGCAGCAAGGTCACATCTTTGGCGCCATTTCCAACTCCGGCTCGACCATCGGCCAACCGCAGCGCCGGAATACCGAGCCTCGAATTCCCCGGAACATACCCGACATATCCCTGGATCGGCCGCGGATCCACTCCGTGCACCATCGTGATCTTTTCGTCCAACGTCATGGCGTGCAGCAACAACTCGGCGCGCTTCTCGGGCGTCAGTGAACGGCGCATCCAGGGGCGGCTGTCCATATTGTTCTGCGAGACAGCGGCAACAGGGGAGGTGGCGACGGATACGACCAGGAGCAGGATAGCTGACGCGAAAATGTCGATCGGAAGTCGATACAACGGTCGGTTCAGCTTTGTATACGGCCGCACGATACTCCTTTTTCATCAGCCATATCGAGACGCACTGCATCTTGGCGGACGGTTGGTTGTCATTGTCGGGACGCCCGATTGAAATGTCAATTTCCGCTTCCCGCTCGCGCCGCTGGTCTGCTTGCAGGTCGCAATCTCCGAAACGGAACGATTGATCTCTATTTCGCCCCTTGAATCTGCAGTCGCGACCGCTGCCGGCTTACGCAGCACCTGGCTCAAATTTCCTTCGACAATTCTTCGCTTGGCTTTTTTCCTTGACGTTAAGACGTTTTGTTTACATACTTTCCAAAACTCCACTCGGGGTCGGAAACGGGCACAGGTTTCGTGCCGGCCAACCGTATCGACTAATTTTCCGCCTCAAACACTGCACGCGCCCTGTAGGTCGAACAAGTTCGAAGTCAATCTGCTGGTTTTGCTGGGTGTCTGGCTCCCTCGAGCATTGGTTTTTGTTTTTCATGACTGAGTCTTTTTGTAAACAATTTGGGAGGTAGGGGATGAAAAAGCAAATCTTCGCGGCCATGTTGGCCGTTGTGGCGATGGTATTTGTATTCCCGTTCGCATCGCTCGCGCAGCAAGCTACCACCTCGCTCACCGGTGTTGTTACCGATCCAAGCGGCGGAGTCTTGCCCGGAGCTGCCGTCACCCTCACGCGCCAGGCAACCGGCCAAACCCTGACAGCCACCACAAATGCGCGCGGGCAATACCAGTTCTCCCAACTTGAGCCGGGAACGTGGACCGTCACCATCACCGCCAAGGGCTTTGCCGATCAAAGCAAAGTCGGCGACCTTTTAGTCAGCAAGCCGGCCACCATCCCCTTCAAAATGTCCGTGCAGGCGCTCACGCAAACGGTCAACGTGTCCGCGGAAACCGAGACCCTGAACACCACCGACGCTTCGCTTGGCAATGCCATCAGCAACCGCACCATCCAGGCATTGCCAATGATCGATCGCAACGTTCCCGACCTCCTGAGCCTGCAACCGGGCGTTCTATACCTGGGTCATAAAGTCGATCCCGTTACCGACAGCCGTACTGGTTCCGTCAATGGCGTTCGCTCCGATCAGGACAATGTCACAATCGACGGTTTGGACGACAACGATCAACGCAGTGGCTCTGCCTTCACCGGCGTCCTGCGCGAAACCCTGGATTCCATCGACGAGTTCCGCGTCACCACCGGCATGGCGAATTCCGACCAGGGCCGCGCCGCTGGAGCGCAAGTCAACCTGATCACCAAAAGCGGCACCGACCAATTCCATGGCGCTGCGTATGAGTACAACCGCAACACCAACACTGCCGCCAACAATTGGTTCAACAAAAACGCAGAGCTGGCCAGCGCCCTGCCGAACGAACCCGGCAAATATATCCGCAATACTTATGGAGCGGATTTGGGTGGTCCCATCAAGAAGAAGAAACTCTTTTTCTTCGGCAATTATGAGGCCTCCCACATTCGCGAAAATGCCCAGGTACAGCGCGAGACTCCCACTGCCTCACTGGAAACGGGCAACATCATCTACCAGAGCAATGGTGTCAACATCACCCAGACCCCTGCAGACATCGCCGCCACAGACCCTCTATGTTCCGGCAATGGTACCTGCCCCTGGGGCGCGGGCGTGGACCCCAATATCCTTACAATGTTGAAGTTGTATCCGATCGCCAATGGGGCGGCGCTGGGCGATGGATTAAATCTTGGTTCCTACAGTTTCTCCTCTCCGAATCCGCAGAACCTCAACACCAGCATCTTCCGCCTGGATTGGGATCCGGTGCCACATCACCAGCTATTTTTTCGCGGCGATCTTCAGGACGACACCACGCAAGATGTGGTTCAATTTCCCGGTCAGCCGCCTAGCTATGTGATTCGCGACAATAGCAAAGGTCTCGGCGCTGGCGATACCTGGGAAATCACAAACAACCTGGTTAACGATTTTCGCTATGGGTATATCCGGCAGGGATATAGTCAGGCCGGGACCGACTGCGGCGCCTACGTTCAGTTCTTCCGCACTTTGTCCACGCCGACCGCCGAAACCTGCTCGACAATTGTCCATGTACCCGTGCAGAACTTTGTCGACAACGTCAGTTGGACCCATGGAAATCATTCGATATCGTTCGGCGCAGATGTTCGCCTCATTACCAACTATTCAGATTCCAATGCTACGTCCTATGGCTTTGCCGATGGAAACATCCAATGGCTGAACACCGGAGGATCGATTGCGGGAAATGGAGGTAGCCTGGATCCGGGCGCATTCGGCCAGCCTCCTGTCGATTCCGGCGACTCAACTACATACAGCGAAGAAGTGGCCATGATGGCCGGCGTCATCGCATTTCAGCAAGGACAATATAACTTCAACGTTCAACCAGGCGGCGCAACTGGAAACGAATACGCGGCGGGGACGCCGATCGCCTTGAATTACTACTCCAAGGAGTTCGAGTGGTACGTCCAGGACCAATGGAAAATCTATCCCAATGCGACGCTGACTTTTGGACTGCGCCAGGTGCTGCTGCAGCCGCCGTATGAAACCCATGGGCAGCAAGTCCAGCCGACCGTCGACACCCATCAGTGGTTTGAGAATCGCGTCGCGGGAATGTACAAGGGCATCACCGACCAGCCCGATCTTTCCTTTGCGCCGTCCGGCAAGGCCAATGGCAAGTCTTCGTACTGGCCCATGCAGAAGACGAACTTCGCGCCGCGCCTGGCGTTGGTCGTTGCGCCGGACAACAAAACCTCCATCCGCGTGGGCGCCGGCATGTACTTTGACCATTTTGGACAGGGCATCGTCGACTCCTTCGCCCAGCTCGGCTCCTTCGGCCTCACCACCTCGATCACCAACCCGGCCGGGCAATACTCTGTCGACAATGCACCGCGCTTCACCAGCCTTACTAGCGTTCCCCCGGCGGTCGGATGCGGCTTGCCAACCACCCTCACCTATCCATATACGCCGCCTACAAATTTGAATTGTGGCCTTGCCATTACCTGGGGCGTCGACAGCAAAATCAAAACACCCTACACAATTGCCTACGACTTTTCCATTCAACGGGAAATCCCACACGGCTTTTCCATCGAGGCAGACTACGTCGGCACTTTCGGGCGTCATTTGCTGCAGCAACTGGATTTGGCCGAGCCGCTCGATTTGGTCGACCCAAAATCGGGTATGGATTACTTTGAGGCAGGCAAACTTCTCTCCCAGGCGACCATCGCCGGCGCTACAACCGTGCAGCCAATCCCATACTGGGAGAATATGTTTCCCTACCTTGCAACCAACGGCCAGAGCGCAACGCAGAACATCTATACCAACGTCTACCAGCCTCAGGCCGTCGTCGGAAACCAATCCTTCGCACTCGCCGTTCTGGATGCCTATTGCGATCCAAACAACGGCGGACTCGGATGCGGCCCGTTCGAAGACGCCAACGGGAACGTGACGACACGCTACTACCAACGGCAGTTTTCGTCGCTCTATGCCTGGTCCTCCATCGGGACCAGCAGCTATAACGCTCTGCAATTAACTGCGCGCAAAGTCACCAGCTCCGGCCTCGCATTCAACTTCAGCTACACGCTGTCTCAATCGATCGATCTTGGCTCGGACACAGAACGCAACAACGAACTCAGCGCGACAGGATTTAGCGCAATCATCAACTCCTTCAATCCCAAGCTGAACCGCGGCCCCTCCGATTTCGACACCCGTCACTTGCTGACCGGCGACTTCGTCTACCAACTTCCCTTCGGCCGCGGCATGCGCTATGGTGCCGAGTCCAATGGAGTGGTCAACGCCCTCATCGGCGGATGGACGCTCTCCGGCATCACCCGCTGGTCCAGCGGATTGCCCTTCAGCATATCCCCTCCACTCGCCTATTCAACGAATTACCAGTTCGCCGGCAACGCCGTGCAGACCGGCCCAATTAAGATACGCAAGCATTTGGTCGCAGGTGGCTTGCCCCAGGTATTTGACAATCCCAATGCTCTGAATAATGGCATCGGCACAGGCTTCCCCTTGCGCTATCCGTATCCGGGTGAAGCAGGAAACCGCAATAATTTCCGTGGAGACGGGTATTTTGAGCAGGACGCCAGCCTCTCCAAGGTATGGAAAACGTTTCATGACCAGACACTTCGATTTGCCTGGGAAGTATTCAACGTATCGAACTCCTCCCGCTTCGACACCAGTCCAGTCAGCAGCCTGGGTGGACTGAACCCGATAGTCACCAGCGGCGCCGGCTTCGGCATCTACAGCTCAGAACTGGTCCAGAGCCGCAAACAGCAATTCTCCCTTCGGTACGATTTCTAAAGAAATGCGGTCGGGTGCCCCAGGTCTCGCCTCTGAGACCTGGGATTTTCGACCTGCGAAAACCTTGAGTGCCCCATCCTATGCGCGTGTCGCTTGGTCGCCGTGGCGATCCGCGGCGACCGGCCAAGGGTGGCAGGCGATCCGGCTCGCGCCACAGTAACTCTTCGACTGCTCGAATCGTTCCATCCTCCTGATTTCGAGTATCCTGAACATTCCGGGTTTTCCCGCAACTTCGCCTCTAGGTACACCATGAAAGCTATTTCCCTTGATCTGGGCGGGTCCCACGTCACTCTCGCCATTGTGGAGGATGAAACCATCCTCATGTCGCAGGAAATTCCTGTCGACGCCGGCGGCGAACTGCTGCCACTCCTGCCCCGCTTCAAAGCCATCGTCTACGACATGCTCGCGAAGCTGCGCATCCCCGTCGAAGATTGCATCGGCGTCGCCATGGGCTGCGCCGCAATGGTCGATCGATTCACGGGACGGGTGCTCTCCACCAACGGCAAATTCGAAGATTCCCCAGGAATCGATCTTCCCGCTTGGGCCCTCAGGGATTTCGGTCTGCCCTTCGCACTCGAAAATGACGCCCGCATGGCTCTCTTAGGCGAGTGGTATGCCGGCGCGGCGAAAGGTGCCGACGATGTCGTGATGATCACTCTCGGCACGGGTATAGGCGGGGCCGCTATGGCCGGCGGCAAAGTCTATCGCACCAAGCAGGTGCAGGGCGGTTGTCTCGGCGGCCATATTCCCGCGCTCTTTACCGGCAGAAAATGTACCTGCGGCGGCTTTGGATGTATGGAAGCCGAAGCCTCCGGATGGGCATTGCCATTGATCGTCCGGGACTGGCCCGGATTTGAACAGAGTCGTCTGGCCACGCTCGATCGCATTGATTTTCGCGCTTTGTTTCAGCTCGCGCGCGAAGGCGATCCCGTAGCCATCGGCGTGCGCGATCGCTGCCTGCATGTCTGGGCCTGCGGAACCGTCGGCCTGATCCATGCCTACGGTCCGGAGTTGGTTGTCTTTGGCGGCGGCGTCATGCGCAGCGGCGATATCATTCTTCCCTACATCCGCGACTACGCCGGCAAGTATTCCTGGACGCCCAGCGGGCCGGTGAGAATCCTCCCCGCCGCGTTAGGCAACCAAGCCGGACTCCTGGGAGCGATTCCTGTGCTCACGGATGATGAGGCGAAGGCCATCGCTACCGCTAGCTCGGCACGGCAGCACGTACATACGCCTTGATAGTCGCCATCTGTGCGCTCACCTCTCCGATTGGGGAAATGCGATATTTCCCCACCGCGGCCGGAACAATAAACGTCTCCGCATAATGCGCCACGAACGGCTCAAACGCGTTCGTCGGGCTCTCCACCACGACCTGCTCGCCTTCCACCAGGTTCAGCACATTTAGATTTCCCTGCGTATCGTGCTCCACCGGCGTCGTGAACCAGTGCCGTCGCGTCTCAATGAACTCCGACTTGTACAGCCCCGTCGACTCCTCGCGCCATCCCGGCCCGCTTGCGATCGGGCGCACCGGATTCACCAAATTCTTTCGCACCCATTCCGTTGTCCGGTCCCACTGAATATTCGCGATGCCATAGTCCAGATGGATGGGCCGCGGCTTTCCATCCAGATCCACGCGGTCCCAATCCCACAGCTTGAACGTAAAAATGTACGGCGTCGCACTGATCTCCAGCACCATTCCATTCTTTCCAGAACAGTGAATCGTGCCCGCCGGAATCGAGACATGCGAATGCTTTTCGACAGGCCACGTGTTCACATATGTTTCCGCCGGAAACGAACGCTCACTGGTCTGCGCCACCCGCAAATCCTGCTCCATCTGCGCCCGATCGATCCCTTCCTTCAGTCCCAGATAGACCACCGCGCCCGGTCCCGCATCCAGCAGGTAGTAGCTTTCATCCTGCGTGTACGTCAGCCCAAATTTTTCGCGGATGAATGCCATCAGCGGATGCACCTGCAGCGAAAGATTGCCGCCGCCCACAGTGTCGAGAAAATCAAACCGAATCGGAAACTCCGCGCCAAATCGCTGGTAAATTTCAGCGCCCAGCAACTCCTCTGGATGTTGATGCACCAGCGTCAGCGCCGGCAACTCCACCGCGCGCGAACCAAATCCCAACCGCAGACTATTCTCCTCCGGCACACAATCGAAACACCAGGCAAAATTCGGAGGCTCCTGCGGCAGATCGAAATGCCGCCGCATCCATTCCCCGCCCCACGGTCCCGGATCGAAAAAAGGCGCCACGCGAAACGGGCGCGTGCAGGTTTTTTTCAAACCCGCCCGGTACAGTTCGCCCGCAATCATTCGCGGATCGTGCGGAATATTTGTGTCGAGGAAAAAATCGATCTTCTCGAAAATTTCCTGCCGAACCCGATCCGCCGCCCGCCAGTCGATAAAGAAGGCGCGCTTATAGAGTTCCCGCGCCGACGCGTCGGCATTGTTCGCGCCAAGGTTGCCAATCTCATGCGCCCGCTGACGTCGCTGAATTTCCCATCGCGCCAGGTCCGCGTAGACAAGCACGTCCCATTCCTGCGCGATCTGCGCCGCGCCCGTTCCCAACACAACCATCAAGCCCTTGGCGTGAGCGCGTACTCGCCCCCGCAACTTTTCGACCCGCTCCGCGGAAAGAAAATCCGCAATCGTCCAGGGCCGCATTTTCGCAAAGACAGGATCATCGCCTAACGTTTCCGCGAATTGTGCTTCCAGTTCGCTCGTGTCTTTCAGAGCATCTGCCGCTCGCACAAGAGCATCTGGATGCAGTCTCGACACCAGCTCGCGTTCGATTTCTGCAAGATCCACGCCGGGATAGCACTCGATCACCAACACACCTCGGTCGCGACCGCTCACGGCTGCCTTCACCGCACCGGAAATCGCCTGCCAATCGGCCGCGCAATCTTCATCCCGCTGCGTCACCTGGACCACGGGACATTTGTCGTAGTTTGTCTTCATCATCGATTTCAGCTGGTTGGGTGATTCGTCTCTATTTGATTTTCGTGGCTTTCAGAATTGTGACGGCCCCAGCCTTCACGTTGACGGTGGCCAGCGTGCGGCCGTTCTCCTCCGCCACAGGCACCGTCTCTCCCGTCATTGTATCGACAACTTTGTAGTCGCCGAGAAAGCCGACTACAGCCTTTTGCGCATCGCCCCAATTGGTCAGTATCGCCGCAAGCCCATCCGGCTGCACCATTCCGCGAAACATAATCTCTCGCGAGCCCTGCGTCAGCGAAACCTGCTCCAGGTTTGTCTCCGCCATTGACGGAGCCACAATCCATTGCTGCACGATTGGATTGAATCGCAAATCGTATGCCAGCGACACCGCCGACTCGAAATAGTACGCCTGCCCCTTCCCGAAGCTGTGCTTCACTTCGAACGGTTGTCCGTCGGGCGTGCGCAGCACCACCTCGGCGCCTTTCAACTCCAGCGGCAGCCTCCACAATTCGCCGCCCTCTTCTTTCTCCGCTGTCACGGAGTACGGCTGGTCAGGCTGCACCGGATACAAATCCGTCGCCTCCACGCCAAACAAATCCGTCATGCCTCCAGGAATCGTCGGACGAATCGTCCCAGTCGCGTTCTTCCATCCCGTCAGCCCATCCGCCCACAGCGTTCCGCCTTGGCGCACGTAGGTCTTCAGCGCCGCAATCGCCGCATCGTCCAACGCGTACGAATACGGGATGTACAACACGTCATACTTCTGCAGCTCTCCACTCTTTAACTGGCCAAGATCGACAAAATCTGTCGGAACATGCGCACGGTGCAGCGCCAGGTAGCAGCCCCGCAGAGAATCCTCTACTTCTTCCTCGCGATGCTGCGACCTTCCGTCCAAGCTGATCAGCACCTGCGCTTCGCGGTTATACAGGATGGCGACCTTCGCCGCTTGTGGATGCGCTTCGTTCAGCCATGGATTTTTCTGCAGCGTATCCGCAATTGCCTTCACCGCCGGCACACGCACCGATTCAGTTCCATCCAGGCTCACCAACGACCACTCCCCAGCCTCCGTCCCGCTCACGCGCGGGTTCCATAGCCAGAAGATCACCGCACGAGTGCCCGCGCCGTACGCGTCCCACACCCATCGCGTCAAATCCCCCGGCGTCTCCGTCAACGCAAATCCACCCGTGTACGCGACCGGCCCACCCTGCAGCTCGGTCACCCACAGCGGCTTCTCCGGCTGCGCCACGCTGGTGCCCGCCATCACGTCCAGTCGATATGCATACCGTTCGCCATAATCTTTTTCCGGCGTCGTGCGCTCCATCGTCCAATGCATCGACACACCCACAATGTCCTGGATCTTCTTTTCCTTCCACGCGTCCTGTCCGGCCGCATCGCCAATCGGACGTGTCACATTAAAGTGCACAGGATGGTTCGGATCGATCGCCAGCACCTGCTGCCTCACCCATTCCAGCTGATTGATCAAGTTGTCGACGTTAAACGCTCTCCAGTCGATCACAGCGTTGTAGTCGGTCCAGTAATTCTCCAGCTGCGCATCGGTGATGGTCACATCCGAAAACCACTTCAACGGCCGGAACCACACACCATTCAAATTCCCCACAGTCCCATACTTCGCCTGCAGCCAGTCTCCAAAGGCGTGAAACGTTGTCGGCTCGGTATCGTACTTCGCCGGCTCATTCATCAATAGCCACGCACCTTGCGCCCGATTGTTCTTATACCGCTCCACTACTTTCCTTAGGTAAACCTCCGCAGCCGCGCGATTCGCCGGATCGTTCAGATTGACGCGGTTGTGGTAGAACGTCGTCTTTCCCGCCCATCCCGGCGGGTCTTCCGGACACAACGTCGCCGCAATCTGGATTCCATTCTTCGCCGCGGCATCATAGATCCAGTCGTAATGGCTGAAGTCCCACACGCCCGGCACTCGCTCCACATCGTCCCAGATCACAAAGATCCGCACCAGCGTCAGACCCGTCGCGTGCATCGCTTCGAATTGCTTCTCCACATACGCTTTTGTGTCGGTGCGATTTAGAAAATACTCCGATCCGAGGCGCAATTGTCCCGTCAACTCCGCCAGCTTTACCTGCCGTGCCGCGCTGATCGACGCTGGCGTCGCCGCGAAACCTTCTCCACAAAAAAGTACAACGAGAATCAGCAAACAACCCCGCATCATGCCGGCTCCGAATCGCCGGTCCAGCATTTGTTCGCTCATGTTGGCTCTCTCCTCCATTTAAATTCGGTTGCGACAGCTCGCGGCTTGGTTCAATCCGGGTATCGCCGCGACACTTTCCTGATGAACGCATCGTTAAAAAACTCGATCGACCACAGCAAAACATTTCCATTCACGTCACTGTGGATTTCTCCGCTGCAATTGAAGTAACTCTATCGGATTCAGAGATTTCCTCCCGTAAACGCGCGCCACAATACACACAACACCGAAGAATGCGAATGGCCCACGTTTTCCACTTTTCAGATTAAAAAATGGCTCTTCT
Source organism: Acidobacteriaceae bacterium (assembly GCA_049692235.1). Lineage (GTDB taxonomy): Bacteria > Acidobacteriota > Terriglobia > Terriglobales > Acidobacteriaceae > JAKAAZ01. The sequence continues at coordinate 7,495 of JBAVOQ010000161.1, read as the reverse complement.
GGCGATCCTCTTGTGATCTAAAAGGTTTACCAGCAATAGTTTAAAGCTGCACGATGAATGCCTATTGACAATCGTTATAGTTTTGGTCTATTTTGGTGACGGGCACATTCGCCCCTGGAGAAGCTACCCATGATACGTAAAATCGTTACGTCTACATTCGTGCTGTCCCCGATACTCCTGCTCGCCCAGGCAAGTCCGCCTGCCCAACCCAAAACGCCCAGCCCTCCTGCCGAAATGTCCAGCCTCGTCCAACCCGCCAACTCCGGCAATAACGAAACTTCCATCACTTCCACCTCCGCGCCCGTTCGTGTTTCAGAAGGAATTGTTGCTCCCAAATTGATCCACTCCGCAAATATTCAGTGGTCCGGCGATTCCTATCCGGAAGACACCATCCTCGTTGTTCATCTGACCGTCGACCGCACCGGAAAACCTGTCGATGTTTCCATCGTGAGCTCAACCAGCCCCGCGATGAATCGCACCGTACTGCAAGCCGTCAAGCAATATCGATTCCAGCCAGGCATGCTCGACAACTCGCCCCATTCCGTACCCATGGATCTTCAGATCGTTTTGCGCAATCCCATCGACTGATACCACAGTCCCGCAGGCTGCCGATCTTCTTCTAACATCAGCAGCGTTCGAACCTACAGGAACCACACTCTAAGTTTCAGAACATTCATAATGGCGACCATGGGAGCCGGGGAATTCTGGCATTTCGTGGAGGCGACGCATTCGTGTCTCTATGCGATCCGCCTCCGGCTTCCAGTCGCTGGCATGTCCTTGCACAAACTCTGTCAACGCATCTCCCTGGGGGAAATAGAAACGGAGCGATGCGCGTTCTACACTAGGGCTGCATGCCCGGCCTGATCGATCCCGATCGTCTTTGCGTCATTCTCGTATCGACGCGAAACCCTCTGAACATCGGAGCGGCCGCGCGTGCCATGCGCAACTTCGGCTTCCATCACTTGCGCCTGGTGCATCCATACGACATTGCATTTCGCGAAGCTCGCTCTGCCGTTGGCGCGTCCACCGTGTTGACCGATGCAACAGTTTTCTCCACAGTCGCAGAAGCCGTTGCAGACTGCACACTCGTCGTCGGCACAACCGCCATCGGCCATCGACAAATGCAACACCCTCTCCATGTTTTGAAAGATGGCGCCTCCTCCCTCCTCCAACACCTCGCCGCCCCCCCAGGCCATCCCTCACGCGTCGCAATCTTATTTGGTTCGGAAAAAGTTGGGCTCTCGAACGAGGATCTCAGCCATTGCCATTGGCTCATGCACATTCCCACGCGCGAAGCGCAGCCCTCCATGAACCTGGGTCAGGCCGTCGCCGTCTGCCTGTATGAGCTCGCGCGCGACGCATTTACGGACGTGCCCATCACAGACACGCCTCGTGCCTCCGCGGAAGAACTTGAGCGCCTCACCACGGTGCTGCTGGAAACCCTGCACACCAGCGAATACGTCACCGCCCAGTCCCTTGACTCGAAAGAAGAAGATATTCGCCGTATGGTGCGACGCATGCAGTTCTCAACCGAGGACGCCGCCACCTGGCTCGGCATGTTGCGCCAAATCCTCTGGAAGCTCCGCGCGAAGAACTAGAGCAATCGCGACGAGCTCGTCTTGTTGCGCCAGCGCATCGCCGCATAAATCGGAATACCCGCCGCCACAATCGCCAGACCCGGCCATGTTGTCGCCGGGCGATACACGAAAAGCACCACCACAATCACGCTGCCGCCCGCAATATACAGCAGTGGTAGCCATGGATATCCCCACACGCGATACGGTCGATTCGCATCCGGCCGCTTGATCCGCAGTCGAATCACCCCGCCGATGGTAAGAATGTAGAACAGCAGCGCTGCGGAAATCACATAGTCCAGCAAATTGCTGTACAGGTTTCCGTATTGCTGTGTAATTGGATTCCACGTGCGCGGCAGCACCAGAAACACGGTCCAGATTCCCTGGATCGCCAATCCCCAACCGGGAACGTGAGCGCGATTCAATCTGCCCGCGCGGCAAAAGAAAAGTCCATCATGCGCCATCGCGTAAAACACGCGCGCTCCGGCCAGCGTCATCGCATTCACCGTGCCAAAGGTTGAAACCATGATCGCAATCGCCATCAACGCCGCTCCCGCGTAGGGATAAATACTCTGCAGAGCCGCCGTCGCCACGCGATCGGCGGGCGCATGCTGAATCGCGCCCAATGGCAATGTGCACAAATAGGCGAGGTTCGCCAGCAGATACAGCACGATCACCGAAGAAGTACCAAGGCCCAGTGCCAGCGGCAAATTGCGCGCCGGATTTTTCACTTCCGCAGCGACAAACGTAATGTCGTGCCACGCATCCGCCGCAAACAGCGATCCCGACTGCGCGATGCAGATCGCCAAAAACATTCCCACTCCCGTCGAAGCATCCATCCCACGGGCAAATGAAATGGGTTGGCGCACCGACCAGAAATGATGGAAATTTTCCATCACCGCCGCATGATGAATGCCGATCGTGCAGCCCAGAGCCACCAGCGCAATCAACGCTCCAATTTTGGCAACGGTAAAAATGTTTTGCAGAATGCGCCCGTAGTTCAGACCCAGACTGTTTGCAAACGTAAGCAACACAATAATCGCAATCGCCAATACCTGCGTCGTCGACAGCGAAAGAAAGTAATTTCCAAACACGTGCACCGGCGCAATCAGATAGTGATTATCGGCGATGGAAGGCATCAGCACGCCGGCAAATCGCGCAAACGCAATCGCAACTGCCGCAATCGTTCCTGTCTGAATCACCGTCCAAAGTGTCCAGCCATACAGAAAGCCGATCAGCGGAGAAAATGCCTCCCGCAAATATACATACATCCCGCCGGCCTCCGGCATCATGGCCGCCAGTTCCCCGTACGTCAGTCCCGCCGTCACGGTCAGTACGCCGGTCACCACCCACGCCACCAGCAACCATCCCGGGCTGGCAATCAGGCGAGCCATTTCCGCCGGCACGATAAAGATGCCGGAGCCCACCATGATGCCAATCACAATCATCGACGAGTCGAACAGCCCCAAACCACGGGTGAAATGTCGCGATCCAGATTTCTCTTCTTCGTCGGCGGCTGGTGTCAGGGTCATGGATATGCGCACACTCTAGTCATTTTTACGGATAGTGCAATGTCTTGGGTGCCCCATCCTAGCATAGCTAGGGTGGGATAGAACGAAGCCCGCATTCCCGTAACAGTGAAAATTTCTACGGCGTACAAACACTCGTGCAGACCCTGGACTTCAGTCCGGGGATGAGAGACTACGGGAATGCGGCTTTAGCCTCTGAGGAGGCTGCTTGCAAATTTGATCACGGCTTCCAAAGCTCTATACTCAGGCAGTTACCCGCTTGCGGAATTGTATCGGATATAGATGAACCATTTTGCAATTCGCGTCTCGTTGCCCGACACTTCAGCCAGGAGAATCTTGTGCTCTTTTTAGGAATCGATGTTGGTACCGGCGGCTCTCGTGCCGTGCTGATCGATCAGGATGGAAAAGTTATCGCCTCCCACGCCACCGAACACGCGCCGTTTCAGTCCAAATTTCCAGGTTGGGCGGAACAAGACCCGGAAGACTGGTGGCGCGCCTCCCAGGAATCCATCCGCGCCGTCCTCACCGCCGCTGCCTGTGAGCCGTCCGACATCGCTGCCGTCGGCCTGACAGGCCAGATGCACGGAGCAGTCCTGCTCGATGCCGACGGACAAGTCCTTCGCCCCTCGCTCATCTGGTGCGACACACGCAGTGGCCCCGAATGCGACTGGCTGCACGCAAAACTCGGCCGCGAGCACGTCATCGAGCTCACCTGTAATCCCGCGCTCCCCAACTTCACCCTGACAAAAATTCTCTGGGTCCGCGAACATGAGCCGGAGATTTTCGCCCGCATCGCCCACATCCTGTGCCCCAAGGATTATGTCCGCTTCCGCCTCAGCGGCGTCTACGCCATGGATGTGCAGGAAGCCTCCGGCACGCTGCTGCTCGACGTCACTCACCGCCGCTGGTCGATTCCTATGGCCGAAGCCTCCGGCGTTCCCATCAAGTGGCTGCCGCAATTGTTTGAGTCCGCGGAAGTCTGCGCCAAGATCAGCAAATCCGCCGCTGCCGCCACAGGCCTCGTCGCAGGCACGCCCATCGTTGCCGGTGCCGGCGATCAAGGCGCAGGCGCAGTTGGCATGGGAATTCTCAAGCCCGGTTCCGTCAGCGCCACCATCGGCACCTCCGGCGTCGTCTTCGCCGCCACCGATGCGCCGATCCGCGATCCGCTCGGCCGCCTCCATACCTTCTGTCATGCCGTGCCCGGCCGCTGGCACGTCATGGGAGTCACCCAGGCCGCAGGCTTTTCGCTGCGCTGGTTTCGCGATGTCATCAGTGCCGGCGCGCAAAACCAGCCCGCCTCCTACCAGCAGCTAATGGCCCTCGCCGCCGACGCTCCAGCCGGCAGCGAGGACGTTTTCTGGGCGCCTTATCTTTTCGGCGAACGCACCCCGCACCTCGATCCTGACGTGCGCGCCGCATTCGTCGGACTCACCGCATCCCATCGCCAGCCGCATCTCGTCCGCGCCGTGCTCGAAGGCGTCGCCTACAGTCTGCGCGATACCTTCACCTTGTTTGCCGAGCTTGGCATTCCCGTCCGCGGTGTACGTCTTGGAGGCGGCGGCGCTCGCGGTCCGCTCTGGCGGCAGATTCAGGCGGATATCTATGGCCGCCCCGTCGAGCTTCTCGTCGCCGAAGAAGGTGGCGCATACGGTGCCGCATTGCTCGCCGGTGTCGGCGCAGGCGCATGGCCCGATATCGATGTTGCCTGCGAATCTTCCATTCGCGTCGCGGAAACGATCCTCCCCGATCCCGCCGCCGTAGCCGTCTACAATCGCGGTTATCAAACCTATCGCAAACTGTATCCCGCGCTCGCAAGTTTGCGCGCCTGATCGAGCAGCATGACCGTCATCCTCGGACTCGATCAGGGAACCAGCAGTTCGCGTGCCGTCTTGATGCGCGCCGACGGCACGCTCTCCCACATCGCCCAGCGTGAGCTACCGCAGATTTATCCGCAGTCCGGCTGGGTTGAACAGGATCCCGAAGCCATCTGGTCTTCGCAGGCCGCAGCCGTACGTGCAGTTCTCGGCGACGCCGGTCTCGATCCAGCCGACATTCACACTATCGGCATCGCCAACCAGCGCGAAACCACCCTCGTGTGGGAGCGAGCCACCGGTCGCCCCATCGCCAACGCCATCGTCTGGCAAGATCGTCGCACCGCCGACGATTGCGCCCAGCTCGCCGCCACCGCTCACAACGGCCGCAACATCGAATCGCTCGTCTCAGAGAAAACCGGCCTCGTACTCGATGCCTACTTCTCCGCCAGCAAAATTCGCTGGATTCTGCAGCACGTTCCCGGCGCGCGCGCCCAGGCGCAGGCCGGCCAACTCGCCTTCGGCACCGTCGACACCTGGCTCCTCTGGAAGCTCACCGGCGGCCGTCGCCACATCACCGACGTTTCCAACGCCTCGCGAACCCTGCTCTTCAACATCCACACCCTCGCATGGGATGACGACCTACTCGACATCTTCGACATCCCCCGCTCCATGCTGCCAGAGGTCGTCGACTCCAGCGGCAACCTCGCCGTCGCCAGCGAACTTCTCCCGCACGCAAAAATCACCGGCATCGCCGGCGATCAGCAGGCGGCGCTCTTCGGACAAATGTGCCTCCACCCCGGCATGGCGAAAAACACCTACGGCACCGGCTGCTTCCTGATGTTGCAAACCGGCACCACGCCGGTTCGCTCGCCGCATCGCTTGCTCACCACCATCGCCTGGCGCATCGCCGGCGAAACCAATTACGCGCTCGAAGGCAGCATCTTCGTCGCCGGAGCCGCCATTCAGTGGTTGCGCGATGGCCTCGGCATTCTCAACAGTGCGCCCGAGGTCGAAGCCCTCGCCGCCTCCGTTCCCGACAGCGGTGGCGTCGTCTTTGTCCCCGCGCTCACCGGCCTCGGCGCGCCTCATTGGGACCCGCACGCGCGCGGCGCCATCTTCGGCCTCACTCGCGGCACCACTCGCGCCCACCTCGCCCGCGCGGCCCTCGAAGGCATCACGTTTCAGGTTGCCGACATTGTCCGAGCCATGGAATCCGACGCGCACGATTCCTCTACCAGCCTGCGCGTGCACGAGCTTCGCGTCGATGGCGGCGCTTCCACCAACGATCTTCTGATGCAGATGCAGGCGGACGTGCTCGGCATTCCCATCGTGCGCTCGCAAACTTCCGAAGCCACCGCACTGGGAGCCTGTTATCTCGCCGGTCTGGGCGCAGGCATCTGGTCAGGCGTAGAAGAGTTGGAGCAGCAATGGCACGAATCGCGCCGCTTCGATCCACAATCCAACCCCGAAGAACGCCGCCTCAAAATCGCCGCATGGCGCCAAGCCATCCACCGCACCCGCAGCTAAGGGAAAAAAGCGCCGTCATTCTGAGCGCAGCGAAGAATCCATGCATCTGCCTGTCATGGGCGGGTGCCCCATACAAGCGTTCTTCGCTTGTGTGGGATAAGAAAAGCCCTATCGTCCCGACCATCGGCCGCTGCCGACTCAAGGTAAGGTTGCCGCCGGTAGCAACTGAATGTCACGAAGTGCAAGTCTTGACTCTGCTGAAAACGAACCAAGCCCTTCGTCATGGGTACATCCTACAATCCCAGGTCTCAAAAACTAGACCTGGGGCACCCAAGATGGCCGAGCCAAAATGAGACTTGGGCCACCCGCCAAGCCGTCGAACCCGCACATCCCCCAGCAGAAGGAAGAGAATCGCCTAGACGTCATGGAAGGCCAGTGAGAACATATTGGCTAAGTCTTATGAGGTGGAAAATATGGCCGAAGTGCCAGAGACTAAACCGCGCTTCAAGGATTCCCTCAAAGGAGTTTTGGAATGGCTTCACCACGCTTATTGGATTAGAGAATTCCTGGTCTCCAGCGGAATCGTGGGGGTGGCGACGAAGTGGCTTGTTAAGCACTCCTACTTACCTCAGATATACCAGTGGCCAGCCGCAGTCCTGGCGATTGGAATAGTAATGTATCTGATAGCCATTATTCGCGGATGGCAATCAAAAACGAAACAGGTGGGAAAGCCGCAAAGCGGTATAAGCCAACTCGCCAATACGTCCACCGACGTCTTACCAGCCGGAACTGACATCAAAGAGTTCTTCCGCCACGCATATCGTTCAACCCAAGAAGATGAGATCCGCAAGAACTTTCGACTTCTCGCTCAAGCAGAGCAACCAAACGATCACGAAGAATTTTATTTGAAATTCATCGGAGTCGGATTTATGGCAACCTTTTTTGATTCTATCTGGTGGCCGATGTTTCGCAGCCAGTTGCTAGTATTACAACGTTAAGTATTGACATCATGTTTAGACACTGATACGCTCGGGCATGACCGAGAATCAGATCGCCAAGTCACGTCAGCGGTTGGAGCGATTCCTGCTCGACTTGCTGGAGCCGATCG
>JBAVOQ010000160.1:0-2090 GCA_049692235.1 Acidobacteriaceae bacterium | reverse complement strand
AGAGGAAACCGAAGAGGAACTGGAAGAGGAAGAAGTATAGAATTGAGCGATGGTGCGTCCTGAACGAAGACGCGATGTTCTAACGGATGAAAGATCCGTCCGGGTAAGCGCCGGAGCACCCGGTAGCAGACTCCAGGCGGGAGGAGAGATCCAACCGTGCGAAGCGGAGTGTCGAAAGCCCTTGAAAGAGAGGGGAGCAAGCAAGCGGGCCGCAACATTAAGTGAACGCTGCAGCCACGTCATATTTTCAGCCGAAAGGTGTTTGAAAGGGCCGAGCCGGTCATATCACGGCGAAGGCAACAGACAGCACTCCGCAAGACCGGATGGGGTGCTGGACCTTTCCGGGGTACTGGGCGGTGGCACGTTTGCAAAGAAGATCGCGGAACAGGAGAGACCCTCCCCGGCAGCCCTGTCGGGCGGAGACCGGGCATATAAGGCCGGAAGGCTGAAAGTGCACGGAGCCGGGAGGGAGTCCGAGGGGTTCGTAGTACCTGAGAAGGCGTGCAACACAACGCGCCGGAGGGAAGGGACCCTGCTTTGATCGAGCCTGGAAGGAGGTAAGTGCGAGGGCATGCTGGAAACGGCCAAAAACCCCAATGAAAAAGTACGACGACTCCAACGCAGGCTATGGGTGTGTGCCAAGCAGAGTAGGACACGGCGATTCCATGCGTTGTATGACCGGATCTACAGGAGTGACGTTCTGTGGGAAGCGTGGAAGCGGGTGCGCAGCAACAAGGGAGCGGCGGGCGTGGATGAAACCACGCTGCGATCCATCGAGGAACGGGGAGTGATGCAGTTTCTCGAAGGGATACAGGCTGAACTCAAGGCAGGCCGATATCGTCCTTCACCGGTGAAGAGGCGATGGATACCGAAAGCAGACGGGAAGCAGCGGCCATTAGGCATACCGACGGTCAGGGACCGGGTGATCCAAATGGCGGCGAAACTGGTGATCGAGCCGATCTTCGAAGCGGATTTTCAATCCTGCAGTTATGGGTTCCGCCCAAAGAAGAGCGCGACACAGGCGCTGGAAGCAATCCGCGAGGCGGGCAACCGGGGCCACAGTTTTGTCGTGGATGCGGATATTCAGGGCTACTTCGACAGCATCGACAGAAGCACGTTGATGGAGCTGGTGAAGGAGCGAATCTCGGATCGAAGGGTATTGAAGCTGATACGCCAGTGGCTGGAAGCGGGAGTGATGGAAGACGGCACGGTGAGAGAGACGCTAGCGGGAACCCCGCAGGGCGGAGTGATCTCGCCGTTGTTGGCGAACATCTACCTGAACAAGCTGGATCGCATCTGGGCGGCGCGTTGTATGTCGCTGGGGGTGCTGGTCCGGTATGCCGATGATTTCGTGGCCATGTGCCGAACGGAATCGGCGGCGAAGGAAGCGCTTCGACGGATCGGACTGGTGATGAACCGGCTGGGTCTGAAACTGCATCCGGAGAAGACGCGGATGGTGGACTTGAGACGTGGGAAGGGAAGCTTTGTGTTTCTGGGCTGCACGATTCGAAAGAAACGGAGCATACAGCGGAACCCGCGCATACATTTCATGCAGCGGTGGCCGTCGCCGAAGGCCATGAAGCGAATCCGGGAACGCGTGCATGAGTTGACCGATGCGCGGCACAGCGGGAAAGATGCGAAGCAGATTATTGCGACGCTGAATCCTGTACTCCGGGGATGGGGAAACTACTTCCGGTCGGGTAATGCCGAGCGGAAGTTCAATCAACTCGACAGCTATGTGTGGTCGCGGCTGACGCGCTGGCTGGTACGGCGCGGAGGGCAGCGGACCGGTCGATTTGAGAAGTGGACCCATGAAAAGTTTGTGGGTATGGGTTTATATCAGTTGCGAGGTACCGTGAAATACCCGGCGCAAGCCACACCAGTAAGATCATCGTTAAGCCGTGTGCGGGAAAACCGCACGCACGGTTTGAAAGGGGAAATTAGAAACGGGCTGGTGTAGCCTGTACCGCGCTAAAATCTACCAATGCATGCGTGAAGATGATCAGTCGCAAACAATGGAACGCGTTCTGGTGATCGATGATGATCCAGGAGTCTTAGAGTCGCTCGCCGAAGTTCTGAGAGTTTCCGGC